>JAWKVL010000007.1:0-134246 GCA_041398065.1 Dongiaceae bacterium | reverse complement strand
CGAGCAGACGCCGACGGCGGATGCTTCCTCGCCGGCATAAAGGTGGACGAAGCCGGGAATCTTGCCGGCGGCGAATTCGTCATGCACCCGATCCTCGAACCGCCGGATCGTCGCCATGCTGCGATAGGCGGTGAGCAGAAATTCGCGACTGTGTTGCATGATCCCTCCTGATCTCCCACGCCGCCTCCGGCGCCGGCACGCTGCCGTCGCAGCAAGCGGCGTGCCTGCGTTGCTCACCCAGCGGAATCAATCCCTTAGCGTGCGGCTGCCGTCGCACGCGCGATGCTGTCGCAAACATCGGTGTAGCAAATGCGACAGTTCCACCGCCGTACGGACGGCAGCGCTTTATGGGCTGCGCCATCTGTGCAACACTCTTTTCAAAGCCCTGTGCGACGGCACTGGCCGCCGTCTTCAACAAGCGCTGAAAGCGCAGCGCGGGGCGCGCGGGAGATCTCCGGAACAGCGCGGCGAACGCCGCATGGCCGGAGGCGGGAGGAAGGCGTCATGTCCGACATGGCCCATGTCCAGCGCGTCATGTCCTCAATGCACATGCGCGGCGCGGCGCGCGGCGACGGGCGCGAACCGCCGCTGGTGGTGCGAAGCTGGCAGCGCTGCGTGGCGAAATACGGGCTTGAGCCGCATCGCACGCCGCCCCCCACCGTCCTTACGCACAGCGAAGTGGCCGATCGTCGGGCCCCGGTTGCCGACCTGATCGGCGTCGCGCGCGGCGAGATCGACCGGCTGTTCTCCCGGATCGGCGGCCGCGACTACGTGATCCTGCTGACCGACGCCACCGGCATCACCGTCGACTATCGCTGCTCCGACAAGCTGCTGAGCGGCGCACGCGGGCACGGTCTTTATATCGGGTCGATCTGGGCGGAGACGCAGCAGGGCACCAACGGCGTCGGCACCTGCCTGCAGGAGCACCGGCCGCTCTCCATCGTAATGGGCGATCATTTCTCCGTGCGCAACACCACCCTCACCTGCACGGTGGCGCCGGTGTTCGGCGCTGAAGGCGAACTGGTCGGCATCCTCGACGTGTCGACGGCGCGACCCACGGATCACGGCAGCCAGGCAATCATGCGCGAGATCGTCACCGCGGCCACCCGGCGCATCGAAAACCTCTATTTCGGGCATCGGCATGCCGCGCGGATGATCCTGCGGCTGTCACGCTACGGCACGTTTTCCGACATCGCGACGGAGGTGCGCCTGGCGGTGGATGAGCGCGGGCGCATCGTCGAGGTCGGCAACCGGGTCCATTCCTGGCTGGCGCCGGCGCTCAACAACGCGCAGTGCGGTGGGCAACCCGCGAGCGATCTTGTCGGCCGCTCGATCGAGCAGGTGCTCGGCGTGACCTTCGATCAGCTGCTCGCGGCGGACGCGCCGCTACGCGTGGACCTGGCGGGCGGCAAGGCCGTTTATGCGAAGTTCGCCGACATCGACGCCCCGACCCATCTCTCGCAAGCCGCGCCCGTTGCCAGCGACGTATCGATTGGCGCCGCGAATCTCGGGCCCCGCGCGCCGTCCGCGTCGGATGCAGTCGCTGCGCCGCGCGAAAGACCCATCGGCGGACGCACCCGCGCTGCCATCGCCAAAGACGTGCGGGCGAAGGACATCCCGGAGTACGACCTCGACGCGCTGGTCGGCGGCGACGCCACGATGCTGGTCAACGTCGACATCGCGCGCCGCATCCTCGATCGCGGCCTGCCGATCCTGCTGCGCGGCGAAACCGGCTGCGGCAAGGGCCTGTTCGCACGCGCGCTGCACAACGCCAGCCGGCGCGCCGGCAGGCCCTTTGTCGCGGTGAATTGCGCCGCCATCCCGCATGAGCTCATCGAAAGCGAGCTGTTCGGCTATCGGCCCGGCGCCTTCACCGGCGCCGCAACCGCCGGCTTCAAGGGCCGCCTGGTCGAGGCGGACGGCGGCACGCTGTTCCTGGACGAGATCGGCGACATGCCGCTGTCGCTGCAGACCCGCCTGCTTCAGGTGTTGTCAGAGCAGGAATTCACGCCAGTCGGCGCGACCCAACCCGTATCGATCGATATCGCAATCATCTCCGCGACCTTGCACGACCTGCCGAAACAGGTGCGCGAGGGCCAATTCCGGCAGGACCTGTTCTTCCGCCTGAGTGGCGCAACCCTCGCCCTGCCCGCTCTGCGCCAACGCACCGACCGTACTGCGCTGGTCCGCGCCATCGTCGCGGAAGAGGCCGCGCGCGCCGGCTGCACGGTTGTTGTGGGCGACGAAACGATGCGGATGCTGGCCGCCTACGATTGGCCGGGCAACCTGCGCGAATTGCGCCACGCCGCGCGCTTCGCCGTCGCACTCGCGATGGAATCGACCGATGGCTCAGCGGCGCGCGGTGCGCCGGCACTTCTGTTGCCGCGTCACTTGCCGCCGGAGTTGCATAGGCCAGGCAACGCCGGCGCTGCCGAAGATATCGTGGAGGCGCGCATGATCCGCGTCGCGCTCACCCGCACCGGCTGGAACGTCACGGCGACCGCGGCGCTGCTCGACATCTCGCGCGCGACCTTGCACCGGAAGATCCGCCGCTACGGCCTGCACAGGGAATGACGCATCGGCTCGGCGGCGTTGTGATCCCGGTTTAGCAGGCCGCCGCACGAGCGCGGTTGCATCCGGGTGCGACGGAGCCGCGTAACTCCACCGAAGCGCGGCGGCTCATCGTCCCCGGTGGGTGGCGCAGCCCCATCGCACGGCGTGCCGCGCTTCGGACGGGCCGCGGTCCCTGATCGCGGTCCGTCCATTTTGATCTCGCCGGGAACGACTGGTCTGGCTCATAGTGAGTCGCGGTTTGCAACGAACCGTCGAACCTCTGTCCTGCGTGGAGCCGCGCCATGCCGCTGTCCGATTTCCCGCGATTTCGCATCGCCCATCTGCCGACGCCGCTCGAACCGCTCGACCGATTGCGCCAGCATCTCGGCGGCCCGCGCCTCTACATCAAGCGCGACGATTGCACCGGCCTCGCGCTCGGCGGCAACAAGACGCGCAAGGCCGAGTTCCTGATCGGCGATGCGCTCAAGTGCGGCGCGACCTCGGTGGTGACGGAAGGCGGCCTGCAATCGAATCATGTGCGCCAGACCGCTGCGGCGGCGGCGAAGGCCGGGCTCAAATGCCACCTCGTGCTGGATCACCAGGTTCCGATCGCAACGGCGATCTACCGCGAGAACGGCAACATGCTGCTCGATCGCGTATTGGGCGCCACGGTCCATCTGTGCGCTCCGGGAGAGACGCGATCCGACGCCGTCGCGCGCCTGCTGCCGAAGCTGCGCGACCAGGGCGAAGCGCCCTATCACATCCCGACCGGCGGTTCGAACGAGACCGGTGCGATGGGCTACGTCGCGGCGGCGCTGGAGTTGCAGGAGCAGGCGAAGGAAGCCGGCATCGCGATCGATCGCGTGTTGTTCGCGACGGCATCCGGCGGCACGCAAGCGGGGCTGGTGGCTGGAATGGCGCTGGCCAGCGCCGGCACCGAGGTGCTCGGCATCGACGTCGAGAACGAAGCCGAAGCCCTGATGGCGGACGTGCGGCGGATCGCGCAAGCTTGCGCCGGCAAGATCGGATTGCAATCGAAGGTGCGGGACGACGCAGTGAAGATCCGCAGCGGCTATGCCGGGGCCGGCTATGGAATCCCGACACCAGCCATGCGCGAAGCCGTCGGCCTGCTGGCGACGCTGGAAGGGATCGTGCTCGATCCGGTCTATGCGGGCAAGGCGATGGCGGGGCTGATCGACCTGGTCCGCACGGGCGCGATCCACGCCGACGAGACGGTCGTCTTCATCCACACCGGCGGGATGCCGGCGATGTTCGCCTATGCGGACTGTTTCTGAGCGCCGAACGCCTGGTCGATCAATTGCGCGGCGATGGCTTTCGCGGTCAACGCGGCGTCGGGCCGGGCGGAAACCTGGGCGACCGTCGTCGCACCTTCGAACAGCAGCGCGATCTGGTCGGCGAGGGTGTCCGGGTCGGCAGCGCCGCCCGCCACCGCCTGCTCGCGCGCGAAATTACGCAGCAGGGTCTTGAACTCGCGCGCGCAGGCATTGATCGGATGGCCGGCATCCGAATATTCCACCGCCGCATTGACGAACAGGCAGCCATAGAATTCCGGATCGGTGAACCAGCTCTTGGCGAGCTCGAACAGGGTCAGCAGACGCTGCCGGGGGTCGTCCGATGTCGCCAACACCTCGGGCAGGAACCGCTCGGCGAAGAACCCGCGCTTGCGCGACAGGGCCGCCAGGATGAGCTCTTCCTTGGACGGGAAATGAGCGTAGAGCGTCTTCTTCGCCACCTTGGCAACCGCCACGATCCGATCGACGCCAGTCGCATGAAAGCCATGGCGGTTGAATAAGGTGACCGCCGTCTCGATCAGGCGATCGCGGGCGGTGACGGGCGGCTGGGTCGTCAGTGGCAGGTTCATGGGACTCATTTCGCAGACAAGTATAAAGACCGAGAGGATGCGTCGTGATGGAGAATCGCGCAAGATGACGAAATGTAATGATACGATTTCGTTATCTCACGCCACCGTGATTTGACCGGAAACGGTTCTGTCTCCACCATTGGGTCAAGAAATTCAGCGATTTAACCTGCATCCAAGCGACCTCCTGCGACGTAAGACCTGTGACATTGGGCCTAAACCGGCCCACGGAAGCGAGACTACCGCATTGTCAAACCTTGGGGGACGGCGATCCGCAGCTAACCCGACCCCGCGGGGATGACAACAGACCGGCCGCCGGCACCCCCGGCGGCCGGTTTTGCATTGGCTCCAGGCGTCGCCCCTTACGGGATCAGCACCACCGAACCGGTGGTCTTGCGCGCTTCCAGGTCGCGGTGGGCCTGGGCCGCGTCCTTCAGCGGATAGGTGTGGCCGACCTTGATCCTGACCCAGCCCTTGGTGATCGCGTCGATCACCCGGTTGGCGGAGAGCTCGAGCTCGGCCCGGGTCGCCACATAGGCCATCAGGGTCGGCCGGGTCAGGAACAGGGAGCCCTTCTGGCTGAGGATCAGCGGCGAGATGTCGGGCGACGGGCCGGAGGCGTTGCCGAACGTCACCATGTAGCCGCGCGGCTTGAGGCAATCGAGCGACTGCAGGAACACGTCCTTGCCGACGCCGTCATAGACCACGGCGCACCCCTGCCCGCCCGTGATCTCCTTGACCCGCTTCACCCAATCCTCGGTGCGGTAGTTGATGACGTGATGGCACCCCTGCTCTTTCGCGAGCTGCAGCTTCTCCGGCGAGCCCGCGGTCCCGATCACCTGCGCGCCAAGCCTGTTCAGCCATTGCGACGCGATCGAACCGACGCCGCCCGCAGCTGCGTGCAGCAGCACCCAATCGCCCTTCTGCACCGGATAGGTGCGATGGATCAGGTATTCGACCGTCATGCCCTGCAGCATCATGGCGGCGGCGGTCTTGTCGTCGATCGCGTCGGGAATCTTTATCAGCTTGTCGGCGGGATAGTTGCGCCGCTCGGCATAGGCGCCGAGCGGCCCGGTGCCGTGCGCCACGCGGTCGCCGACCTTGAACCCGGTGACACCTTCGCCCAGCGCTTCCACGATCGCGCAGGCCTCGAGCCCGAGCCCGGTCGGCAGCGGCACCGGATAGAGCCCGGTGCGATGATAGGTGTCGATGAAGTTGAGCCCGCAGGCGAGGTTTTTCAGCTGCACCTCGCCCTTGCCCGGCGCCGGCAGGTCGATTTCCACCCATTTCATCTGGTCCGGTCCGCCGGTCTTTTCGATGCGGATGGCGTGGGTCTTCGGCATGGGGGTTCCTCGTTGGTTGGCTTTGCAGCGAGATTAGCGCGGCAACACGCAGGCGAAAACCGCGTTGCGAGCGCGGAGATCAGCGCGCGACGGCGATGATCTCCGGGCTCGTTGCGCTGACCGGCGAACGGTCCCAGTTGCCGAACCAAGTAAGATCGCGAAAGCCGGCATCGGCCAGGAATGCGGCGAGTTCGGCCTGGCTCATGAAGCGCAGCGTGTCGCGCGCAACCACTTTGTCGTCCGGCGCAAATCGGAAGTGGGTCTCGTAGGTGACGAGATTACTCTCGGCCGATGCGATGTCGTTATAGACTTCGACTGCGCCGATGCCCGGCACCTGCACGATCTCGCGCGTCAGGCCGGGGATCCAGCCGCGCCATTCCTCGGCCAAGGGATTGCGCGTCTCGAAAGCGAGACGGCCATCGGGCGCCAGATGACGCCGCAGCGCGCCCAGGCCCGCGCGCACCTCATCGTCGCTCAACAGGACCTGGAACGCGTGGCCGGTCATGATGATGAGATCGAAGCGCGTCGCGAGCGCGAGGCTTGCGGCATCGCTCTCCACCCAGGTCACGCGCTCGGTTCCCGGGCGGCTGCGCGCGACCTTGAGCATGCCGGCCGAAGGATCGGCGCCGGTCACGCGATGGCCGCGCTCCGCCAGGCTCACCGCGAGCCGCCCGGTGCCACACGCCATATCGAGCACGACCTTCGGCGCATCGCCGGCGAGCGCGAGATAGAACGCGTCCGCCGCATCTGGCGGATTGATCGCGTCGTAACACGCGGCAAGCCGCGGATCGATGTACATGGGGGAGGGCATGCGATGCATCCTGTCTGGCTCGTAACCGAAGGCACTTTCCCCCGTCACCCCGGCCAAGCGAAGCGCGAGCCGGGGTCCACGGAAAGGCTTGACGCCGAGCGTATCCGTGGACCCCGGATCGTGCCGCTATCGCGGCTTGTCCGGGGTGACGAAAGGAGTGTGGCAGCAGACGTGGAGATTCACTGCGCAATGCTTTCGAACAAATCGTCCCAATGAGGATTGGAGCGTTCGACCAAAGCAATCTTCCACGCGCGCGGCCAGCGCTTCAGGGTCTTTTCCCGTTTGATCGCTTCCAATGCCGTTGCGTCCTCTTCGAAATACACGAGCCGCTTTACTCCGTATCGCTTGGTGAAGCCTTCAACCACGCCATCGCGATGTTCGGCGACGCGTTTGACGAGGTAGCCGGTCATTCCGATGTAGAACGTGCCGCGGGGTTTGTTGCAAAGGAAGTACGTCCAGTAGCTCACCGCTTTTCGTGCGACGGAGAAGTGGACCCCGGCTCGCGCTTCGCTTGGCCGGGGTGACGGGAGTAAGTATGCGGACCTTGAAACATCATCAATAATTCACCGACGCCGCAAACGTGCCGGGCGCTTGCTCGCGGATGACGGCGCCGCCGGGGACGACTTGCATGATTGCGAGCTGGCGTTCGACGGTGCCGTCGGCGTTCAGGCGGAACACGCCGGTGACGCCGGAGAAGCCGCTGGGGTCGGTGAGCCTGGCGTCGTCGTAGACCGGTGCCGGGTTGCCCTTGCCGATCGCGACGATGAGGGTGATGGCGTCATAGACCAATGCCGCGCGCTGGTCCGGAGCCGCGCCATAGACGCCGGCATAGCGGTCGGCGAATTGCTGCCACTTGTCGGGCGCCGTGGCGGCGAACCAGCCGCCGGCGAGGCCGGTTTCCTGCGCCAGCCTCGGATCGCCGGCCCACAATCCGGTGCCGAGAATCTGCACGGTCTGCGGGCCGATCTGGAAAGCGGGCAGGAGAGGGCCCATCTGGCGCAACCTGGCGCCACCCTCGGGCAGCATCAGCGCATCGAACGGATCGTTCTGGAACGCGATCGAGATCTGCTCTACTGCCTTGGTGTAGTCCGGTGAGTTGGGGTCGTAGAACATCATCTGCGCCAGGATCGTGTGGGTATCCTGGATCGCCTTGCGATAGGCCTGGGAGACGATATTGCCGTAGGGCGAGGTCGGCGTGAGGATCGCGAAGCGCTGCACGCCTTGGCCGGCGGCGTATTGCACCACGCGCTCCACCTCGTCCTGCGGCGTGACGCCCAGGACATAGACGCCAGGTTGCGCGGCAGACCGGTCGTTGGTGAAAGCGAGCACCGGCACATGGGCGCCCTGCGCGATCGGCGCGATCGCGCGTGTCTCGGTCGAGAACAGCGGACCGAGCAGGATCTTCGCGCCGTCCGCCAGCAGCTTGCGCGCGGCGGAATCGGCGCCGGCCGGTGTCGCGGTGTCTTCGACCAGCAATGTGAAGCTGTCGTCGCCGACCTCGAACAGCCCCATCTCCGCGGCCTGCAGCAAGCTGCGGCCGAGCGCCGCCTGTGGTCCCGACAAGGGCAGCATGAGGCCGATCTTGGTGCCGGTTTCGGCCGGCGTGGCCGGCACGGTCTCATATTGCGGCGGGGGCAGGGCAGGCTGGCTTGGCGGTGCCGGCGGCGGTACATTGGGCGCGCAGCCGGCGACGAGAAGGAGAAGAGCGCCGACCCAGCGCTTCGCCCGTTGCGCAACATCCCGCGAGACCGCCTGCATCATTCTGATTTTCCCGTCACCTTAGAATCCGATCGCGCATGAAGCCTAGCCACAGCCAACTGCGAAGTAAACGCGAACCCGGCACCGAAACCAGGCGGCCAGGGGAACCTGCGGCTGGGTCTCTGATCCTCATCGCCACTCCAATCGGCAATCTGGGCGACATTACGGCGCGCGCGCTCGAGGGGCTGAAGAACGCCGACCTGATCGCCTGCGAAGACAGCCGCGTCACCGCCAAGCTGCTGGCCGCCGCCGGCATCGAGAAGCCGCTGATGCCCTATCACGACCACAATGCCGAGACCGCGCGGCCCAAGATCCTGGCGCGGGTCAGAGCGGGGGAGCGCGTGGCATTGGTCAGCGATGCGGGCACCCCGCTGATCTCCGATCCCGGCTACAAGCTGGTGCAAGCGGCGGTGGCGGAGGGGCTATCCGTCACCATGCTGCCCGGGCCGAGCGCGCCGATCATGGCCCTCGCCTTATCGGGCCTGCCGAGCGACCGCTTCCTGTTCGGCGGCTTCCTGCCGTCCAAGAGCAAGGCGCGGCGCGATGCGATCACGGAAGCGGCGCGCGCACCGGTGACCTTGGTGTTCTTCGAGACCGCGCCGCGGCTGGTGGACTCGTTGCGCGATCTGCAGGCTGTGCTGGGCGACCGCAAGGCGGCGGTGGCGCGCGAGCTCACCAAGCTGTTCGAGGAGGTGCGTCGCGACCGGCTCGCGGCGCTGATCGCTCACTACGAGGAAGCCGGGCCGCCGAAAGGCGAGATCGTGATCGTGGTTGGTCCGCCGGAAGAGGAAGCCGCATCGGCGGAGGACGTCGACGCGCTGCTGCGCCGCGCGCTCGCCACCATGAGCGTGAAAGATGCCGCGGCAACGGTGAGTGCCGCGACCGGCAAGCCGAAGCGCGAGGTCTATGCAAGGGCGCTGGCGCTTGCTGAAAAGGCGGGCGGCCGGTGAAGCGCAACCGCCAACGCGCCTATCTCTCCGGCAGGCGGGCGGAGCGGATTGCGTGCTGGCTGCTGCGGCTCAAGGGCTATCGCATCCTGGCGGTCAATTGGCGATGCCCGGCCGGCGAGGTCGATATCCTCGCGCGGCGCGGACAGGTGCTGGCGGCGGTCGAGGTGAAGCGGCGCTCCTCCGGCCTGGCGCCGGGCGAGGGCGCCGCCGATGCGGCCTTGTTCGCGATCTCGCCCCACCAGCAGGCGCGGGTGGCGCGCGCGGCGGAGGTGTTTCTAACGCGGCGCGGCGATTGCCATGGGCTGGAACTCAGGCTCGACGCCATCACCGTCACGGAACCGACACGCTGGCCGTGGACCAATCTGGCACGCGCACTGCATTGGGGCTGGCCGCGGCATTTTCCGGCGGCATGGCAAGCCGAATCCCGTTAGGGCATAGTAGCCCGCATGCGAGTCGCAGGCGGCCTGGCAGCACCCTTTCTCCTCGTCGTATGCGGGGCGGTGGCGGGCTGCTCGCCGGTCGGGACCGCGATCGGCGCCGCCGCCTACACCGCCGACCTCGCGACCCAGGAACGCGGGCTCTATCAAGGCCTCGACGACAATCGCATGTGGATCGCCATCAACGCACGGTTCGCCGCCGCCGATCTTGCGGTGGCGCAGAACGTGCATCTGCAGGTGCAGGAAGGGCGCGTGCTGCTGAGCGGTGTCGTCCAGACGCAGGAACAAAGACTGATCGCGGTCAAGGCGGCGTGGGAAGAGCCCGGCGTGCGCGAAGTCATCAACGACATCAAGGTCCAGAATGCGCGCGACCTCGGCCAGATCGCGCAGGACGAGTATCTGGCGCGCATGGTCTGGCTGAAGCTGTTTGTCGACCGGGGTGTGCGGGCCAACAACTACTCGGTCGAATGCATCGACGACGTCGTGTATCTGATCGGCGTGGGCCAGAACCAGGACGAGGTCCAGCGCGTGATCGATCACGCGCGCGATGTCGCCTATGTACGCGACGTGAAGAACTATGTGCGATTGAAGACCGATCCGCTGCTGCCCGAGCCGCCGCCGCCCGCGAAAGCGCCCGAGATCCTGCCGGCGGCGAAGCAACCGGGCCTCGACGGCGTCGCCCAGGCAAGCCAGTCGCGCGGATCATGAAGGTCTTGTCGTGGTGAAATCGAGCACGGCAGAGAACGCATTGCGCCGCTTCGGCGAAGGCGCCGACGACGCCATCGACCTTGCCGAGGCCGCATTGCAGTGCGCGTCGCATGAGCGACGCACGCTCGACCTGGCGCCTAGCCGCGCGCATCTCGCCGCCATCGTGACCGAGATGCGCCATGCCGCGGCGCTTGACGCATTGCAGCCGAGCGACGAGAAGCTCGACGCCTGCTGCGACGCGCTGCGCTATGTGATGGCGGAGAAGTTCGGCTATCGCGGCGACGATGAGAATTATGACGATCTGCGCAACGCCGATCTGGTCGAGGTGATCGAACGCCGGCGCGGGCTTCCGGTCGCGCTCTCCATCCTCTATATCCACGCGGCCCGTGCGCTCGGCTGGCACGTCGAAGGACTCAATTTCCCCGGCCATTTCGTGATCCGCCTGCATGGCGACCGGCAGGCGGTCATCCTCGACCCGTTCGCCGGCGGGGTCACGCGCTCGATTCAGGATCTGCGCCAGCTGCTGAAGGCGCAATCGACCGACAAGACAGAAGTGAAGCCGGAGCATTTCGCGCCCCTGACCAACCGCCAGATCCTCATCCGCCTGCAGAACAACATCAAGGTGCGGCGGATCCAGGAAGGCGACCTCAAGGGCGCCGAGCGCGCGCTGCAACGGATGCTGTGGATCGCGCCGAACCAGGCGGAGCTGTGGCGCGAAAGCGGAATCCTGAATGCGCGATTGGAGAATCTGCTGGCTGCGCGCCGCGCCCTGACGCGCTACCTCGAGCTCGCGGAGAACGACCAGCAGCGCCAGCGCGCCGCCCGCCTGCTGCAGGAGCTGGGGCAACAGCTGCATTGAGGCGCGGGGCGGGGGCGTTGCTGCGGGGAGGCCGTCATCATGCCAAGCAGGATCATCGAAATTGTCGCCGGTTCGGGCTATGCGGACACGCTTGCCGCCACCGCTGAGAAGTACGGCGCACTGGATTGGCGGGCCGACCAGCCAAATGGAAAAGGCACGCAGCTGTTCCGCATCCTGGCTCATCCCGAACGGCAGCAGGAGCTGATCGATCAGCTCCAGGCGGCGCTGGGCAAGGACAAGGCGTGGCGGCTCACCATCCTGCCGGTCGACGCGACGATCCCCGAGCCCGAGCTCAGCCCGGACGCAAAGCGGGCGCCGGAGCTGGCGACGCGCGAGGAGCTCTATGTCGACATCGCGCATGGCGCGGAGGCGAGCCGTACCTTCCTTCTGCTCGTCCTCATCTCGACCGTGGTGGCGGCGATCGGGTTGTTCGAGGACAACATCGCGGTCGTGATCGGCGCGATGCTGATCGCGCCGCTGCTCGGTCCCAATGTGGCGCTGGCGTTCGGCAGCGCGATCGGCGACCGGCAACTGATCACGCGCGCCGCCTCAACCAACCTGATCGGCATTGCCTTGAGCATCGCCGGTGCAGCGCTGGCGGGGCTCGTGCTGCCCAACCAGTATTCCGGTCCGGAACTGGTGTCCCGCACAGTCATCGGATTCGACAGTGTCGCCCTGGCGCTGGCGTCGGGCGCCGCCGGCGCGCTGTCGCTGACCAGCGGGCTGTCGAGCACTCTGGTCGGCGTGATGGTGGCGGTGGCGCTGCTGCCGCCGGCCGCGACCTTCGGCTACATGCTGGGGACGGGCCGCTTCGAGCTGGCCATGGGCGCCGGCGCGCTTCTCGCCGTCAACATCGTGTGCGTCAACCTCGCCGCGCAGCTGGTGTTCCTGGCCAAGGGCATCAAGCCGCGCACCTGGCTGGAACGGCGCAGCGCGCAGCAATCGACCCGGATCAGCCTGATCGTCTGGTCGGTGCTGCTCGCGATCCTCCTGGCGTCGATCTATCTGCGGCGGGGGTGATTCGGAACGGCAAGGGCGCGTCGCACCAGCCTCTTGAGTCTGGACCAAAGGCGCGCGAGACCGCGCTTCTTCTTTCTGGCCGGCCTCGTCTCGTGACGGCCGGTCCTTGCCGCATCGCGCCGCCTTGCCATCCTGGCGGCTCGGACCTGACGCGCCTCCTCTGCGGTCACGACCATGAGCCGGGCCGCTTCGTCCGCGGTCGCACGATCATGGTGGATGCTGATGCCGAGGTAGCTGTCGGCAAGCTGGAACGCTTGCCTTTGACGCGCCTGGGCGATCAGCACCGAAAGCACCGCCTGATCGCCGCGATGCAGCTCGCGGGTCCACCCGTCCGGAAGCATGATGCCCTCGTTCATCGCGGCATCGCGCCATGCGAGCAAGATCTCGCGCGCGCGTTCGGTGGTTCCGAAGCCCACGATCGCGCCGTTACGGTTGCGGACGTGGCCAATCTCCGGCCCCGCGTTGAGCCGTTTCAGCGTCAGCGGGTGGGTCCAGTCCGCAATCGTGCCGCGGCTGGTCGGCGTATAGATGCCAACCGAGGCGAGCTCGGCGCGCACTCGATCCAGCCGCTCGTGCACGAGGTCGCCAGCGTCGAGCCACAGTATTGCATGTGGAAACTCTCCAGCCAGGTCATGGACGATGACCGGCTTCCAGCTGTAGGGCAGCGTGAGATTCGCCGTGCGGCCAAAATGAGGCGGATAGCGGTCGAATTCGAACGTTCGTACGGTGCGTCCTTGGCCGCGCAACCGGCGGGCTTCTTCCTCTTGCAGCCCAAGATCATAGACAATCACCTGGGTGCCCGGCTCGTGACGGTCGATGCTGGACAGCAAATTGCACAGGCAACGGAAGTGGTTGCTGCTCGCGCCGGTGACGACGGTGAGCGGCAGAACTTCAGCCATCGACCATCGCCACCATACGCCGCCAGCCGCGCTTCAGGCCGCGCCACACGCGGTTCCGCAATCGCATGCGGCGCTTCACGCGATTGCGGCTGGCGCGCGCTCGTCCGCGCCGCGGGGCTGCGCGGGTCATGAAGTATCTCGCCTCGCGCTGAAGCAGGCGATCGTTGTGGCAGCTGATGTCCAATGGCTCGTCTTCCGGCGCGAAGCCGTCGCGCCGCCGCGCCCGTGCCAGCAATATCGACAGCACCGCCTGATCGAACCGGTGGCCGCCTTGCACGGTCGCGCCGGGCGGGCAGATGATCTCCGGGCGGAGCGCGCACTCGTACCACTGCGCTGCAAGCTCCCGCGCCAGCGCACTATCACCGAAGCCGATGATCGCGGCGTTGCGCATCAGGTCGTCGGGGATGCCAGGCTCCACCCGCATGGCCTCAAGAGTCGCCGGATGACACCAGCGGCCGATCGTTCCCGTGCTCAGCGGGCAATAGAATCCGATCCGTTCCAGCTCCGCCCGAATGCGCCTCAAAGGCGCGTGCAGCAGGTCGCCGGCATCGAGATAGAGCAGCGGCGCACCCTCGCGCTGCAGCGTCTTGTAGATCATGATCGGCTTCCAGGCATAGGTGCGCAGGCGGTCGGGAGCGACATGGGGCGGATAGTCGGAAAAGGGGAACGGCGACACATTGCGCCGCTGTTTGCGCAGCTTGCGTAGTGTTGCTTTGGAGAGGCCCAGATCATAGATGATGATCTCCGTGCCCGGCTCGTGATGGTCAATGCTGGCGAGCAGATTGAAAAGCGGCCGCGCGTGGTTTTCCGACGCGGCGGTCAGAATGACGAGCTTGCCATCAGCCACGCTGTGTTGTCCCCCTCACGCAACGCCGGGTCAATCCCGTGCCCCGACGATGCAGCCGCAATCTCCAAGTCTTGAAGACATTTGGCAAGCCGCCGGGCGGACATGACAACAGCGATGAGGGAAGCTAGTCTCCACCCCGCAAGGTTACCACCCGGACGGCAGGGTTCAGCATGATGGGCGCGCGGACTTTCTTGATGGTGATCGGCGGGATTGCATGCGCCGCCTCGTTGGCTTTGACTGCCGGTCCGGCGGCGGCCGCTGCCGACAGCCTGCCCATGACGGTCACGCACTACACCAAGTTGTGCGAGGAATCCGGCGGCACGATCCGATCCTTTGTCAGCAATGGGGTCGGCTCCCTGCAATGCCTGTGGCCGGATCAGGGCCGCACCGAATGCGAGGTCGGCGCCGACCAGGTCAACGTCTGCGGCATCGCCTGCCAGTCGAACGCCTGCCTGAAGGCCAATCCGGCGCGCTTTTCCCCGATCTGGCCGCTCGACGGCGGTCCCGCCGGCGGAAGCGCGGCCAACTAGCGGCACACCTCATGACCGGCTCGATCGACACGTTTTTCTATGGCCTCTACATGGATGAAGGCGTGCTGGCCGAGGCGGGCGTCAAGCAGCGCCACGGCCGGAAAGCGAGCCTGGACGGCTTCGCCTTGAGAATCGGGAAGCGCGCGACCCTGGTGCGGGCGCCGGGCGGCGTTGCGTGGGGGATGGTGTTCACGCTGTCGCCGAGCGATCTGGCGAAGCTCTATGGCGCGCCGGGGCTGGAGGCGTACCAGCCGGTGGAGGTCGAGGTGGCGCTCGAGAACCGCGCCATTATCCCGGCGCGGGTCTACATCCTGGCGCAGCCGCCGGCGCCCGGCGAGCGCAACCCGGACTATGTCGCGAAGCTCAAGAACGTCCTGACCCGGCTCGGATTCCCCGCCGGCTACGTGGCCGGCATCGCGTAGGCGTTAGCGTTCCCAGGCGCGGCTGGTCAGCACGACGCGATAGCCGTCCGGGTCCTCGAAGGTCGCGCCGCCATCGTCCCAGAACGGGTTGAACGACTTGACCGGCGCGAAGCCCGCCGCGCTCATGCGTGCCAGCGCCGCCTTGTACACAGCATCATCGGGCAGATAAAACACCAGCACATTGTCCTCGGTCGGCGCACGGCCGGCCCGGTGGCCGCGCCGGCGCGCGAACTCCAGGTGGTAGGGATAGTTCGGATGTCCGACCATCACGCCGTCGAAGCCCTCATGCTCGTGGAAGCGATACAGCACCTCGAAGCCGAGCCCGCCGACATAGAACGGCAACAAGGCGTCGAGATCGTCGGTCGGGCGCCCGACGCGCAAGATGGGGATCATGGAAGACCTCGTCACGGAACCTGCGGCGATCCTATACAAGGCTTCATTCAACGCCAAAGCTCGCGTAAGAAAGCGCCATGCAAATCATCGTGGTCGGCGGCGGGGTGGTCGGCGTCACTTCGGCCTACTGGCTGAGGCTGGCGGGGCACGAAGTCGTCCTCGTGGAACAGGACGTCGAAGCGGGGCGCGGCACCAGCGCCGGCAATGGCGGGCAGCTCTCCTATGCCTATGTGGAGCCGCTGGCCGGACCCGATCTGTGGAGCAAGTTTCCGGCCATCCTGCTCGGGCTCGACAGCGCGGTGCGCATGCGCCCCGATCTGTCGCTGGAGTCCGTCCGCTGGGGCCTTGCCTTCCTGCGCCAGTGCTTTGGCGTGCGCCAGGCGGAGTCGCTGAAGACGCTGCTGGTGCTGGCGGCGGAGAGCCACCGCGCGTTGGCGGAACTGCTGAACGACGTGCAGCTGCAGTTCGACTACGCCGCGGTGGGCAAGCTCATCCTCTATCGCGACGATGCATCGCTGGCGGCGGCGGGCAAGCTCGCGGAGATCAAGCGGCAATACGGCTTTCGCCTCGAAGTGCTGGACCGCGCGCGCTGCCTGGCGCTCGATTCGGCGCTGGAGCGCTACGGCAATGGCTTTACCGGCGGAATCTATGCCCCGGAAGACGCGGCGGGCGATTGCGGGCTCTTCACGCGCGGCCTCTATTCGCATCTGCGCGCGTCGATGGGGGTCGAGGTGCACGGCAGCACGCGCGTCACGCATCTCCTGACGCGCGGCGGCCGCGTGGTGGGCGTGGAACTCGACACCGGCGAATTTTTCGCGGACGCAATCGTGCTGGCGAACGGCATCGACGCACCGCGCCTCGCCGCCACCGTGGGCTTAAGGCTGCCGATCGAGCCGGTGAAGGGCTATAGCGTGACGGCGCCGGCGCGGCCCGATGCACCGTTCGTCAGCCTGACCGACCGGGCGGAGAAGATCGTATTCGCCAGGCTCGGCCACCGGCTGCGCGCCGCCGCCTTTGCCGACCTCGACGGCTGGTCGCCGGCTGTAGACCCGAAGCGCGCGCAGCAACTGCTGGCACTGGCACGGCGCCTGTTTCCCGCCGCAGCGGAGTGGAGCCTGGCCGAACCGGTCTGGGCCGGCCAGCGCCCGACCACGCCCTCCGGCGTGCCGCTGATCGGGGACAGCGCTGTGCCAGGCCTCTATCTCAACGCCGGCCACGGCGGATTGGGTTGGACACTTGCCTGCGGGGCGGGGAAGAGGCTGGCGGGAATGGTGGGGTAGCGGTTGTCTCGTCAGCTTCTCGGTAGAATATCCCAGTACACCCAGCTGCTCAGGCTCACTGATGCTGACGACTGATCAGTGTACGTCGTACGAATCGTCGCGGGCGGCGGCGCAATATATGCTTGATCTTCGAGAATAGTGTCGGAAAAGGACGAGAAAACCACGCTTGCGGTGCCTGCTACGCTGTGGGCTGGGGGGAGCGGCGCAGCGGAAACGTCGGGCACAGGTTGATCTAGGCGCCCATGGAATTCATCGGATGACTGCTTAACGACGGGGGCTAGTAGCGCTAGCGATAGGATGGCGGGGACGAGCGGCTTCGTAGCGCGCATGGCATACTCCTGCCTTGCTGGCCCCTCTTGATTACAAGATGTGGTGGAACGGCATTCAGTTTCAAGGGGCATTCGGCAGGGTTCGGCTTGTCCCGCACGAGAGTCGCGACTTGACGCGATAGAAACCTCGCGCGCAGATACTGCGCCGAGAGCCTATACCGAAAGAGCGAACCCATGCCCCTGCGCATTGCCATCCAGATGGACCCGATCGAGACCGTGAATATCGAGGGGGATTCATCCTTCGTCATGGGCCTCAGCGCCGAGGCGCGCGGGCATAAGCTCTGGCACTATCATCCGCGGCAACTGACCTTGCGCGACGGCAAGGCCTTCACCCGCGCGCGGCCGATGACGCTGCGGCGCAAGCATGGCGATCATTTCACGCTCGGAGAGGAAGAGGTGCTGGAGCTCTCCTCCCTCGACGTCATCCTGATGCGCCAGGACCCGCCGTTCGACATGGCCTACATTACCGCGACCCACATCCTGGAGACCGTGCATCCCAAGACGCTGGTGGTGAACGACCCGGTCCACGTGCGCAACGCGCCGGAGAAACTGTTCGTCACCCTGTTCCCCGATTTGATGCCGCCGACCGTCATCACCTCCGACCGGCAGGAGATCCTGGCCTTTCGCGAGCATCACCAGGACATCATCGTGAAGCCGCTGTTCGGCAATGGCGGTGCCGGCGTATTCCACATCAAGCCGGGCGACGAGAATTTGAACGCTCTGCTCGAACTGTTCACGCAGCTCTACCGTGAGCCGATCCAGGTGCAGCGCTACGTGCCGGAGGTGCGCCAGGGCGACAAGCGCATCATCCTGATCGACGGCGAAGCGGTCGGCGCCATCAACCGCGTGCCGGCGGCGGGCGAATCGCGCTCCAACATGCATGTCGGCGGCCGGCCGGAGAAATCCTCGCTCACCGCCCGCGACCGGCAGATCTGCGACGCGATCGGCCCCGCTTTGCGCGACCGCGGCATGATCTTCGTCGGCATCGACGTGATCGGCAACTATCTGACCGAGATCAACGTGACCTCGCCGACCGGCCTGCAGGAGATCAACCGCTTCGACAAGGTCGTGCTCGAAGACCGCATCTGGGACGCGATCGAGAAAAGGCTGGGGCGGAAATAAATCCGGCTCTGTATCCGCACGCGAACGGCCGGATTTCCCGGCGCTTCGCAGAGATCAAGTGACGGATCGCCGCTGTTAGCGCTTGCAGGAACGTGACGGCGCGCACAGGGCAGCGCTGGCCCCATCCTTTGCGCTTGCCCTGGCATGCTCTCCCGTGGTCAGAGGCGCGCGTCAGAGCGCCTATTTCCGGAGACACCACATCATGAACACCATCACGATTGCCGCGGCCGGGCTGGCCGCGCTGATCGCCGTTGCGCCCGCGGCCTCGGCCGAAACGCCGGTCGAGCGCGGCGCTTATCTCGCGCATATCATGGATTGCGGCGGCTGCCACAATACCGGCGCCTTCACGCCGCAGCCGAATCTCGATACGCCGCTCTCCGGCTCCGACATCGGATTCGAGATGCCGGGCATGGGATTTTTCTATCCGCCGAACCTGACGCCCGATGCCGAGACTGGCCTCGGCAAGTGGAGCGACGCGGAGATCATCACCGCTTTCACCACCGGCGTGCGGCCCGACGGGCGGCAGCTGGCGCCGATCATGCCCTGGATGTCCTACGGCCACATCAGCGCCGACGACGCGACCGCGCTCGTCGCCTATCTGCGCTCGCTGAAGCCGGTGAGCCACAAGGCGCCGGGGCCGTTCGCAGCAAATGAAAAGCCGACCGCGCCTTACATGACGGTCATGATGCCGAAGTAATCTCGGCCGCTACGCCAGGCGTCGCGCTTCGCCGCGGTGGAGCGCGACGCCAGCGATCACCAGCGCGATGCCGACAGTTTCGGTGTGACGCGGAATCTGCCCGAGCACCAGGATGCCGATGACGCACGCGGTCGCCGGCAGCAGCGCCAGCATCAGCGCGAAGGTCGCGCGCGGCAGGCGCGCCATCGCAAGCTGGTCGCACACATAGGGAATGACGGAGGAGGAGAGGCCGACGCCGATTCCCGCGGCCAGCAGCGATGAATCGGCGAAGGCCGGCAGCGCATCGCCGATGCCGACTGGCAAGGCGAAGAGTGACGCCAGCAACATCGCCGCGCTGAGGCGGTCGATCCCGCCAGCGCCGCCTTGTGCCGCTAGGCGATGGCCGAGCACGATATAGAGCACGAATAGCGCGCAATTGGCGAAGGCGTAGAGATAGCCCAACGGCTCCGCCACCCACCGCGCATCGGTGAGCATCCACACCCCCGCGATCGCGAGCGAAAAGGCAACGACGTTGCGCTGGGTGCGAATGCCGAGCGCCGCCAATGCGATCGGCCCAAGGAACTCGATGGCGCCGACGGTCGCCAGCGGCAGCCGGTCGATCGCCAGATAGAACACCGCGTTCATCGCCGACAGCGTCGCCGCCATCGCGGCGATCAGCATGCGCTCGGGCATCGATGCCGCTTTGAGATAGTGGAACGGCCGCCGCCACAGCGCGAAGACCAGCGCCGCGCTCGCGATGCGCAGCCACGCGACACCGAGCGGCGCGATGGACGCGAACAGCAGTACGGCGAACGAGGGTCCGAGATAGTGGAACAAGGCGCTCACCACGAAGAACGCGTGGGGCGGGATGCGTGTGGCGATCGCTGTCGCGGTTGAGTTCGCGCTCATATAGCCTGCACTCTCCCGTCACCCCGGCCTTGAGCCGGGATCCATGATTCGGCCGCACGTGCGGCGGCACGACGGATCCCGGCTCAAGGCCGGGATGACGTTGGAGAGTGTGGCAATGAACGCGCTTATCCACTAGACTGGGTGGAAGGTACGCAAAGTGGAATCCCTTCTTTTTGAAGGTAGATTGGCTGGCTGATGACCGTTTCAAAGCTGCTGCTCGACAAGCGCAATCAAAAGCTCCTTACCGCCCTGCTCAAGAATCCGCGCGCTGCGGTGAGCGCGCTGGCGCGTCGCGTCGGGCTGTCGGCGCCGGCGACGCGCGAGCGGCTGCTGCGGCTGGAGGAAGCTGGCGTGATCAAGGGTTGGCGGGTGGAGCTCGACCCCAAGGCGCTCGGCTTTCCGATCGCGGTGCTGATCCGCGTGCGGCCGATGCCGGGGCAATTGCCGAAGATCGCCAGGCTGGCGCAGTCCCTGCCTCAGGTGACCGAGTGCCACCGCATCACCGGCGAGGATTGCTTCCTGATGCGGGCGCACCTGCGCGCACTCGACGAGCTGGACGGATTGCTCGACAAGTTTCTGGCCTATGGCCAAACCACGACTTCGATCATGCAATCCTCGCCCGTGCCACCGCGCGCATTGCCCCTGCCGGGGGCGTGAAGCGCACATGACGCAGTGGCTGGTGTTCGATGTCGGCGAGACTTTGGCGAGCGAGGAACGCTGGCTCGCATCCTGGGCCGAGTGGCTCGGCGTGCCGCGCGGCACTTTCTTCGCGGCCCTCGGCGCCCTGATCGAAGCGCGCCGGCCGTACCAGGAGCTATTCCAGCTGTTCCGTCCGGGCATCGATCTCGAAGCGGAACGGCAAGCGCGGCTGGCCGCCGGCATGATCAATCATCTGGTGCCGGAGGATCTCTATCCGGACGCGCTGCCGACGCTCAGCTGGGCGCGCCAAGCCGGCTACGAGGTCGGCGTCGCGGGCAACACCAGCGCCGCGACCGAGGATTTCATGCGCGGGCTCGACTTCAAGGCGGATTTCACCGGCTCCGCGGAACGCTGGGGCGTGTCGAAGCCAGACCCCGCTTTCTTTCGTCGCATCCTGGCGGAAGCGGGCTGCCGGCCCGAGGAAGCGACCTATGTGGGCGACAGCATCAGCAGCGACGTGCTGCCCGCGCTCGACGCCGGTCTGCAGGCGATCCACATCGCGCGCGGACCGTGGGGCGCGGTGCAGGCGCGCTGGCCGGAAGCGCAAGGGTTGCGGCGCATCCGCTCGCTCGCGGAGCTGCCGGCGATCCTGGGAGGCTTGGCGTTTCGCGGCATCGCTCAGGTGCCGACGATCTCGGGCGCGCGGTGGTTCGGGGCGCGCAATGGATAGAAGGTCGGGACCCCACCGATCCCGTGGGCGGCGGTCGGCCGTTCTACGCGCTCGGAATAGACGGTCGCGCCGACCATCGTGTCGGTGAGTCCGCTGCGCCCCAGCATCGGCACGGCCAGGCGCTCGCCCTGCCAGAACCGGCCGGAGGCGGAATAGACCGCGCCGGTGGCCCGCACGATCGAAGGCTCGCTCAGCGTGCGGGTATAGCGCGCCAGCAGCAGCTCGAATTCCGACCGCTCGAAGACGTCGGCGAAATAGCGGCCCGCAATGTTGCGGCCATAGACAGCGTTGATGCTTTCTCCGGCCAAGCGCATCCGGAACCGGTGGGTGTCCGGCGCCACTTCCATGATCCAGATATTGGGCAGCAGCCTCGGCAGGCGCAGCGGGTCGAAATCCCGCACGTCGGGCAGGCCGCCGGCCTCGCGACCGAGCGCGAGCCAATATTCATAGAACACGCGCAGCCGAACATCCGTCAGGATCGGCGGAGTCTCGATCACAAGACCACTTTCCGCTGCTGCCATGCCGCGCCACCCCGGTCGCATGGGTTCGGCCGAGGATAGCGCCGTTCGCGCCGGCAAGTCACGCATCGGCCATGATGCGTCCATCGGCGCGCTTGACCGGCACGATCCCGCGGGCGCCCAATTCCCGCACGTGCTTCCAACGATGCCGGAGGATGGTCCATGACAATGCAACGCGCCGCGGTGATCGGGCTCGGATCAATGGGACTTGGCATGGCGCAGTCGCTGATGCGCGCGGGGTTCGCCGTTACCGGCTGCGACGTTAATGAAGCCGCGGTTGCGCGCCTGGCTGCCGAGGGGGGAACAGGTGCGGCGACGCCGGCGGAGGCCGCGCGCAATGCGAACATCGTGGTGTCGGTGGTCGTGACGGCGGCGCAGACGGAGTCGATCCTGTTCGGCAAGAATGGCGCCGCAGAGAATCTTGCGAAAGGCGGTGTCTTCATCTCGTCGGCGACGATGGACCCCGAAGCGGCGCGCGCATTGGCTGCGCGCCTGGAGGCGACCGGCCGCCACTATCTCGATGCGCCGATCAGCGGCGGCGCGGTGCGCGCGGCGGAGGGCGCTCTAACAATTCTCGCGTCGGGCAGCGCCGCAGCTTTCGCCGCCGCCGGCCCGGCGCTGCAGGCGATGGCGGTCAACATCTACGAGCTGGGCGACCGGGCGGGCCTCGGTTCCGCCTTCAAGATGATCAACCAGATGCTGGCCGGCGTGCACATTGCGGTCGCCAGCGAGGCGATGGCCTTCGCCGCCAGGCAGGGCCTGGACCTCAGGAAGGTGTTCGAGGTGATTACCGCCTCGGCCGGCAATTCCTGGTGCTTCGAGAACCGCATGCAGCACGTGCTCGACAACGACTACGCGCCGCGCAGTGCAATCGACATCTTCGTGAAGGATCTCGGCATCGTCGAGGACATGGCGCGCGCGGCGAAGTTCCCGGTGCCGATGGCTTCGGCGGCCCTGCAGCTGTTCCTGATGAGTGCGGCGGCCGGCATGGGCCGCGACGACGATTCCTCGGTCGCCCGCCTCTACGCGAAGATTGCCGGCATCGATCTCGCCAGCGCGCTCAGACGGTGACGAAAACGGCTGGTCGGGTCCGGCCGGCTACTCGACCTGTGAAAAGGCAAAGCCGCCGCCCCGGTGGGAGAACCAGATATACTCGTTCTCCTTCGCCCGGGTGCCGCCGACATTGCGATAGAACACCCCGCAATTGGTGTCACCGGTCGTCCATTCAAAGCACAGACGATCGTCATATAGCTTTGCGGCGCCGCTCCCCGCGCCCCAGTCGCCGAACATGATGGCGGCGCCATCGGCAAACACCGACGCGCCGTGCTCCTGACCCGAATGGAGCGAGCGCCCATGGATGCGATGGCCGAAGATCAAGCGATCGATCTCATGGGCATGCAATTGCTGCTCATCGAAAGCGCCTGACTCGAACCAATAGGGGGCGCCCGCCTTGCGCAATCCCGCGACCAGTTGAGCGCTGGCAACCGGCGCAAATGGCATATAGGCAAAGATGTGCTTCCAAGCGAGCTCGCCTAGAACGAACGGTATTCCGCCTTGCTTGACCCTTATGGCATTCACCCTCCCCAGGGCCTTTTGCGCTTCGGCCATGCGATCGGTCATTCCATAGGCGGCGGCGAGGTACAAGGCGGGTTGCGGATCGTCGGGGCTGAGGCTGACGGCATTGGCCAGCGTTGCGGCGGCCTCGCGCCACCGATCCAGCATCAGCTGCGCGAGGCCCAGATAGAATACAAACACCGGCGGATGGCGGGGATCACGCTGCATCGCCACGCGGATCTGCTCCTCGGCCTCGGCCGGCCTTTCCGCCGACATCAATGCATAGGCGCTGTAGGCGTAGCTCCAGGAATCGTTCGGTTCCAGGGCGATTGCGGCCTGGAACTCGTTCAAGGCGTCGTCGTACCAGCCGCGCTGGCGCGCGATGTTGCCTGCGACCTGATGCGAGGTCGACGTCGGATGTTTCTCCGCTTTCTTCAGATAGCTCACCGCCTGGCGATAGGCGTCAGCCGACGACATGCGGAGCGTTCCCGACCAGTCCTGGTCGAAACCCTGAAAATAGATCATGGCAAGCGCGGCGTAGGCGCGGCCATATTCCGGATCCGCTTCGACCGCCTGCTCGAAGTGTGGAATGGCCAGCACGAAACTGTCCGGGGTTGCCCGCCGGTAGAGTTCCCAGCCGCGCAGGAACGCCTCGTATGCGGCCGGCACGGTCGTATCGTGCTGAGCCAGCAATCGTTGCTCGTCGGCCGTGAGCTGGAGCGCGAGCGCATCGGCGATCGCCGCCGTCACACGGTCCTGCAGCGCGAAGATGTCGGAAGATGAACTGTCATAACGCTCGGCCCAGACCTGGCGGGCGCTCTTCGCGTCAATCAGCCGGACATTGATCCGAATCTGATTGCCGGCGCGCCGGACGCTGCCTTCAATGACATACCCAACACCAAGATCGCGCGCCACCGCGCGCACGTCGGGAGGCTTGCCCCGATAGGCGAAGGTCGAATTGCGCGCGATCACGAACAATCCCGACATGCGCGACAGATTGGCCATCAGATCATCGGCGATTCCATCGGCCAGATAGGACTGCGTCGGGTCGTCGCTCAAATTCTCGAACGGCAGGACAGCGACGGAGGACGGGCCGTTCGCCGCCGGCCCGCCGGGTGGATCGGTCGTGCGCCCCGCGGAATACAGCCACGTTGAAAGAACAACCCCGAGCAGAAGGGTTAGCGCCGCCACGGCCGCAAGCCTCGGTTCCTTCCATCGAGGAACGCTCGCTTTTGATGACCACTTCGGCGCGCTCTCAGCAGGAGGCGCCGCCTGGACGATCGGTACAGGTTCGTGAGCCGGCGCTCGCGGCGGCGTACCGGCTCCAGTCTTGATCTCGTCGAACAGACGGTCGGTCTCCGACTCTGGCTTGACGCCAAGTTCACGCCACAACCGATCGCGGCAAAGCTGGTAGTGGCGGATCGCCTGGGCGCGGTCGCCGGCCGCCGCGTGGAGCCGCATCAGCGTGCGATAGGTCTCTTCGCGGTCGGGGTCGAGCACCTGCAGCCGCAGTGCTGTCTCGATGGCCTCGTTACCCGATTGCGCTGCAATCAGGCGGCTCAGCGCCTGGATGGCGAGATCGTGGAGGCGCGTGCGCTCGACCAGCAGCCAATCGGCGAAATCACCATCCGGAGTGCTGATTCCGTTCAGCAGGTCGCCGCGATAAAGGGCCGCCGCCTGCCCCCAGTCGCCTGTTGCGATGCAAGCTGCGAATTCCACGGCGTCGATGGTGACGAAGGCCGGATCGAGTGCGACGGTCTCGCGGTCGGCCAGCACGGCAGGCTCGCCCAGGATCCGCCGCAGCTCCGCAAGCGCCTGCCGCAAGCTGCCGCGCGCCAGTTCCTCATCCCGGTCGCCCCACAGCATGGTTGTCAGCTGTTCCCGCGACCAGCCAAGGCGTGGCGGCAACGCCAGAAGCGTGACCAGGGCCCGCAGCTTTTTTCCGGAAACGGGAATGTCGCCGCCCGCTACGCCGCTCAGGTCGAATCCGCCGAGCACGCGCAAACGCACTTGCGATGGAGCGAGCGTATCCATGTTCTTGAGCGCCGGGCGCCTAAGAGCAATGCTACGCGCTATTCACGGTCTCGGCAATTCCGGCTGACGGCGGCTTCACGCCGAATTCGCGCCGCCGTCGTCTGATGCCTTTCAAGTCCACAGTGCGTTGCCGGCCGCGATTGGTCCCTGGCCGTTAACACTCTCGCGCCTGGACGCAAAACCTATCGTGGAGCCGGACATGAGGCGATGTGCCGGGACAGGAGCGCTTGCGCTCGCCGTCGCGCTTCTCTTTGGACAGGGGGGCGCCGCCCAGGAGGCCGTGACGGACGCCAATATCGTTACCGGGCTGGATATTTCGAACTCGATTGGACCAGAACAGATCAAGCTGGAGCTCGCCGGCATGGCGCAGGCGATCTGCGATCAACGGGTTCTGCAGGCGATTGCCGGGGGAAAGCACGGCCGCATCGGGTTCGCGGTATTCGCCTGGCATTACGGGCAATTTCCGACCGTGGTTTCGTGGATGGTGATCGGCTCTGCGCAGGAAGCGCAAGTCGCGGCGCGCGCGCTGGAAGCTCGCGAGTTGATCGATGTCGAGCTGGAAGGTCGTGCCCAGACGGAATGGTACATCGGAAGGTTGACGGATCTTTCGGAGGCGATCGATTTCGCGGACCGCGCGCTGTCGATGGCGCCGACCGTCTCCGATCGGGCCGTCATCAACATCGTCGGCAATGGCGAGGATAATGTCGGGGAGGATGCCGGCATCGCCCGTGATCGGGCCGTGCTGCACGGCCGCACGGTGAACGGTATCGTTCTGGGGCGGCTGCCGGACATGACCGAATACTACCGCGGCCAGGTGATGGGCGGTCCGCACGCCTTCGTCATGTCCATCGACGCCGATGCAACCATGACCGACGCGTTCGTGCGCAAGTTCATCGGCGATATCATCGCCGGCAACGCGGGTCCGGATACCCGCGCAAACCCGCTCGACCATCAACCCATGCCCTGATCGACGCGCCGCCGGCTATCGATTCGATCACCGCTTTCTATGACCGGCGGCGATTGTCGTGTAGTAGGCTGTCCGGCGATGACGGATCACAGGGGAGGCGAGGATGATCGGCCGGATCGAACGGCGCCTGCAAGAGCTCGAGATTCTGCTGCCGGACCCCAGCATTCCCGGCGCGAACTACGTGCCGTTCGTGCGCGACGGGAACCTGATCTTCATCACCGGGCAGCTGTCGCAGTGGAACGGCGAGCGCCGGTTCATCGGCAAGATCGGGCAGGCGTTCGATCCGGAGGATGGCCGTGCCGCCGCCAGGCTGGCCGCGCTCAATGTGATCGCGCAACTGCGCGCCGCGCTCGACGGCGACCTCGACCGGGTTGAACGCTGCGTCCGCGTCGCGGTGTATGTGAATTCGGACCCGGATTTCCATGGCCAGTCGCAAGTCGCCAACGGCGCATCCGATCTGTTCGTGGATATCTTCGGCGATGCCGGCCGCCACACCCGCATGGCGATCGGTGTGGTGGCCTTGCCTTACAACGTCGCGGCCGAGGTCGAAGGCGTCTTCAGCGTGCGCTGACCGCCTCACGCATCGGATGGCAAAGGCGGGACCGGCTGCTGCCGGCGGCGCTCGCGCGCGACCACGGTTTCGCGGTGCACGATATAGATGCCGCTGGCCACTACCGTCGCGCCGCCGATGATGAGGTAAGCGTCGGGAAGCTCCGCGAAGAAAACGAAACCAAGAATGAAACCGTAGACCAGCGCCATGTAATCGAACGGCGCGACCAGCGAGACCGGCGCGTTGCGATAGGCGATGGTGAGCAGGATCTGTCCACAGCCGCCCATCAGTCCGATCGTCACCACGATCAGCCATTCGGTGGACGAGGGCCAGACCCACGCCAGCTCCGGATCGATCGCACCGAGTGGCGCGGTCGCAAGGCCCGCCAGCGTCGCGAACACGGTGAAATAGAACACGATGGTGCCGCTGCCCTCGGTCCCGGTCAGCCTGCGGATCGAGATCATGGCGAGGGCATAGAACACCGCGGCCAGCAGCGGCACCATGGCCGCCGCGTCCCACACACCCGCGCCCCCGATCAGCATGTTGGGGCGAGTCATGATGAGGACACCGACAAAACCGACGATGCAGGCCGACCAGCGGCGGATGCCGACCTGTTCGCCCAGGAACGGGATCGACAGGATGGTCAGGAAGATCGGACCGGACAGGCCAAGCGCGATCGCGTCCGACAGCGGCAGCAGCTTGTATGACAGAAAATAACAATACATCGCCGCGACGCCGAACAGGCCGCGCATCATGTGCCCCGCGACGTGGTGGGTGCGCAGCACCAATTTGCCTTCCCATTTCATGAAGAAGACGATTGGCACGAAGGCGAACAGGTTGCGGAAGAACACCAGCTCGCCGGTTGGGAAGGTTTCCGACACGCCCTTGATCACCGCGTCCATGCCGGTGAAAACCACGACCGCCAGGTTGATGAGCGCGATGCCGAAGATCGGCCGGTCCTGGCGCAGGCCGGTGGATGCCGGATTCACGGCGGCAGGTTTCAAGGCAACAGGGGCCGTCACGGCGGGATTAGGGCGTTCGGTTGGGGGCGCAGCGGGCACGCCGGCCTTGCGGTCGGCAGCGGTCGCATCCTAGTGAGGCCTCGGGTCCGGTGCCACCCCGGCTACCTGCATGCCAGCCATGCATGTGTGAGGAGCGGCCATGCAACCAATTTGATGGCCGCGCGTTATAGCGGCGCAACCAATCCGCCCGAACATGGAGGGAACAATGTCCAGCGGTGCGAAATGGGTGGTCGGGGTGATCGTGGTGATCGTCGTCATCGGGGTCCTATGGTTTGCGTTCGGCAAGAAGACCGAGATGCCGGCCAGCGGCACCACGACGGAATCACCGGCGCCGGCGCCCGCACCTGCGCCAGCGGATGGTGGTACGACAGGCGGCACCACCACCACGCAGTAAGCCGCGCATCCCGGCGGTGCCGGCGCGCCCAAGCGCCGGGCGGGTGTCTGACAATCCTTGAACGTAGCGGCCTGGCGCGCGCTGGGTCGCGGGGTGCGGTAGCTTTTTCCGAAAAAGCGATAGCGCTTTGAGACCGTCCACCAACGCGAAGTAGCCATGTGTCGGCGATGCGCGTCGGCCGACATGCCAGGGTCCCGACCATCTGTCGCTTTGACCGGCCGGCTGCTTTGGGCGAAGTTGGAGCATTCCCGCGGATTGGGGGGCGCCGCCGATGCACACGGTCTACAGCGACGAGCACCGCCACCAGGACGGCAATGTCGAGCTGTTCGAAGGCAAGGTGGTGAAACCGCACGAGATTCCACGCCGCGCGGAGATCGTGCTGGAGCGCGTCAAGTCCGAGAAGCTGGGCGATGTGGTGGCGCCGCGCGATTTTGGGCTCGATCCCATCCTTGCCGTCCATGATGCCGGCCTGGTCGATTTCCTGCAGACTTGCTGGCAGGACTGGGTGCAATCCGGCCGCGAGTTCGATGCACTGCCCCATGTCTGGCCGGTGCCCGGCCTGCTACCGCCCGGCAAACCCCGGCGCGTGCCGGATTCGATCGACGGCAGGCTCGGCTACTACGCGATCGACGCCGGAACGCCGATCGTCGCCGGCACCTGGCGCGCGGTCTATGCCTCGGCGCAGGTCGCCTTGACCGGGCAGCGTCTGGTGGCGACCGGCGAGCGCGCGGTGTTTGCGCTGTGCCGGCCGCCGGGCCATCACGCCGGCCGCGACTTCTATGGCGGCTATTGCTTCCTCAACAACGCGGCGATTGCGGCCCAGGCGTTCCGCGATGCCGGTGCCAAGCGCGTCGCCATCCTCGACGTCGATTACCATCACGGCAACGGCACGCAGGCGATCTTCTATGAGCGCGGCGATGTCCTGACCATCTCGATCCACGCCGACCCGAAGCAAGAGTTCCCCTATTTCCTCGGCCATGCCGACGAGCGTGGATACGGTCCCGGCGAAGGCTATCACCTCAACCTGCCGCTGCCGTGGGGAACGGGATGGCCGGAATACGCGCTGGCGGTGGATGCGGCGGTAAAGCGCATCCTCGAGCATGGCGCGGAGGTCCTCGTGGTCTCGCTCGGCCTCGACACGTTCGAGCACGATCCCATCTCGCGCTTCAAGCTGCAAACCGGCGACTACCTCCGCATGGGGGAGAAGATCGCGAAATGCGATCTGCCGACCTTGTTCGTGATGGAAGGCGGCTACGCTGTCGACGCGCTCGGACTTAATGCCGTCAATGTGCTGAAGGGATTTGAAGAAGGGTAGGGCCCGCAGGCCGGATGCGCGGCGGCAGACCGTCGCTCCGCCGATGCGCGCTGGCCGCCGCTCATTTTCGGAATGGCACGCGCATCCAGCTCTGTTTGCCCGACAGCGTGACCCAGAGCTTCGAGGGATCGAGCGAATAGTGCGTCGTGCGCATCAGCAAGCGCCTGGCCCGGCGCAGAATCTTGCGCGCGGTCCGAACTGGATATGGCGGCCGGCACTCATCGGACACTCGCCTCGCCTGTTTGCGGTCGGCCTTTTGCACGCTATCCAGCTCAACCTGGCCGCAAATGGCGGGCACGGTCTGGTAAATCGTGAGATCGCGCGCCATGCCGATATCGAAGTCGAAAATGAAGACGTCGATTGGCGCCGAGATTCGGTCCAGCCGGGCAAGGATGCGCTGCGCGGCCGCGCGCGAAACGATGTAGCCGGCGGTGCAATAGTGGGTCGTGCGCAGGCGCGCGATGCGGCTTGCCTCGACCGGCCCAGGCTTGAATGAATCGAGCAGGACCTGCCGTCCATGGGTGTCAAGCTTGACCACGTCGGCGTCGCGCGGGATCCAGTCTCCGTTTTTCAAGAAGCGTACCGCGTTGCCCGCCAGGGTGACGTCATCCTCGAAGATCGCGGCGTAGTCGTCGTCACTTTCGGCCGCGAGCCGGATGCAGTTGCGATGGCTGAGGAACGCGCCGATCTCGGCAGCCGCCAAGGGAAACATCCAACGCGGGGCGGGATCTTTGAGAGCCGCGATTTCGTCCGCGGGAAGCAGGCGTCCATCCACTGCCGGGACGCGGACGAAGGGAACGCCAATGTGGTTGAATTCTTCGCCAATGCGGGCCAGGCGCTCGGCAGATCGATCAAGGTTGATCACGAAGCACTTCATGCGATCCCCCTTGGATCACCGCCGACCAGATGCACAGAGCGGTTGAGAAAAGTCAACGTGGTTGCGCCTGATCCGCGTGCGGGAGTTAGGCGGCGGAGGGAAGTCAGAGTGCGGTCAGCGTCCCGTTACATGACGGCATGCTTCGAGCAGATCAGCATGAGGTGATACCGAGCTGTCACATCGTCGAGCCTGGTCAGCGCGTATCGGCGGGTGCCCGATCCGATCCGCTTGCGGATGCGCTTCCTGAGCTTGCGCATGAATTTCGGCAGCCTGGAATTCTCACTGCCGTCCTGCAGACCGTAGAAATGCGCGTAGCCATGCGACCTGAGAATCTCCATGGATGCGGACGTGCCATCCTTGAAGCTGCTGGAGAAAGCTTCCATCGCGACGATCGGGCTGGAGCTGCGCAGGATGGTCTCCATGCCTTCGAGCGCCGAGGCCTCATGCCCTTCCACGTCCAGCTTGACGAAATCGACCCGGTGCCGGTCGGGTTCGCTCAGCACGTCGTCGAGCCTGTCAACCTCGAACTGAACGGTGCTGATGATTCCCTGCTGATTGTGCGCCCGGTATTCCGCGACGTCCCGGCCTATCGTGGTGGCGCCGAGATTGAGGGCATCCTGATAAGCCGTGACGGTTTCTTTCCGGTTCGACGCTCCCAGCCGATAGGGCGCGACATTTCCGACCAGCTCGGCGTTGATGGCCAGCAGCTTGAAGGTCCGGGGATTGGGCTCGAACGCCAGCACCCGATCGAAATAGTCCGCGAAGGCCAGGCTGTGGTTGCCGATGTTGGCGCCGATATCCAGGCAGAGGCGACGATTCCGCATGCGCGGGAACAGGTCCGAAGCGAGGCATTCCAGCCCGGCCCTTTCGAAGCGGCCGCGCACGGCGATCTCGGTCGAGATCAGGTCGAATGCGAAGCAGGCAAGCTGGGGATACCGGCGGATGAATTCCCGCCGCCGCTTCTTCAACATCAACAGGAGCAGTTCGTCCACTGTGATATCAGATGCCAAAGGTCAGAAGACAGATGTCAGAAAGCGCAGCACGACACTGTCATGATATCCGACATCTGTCCTCTGATATCTGAATCCTAGCGCGTGCTGCCCGTCGGCACGTTCCGGTGCGGCCGCTCGGCGGGAATGTTGATCGGAGATTCGGCGAGCGTGCCGAGCGAGGTCAGATCGGCGCGTGCGATGTCGAACTCGAGATATTCGCGCATGCGGCTGTCATAGACCGACTTGAGGCGCAGCGCCGCCGCCTTCTCGTCGCCGGTCAGCAGCGCCCATTGCCCGATGTAGAAATCGGCATCGAAGCGTTGGCCCGCCGCGTCCTTGCTCCGCGCGGCGAGCTTCGCCGCCTTCTCCACGGCTTCCGGACTGCCATGGCCGAGGAACAGATCGACGATCGGCCGCGGCCAAGCCTGGTCGTGGTGCGATTCGGCGTAGGCGGCAAGGGCGCTTCTCGCCTCTTCCTTTTCGCCGGCGCGCGCCTGGGCGATGTAGAGCAGCAAATGCACGAACGGCTCTTCGGGATCGAACTTGGCGGCGTGCCGGAAATCCTCGATCGCGCGCTTCTCATCGCCGTTGATCAGGCGCGCGGTCGCCCGATTGGCGAAATAGGCGCCCGATTGCGGCATGATCTCGATCGCGCGGTTGAAGTCGGTGATCGCCTCGGGGATGCGGCCTTCCGACAGCGACACCAGGGCGCGGCCGTTCCAGGCCTCGGCATCGCTCGAATTGAGCTGGATGGCGCGGTTGAAATCGGCGCGCGCCTGCTCGTGCTGTGCCAGCAGGTGATAGAGGAAGCCGCGGTCGCGATAGGCCTCCGGCCAATCGGACGCGAGCCTGATCGCCTTGCTGTAGTCCGTGAGCGCGCGGTCGTAGTCGCGCAGGCCGCGCCAGGCATCCCCGCGCTCATTGACCGCGACAGCGCTGAGCGGCTGGTTCTTCAGGACCGCGTCGAAATCGGCGATCGCCGCCTTGTAGGATTCGGCGCGGCTTTCCGCGATGCCGCGATAGAGCAGCACGTCCGGCGAATCGGCATGCTGCTTGGCGAGCTGCGTGAAATCCGCGCTGGCGCGCTTGAGGCTGGCGGCATTGCCGGTTTCCAGCTCCATCCGGCCGCGCAGATAGCGCGCCGGGGCAAAGTTCGAATCGAAAGCCAAAGCACGCTCCAGATCGTCGGCCGCCGAATCGTCGCGCCCCGCATAGCGGTGCCAGATCGCGCGCAGCAGATAGAGCTCCGCCTTCTTGGGATCCGCGTCGATCGCGGTGTCGAGGTCGGCGATCGCCTCCGCCGCCTCGTCCGAGCGGTAGTGCTCGTCTTCCTTCTCGCGCGCCACGAAACGGGCGATGCGCGCATCGTCCTCCAGATAAGGCTGGATGCGCGCAGCAAAGCTCGCGACCGGAACGGCGATGGCGAGATAGTCGTAGTAGTTCGGGTCGTCGCGCCGCAGAACCAACGCGTCGGAATCATCGACGCTGATGCCCTCGACCGCGATGTGCGACACGGTGATCGCCGCCACCCGATTCTCGCCCGTGACGGGATCCTTGATCAGGATGGGGCCGCCGGAATTGCCAGGAATGGTGACGCAATCATGCTCCCAGCCGGAGGCGTAGATCTGGCCGATCAGGCGGCAGGTCGGGTCCTCCCACAGGCTGGCCGTGCTCTTGTCGCCCGGCAGGCCGATCGACCGGGCGGGAAGGGACGCCCCGCTTGTCATCAGTTCGCGCGTGGTGACCGGTGCGAGCTTCAGATAGCCGTAGGAATATGGCTTTCCGCCGAAACACTTTTCGAGCCGCAGCAGCGCCCAATCTTCCCAGCCGTTGCGCTCCACCGATTGGCTGCGGACCAGCAAGTCGCTGTCGTCGTCCAGGCGGACATAGCGACCCCACAGCACGGGACGGGCCCGCGAAGAATCGGCGAAGCGGTTGAGGTCGGGGAAATCCGGGCCGATCTTGCCCTGGCCGACATAGAAGGTGCTGATCCTGCTTTCATCAACTTCACCGCCGCCACCGGCCACGTGATAGGCGGTCAGAACGTGGCAGGGCGAAACCAGGAAACCGGTACCGGCCGCGAATTGCCCGTCCGACGCCTGAAAGAAAACCAGGCCGATCGCTCCGCCCTCGGTCCCCGGCAGGCGCGAAACCGGCCGCCGGTCGTCCGCGCCAAACGCCACGGCGGCGGCCGGCTGAATGTGCAGCCCTGCAACGAAGGTCAGAAATGCTCCTGCCGCCATCAAGGCCGCCAGGAACGACCGCATGAAACCCCTCATCCGCCTGCGTCCCCCTGTCAGAGGTCACCCGCATCCGGCCTTATTTCAGTCCGTTATCGGTCCGGACCAGCCGAATATCTAAAATGCAGGATAACGGAGCGCCAAATCCTGTCCAGCGGCCAAGCGGCGTAGGTCTTTACACTTCAGTATGCATAACGGCGGATTAACCATGTTGCGTGGTGGTCGGCCTAGAGCGGTGTTGCAACCATCACACTTAACGGCGCGCGGGTGGTCGCCATCCGCTGCAGCGCCAGCCCGGCTTGGCGGAACAGGGCGCGATATTCCGACTCGGTGCGCTCGCGACCGCCCGCAACGACCAGCATGTTGATGTCATGCAGCTTGGACTCCGACGGCACGTTGCCCGGCGTCACCACCTGTTCGATCACCAGCAGGCGCGCCTCCGGCTTCATCGCCGCGCGGCAAGTCGCGAGGATGCGGTGCGCATCGACGTCGTCCCAATTGTGCAGCACGCTCTTCATGACATAGAGGTCGGCGCCGGCCGGCGCTTCCTCGAAGAAATCGCCCGCCCGGCAGCGCACGCGCTCGGAAATTCCGGTCTCGCTCATGAGCTCGGTTGCGCCTTCCAACACCGATGGCAGGTCGAACAGGACACCGGTGAGGTGCGGGTGTGCGCGCAGCAAGGCGGCCAGCATCGCGCCGCGACCGCCGCCGATATCCACCACGCACTCAGCTGACCCGAAATCAAAGGCCTCAAGGACCGCGGCAGCCTCGTGGCGCGCGAAGCTGTTCATCGCTGCGTTGAACTGCGCTGCGGCGCGCGGATCTTCATGCAGATAGCCGTAAAGCGGCTGGCGGTGGACCTTGACGAAAGCCGGCGCCCCAGTGCGCATGCTGTGCATCATGCCGCCATAGACCTGCCACAGCCAATCCTCGCCGTAGAGCAAGGCAGTGTCGCGCAAAGAGCCCTGCACATCGGAGCGCAGCAGCTCCGCCTGCGGCGTCAGGATGAAATCGCCATGCTCGTCCTCGGCGAAGATACCGAGGCTGGCGAGCGCGCGCAGCAGGCGGTGGAGCGCCTGTGGATCGGCGCCGACCGCAAGGGCAAGCTCGCGCGGCGAGCGCGGCCCCGCCGCCAGCCGGTCCGCCAGTCCGAGCTTCGCCGCCACATGGATCATCTGGGTGGTGCGAAAGCCCATGATGCGGTCGCGCAAGGCCTCGCGCAGTTGCTGTTCCGTTTGATGCCGGGATGGGCGGATCTGGTTCATGGCCTTCGTCTCACCGTCGCAGGTCGAGATGGAACGCATCGATCGCCAGGCGCTCGCCCTTCAGATCGAGATCGGGCAGATCGCCGACGTTGAAGTCGTATCGCGGGCAGCGCTCGAACCCCATCGACAGATAGAGCTTGCGCGCCGCGCTCTGGAACGCGGCGTTGTGCAGGCAGATGAAACGACGTCCGATGCGCCAGGCCCGCAGCACGCAGGCCTCCGTCAGCTGCCGGCCGATTCCGCGCCCGCGCGCCTCGGTATCGACCGCGAGCGCACGCAGAGCGGCCCATTCGCCGGGCAGGTTGAGCCCCAGGCAGGAAGCATCGCGATAGAACGCCACCGCGCCGAGCACGCTGCCATCCGATTCGGCGACCAGGAAATCCTTGTCCACCCGGTTCGCGATCAAGGCGCGCAGATCGCGCATATAGGCGTCGTAGACACGCACCGGCAGAACGCCGCGGTATTCGCGGTTGGCGCGCAAGATCAGGTCGGCAATGGCGGCATGCTCATGATGACCGGCGACCCGCACGATTGCCGCCGGCCCAACCAGCGGGCTGCAGCTGGCGTTGGCAGAATGCGGCATGATGAAATGGTCCTTCTGCAATATCCCGCGCACGACTCCGGGCACACGCCAGATGCGGCGCGGTCATGGCGCCGCCGATGTCGCTCGACGGAGCAATTGTTGCAGAAGGCCTCAAGGCGACCTGTGAAGGCCGTCACATTCCGTGCGGATATGGTCGGAAGCGGAGCGGGGAGACCGGTCTAGTCCAGCCCGATTTCCGCCGCGTGATCGGCGAGTCCGGCAAACTTCTCCCGAGCCTGCAGCTTCTTCCAGACTTCTTCGGGCTTGACGCCGCAATCGGCCCACAGCGCCAGCAGCAGATAGAGCAGCTTGGCGCTTTCATCGACCACGCTCTCCGCATCCTTCGCCATCGCGGCGATGGTGGTCTCGAACACGTTCTCGCCCAGCTTGCGCGCGATCTTTGGCCGGCCCCGCTGCAGCAGCCGCGCGGCCTTGGATTGTTTCGGATCGGCGGTGCGCCGCGCCATCATGGCGGCGTACATCCGGTCCAGGATCTTTCCGCTTTCGTCGTCGAGCATGGAATCCCCTTCCCGTCCCCGACTCCTTATGAATCGGACCGGGGCCGGAACGCAAGTCCGCCAAGCGGACTACGGGTCGGTTACGGCGGACGGCCGGCAAATACGCACCGGACTCGACCGGCATGCTATCCTGCAGTCTTCGCTGATCCGGGGGAGCGCCGTTCGATGAGCGGATGGTTCGTGATCTTGACGGGCCTGTGCGCGCTGGGCGCCGGGCTGGCGGCCGGCGTGTTCTTCGCCTTCTCGAGTTTCGTGATGAAAGGGCTGGCGCGTTTACCCCCGGGCGAGAGCATCAAGGCCATGAACGCGATCAACGTGGCCGCCGTCACGCCCCTGTTCATGGTCCTGCTGTTCGGTACGGCGGCACTCTGTCTGTTGACGGTCGTCACCGTCCCCTGGCGCTGGAGCGAAGCCGGCGCGCAGGCGGCGATGATTGGCGGCGCACTCTATGTCTTCGGCGCAGTGGTGGTGACGATGGTCTGGAACGTGCCGCTCAACAAGGGCCTGGCGGCAGCCGCGCCGGGCGATCCGACGGATGCCGGAACCTGGGCGTCCTATCTGCAGAAGTGGCAGCATTGGAACCACGCGCGCACGATCGTCTGCGCCGGCGCCGCGGCCTGGTTCCTGCGTGCGTTGTGGCAGCAGGCCGGCGGGATGGCCCCGCTCTAGGGCAGGTGGACCATCTTGCCGATCGGCTGACCGCCCAGGATGTGGACGTGGTAGTGCGGCACCTCCTGGTGGCCGTGGGCGCCGCTGTTGGCGATCAGGCGATAGCCGGTTTCCGCGACGCCGAGATCCCTGGCAATCCTTGACACCGCGCGCTGGAAAGCGGCGATTTCCTGCTCGCTCGCTTTCTCGCCGAAATCCTGGGCCGAGACGTAGGCGCCCTTCGGAATCACCAGGGCGTGCACCTTGGCCTGCGGGCGGATGTCCCTGAAGGCCAAGACATGCTCATCCTCATAAAGCTTGTTGCAAGGAATCTCGCCGCGCAGGATCTTGGCGAACACGTTGCCGGAATCGTATTTCTGATCGTAGCTCATCATTGCCTCCCGCGCTGATGTCGGCGCAATCAGGTCAGTGGGCGCGACGCCTTTTCGGCGAGGCCGGACGTGCCTTCGCGCGCGGCGAGCTTGGCCCACACTTCCTCCGGCTCGACGCCGCAATCGGCCCACAGCACCAGCAGATGATAGAGCAGGTCGGCGCTTTCGGAGACCACGGCATCGCTGTCCTTGGCGACCGCGGCGATGGCGGTCTCGACCGCTTCTTCGCCCATCTTCTGCGCGATGCGGGAGCGGCCCTCATGCAGCAGCTTCGCGGTATAGGAGCTGTTGGGGTCGGCGGTACGCCGCGCGGCGATGGTGGCATAAAGGCGCTCCAGCACGCCTTCCCATTCGGACATTGCTCGTTCTCCCGTCACAGGCGCATCGGCAAGCCGGCTTTCGCCATGTGCGCCTTGGCCGCGCCGATCGTATAGGTTCCGAAGTGAAAGATCGAGGCGGCGAGCACGGCGGTGGCGTGGCCGTCGCGGATGCCTTCGACCAGGTGATCCAAGGTGCCGACACCGCCCGAGGCGATGACCGGCACGCGCACCGCGTCGGCGATCGCGCGGGTCAACGGGATGTTGTAGCCCTGCTTGGTGCCGTCGCGGTCCATCGAGGTCACCAGCAACTCGCCGGCGCCGAGCGCCGTCACCTGGCGCGCGAAGGCGACGGCGTCGATGCCGGTCGGCGTGCGGCCGCCGTGCGTGAATATTTCATAGCGCCCCGAACCGACCTGCTTGGCGTCGATCGAGACGGTGATGCATTGCGAGCCGAACTTCTCGGCCGCCTGGCGCACGAAGTCGGGATCCTTCACCGCGGCGGTGTTGATCGAGACCTTGTCGGCGCCAGCCAGCAGCAGCTTGCGGATGTCTTCGATCTTGCGCACGCCGCCGCCGACGGTGAGCGGCATGAAGCAGGCGGAAGCGGTATCCGCGACCACGTGATACAGCGTGTCGCGATTCTCGTGGCTGGCGGTGATGTCAAGGAAGCAGAGCTCGTCCGCGCCGGCCTCATCGTAGAGCTTGGCCTGCTCGACCGGATCGCCGGCGTCGACCAGGTTGACGAAATTGACGCCCTTGACGGTGCGGCCATCCTTCACGTCCAGGCAGGGGATGACGCGCATCTTCAGCATCACGCCGCTTCCTTCAGGCGCTTCAGGGCGGCGCCCAGGTCGAGACGTCCGTCATAGAGCGCGCGGCCGGAGATCACGCCAATGATGCTGCCGCCGTAGCTGCGGGTAGTAGGCGCGATCTTGAGCAGGGCGTCGAGATCGGCCAGCGACGAGACGCCGCCCGAGGCGATCACGGGAACGGAGACGCTGCGCGCCAGTTGTGCAGTGCTGTCAACATTGACTCCTTGAAGGAGCCCGTCGCGATCGATGTCGGTGTAGATGATAACGGCGACGCCCACATCCTCGAACTTGCGCGCGAGGTCGAGCGCGGTGACGTCGCTAGTCTCGGCCCAGCCCTCGACCGCCACCTTGCCGCCCTTGGCGTCGATGCCGACGGCGATCTTGCCGGGGAACTTGCGGCAGGCCTCTTTCACCAGCGCGGGATTCTTGAGCGCCACGGTGCCGAGGATGATGCGCGCGACGCCACGGCTGAACCAATCCTCGATGAGCGCGAGATCGCGGATGCCGCCGCCAAGCTGCACCGGGATCGTGACGGATTTCAGAATTGCCTCGACCGCCGCGGCGTTCACCGGCTTGCCGGCGAAGGCGCCGTTGAGGTCGACCAGATGCAGCCATTCCGCGCCCATCTTCGCGAAGCGCGACGCCTGGTCCGCCGGATCCGCGTTGAAGACTGTAGCCTGCTGCATGTCGCCTTTGACCAGGCGTACACACTGGCCGTCCTTCAGATCGATGGCGGGGAACAGGATCACTTGAACGCTCCAGTGCCGTCGCCGTTCAGGTCCTTCCAGAAATAGAGGCCGGCGACGTAGTAGCCGTTCACGCGCGCATAATGCGGATGCCGTCCGATCTCGTGGTAGCCGAGCGAACGGTAGAGCGTGATCGCCGCCTCCTGGGTTTCGCGCACGTCGAGATTGAGCACCTTGAGGCTGAGCGCGCGGGCGTGGTTCTCCACGCCTTCCGCGATCATGCGCGCAAGGCCGTGGCCGCGCGCCCAGGGCGCCATGAAGCTGGTGGTCAGCTGGCCGCTGTGAGCCTGCGCCTCGTTGTTCCGGGTCGGGCGCACCAGCTGTGCGGAGCCGACGATGACGTTGTCCAGCCGCCCGACGATCAGCGTGCGCTCCGGCACCAGCAGCACGCCCTTCCAATAGGTCTCCATCACGTCGCGCGCCGGCGGTTTCAGCCAGCCGAACCCGCCGCCCGCCTTGATTGCGTCTTCGGCCGCCTGGCACAAGTCGGAGAGGTCGCCGCGCGACAACGCGGTGACGACTTCGACCTTGGTGTCGGGTTTCGGCAGTTCCATCATCTCAGGGATTCCACTTCAGAAAACTCGCAAGCAAATTCAGGCCGACGCGCTGGCTTTTTTCGGGATGAAATTGTACGCCCAAAATATTGTCGCGCCCGATGATCGCCGTCACAAGACCGCCATATTCCACGGTCGCGAGCACGTCTTCCGGCCGCTCGGCAATGAAGTGATAGGAGTGGACGAAATAGGCGTGATCGCCGGTGCGGGTCGCGCTCAGCGCCGGATGGCGGACATCCTTGAGCGCGAGGTCGTTCCACCCCATCTGCGGGATGCGCAGGCTCTTGTCGGCGGGGTCGAGCACGACGACCTGCCCCTTGATCCAGTCGAGCCCACGGTGCGTGCCGAACTCGACGCCTTGGCTTGCCATCAACTGCATGCCGACGCAGATGCCGAGGAACGGCTTGCCCTGCTTCAACACGGCGTCTTCCATAGCCTCGACCATGCCGGACAAGGACTCGAGCCCACGCTTGCAATCGGCGAACGCGCCAACGCCGGGCAGCACGACGCGGTCGGCCTTGCGCACTTCGTCTGGATCGGCGGTGACGACGACGCGCACGCCGCGATCATCGGCGGCCGCGGTCAATGCCTTTTCGGCGGAGCGGAGATTTCCGGCCCCGTAATCGACGATCGCAACGATCATGGATCCCAGGTCCGGTCAGCGCGGGTGAAGGTGGTGGTGGCGGTCGGGGCGAATCGGTATCACAGCGACCCTCCCAAGACGCCTTTGGTGGAGGGCACGGCGTCTGCCTTGCGCGGGTCGATCTCGATCGCCTGGCGCAAGGCGCGGGCGAGGCCCTTGAAGCAGCTTTCCACGATGTGGTGGTTGTTCTCGCCGTAGAGATTCTCGATGTGCAGAGTGATGCCGGCATTCTGCGCGAAGGCCTGGAACCATTCCTTGAACAGCTCGGTGTCCATCTCGCCCAGCTTCGGCTTGGAGAAGTTCACCTTCCAGATCAGGTACGGCCGGTTGGAGGCGTCGAGCGCGACGCGGGTCAGCGTCTCGTCCATCGGGACCGTCGCCTCGCCCCAGCGGCGGATGCCGACGCGATCGCCGAGCGCCTTCGACACCGCTTCGCCGATGCAGATGCCGGTGTCCTCGGTGGTGTGGTGGTAATCGATGTGCAGGTCGCCCTTGGCCTTGACCTTAAGGTCCATCAGCGAATGGCGGGAGAGCTGGTCCAGCATGTGATCGAGGAAGCCGATGCCGGTCGCGACCTCGGACTTGCCGGAACCGTCCAGGTCCACGGCGACCGCGATCTCGGTCTCCTTGGTCTTGCGCTCGACCTTGCTCTGCCGCGCCGCCTTCTGGGCCATCGCCACCTCTCTCGGGCGGCCTTGTAGCAGCGAAGGGCTTGGAATGCCAGGGATTAGGGCGGGTTGCCGCAGGTCCCCGGAGGGCCGTAGGGTTGCGGCGGCTCGCACGTTAATCATTGGGCATCGCATCCCTGAAGCCCGCGTGCGCTGAACCGCCGCATCGGGGGGCAGGGCGTTGCGGCGCCGGCGCATCCGGGCCCGACAAACGGGGGATTCCGTGCGCAGTCGCCCGGCACTTCGGATCGGCCGGTGGCCGGTCCAGTCTTGAGTTTGATTTGCATCAGCATCCCGGCGGGCGCGGCACCTTATATGTGTGGCCGTCGCCTGCGCTCCGGGGGGCACAAACCGAAACCACGAGGTCTCTTCATGTCGGATCAACAGCATCGCGAAACGCCCATCTGGGACCTGCCGACCCGGCTCTTCCATTGGGCGCTGGTCGTGCTGGTCGGCACCAACCTGTTCCTGGTCGAGCCGCGTGGCGGCATCGCGACCGTGATTCACATGACGTTCGGGTATGGCGTCACCGGCCTGTTGCTGTTCCGGCTGGTCTGGGGCTTCGTGGGAAGTCCGCGCTCGCGCTTCGCCGACTTCGTGCATCCCTGGGCGGCGGTGAAGGACTATGCCGCGAAGCTGCGCCGGTTCTCGCCGCCGCGCTCGGTCGGGCACAATCCGCTCGGCGGCTGGATGATCGTTGCCATGCTGGTGGTGCTGGCGGCTCTGGTCGCGACCGGTGTCTTTGCCTCGGGCCGCCACGCGGCCGGCGCGTTTGCGACCCTGGTGCCGGTGGACGTGACCGCGATCGCCGGCGATGCGCATGAGTTCCTGGGCAATCTCATGATCGCCCTGGTGATCGTTCACCTGGTCGGCGTCGCGGTCGATTGGCTGCTGACGCGCGAGAACCTGGTGAAGGCGATGGTCAACGGCCGCAAGCCGCTGCCCGCCGCGGTCTCCATCCAGGAGCGCCCGTTGGCCGGCGGCGCCCGCGCGGCGCTGGTCGGTGTCGTCTGCCTGGGCATCGTGGTTGGCCTGATCACCGCCACCGATTTCACGCTCAACCGCGCGACCCTGCAGCAAGGCGCTCCGGTGAATGAAACCAGTCTCGAGCAGCAGCCCGGCTAGCACACGGATTTCGCAGGCAATTCAGGCATGGGCTCCGGGTCGAACCCGGGGCCTCCGCTTCGCTTCGGCTTGATTCGTTAAGGCCGGACGCCTATCTCAGGGCCATGAACGATAACGAGGAAAGGGCCCGGCACGGGCTCGCCCCCTGGCACGGCACGACCATTCTGCTGGTGCGCAAGGGCAACGACGTGGTGCTGGCCGGCGACGGCCAGGTCAGCGTCGGCAACACGGTGATGAAGTCCAACGCGAAGAAGTTGCGGCGCCTGACCAAGGGCGAAGGGCGCGACGTGATCGCCGGCTTCGCCGGCTCGACCGCCGATGCGCTCACCTTGTTCGAGCGGCTGGAAGGCAAGCTGGAGAAGCACCCCGGCCAGCTGGCGCGCGCCTGCGTGGAGCTGGCCAAGGACTGGCGGCAGGACAAGTACCTGCGCCGGCTCGAAGCCATGATGGCGGTGGCCGACAAGCAATCGAGCTTCGTGCTGACCGGATCGGGCGACGTGCTGGAGCCGGAGGACGGCCTGATCGGCATCGGCTCGGGCGGCACCTACGCGCTGGCTGCGGCGCGCGCGCTCATCGACATGGACGGCATGAATGCCGAGGCGATCGCCAAGAAAGCGATGAAGATCGCCGCCGACATCTGCATCTACACCAACCACAACGTGATCTTCGAGAAGCTATGACCATCATGGACGATATTGCCCGCACGCCGCGAGAGACCGAGACCGCCAGCGCAGCCAACCAGGCGGCGTCGCTGACGCCGCGCGAGATCGTGCACGAGCTCGACCGGCACATCGTCGGCCAGGACGAAGCCAAGCGCGCGGTGGCGATCGCCTTGCGCAACCGCTGGCGCCGGCAGCAGCTTTCGCCCGAGCTGCGCGAAGAGGTGATGCCGAAGAACATCCTGATGATCGGCCCGACCGGCGTCGGCAAGACCGAGATCGCGCGCCGCCTCGCCAAGCTGGCGCAGGCGCCCTTCATCAAGGTCGAGGCGACCAAGTTCACCGAGGTCGGCTATGTGGGCCGCGACGTCGAGCAGATCGTGCGCGACCTGCTGGAAATCGCCATATCGATGACCAAGGACAAGATGAAGCGCCAGGTTCAGGCCAAGGCTGAAGAGGCGGCGGAAGCCCGCGTGCTCGACGCCCTGGTGGGCGAAGGCGCCAGCGCGGACACGAGGCTCAAGTTCCGCAAGATGCTGCGCGCCGGCGAGCTCGACGACAAGGAGATCGAGCTGAAGCTGAAGGATTCCGGCGCGGGCGCGCTGCCGACCTTCGAGATTCCCGGCATGCCCGGCGCTTCCATGGGCATGATCAATCTCAACGAAGTGCTGGGCAATGCCTTCGGCGGCCGCACCAAGGCGCGCCGCACCAGCGTGCGCGAGGCCTATGCGCCGCTGATCGCGGAGGAGAGCGAGAAGCTGCTCGACCAGGAGAAGGTGCTGGGCGAAGCGGTGCAGATGACGGAGCAGCACGGCATCGTCTTCCTGGACGAAATCGACAAGATCTGCGCGCGCTCGGAGCGCGTGGGCGCCGACGTGTCGCGCGAGGGCGTGCAGCGCGACCTGCTGCCGCTGATCGAAGGCACCACGGTCTCGACCAAGCACGGGCCGGTGAAGACCGATCACATCCTGTTCATCGCCTCCGGCGCCTTCCACATCGCCAAGCCGGCGGATCTGCTGCCGGAGCTGCAGGGCCGCCTGCCGATCCGCGTGGAATTGAGTGCGCTCACGCGCGATGATTTGAAGCGCATCCTGACCGAGCCGGAAGCCAGCCTCATCACGCAATACAAGGCGCTGCTCGGCACCGAGGAACTCGCGCTCACCTTCACCGACGACGCGATCGACGCGATCGCGGATCTGGCGACGGAGATCAACTCCAGCGTCGAGAACATCGGCGCAAGACGGCTTCAGACCGTGATGGAAAAGCTGCTCGAGGAGGTGAGCTTCACCGCCAGCGAGAAGTCAGGCACCGCATTCACGGTCGACGCGCACTACGTGAACGAGCGCGTGGCCCCGCTCGCCAAGAACGCGGATCTGAGCAAGTTTATTTTGTAGGCGGTATTTCCGCTCGGATCGATCTTCCGAGGCGACAGGCAGCGTAGCCAGCATCAGCAGGTCGTCATGTTGCCTGCGTATAAGCGGTCGGATGCGGAAGGCTGTTGTCGAGATCATCTGCTTGGCGGCTCTTGGCCTGGCGCTGTCTTTGGCCGGGTTCGCGCCCGCCGGCCATGCGGATGTCGCCAATGACCGCGCGGCGGCGATGAAGGAGATTCGCAACAGCTTTCGCGTGCTGGTCGGCATGGCGCAGGCTGGCGAATTCGACGCGAGCGCGGTCCAGAATGGCGCGTTCGCGATCGTGACCGAGCTGATGATCTTCAAGGGCCTGTTCCCGCCGGGCTCGCAGGAGGCCGACCGGATCTCGCGTTCGGAGATCTGGACCGACCGTGCCGGGTTCGACGCCGCGTGGGAGGCGGGCGACAGCGCCGCTTCGGATCTCGGCACCGTGACCTCGGCGGACGCCTTCGTGCCGGCGCTCCAGACGCTGGCCTCGGCCTGCAGGAGCTGCCACAAGAAATTCGTCGTGCCGCAATAGGCGTTGCGCCGTCCCCATTTGACTCATCCGGATCCGAAATCGGGGCCGGAGACGATGAACCGTTGCGGCGCAATTCCATTGCCGAAGCGCGGCAATTCTGGTGACGTGTCGCGATCCTTCGATCTGTCCCCCTCGGCCCCACTGTCCTGGGAAGGCGCATGAAGTCGGCTGCCGCGGCAAGCGATTCATCCCGAGCTGCCCATTATCGCAGCCTCGATGGGCTGCGCGGCCTAGCTGCCCTGATGGTGGCCTATGGCCATGCCGGCTATTTCCACTGGGTGCCGCTGGTCTCCGGCTGCGCGACCATCGGCGTCATTCTGTTCTTCTTCCTGAGCGGATTCCTGATGGCGCATCACTATGTGCCGGGCGCCGCGTTCGGCGCCGTCGGCGGCCGCGCCCTGAAATACTGGGGCGCCTTTCTACTGCGGAGGTTCGTGCGGGTCTATCCGCCCTATCTGTTCGCGCCGGTCGTGGGCTACCTGCTCCTGGCGCCCCGCATGCCGCCGGGCTTCGAACACAAGGTGCGGTTTGCGGATCTTTCGGTCTTCGATGAGTTGATCAAGATCGCTGCCTTCAAGGGCGAGCTCGGCATCTACTGGACGATCGAGGTCGAGCTCTTCTTCTATCTGCTCTATCCGCTCGTCATCATTCTGTGCCTGATCATCGGACGCAGGGCATGGACGTTGCTGGCGCTGTCACTGGCCTTGATGGTCCTGAATCATCTCCCGCAAGGCCTCGCCGGTATCCCATGGAGGATTTCGCTGCCAGGCATGTGGACGGGGTATCTCTCGATCTTCATTGCCGGGGCTTTCACCGCCGCGGCGGCGAGGAAAGTCCCGGACGCATGGAGCGTCAGGCTGCCCTGGAACGCGCTCACCCTGATCAGCTTCGCGGCGCTTGCCCTGATTGTCGCCCTGGTCAGCCGGTTCGAGTTGACGCAAGCATCCATATGGCAGCTGGAATGGCTGTTCGCCGGGCTGTTTCTCGTCATGTTCGTCAGCCTGGTGCGCTCCGACGGAGTGGTCGGCAGGCTTCTTTCGAGCCGGCTCGGCGTCGTCCTCGGACAGGTGAGCTACTCGCTCTACCTGATCCATATCATTGCGTACTACTTCGCGATCAAGCACTTCTCCGCCGGACGCTACGGCGTCCTGGCGGCGATCCTGGCCCTTCTCGTCCTGGTGCCCGCCTATCATCTCCTGTTCGAGCGGCCGTTCGTCCGCCTGAGCAAGATGATCGCGGTCAACGGCCGGATTGCGGGAACAAAGCTCCAACGCGCGGAATTGATCTGAGCCCTGTCGGCGATGAGGCGAGGAATGCGGCCGGCGATTCTTGGAACAAGTCTATTGTTGGTGAGCGCCGGCATCGCCTCCGCGGCCGACGACTGGCGCATCACCACCTCCGGCTACGGACCGGTGAAAATCGGCATGGGCGTCGCGGAGGCGTCGCATGCGCTCGGCAGGAAGCTGGTGGCGGAAGGGCCGGTGGACAATCCGGACTGCCACTACCTGCGGCCGGAGCCGGCGGTCGAGGGCCTGTGGTTCATGGTCTCGAAGGACCGCGTGGTGCGGATCGAAATCAACGCGCCCGGCATCACCACCAAGAGCGGGCTCGGCGTCGGCGACAGCGAGGCGCGCGTGAAGAAGCTGCTGCCCTCCGCCGAAATCACGCCGCACAAATACGTCGCGCCGAACGGCAACTATCTCACGATCTGGACATCCGACCACAAGGCCGCCGTGCGCTTCGAGACGCTCGAAGGCAAGGTGACCTCGTTCTACGCCGGCCGCGTGCCGGAAGTGGAATATGTCGAGGGCTGTTCCTGAGATGCGGCGCCGCGCCTAGTCCGGCGCCATGCCTTTCTCCGCGAGCTCGGCGACCGCGCCCGGCGTCTTTTTCAGGTGCGAGAGGCCCATGCCGCGCAGGATGTGCGGCGCCTTGGTGAATTGGATGTTGCCGTAGCCGATGATCTCGATCCGGTTGCCCCAGGGGTCGAGGAAATCGAGGAACGGGCCGGGCAACGGCTTGATGCCCGCGGCGAGGATGGCCTGGCGCGCTGCCTCCTTGTCGTCGACCACCAGGCCGAAATGATGGCCGTCATCCGACGTCTTTCCATCGCCCTTCTGCAAGGCGAGGAACTGGTCGCCAAGATCGATGAAAGCCGATGTCTCGTCGCGCTCGCGCAGCGAGAACTCGAACAAGCGGCCATAGAAGGCCAGCGCCTCGTCGATGTCGCCGACCACGAGGGCGACGTGGTTGAACCCGACTGCGCGCGCTTTGCGGGGCCCGGTCATGCAATGCTCCAACTGATCGTACTGCTCTCGGCTGCCAGTTTATCCCGCGCGGGCATCGATGCGAAAGACGGTCATGCCCGCCAGAACGATCGGGCCGCCATCTGTTCCGCATGGGAACGATCGATGCCGATGTCGCGCAGCATGTGGTCGTCCAGCCGCAGCAAGGTCCGCCGCTCGCGCCGGCGATGCGACCATTGCCAGGAAGTCGCGATCGCCTGGAGAACCAGCGCGCCGAGCTTGTACCCGAACATTGTGCGCGGCGACGAACAGGCTGCAGCACCGTCATAGGCGAAACGCATCTTCATCATGAGCCCCGATGGAAAGGATGAGGTGCGCCGCGGCCCTCTTGCGATCGACGTCACACGCGGCGCACCGGCCGCGCAAGAGCGGCCCACACCCCAGATATCGGTGCGCGCCGGCGAAAGTGCAGTGATCCGCCTCACAGCCCGGTCTTAACGAATTAAGGCCTTGTTGTTCAGGAGGTTATGAGGCTGGATGCAACTCATGAGCACATACCAGGCATCTTGCAGTTGCGGCCAGTTGCGGGTTACCTGCACCGGCAAGCCGGTGCGCCTCTCGATGTGCCATTGCCTGGAGTGCCAGAAGCGCACGGGCAGCCCGTTCGGCACGCAAGCACGCTTCCGCCGCAACCAGGTGACGATGGAAGGCAAGGTGACGGAGTTCGTGCGCGTGGGCGATGAAGGCAACCGCGTCACGTTCCGCTTCTGCCCGGAGTGCGGCTCCACCGTCTATTGGACGCTCAGCGGTTTCCCCGACCTCGTCGCAGTTGCGATCGGCAACTTCGCCGATCCGTCGTTTCCGGCGCCGCGAGTCTCGGTCTATGAGAGGCGACGCCACCCATGGGTGGTCGTGCCGGAAACGCCAGACATGGAGCACATCGCGTAGCGTGCGCTCACGCTGCGAGCGCGTCTAGAGCGCGCCACAAGCGTCCGCCACGCTCGGCATCGGATCGGTGACGGTGCCGCCGACCAGCGTCTTCAGACGGTCGAACTCGGGATCGCTCGACAGCAACGCCTGGCCGATCTTGAACACCGCGTCGATCTGCTGGGGCTCGAGCGACCAGCTGGTGGGAATCGAGTGGAACTTGCGCCGGCAATCCTGGTCGACGATGGCGTCGAAGTCGATCGAGATGAGCGCGGTGTTGTCGGCGAGCGCCTTGAAGCGCGCCTCTTTCACTGGATCGCCGAGCGCCAGCTGGCGGAACTCGTCGAACAGCAGCTTGCGCAGCTGCGCGGCCGTGCCCGAGCTGGCGCGGTCGATCGGCGCGTCGATCGAGGCCAGCAGCATGTCGGTGAAGCCGGGGGTCTTCTGCCGCTGGTCGAGGCCGGATGGCGCGAACGAGCGCGCGTTGATCGAGACGAAGACCAGCTTCCTGATCTGGCCGGAATCGATCTGGCCGAGGAACGAAGGCTGGGTGTCGCGCGTGGTCAGCATGCGGAACGGTTCGAAGATGCCGAGATTGTCGGCGATGCCGCCATCGAGCAGGTGGATGTAGAGCTTCGGCCGGTCGCCGCCGTCCTTGCCCAGCGCATAGGCGTTCTCCGCGCGGCCCAGCGTCGTGCGCTGCGGATTGTCGTACCACAGGCTGTCGCCTTCAGGCGTGCCGGGGTCGTCGATGTTGGCGGTGACCCAGGCGGGCGGCCACACCTTGCCTTCCTGCGCGGGGCAGCGCGAATAGTTGGTCAGCGTCACCGGCGACAGCGCCACTGGAAAGGCGGCCGAGGATGCGACCGCGGTCGCCAGCGGAAACGAGCTGAGATCGCTGCACAGCAAATCCATCTTGCGCTGGGTGAAGGGGAAGGGGATGCCTTCCACCATGTCGGCCGCGTTGAGCAGCAGGAACGGCCGCTTCCTGCGGTCGATCAGCGCCTGATAGGTCACGTCGTGGAACAGCTGCTTGTTGAGATAGTCGATCAGCAGATCGATGCGCTCCTCGCTCGGCGTTGCGAGCTGCGCCAGGCTGACCGGGTTGACCAGGCCCAGGATCAGCGGCGTCATGCCGTTCTTGCGGATGAAGTCGTGCTCCAGCGTGTTGAAGCCGTCGCGTCCGGTCAGCGCGAAATAGCCGGCGGTCACGCTGCCGCCGGAGACCGACGAAATGACGTCGACCTCCTGCGCCAGCGTCTCACCGTTGCCGAGCGCGATGTCGTCGAGCCCGCGCAGCACAGAGAGGGCGAGCGCCGTCGCGCGCGTGCCGCCGCCGGAAGCGGTGACGATGACCAAAGTGTCCTCGAGGCCGGACGGATCGAGATTGTTCCAGCGATAGCCGTAGCCTTCGTCGATCACCGTCGCTTGCTGGTTGCGCGTCGGATAGGAGCAGGCCGCGAGCAGCGACAGCACAACGAGGGCAAGGCACCGCCGCGCGGTGCCGGCATCGAACGGGCGCATCGCTCCTACACTTTCTCCGGCGGGTCGACCGGGTCGAGTTCGATGGAGATGTCGGTGTCGCGCGGGCGGACGCGGAACTTCTTGCGGTAGTCGACCTTGCTGTCGCCGTTCAGCGTCTCGGCGATGTTGCCGCCGTCGGCACCGTGAAACTGTCAGTCGATGAATTGCCCGCCGGATTTCATAATCGCTATTGAGATAAATTTTACGGTTCGCGGGCTTGGATCACATGCAAGGTGGCAAACGCCATGACAATTCCTTCTCGCGACAGCCAATGCGCGCGAACGGTAGCACGATCGGCAGCCTCTGCATTCACTCAAACTATGCCTTCATCATTTCGCGCCAAAGAGCATCACGCTTTTCAAGCTATGGTGAATCGGGGGTATCCCGGTTAAGAGGCGAGATCTATTGGATTTTCATCGTGTTGATCGATGAAGAGAAGACCCAGAGCGGTCAAGCGGACGAGCAAACAAGGGTGGCGCCATGCCCGTCTAACGCGCGTCCGGATCTGGCGTTGAGCCCATGCCGGCGACTGCGCTCGGCGATCTGGCCGACGCAAGACACCGATCCCGGAGACCATCGACGGCATCGCGCCGCAGAGCGTCGAACGACGGCAGCGCACGGGATGAGCAGCCGCACCGTCGAGTTCGCGCGCCGTCCATGACGATCCCGGCGAGAGAAAAGCCGCGCCGGTCTTCTGCTGACGACGCCCGGCCCGGGCGCGTTGATCCAGCTGGCTGCAGGGCGAGCTGCGCGACGGCCGCAGGATCCAGCACGAAGCCGTGTTGTGCGCGCTCGGCGCTCGCCGGCTGCCATCTCAGCAGGGCGATCCGCGACTGCTGGTGAAGACCGGCAAGCTCACGCTCGATCAGGCTGTGGTGATCGAGACGCGCTGCTGAAGCGTTCTTCTTCGGCGATCTTCTCAACGCGGTCATCGTCTCCAGGGATGGCGTGGCGGTGGTCGGCGGGCGGACAAGGGCCACGCCTCGATCTGGAAGATCGTGTCGGACGTTGGTTGCGAAGGCGGCGCCATCATCTTCCCGACATCAACGATATCATCAGCACCGCGCCGCCACGGTCGGCGGCAGACGATCTCGCATTCCGCGTGACAGGATGGCATATTGCCGCAGATCCTGCCTCACGATGCCGTGAGCCGTTTCGAGTCGACCACGGGCACGCGTCGAAGGGGCCGAGCCGAGGAGCTGGCCGCTGCACCCTCGCGATGGCCGCAGGCAGACTGATCGAGCTGGCACGATCCGCCCCGACATCGCCGTGGCATGATGGAAGCGGCTGTCCCGATGTCCAAGATCGATCCAGTGACCCTTCCAAAGAGGCGCTCATGCTGATCGCTTGAAGGGCGCGCGCTCCGAACAGCCTGACGCAGCGGACCGGAAGCGGGGCGAGGCGAATGCGGCGACACCGTTCGGAGACGGCCTGCCGCGCTTCCAGCCACAGCCCGGCGGCTTCGGCCGGCGGGCAACCCCCGTCAGCAAGCCGGTCGCCGTCGTCACGAACGATGCCGCCACCGGTGAACCCGAGGTCGGCGAATCCGAAGCCGGCGAGATCAAGCTGGGCCTGAGCGCGCCGCCGCAAATCACCAAGACCGAGCTGCGCTTCGGCAGCGGCCAGCGCGTTGCACCCGCCACCGGACCGGTTCTGGGCGACATCCCCGCGCGCCTCGCCGATTGGCTGATGCGCGAATTGAAAGACCAGCGCGGCATCCATTGCGAAACCATGCTGACGGTGGTCGGTGCGCTGTGCGGCTATGCCGCCCAGCAGGCCTTGTGGGAAGGCATGGTCAAGTCGGGCAAGCTCGCCATCACCGAAGCCTTCAAGATCGTGGAGACGCCGTCGGGCGAAACCCTCTTCTTCGGTGACGCTGTCGACACGCTTCTTGTCTCCGTGGAGCCCAAGCAGGCTTCGGTCTGGAAAATCGTGGCCGGCGGCGCGCTGACCGGCGGCGGCGATCATCTGCCCGACATCGACAATCTGCTCCGTTATTGCGAGGCGACGGCGGGGACATCGCAATTCGGCCTGCCGCGCCTGCCGGACGACCACCTTCCGGGCATCCTGCCGCGCGCGGCGCTCGATCGCTTCTGGCCGGGCACGCGCCTCCTGCTGGCGCTGGCGGAGCCGTCACAATGGCCGCTGCACATGGCGCATGCCGCACAGAAGCTGATGCATGCCATGAGGGGATCGATCGCGCCTGATCTGGCCGTGAAGATCGTCATGGAAGCCGCGGTGCCGATGTCCCGGGTGGACCCCACGACCGTCCCGAATAACTAGGTCGCGTGAAGGGCCGACATCAGATGGCACAATCTGATCGCGAGGGCCCTACCTTCGGCCGCCGCGCCGTCCCGGTCGGCAAGGACGGCGAGCCGGAACAGGAACAGGCCGCCAAGCCCAAGCGCAGCAAGAAGCGCCAGGAAGAAGACTTCACCAGCCAGCCGGTCGAGGAAACGCCCGCCACCAACTGGCGCAAGTCGGCGCCGATCGCGCCTGGCGAAGAGGTAAAGCTGGTCCGCGTCTACAAGAAAGACTCGGAATCCGGCGGGGGCGCCAAACCGAAACAGCCGGCGATCGAAGTTCCGCCGGATGAATCCAAGCTGACCTTCAAGCGCGAGAAGCGCTTCTATTTCGCCGGCGACGCCGAAGCGGAAACGGAGGCGGAGAAGAAGGCGCGCCTCAAGCGCGAGGAGGAGGAAGCCGCGGCCGCGCAGGTCGCCAAAGAAACCGAAGCGCTGCTCGAAGCCGACAACGTGACGCCGCTGTCGCGCCGGCAGCCGCACGCCGATTCCGACCTGGCGAAGCTGGAGGCGGCGCGTGCCGAGGCGGCGCGGCGCGAAGCGGCGCGGGTCGAAGCCGAGCGACTGGAGGCCGCCAATCGCGAGGCGGCCAGGCTGGAGGAGGAGCGGCTGGCGGCCGCCCGGGCCGAGGCCGAACGGCGCGAGACATTGCGGCTCGAAGCCGAGAAGCTGGAAGCCGCCAATCGCGAGCAGGAGCAGCGGGAGCTCGAACGCCTCGAGGCGGCGCGCGTGACCGCGGCCAAGCGCGAGGCGACGCGGCGCGAAGCGGAAAAGCTGGAGATCGCCGCGCGCCAGGCGGCGGCGCGCGAGACGCAGATTCTCGAAGCCGCCAAGCGCGAGGCGGAGCGGGTCGAGGCAACGCGGCGCGAGGCCGCGCAGATCGAGCAGCAACGCCTGGAGGCTGCGCGGGCGCTGGCGGCGGAACGCGAAGCCGCGCGGCTGGAAGCGGAACGGCTGGAAGCCGCCGCGCGCGAGGCCGCGCGCCTGGAAGCCGAGAAGCTCGAATCCGCCAAGCGGGAAGCGGCGCGCATCGAGGCCGCGCGGGCGGAGGCCGAGAAGCTGGCAGAAGCGGCCCGCGAAGCCGCCACCATCGAAGCCGAGAAGCTCGAAGCGGCGAAGCGCGAGGCGGCGCGCCTGGAAGCCGCCCGGCGCGAAGCGGAAAAGGTCGAAGCGGCGGCGCGCGAGGCGGCGCGCCTGGAGGCAGAGAAGCTCGCAGCGGCGCGCAAGGAGGCGGCGCGCATCGAGGCCGCGCGGCTCGAGGCCGCCAAGCTCGAAGCGGCGAAGCTCGAATCCGCGAAGGCGGAGGTCGCCAAGCGCGAAGCGGCGCGCCTGGAAGTCGAGAAGCTGGAAGCGGCGGCGCGCGAAGCGGCGCGCCTCGAAGGGGAAAAGCTCGAAGGGGTGAAGCGCGAGGCAGCGCGCCTCGAGGCCGTGCGCCAGGAATCGGCGAAGCTCGAAGCGGCGAAGCTCGAAGCGGCCAAGGCCGAAGCGGCGGCGCGCGAGGCGGCCCGCCAGGAAGCGGCCAAGCTCGAAGCCGCCGCGCGCCAGGCCGCGCGGGCCGAAGCGGAGAAACTCGCATCGGTGCGCCAGCATGCCGCGCGGATCGAGGCGGCGCGCCAGGAAGCCGCGAAGCTCGAGGCGGTGAAGATGGAGGCGGCCAAGGTCCAGGCCGCCAGAAGCGAGGCGGCGCGGCTGGAGGCCGAGCGGCTGGAAATCGCCAATCGCGAGACCGCGGCGCGCGAGGCGGCGCGGCTGGAATCGGCCAAGGCGGAAGCGGCAAAGCTGGCGACGATCAAGGCGGACGCGGAGAAGTTCGAAGCGGCGCGTCGCGAGGAGGCCAAGCGCGAAGCGGCCAAGCTCGAAGCCTCGATCCTCGAAGCGCAGCGGGTCGAGACGGAAAGCCGCAAGGCGGCAAAGCGCGAAGCGGAGAAGCTGGAAGCCGCGCGCCAGGAAGCGGCGCGGCAGAACGAGGTGGCGCGCCAGGAAGCGGAACGGCTGGAAGCCGCCAACCGCGAAGCCGCCGCGCGCGAAGCCGAGCGCCTCGAAGCGGCGCGGATCGAGGCCGAGCGGCTCGAATCGGAACGGCTCGAGGCCGCCGAGCGCGAAGCCGCCAAGCTGGAAGCGGCGCGCCAGGAAGCGGAACGGCTCGAAGCCGCGCGTCTCGAAGCGGAGCAGGCGGAAGCCGCCAATCGCGAAGCAGCCAGGCTCGAAGCCGAGCGCCTGGAAGCCGAGCGTCTCGAAGCGGCCCAGAAAGAGGCCGCGAAACCGAGCGCTGCCGCGACGGCGGACACCAAGTCCAAGAGCCCGCTGCTGCGCCGCGCGACCGGATTCCTGTCCGGCATCGCCAAGCCGGGCACGGCCGATCAGCCGGCGCAGGCGCGACCCGCAAGCCCGGCTCCACAATCGCCGATGCCGGCAACCGCGCAGGCTCCGAGTACGGCCCCGGCAACTCCGGCCGAGCCGGCCGCGGAAACAGCGGCGGAGATCGCAGCAGCGGCGGAGCTGGCGGTTACGGCCGAGGGCGTTTCGCTGGAAGCTCAACCGATCGCGGAGCAGGCATCCGCCGCCGATCCCGCCCCAGTGCCAGCACCGCCGCCGGCCCCACCCTCAAGCAAGGGACCGACGGTCGAGGCCCAGCTCAAGAACAAGTTCGCCGAGGTGGTGGCGCGCAAGGAGCCGCCGCCCGCGCCGAAGCCGGCGGCCGATCCGCGCGACCGGATTGCGGCGATCTTCCGCAAGGTGCAGTCCAACTCGACCGCGCGGACCTCGACGGAGGTGCGTCCGCAATCCGCCGCCACCTCGACCGACCGCATCGCCACGATCATGCGCAAGGGCTTGCAGCCCGGGCAGGCCGGCGCCGCGCCCGTGCATCCGGATGCCAAGCCAACCGCGCCCAAGCCGGCCGCACAGCCGGCGCCCAGCGCCGCCGCGGCGCCGCAGAGCGTCGCCGGCCTGTTCGATTCGGCGCCCGCCGCGCCGGCGCAGGCCTCGGCCAAGGTCGCGACCCAGATCATCGGCTGGCTGAAATCGGAACTCGCCGACGAACCGGACATGAACCACCTGACGGTGCTCACCGTCATCGGCGCGCTCGCCGGCTATGCCGCGCAGCGCGCGATCTGGGAAGGCGTGGTGCAGACCGGCGGCCTCAGCCCGACCGACGTGTTCGAAGTGCGCATGAGCGATGCGGGCGAGAAGTTCTATTTCTCCGCCGAGATCGACAAGCTGATCGGCTCGCTCGATCCGCGCTATCTGTCGATCTGGAAGATCATCAACGGAACCGCCAAGAGCGCGACCAGCGAGCATCCGGAGGTCAACGAGCTGCTGGAGCATTGCGCCGCCAGCATCGGCACGCCGGAGTTCGGAATTCCGCGGCTGCCGGACGGCCGCCAGCCAAATATCCTGCCGCGCGACGCCGTGAACCGCTTCTGGGCCAAGGCGCGCCAGCATCTCGCCAAGACCGAGCCGACCTTGTGGCCGATGAACATGGCGGTCGCCGCCCGCCAGCTGATCGTCGCCGCGCAGCGCGTGGTTCCGGTCAACGCCGGCGTCAGGATCGTGATGGAAGCCGCGGTGCCGATGTCCCGCCTCGACCCGACGACAGTGCCGCGGAAATAGCGCGCGCCTGCGGGCAATTTCCGTCAGGCCCGAGTCCTTCCAGAAACCATCGCATTTCTCTCCGCTGACACTCCGCGCGACGGAGTTGGCAGCGAGAACGCGATCGGAGGCTCCTATTTCTACCTGCCGCAACTGAGGAGAGTCAGTTCGAGCGCGAGTAGCAGAGCTGCTTCGAGAGCAACTTGGCGCTTGAGCGATCGAAGTAAGATAGTTGGATCGCGAACTTGAGGGCGTTGTAGGCAGGAGCGTAGCGCTCAAGTTCTGAGTTCATTTCCTCAAAGGACTTTTGGTGCGACGTGTCTTGCCGGGTACCGACAAATCCGAGCATTCGCTCGGCGATTCTAGCTAACTGCAGATACCACGGGAGACCAAAATCGGGGTCGCCAATAGCTTGACGCTCCCGCGCGGAACTGCTGATTTCCTGCCACACGCCTCCCAGTACATAGTTCATCAGCGAGCGATTTGCCCTGGTACAATTAACAAGATTTACGTCATCAAACGTCGCTGTCCTAAGACTTACAAAAACCAGAATAGTGGATGTCACTCTGGAATCTTCTGATCTCTGAATTCCGACTGAAACACCCTGAAGAACTGCTGCCATGCCCTGTTGCACCAAACTGAGAGCTCCGATCTTAGAGTCAAGATCAAGTGACGTGAGAAAGCGCTCGAGTTGTTCATCCGGGTACGGGAGGTTGTTCGCTGGTAGACCCGCTTCCGCACTGTCGGCAATCGCAGAGACAGCGGCCAAATAGAACAAGAGCGTGAAAAGCCCAAGTTTGACGGCGATACTTTTCCAGCGGAAAAGGATAAGCTGCGCGTGGTGTTTCATTGCTCACTTCTCGCCTTCAATTGCTTCTAAATTAAAATGGGGTCAGAGTCGATTTCCGCTGGACGACCGTTTCATAGCAGATCGAGCTGACGCTTGTCCTTCGGCCTGGCCGGCGGCCGGCCCCCCGGCCGACCTCTGGGCAGCGGCTCGGCGCGGCGCTTGGCGGCCTTGGCGATGCGGCGCTTGAAGGCCTCGCCGCCCAGCGCCCAGCCGCCGTTGGTGGCGGCGCGCAGCTCGTCGACGAATTCCTCCGCCAGCGTCTCGCGGAACAGCGCGCGGTAGCTCTCCCGCCGTTCCGCCGCGCTCCGCCCCAGGCCGAGATAGAGCGCATGCGGCGTCACCAGCGGGTCCGCCCCGCCCAGCGCGTTGGCACGGTAGCTCGACCAGCGATAGGCGCGCGGGTGGCGCACCATGCGCGCCCGCACGGGGTTGAGCTCGATGTAGCGGGAACACGCCAGCAGATAGCGCTCGCTGTCTATCGGCGCGGCGCGGTAGCGGCCCTCCCACAAGGTGCCGGTGCGCCCGTGCGCGTCGTTGAGGTAGCGCACGTAGCGCCGCCCGAGCGACTGCATCATGCCAGGCAGGCTGCGGCCAAGCGCCGGCGTTGCCAGCAGGTGCACGTGATTGGTCATCAGCACATAGGCGTGGATCGCGCAGCCATGCTTCCGCGCGGCCGCCAGCAGCCAGCCGAGATAGGCCTCGCGATCCTCGTCCGAGAAGAACACCGCCTGCCGGTCGTTGCCGCGCTGGATCACGTGCTGCGGCTGGTCTGGCAGGAAGTAGCGGCCGAGGCGGGGCATGGGTCAGGTCCTATCGATCAAGGTCGGTCATTCATTCACGTGCGGAGGCGACAAATCGACTCTGACCCCATTTCTTGTTTCCTCAACGCAATATTCTCTATGTGAGAATGAATGCGTCCATCGTGTATCTCGCTAGCTCCGATGAGAGCATTAGAACAAGCAATGAAAGAACTGCGCAGATCCAAACCATAGCACTAGCGAATAAACCAGATCCTGAGCTGCCAAAGAACATGATGCCCGCAGTTAGCAGGAAAAAGCCGGCACCCAGTACCGCAATGAACCAACCGAACAATACGACACCAATAATTCGCCCATGAGCCGTAAGCTCCGGCGAAGCATATTTCGTACGATTGCACAGGAGTTGATATGCGGCAAACGCGATTGGAATAGCGAGCGCCCCAGCAACTAGGTAAAGGTACGGAGGACCCGCCTCCAAGTCTGCGCTAAGTGGATTGAAAAATATTAGTGACCAGAATCCAGAATCGTTCGCTGTCGCTGCATTTATGTTGTGAAGATACTTCATCGCTGCGAGCGATAGGTTGGGCACTGCAGCCCCAAGAACAGAAAGTATCAAGTAACTTGCAGTTACGAATAGCGTGACATTTCGACTCTGAGGATAGAGATTTATCTTTTGTCTTGGTTCTCGCTGCCCCAAGAAGCTCCAGACTATGGAACAAGTAATTCCCGCTATGAACAACAGCCCATAACCGAGAACGCCGGCAATCAAGAGCACAATGGCAGCTGCCATGCCAAATATATTTGGCCTCATTCAGTATCTCCATTCAATTGAGCCATTGACGGGACGATCATCTCTCCCTCCCCGCCTCGTTCGTCGCCTTCATCACCGGGCTCAGCACATACTCCATCATCGTCCTGCTTCCTGTCTTGATCTCGACGGTCGCCACCATGCCGGGCGATAGTGGTAGTATTTTGTCGTCGACCTTCAGCGTCGGGTTCGGCACGGCGATGCGCGCGGTGAAGAGCAGGCCCTGCTTCTCGTCCTCCACCGCGTCGTCGGAGACTTCGGTCACCTCGCCATCCAGAGTCCCGTAGCGCGTGAAGGGGAAGGCCTCCATCTTGATCACCGCCGGCTGGCCGTCATGCACGAAGCCGATGTCCTTGTTGAGGATCCTGGCCTCGATCTCCACCGGCGCGCCATCGGGCACGACCTGCATGAGCTGCTGCGCCGGCTCCACCACGCCGCCGATGGTGTGCACCTGCAGCTGCTGCACCACGCCGTCGACCGGCGAGAGGATGCGCTGCAGGGCGCGGCGCTGATCGGCCTTGGTCAAATCCTCGGCCAGGGTCTTCACCTTGGTCTCCGCCTCGGTCAGCTCCTTCATGCGGTCGCGCGCGAACTCCGCCCCGGCCTGCTGGCGCTGCTGCTGCAGCGAGGCGATGGCGGCCTTGGCCTCCTTCACCTTGGCGGCGGCGGAGTCGAGCCCGCGCTGCAGATCCACCAGCTCCTCCTGCGCGCGCAGATACTCCATCCTGGAGATGACGCCCGATTCCGCCATCTGGCGCGACATCTCCGCCCGCTCGGCAACCAGGGGCAGGGTCTCGCGCGCCTTGGCGGCGTCGGCCTGGGCGGAGGCGGCGTTGGATTTCTGGCGCTCGATCTCTTGGCTGAGGCTCTCCAGGCGGTGCTGCTGCTCTCCCGTCTGGGATTTGGCGAGCGACATGGCGAGGCCGAATTCCTCCTGGGAGATGTGTTGGCTCCCGGCACGGGCCTCGCGCTCAGGTTGCATCAGGACAGGCTAACTCGCCGATCCCGAGGCCGCAAGTCTCGGAATTCGACTCTGACCCCATTTTGGGGAAACTTCCTGGGGAGCGAGCGGCTACGCGCGCTCCAGCACGCTGCGGAGCTTGTGGGCGAGGTCGCGCTTGCGGAAGGGCTTGTTGAGCAGCTCGAGGCCTTCGATGTCGTGGAAGCCGTTGGCCATCGCGCGCGCGGTGTAGCCGGAGGTCAGCAGGATCTTGAGCTTCGGATAAAGGCGCCTGGCTTCGCGCGCCAGCTCGGTGCCGGTCATGCCGCCTGGCATGATGATGTCGGTGAACAACAGGTCGATCTCCGGATGCCGTGCCAGCAGCTCCAGCGCGGCCTTGGCGTTCTCCGCCTCCAGCGTGCGATAGCCGAGATCGGCAAGCTGTTTCACCGTGACGGTGCGCAGATCCTTGTTGTCCTCCACCATCAGCACCAATCCCGAACCGGCCGACAGATCCGGTTCGCCGGCGTCGGGGCGCGTCCGGCCGGTCGCAAGGCCGCCGGCGCGCGGAAGATAGATCTTCACCGTCGTGCCGTGGCCGAGCTCGCTGTAGATCTTGATGTGCCCGCCCGACTGCTTGACGAAGCCGTAGACCATGCTGAGGCCGAGGCCGGTACCCTTATCGATGCCCTTGGTGGTGAAGAAAGGCTCGAAGCAGTGCTCGATCACATCCTCGCTCATTCCGCCGCCGGTATCGCTGACCGACAGCTGGACATAGTCGCCTGGGCTCACCTCGGCATTGCGCGTCGCATATTCGTGATCGAGCTCGGCGTTGCAGGTCTCGATGCTGAGGATGCCGCCCTTGGGCATGGCATCGCGCGCATTGATCGCCAGGTTGAGGATGGCTTCGTCCAGCTGCGCCTGGTCCACCCTGACCGGCCACAGGCCGGCGCCGGGGTGCAGCTCTATGGTGACCTGCTCGCCCAACGTCCTGCGCAGCATGGTGGCGACCTGCGGCAGTCCCTGATTGAGATCGACCACCGCGGGCTGCAGCGGCTGATTGCGCGAGAAAGCGAGCAGGCGCCGCGTCAGCTCGGCGCCGCGCAAGGCGCCACCCAGTGCCTCCTGGAGGATCTCGCGCAGCGCGGGATTGTCGGCAGCGTATTCCGCCGCGATATCGAGATTGCCGACGATGATGCCGAGCAGATTGTTGAAGTCGTGCGCGACGCCGCCGGTCAGCTGGCCGACCGCTTCCATCTTCATCGCCTGGCGCAGCTGCGCCTCCATCGTCTTGCGCTCCGTGATGTCCTCGGAGAAGCCGAGCAAGTATTGCGGGTTGCCGTCCTTGTCCTTGACCGGCACCTTGGTGGTCCGCAGCAGGCGCACGCCGTTGTACCGCGTGGTGATCCGCTCCTCCTCGGTCAGCTGCGGCGCGCCCGATTCGAACACCGCGCGATCGCGCGCGATGAAGTGGTCCGCTTCTTCCCTCGGGAAGAAATCGTAGTCGCTTCTGCCCATGAGCTCGGCGCGGTTGTAGCCGAGCAATTTCTCGCCGGCGCGATTGAACAGCACGAACCGGCAATTGGGGTAGGACTTGACGAACAGCATGCCCGGCAGGTTCTCGATCACCGCGTCGAGGAAGGTGGTGGTCTCCTGCAGTTTGTCGATCAAACGCTGCTGGTCCTGAGCAACCGCTCCATGGGCCTGGTCGCGCGCCTGCAAGCGCACGACTTCCGTCACATCCTCCACGCGATGGATGATCCAGGAGACCTCGCCCGTTTCGCTGAGGACCGGGCTGTTCAGCGGCGCCCAGTAGCGTTCCTCGAATCCGCCGCCTTCGGAGTCGGGCCGCCGGATGTCGTATTTCTGCACCGCCATCGCATCAGGCCGGCGGAACTGCAGCACGCGTGCCAGCGAGGCGCGCAGGTTGCTGACGCCGCTTGCTTCGGGATCGTCGGGATTGTCGGGAAAGACTTCGAACAAGCCGCGGCCGACGATCGTCTCGCGCCGGGTCATGGTGGCACGGCAATAGGCATCGCTGGCGGCGACGATCGTCAAATCCGGCGTGAGGACGAGATAGAGGTTTGGCGCCGCTTCGAACAGCGCCCGGAAGTCCACGGTGGGTGCAGATCTCAGATCGTCCATTGAGCCGGATTCCATCATCGGCGGCTCGCCGTCAATCTACTGTCCGGCTTAATGGTTAAGCCATTGTAAAGACGGCACGAATTGAGCACGAGGCGCGATGGGCGCCGGTCGCACCGCGATTCTCGCGACGATTTTATGCCGAAAAGGCATTACACAAACCCGTGATCGATCACCCAAATTCGACAGGTGGGGAGCGTAAGGGATGGGACAGTGATGAAAACCGTGGCGTTCGAGTCTCTCGATCCGAGTTTTGCCGTCATGCGCGATTATCTGACCGGCCTGCAGGCGGGGCGGCGGATGCCCCGGTGCGGCGATCTCGATCCGCTTGCCTTCCGGGACCTGCTGCCCTTCATCAACCTGATCGACGTGGTGCTGGCCGATGATGCCGTGCGTTTCCGCTTCCGCCTGGTCGGGACCGCGCAGAGCGAAGTGGCGCAGCTCGATTATGCCGGCCGCTTCGTCGACGACGTGGTCGATCCCGCCTCGCGTCCGCGCGTGCTGGACGATTTGACGCGGGTGGTCGCGACCTGCCGGCCGCATTACGGCCGCTACGGCATGCCGTTCCCCGGCCGCGGCTTCATCGATTCGGAGCGCGTGTTCTATCCTCTGTCGACCGACGACCGCATGGTGGATTGCATCCTCGCGCTGCATCATTACCCGGACCTGCCCCAGCAGCCGCAGCGTGGTTCGCCGCAGCACTGGCATCTCGATGCCTGGCAGCAGGCGCTGCAGAATGGCTCATCGCTTCATACGGCCGCCGCCAGACCGGATGGCGAGGCGCGCGGCACGTAGCGCGCGAGCGTCTCGCCGAAACGCCTGAATGCGGCGGGTCGATCGTTCGCCGGGTGAGGCTGCTCACGGCCCCAGTCGCACAAAGTGCCGTAGTAGACCGCAATCTCATGCAGCAGGCTCGAGAGGCCCGGATCGCGCGTACTCTCCGCGGCGAGCGCGGCAAGGTCGCGGCAGCGATAGGCCAGGAAACGGTCGCGGAACAGCATGTCGGCCGGGTCGAGCGCCGGCGACGGCGCACTGATAGCGCCATCCGCAACCACCGCCGGCCGTGGAACCGCCCCATGTCCGGACAGCAAAGTAACGACGCGCGCGGCCTGCATCGTGGCGGCGCCGCTGCTTGCCCAGGCGCCGTCGGCCCAGGCCGGCGCACCCTCCCGCCACAGCCCGAACGCATGGACGAAGGTCTGCTCGGCGAAGGCGATCAGCTGTGCGAAGAACACGTCCAGGGCGCCGAGCGTGTGCGACGGCGCCGGCCCTTGCACCGGCGTCGTCAACGATTGCAGCCACGTCCGATGATGCACGCGTGCGCGCAGCGCCATCTCGAGCAAGCCTGACGATTCATCATCGTCGCCGGCGGCCAAGTCTGCCAGCGCGTGCGACACGATCGCGCTCAGGCGGCCTTCCAGCGCCAGCTCGGTCGCGATGACGTCCGCGACCGATGAGCCGACCACCGGCATGTGCCGTGAATAGGGGCCGGTGCGCAGGCGCAGCTCCGGCACGCCGCCAAGGCACACGATGCGGTGCGCCAGCTGCATCGCCAGGGAGAAATCGGTTTTCGCCGCGCGTGCAATCACCTCACCCAGCGGCGCCGCTTCCCAGCTTCGAAGCACATGCTGGTGAATGGATTGCTGATGAATTGCGGTCATCAATGCGCGAAAAACCAGGTTCAGCGATTCGAGGCTCATGCTCCGGGTCCGAGATGCACCAGCATCCGGTCTTCGTCCCACGCTTGGGGGCGAAGACCATTCCTTCAAGGGGTGCATTGTATCAAGCGGCAATGCCGAGGCCCGCGCTCGCTCTCAAGGCGCAGGCGCGCAGATACCGATCGCGCCGGCGCGATCGATGTTCGGCTTGTCAGCGAAATCGTTCACGTTGAAACATGCCCCCTCGCAAATCCCCAACGTGGAGGCCGATGCAGATGCGATGCCAAAAGATGGTAAATGCGGCACCGCAACAGCTTCCGCAGAGACGTATGAGTCTACGCGGTATGTTGTGGATATGATTCTATTGAGCGCCGCGCGGCATGGACAAGGTTGCCGACATGCGAGGGCATTAGGAGAAATCTGCCGCCCGTATCACGGCGCCGGACTCCTGCCGTATTGCAGCAGGGTCCGGCGCTGCGATTGGCAACAGCCATCAGGCGGACGTACTGACGGTCGATACAGAGTTCGATTGCAGCTTGAACAAAGTCGTGAACAGGGTGTTCAGGTCCTGCTGATTGACGCCGGTCGACGCGCTGTCCTGCACCAGCGCCAACAGCGGATTGCTGTCGCTGTTGTCGTTTCCGGCCTGTGGCGGCGGGGGCGGACCATGGCGGCGGAAGCCGGCCTTGAACTCGTCCTCCGATACGGTACCGCTGCCGTCGGTGTCGAGTGCCGCGAACAGCTGTTTCAGCTCGTCCTCGCTCGGCTTGTGCGGGCCATCGGGCGCGCCGGCGACGAATTCCGCTTCGCTGAGGTCGCCGCTCGAATCGCTGTCGGCATTGGCGAACAGCTCGTTCGGCGATGGTGGCGGTGGCGGCGCCTCCTGCAGCCCGATCAATGCCCCTTTGACGGCGCTGCTCAAGCGCTGATAGCCGGTCTTGAACTCCTTCTCCGACAAGACGCCGTCAGAATCGGAATCGAAGGCGGCAAACACCTTCTTGACCGTGTCCTCGCTGAGGTTCGCGTTCTGCGACGTCAGGCCTTCGACGAATTCCGTTTCCTCGATGCCGCCGCTTTGATTGGCGTCGAGCTTGTTGAACAGCTCGTGACGCAGATGGCCGAGCCCGCCAAGCCCGCCTATTCCACCAGAGATCATGGGATGTTTCCTTTGAGTGAGTCGGAAGGCGAGATGACGGATGCGACGCGCCTGATCCCACGTCCGGCTTGGGCCGCCCCCATTCTCCCGCACCGTGCGTCGGGGGATGCAGGCCCGATGCCACAACATGGTAAACGTTCGCAGCGCTACGAATGCGCACGCGATGCGCCCGGCAACTCGATATCTAGCGAGACAAAGCACGATGCACCGCGCATGCGGCGGCGGCCTCTGTCGTCATCGTCGATGCACCGGGAGAAATTTGCCGTGTGCTAGGATGCGCGCGAGTCGTGACTCAGGGGAACAGGGATGGCCAGGAAGATCGGCACGGTTGTGCTCGGCGGGCGGGTCGGCATCGCAAAGGTGGTCGCGATCGCGCGCGCTCAGGCGCCGGTGAAGCTCGGCACCACCGCGATGCGCCGGATGAAGGCATCGCGCGCCGTGGTGGAGCGGCTGGCCGCGGGTGACAAGCTGATCTACGGCCTCAACACCGGGCTCGGCGCCGGTGTCGACACGCGTCTCACGCCGGCCGAGATGAGCGACTTCCAGGCGCGCGTGCTGGTCGCGCGCTCGGTCGGCATCGGGCCCCGGTTCACCACCGCCGAAGTGCGCGCGCTGATGGCGGCGCGGCTGATCGGTTTGTGCCGGGGTGCGGCCGGCCTCTCGCCCAAGCTGGCGGAGCGGATCGCGGCGATGCTGAACAAGGGCGTGCATCCGCTCGTGCCCTCGATCGCCTCGGTGGGCGAGAGCGACCTGGCGCCATGCTCCCACGCCTTCCTGCCTTTGATCGGCGCGGGCGAAGCGGAGCTCCGCGGAAAACGGATGACTGGCGCAGACGCGCTGCGCCGCGCCGGCATCAAGCCGGTGGTGCTGGGTCCGAAGGACGGAATTGCCTTGGTCAGCGCCAATGCCGCCTCGCTCGGCACCGGTGCCCTGGCGCTGCATGACGCGGGCGTGGTCCTGCAGGCGCAGCGCGCGGCCATGGCGCTGAGCCTCGAAGGATTCCGCGGCAATCTCGATCCGTTCGATTCGCGGCTGGCGCAGGTGCGCGCGGCGCCGGGGCAGGCCGAAGCGGCGGCCGGGGTACTGGCGCTGTTGCGGGGCGGCGCGCTGGTGAAGCCGGGCGCGGCGCGGCGGGTGCAGGATCCGCTCAGCTTCCGCTGCTTTCCCAGCGTCCACGGCGCGGCGCTGGCGGCACTCGCCAGCGCGACCGCGGTGCTGGAGAACGAACTGAACAGTGCCGGCGACAATCCCGCTGTGCTCGCCGATGACGACACCATGATCATGACCGGCAATTTCGACATCACCGCGCTGGTGCTGGAGTTCGAGCGACTGGGCCAGGCGCTGGCGCAGACCGCCATCCTGGCCGCGCAACGCATCGGCAAGATGCAGTCGAATGCGTTGACCGACCTGCCGCGCTTTCTCTCGCCGCGCGGTGCCATGCACGCCGGCATGGCCGGCCTCACCAAGGTCGCGTCGGCGCTCGAATCCGACATCCGGCACCTGGCGCAGCCCTGCTCGCTGCTGGTGCTGCCGACCGCCGACGGGATCGAGGATTACGCGACCATGGCTCCGCGCGTGATTGCGAAAACCCGCGCCATCATCGCGAAGCTCGCCACCATCGCCGGCATCGAGCTGATGGTCGCGGTGCAGGCGATCGACCTGCGCAAAGTCGCGAAGCTCGGCACTGGCGCGCAGCGCGCGTACGATTGGGTGCGCGGGTTGTCGAAGATGCTGGACCAGGACCGCTCGCTGGGCGGGGAGATCGAAAGGGTGGGTGAGGGCGTGTTGAAGGGCGACCTTGTGAATGCTCTTTAGCGTGTCATCCCGGGCAATCCGAAGGCGCGACCCGGGACCCATGCGGCGCTTCGGCGTCGCGGCACTGCACTATAGGCCCCGGCTCAAGGCCGGGGTGACGGTAGCGTGGTGGAAGCCGCGGTGCTAGGCGAACCGCAGCTTCTGTCCGATGCCTGTTCTTGCGCTCTTTTCCAGGAGTGCGTGGCCGAGCGCGATGTCGCTGAGGCTGAGGCCGCGATGCCAGAACAGGATGGTCTCGTCGTCGCGCTCGCGGCCGGGCTTGAGGCCGGCGACAATCTGCCCGAGCTCGGCATGCAGCGTCTGCTCGCTGAGCTTGCCGGCCTCGACATGGGCGCGCAGCGATCCGAACTGGCCCGCCTTGCACTGGCCCCAATCGTCCACCACCATCTTGGACATGATGTCGGTGAGGGAAAGTTCCACCGCGCTCATGGTGCCATAGGGCACGACGAAAGCGCCGGGCTTGATCCACGCGGTCTTCAGGAGCGTCTCCGGCTCCATCAGGCGCGAGGCCTCGACCACGATGTCAGCGCCCTTGACCGTATCTTCCCAATTGTCGAGCGCGCGCACCTCCTTGCCGAGGTCGCGGGCGAGCTCGGCGGCGAAAGCATCGCGGCTCTCCGGGCGGCGCGAATGGATTCGGATCTCGTCGAAGTCGAACAGCTTGTCGAGCAGCCGCACGTTCCAGTAAGCGGTGCCGCGTGCGCCGATATGTCCCAGCACCTTGCTCGATTTGCGCGCGAGGTATTTGGCGCCGAGCGCGGTCACGGCGCCGGTACGCATCTCGGTGATGCTGGTGGCGTCGAGGATCGCCTTGGGCATGCCGGTCTTGGGATCGAACAGGGTGAGGATCGCCATCTCGGACGGCAGGCCGATCTGGTAGTTGTGCACATAGTCGCCGACGATCTTCACGCCGGCGAGCGCGATCGGCGCGCCGATCGATCCACGTAGCACATTGAAATGGCCGTGCACCTTGGGATCGGGCATCAGATGCATGCGCGGCTCGATCACGGTGCGGCCATGGCCCTGCGCCGCCAGGCTGGATTCGATGGCGGCCAGGATCTCGTCGTCGGTCAGCTTCAGCTCCGCGACGTCGAGGCCGTTGAGATAGGTGATGTAGATCGGCGGGTGCATGGCCGCTCAGGCTCCTTTGCGGGCAAAGCGCGCATCCTTCCAGTCGAACCAGCGCATGGCAAGCGGCACGAACCACGGATTGCCGGTATAGAACGGCAAGGTGGGAAAAGGCGTGGTGGCGAACACGCTGGCGCCGTCCGGTTTGCCCAGCATCTGCTGCGCGAGCTTGAGGCCGAGATAGGAGCCCATCGGCACGCCGGCGAAATTGTAGCCGAGGGCGTACCACAGCCCGTCGTGCCGGCCGATATGCGGCATGAAATCGAACGTGCCGGCACACTGGCCTTTCCACACCCGGCTCAGGCGCACATTGGCGAGGTCGGGCAGCAGGCGGCTGATCACCGCGTGCAGGCGCTGGCCCATGTCGCGCAGGTCGTGCGGCTTGCTGCCGGTCAGGCCGCCGAACAGGATCTTGGCGCAATCGGGCGCCGGCCGGATGAAGTTGATGTTGACGTTGCTGTCGATCACCGTCCGCTTGTTGGGGATCAGCTTCGCCATCAGCTCCGGCGGCAACTCATCGGTCGCGGCCATGAAGCCCTCGAACGGGATGACCCGTCGCGCCAGCCATGGCAGGTGCCGCGGCGTGTAGCCGTTGGTGGCGACGATCGCCTCGCGCGCCGTGACGAGCCCGCGCGAGGTCGTCACCCGGATGGCGCGGCCGTCGCGCGCCAACCCACCGACCGGCGTATGGGTGAAGACCCGCACACCGGCGGCCAGCGCCGCGCGCAGCAGCCCCTGGTGATAGAGCGCGGGATGGATCGAGCCGAGATCGGGAATCACGGCACCGCCCACATAGGCATCGCTCGCCAGCTCGCGCTGCACATCCATGGGCGCGATCATCTCGTAGGGAAAGCCGAGGCGCCGGCGCATCACCTCCAGCTCCTGCGCCAGGTCCTTGTAGTGCGCCTCGGAGGTGGCGCCGATGAAGCGGCCGCATTGCGCGATGTGGCACTCGATGCCGAGATCGCCGGCCAGCGACCACACCCATTGCCGCGCCTCGTCGAGCTCGCGATAGACGCGGGTGGCGTAATCCGTCCCGTGATGCTCTTCCAGCCGGCTGAAGGATCGCTTCAGCGTGCGGCCGAGATAGCCGGCATTGCGGCGCGAAGCGCCATGGCCGGCGTCCTCCGCCTCCAGAACCAGCACGGAGCGGCCGGCGCGCGCCAGGTGGAGCGCGGCGACCAGCGACGTATAGCCGGAGCCGACGATCGCAACATCGGCGCCCGCCGGCACATCGCCCTGCTCGCACGGCTGCGGCGCCGCCAGATCCCACCAATGTGGCCGCTCGGCGAAATCGTCCGTGAACAGTGCGTCGGTCATCGACGCGCGGCCTGCTTCTCCGCCAGGCGGTCGAGGAAGCGCGCCTCGTCGACCACGTAGCGCTCGTGAAAGCCGGCGCCGATTTCGTCGCGCTCGTCGCGGCAGATGACCTTGAAGCGCAGCTTGCGGCCGGTGCGCTCGACCAGCTCGATGGTCGCGGTCGCCTTCATGCCGACCGGCGTGGCGGCGGTGTGGCTGAGGTCGACATGGGTTCCGAGTGAATGCTCGCCATCCAGCAGGTGGTCGGCGAGCGCGCGCACGCAGGTCCATTCCACGAACGCCACCAGATAGGCGGTGGCGAGGACCGGCGGCATTGCCGCGAAGTTGGAAAAGTAATCCGCCATCTCCGGCACGATCAGGCGGTCGGTGACGGTGATCGTCTCGGTATGGATCAGGCCGGGGCGGAGCGACTCTTTTGGCATGGCGGGGTCCCATCGGTTTGCGCCCACTCTAGCCAGCGGCGGGCGATGATCAAATCTCAATCATCAGCCGATCAATTCCGCGAGGCCCGCCCCGAACGGCTTGGCCTCGTATTGACTCCCGCGCGGCGCCTCCGACACTGCCGGCTGGCGCACGATGCAAGCGGGAGGGGCCTATGTTCCTGAAGACCATTGCGGAGCAGGACGCGACCGGCAAGGTCGCGGAGATCTACCGGCACGAGAAGGCGAAGGCGGGATTCCTGATGAACGCCGACCAGAGCTGGACGGCCCGGCCGGACCTGCTGCCGCTCTTCATCCCGTTCTTCGAGGGCGTGAAGGCGGGCTTCTCCCTCAGCGTGCGGGACTGGCGGCTCATCACCCTGATCGCGGCGAAGCAAGTGCCCTCCACCTACTGCTCCTATGTCTACGGCAAGCTGCTGGTCGGTGACCTGGGGTCGAAAGAGGCCGTCATGCGGCTGCATCGCGACTTCCGGACTGCTGGTCTGCCTGAGCGCGATGTCGAGATGCTGGCTTACGCGGAGCAGGTCGCCAGGGATGCCTCCAAGATCACCCAGGCGGACATCGACCGCCTGCGCTCGGTCGGGTTCACCGACCAGCAGATCTGCGACATCGCTTTGTGCGCGGCGTTGCGCTGCTTCTTCAGCCGCTTCATCGACGCGGTCGGGGCGATGCCGGACGAGGCCTTCATCGACAGCGACGAGGAATTCCGCACCGCGATGACGGTCGGCAAGCAAGTCTAGGACGCTAGAGTGACGCCAGCGTCCGCTTCACCGCTTTCAGCCGCGCTTCATCGCGGCGGTAGAAGGTCCATTGCTTGATGCGCTTGGGGCGGATGAGGCCGGCCTGGACCAGCACGCGCAGATGCTCGCTGGCGGTTGGCTGGCTGACCTTCAGTTTGCGCGCGATCAGCAGGCCGCAGACGCCGTCTTCCACCAGATCGCCGTCGGCCTGTTTCGGGAAATGGGCTCGCGGGTTCTTGAGCCAGTCCAGGATCCGCACCCGGCGCTCGTTCGCCAGCGCGCGCAGGGCGGCATGGATGTCGTGTTCAATCGGCATATTGCCAATTTGCTAATTACCGATCTATTGTCAAGCCGGATCGGAAAAACGAAGGCAACGGCATGATCGAGGTCACAAGAGCGGCGGTGGAGCGGGTCCATCCGGTGATCGCGCCCTATGTGCGCGAGACGCCGGTGGTGATGGCGGAGGCGGCGGATTTCGGCCTCTCCGGAGCGCCGATCGCCTTCAAGCTCGAGCTGCTGCAGCATGCCGGCAGCTTCAAGGCGCGCGGCGCCTTCGCCAACCTGCTGACGCGGCCGGTGCCGAAGGCGGGCGTGGTGGCGGCGTCCGGCGGCAATCATGGCGCCGCGGTCGCGTTCGCGGCCCGGCGGCTCGGCATTCCGGCCAAGATCTTCATCCCGACCGTCGCCTCGCCGGCCAAGATCGCGCAGATCAGATCCTACGGCGCGGCGCTGGTGGTGGAGGGCGCGCGCTATGCCGACGCGCTGGCCTTGAGCGAGCAATGGGTGGCGCAGTCGGGCGCCATGCCGGTCCATGCCTTTGACCAGCCGGAGACCATGCTGGGCCAGGGCACGGTGGCGCTGGAATTCGCGCGCCAGGCGCCGCAGGCGGCAACCTGGCTGGTGGCGGTCGGCGGCGGCGGCCTCATCGGCGGCATGGCCGCGTGGGACGAAGGCCGTCACAAGATCGTGGCAGTGGAACCAGACGCGGCGCCGACGCTCCACATGGCGCGCGCGGCGGGCCGGCCGGTCGAAGCTCCGGCCGGCGGCGTCGCCGCCGATTCGCTGGCGCCCAGACAGGTGGGAAGCCTGATGTTCCCGATCGCCCAGCGCTACGTGGCGGAGTCGGTTCTGGTGCCGGACGAGGCGATCCGCGAGGCGCAGCGCACGCTGTGGCGCGTGCTGCGCGTGGTGGCGGAACCGGGCGGCGCAGCGGCCTTCGCGGCGCTGCTGAGCGGCGCCTACAAGCCCGCGCCGGACGAGCGCGTCGGGGTGCTGGTCTGCGGCGGCAATACCACCGCAGTCGATTTCGACCGCTAACCTAGAATCCCAAGATCCGCGCGACCTGGTCCAGCTCCGGCGGCAACGGCGTGGTGCCGCCGCGGCGCGCATCCTCGATGTCGCGGAACAATTGCGCGCTAAGCCGGTAGCCGAGCTCGCGATAGGCCTCGAACTGGTCCTCGTCGAAGAACTGGTCGAGCGTGGTCTGATGCGGGAAATCCGCGTTGCGCTTCTTGTAGCCGTAGAGGTCGCCGGGCAGGCCGTGCGTCAGAGTCGACTTCACGTAGACGATGACGCCATGCGGCGCATCGGGATATTCGATGGTGCCGATGGCATAGCCGCGCCTGGCGAGGTTGTATTCCGCGGCGAAGTTCTTGCTCGCCAGCTCCTCAGCCTCGACCGAGCCGGGGATGAGGTGCGTGAGATCGTAGGCGTCGCTGCGGAACCGGATGTTGACCCCGAAATCGACGCGCACGCGCTCGATGGCGTTGGCCAGGTCCTCGAAGCCGAAGCCGGCATCCTGTCCGGCGTCGCTCGCCCACAGGAACCGGACCTTGCGCCGGATCAGCTCGTAGATCGCTAGGTTCTCGAAATGCCCGCCGTCGGACAGCTGGACATAGCCGCCATTCTCGTTGAGCTCGCGGCCGAACAGAGCGGCGAAGCCGGGCTTCAGCAAAGTCGGCATGTGGAACCTGGGCTCGGCGCCGCCGGCATATTTCTTCGGATTGCGCGCCCAGTAGCCGAGATTGAGGCCCAGCAGGCTCAGCACCGCGGCATAGCCCTTGTTGCGCAGGATGCCGGTGCCGTGCGGGCCCGAATGCGCGTTGAGCGCGGCGCCGGATACGGCAACCGCGGTCGCGATGCTGAGCGTCTTCATCCCCTTCGCGGTGGCGACCCAGCCGGTCGCGTCGCTGCCGCAGAACAAGGGCGACAGGATGAAATTGTCGCCGCCGCGACCGCGATAGCGGCGCAGGTTGGAATCGGTCGTCACCAGGCAGGTGTTGACGAGGTGATAGGGTTGCCGCCGCCTGTTCATGTTGATCAGCCAGCCGGCGGGCGATTGCGCGCGCTTGGCCGGCGTCCACTCGCCGCACTTGATGGCGTCCTTTTCCGCGCAGAACACCTCCATCAGCCGGTCGCGATAGATGCGGTGCTGGGTGGCATGGTTGATGTTGACGAAGAAGGCCGCGAACAGCCCAAGGATCAGCGCCGTCAGCGGCCAGCAATAGCTGGGAACCGCCGGCATCGTCTCAGGGCCCGCAGCGGCGTACGGCCGCGCGCCAAGGCCGTCGACAGCGATGCCGTAGCCCAGCAGCAGGATGCCATAGACGAACAGCACGCCGGCCAGCGCCATGCCGAATTCGCGCAGCGGCGAAGGCTTTGCGGTTTCGCCGCCCAGGACGCCGCGCAGCTTGCCGATCAGCGCCACCGCCCCGCCGGCGGACGCAAGCAAGGCGGTGAAGTTGGCCGGCAGCGGCCCGGTCGCATGCCACAGGCTGTTCAGATAATCGTGCACCCACGGCAGGGTCGAGACCGCCAGCAAGGCCGCCGCCAGCACCAGGAACCGCCCGGACTGGCGATAGAACCAGATCAGCGCGCGATAGCCGGATTCCGCCATCTTCTCGCTGCGGTCGATGGTATGGAAGATGCCGGCAACCACGCTGGTGATCACGAACGCCAGCAGGACCAGCAGGGCGACCACGATGGCGATGCCGGCCGGCCAGGCGGCGAGAAAGATGCCGGATGCGCTCTCCGGGCCGCGCGCGAAGAAGCCGATCGACACCAGCAGCCCGAAAACCCCCGCCAGGATCGCGAGATAAGGCAGCAGGGTGGAGACCATGCAGCGCAGGACGCCGGCGATCAGCGCCGGCCCGCCGAACAGGCGGCTGGGGGTCATATAGCTGCCGTGCTGGCGCAGATAGGCGACGATCTTGCGGGCGCGGGCATTGCCGCCGGCCTCGCCGACATCCTCGTCCGGGGCGGCGGTGCGCGCGCCCATCGGCTGGACCTGCACCGTGTCGGTGCGCCGGCGCAGATAGCCGAACGGGAACCAGTCCGCGCCGAAGCCGGTGAAGGCGTTGCGGAAATAGGTGAGCGCGCCGCCGATATACCCGCCGCCGGAGACGGTCGAGAGGTAGTGGAACTTCTCGAACACGCCGAAGCCGTAGAGCGCCTGCAACAGGCCGAGCGCGAACGAGGCCGAGCGGATGCCGCCGCCCGACAGGGCAAGGCCGAACACCGGCCCGGTGCCGTGGCCGATATGCGCGCGCTCCGCGATGAACAGCGGGTCGGCTGTGTCGGAATAGACCGGCTGGGCCGGCGCATGCTCGACCATGAAATCCCCCACTCGCTCGGCGCAGACCGAAAGGCTAGCGCCGGGCGCCGCGTCGGATCAAGGAAGCGCGGCCGCGCCGTTGCGCTCTTTGCCGATACGCGCCCCTGAATGTGCGCTTGGGGCGGATTCGGCTAGGCGAAATCCAGGATCACCGCGACGTGGTCGGAGGGCTGGGTCCAGGCGCGCATGTCGCGGCGGATGCGGGCGGCCTTCAGGTCCTTCTCGAGGTCCGGCGTGACCCAGATGTGGTCGAGCCGCCGGCCGCGGTCGTTCCTGGTCCAGTCGGGCGAGCGATAGCTCCACCAGGAAAACAGCTTCTCGTTCTCCGGCACGAAATGGCGCACGGCGTCGACCCACTTGCCGGCTGCCTTGATGCCGCCGAGCTTCTCGACCTCGATCGGCGTGTGGCTGACCACGTCGAGCAGTTGCTTGTGCGACCACACGTCGTGCTCCAGCGGCGCGATGTTGAGGTCGCCCACCATGATCGACTTCTTCTTGGCGCGGCGCTTCTGGAAATAGCCCCGCATCTCGTCCAGGAACTGGAGCTTGTGGGCGAACTTCACGTTCTTCTTCGGATCGGGAATGTCGCCGCCCGCCGGCACATAGAAATTCTGCAGGTCGAGACCGCCGCCCAGCACCACGCGGCCGTGCCGCGAATCGCCCTTGTCGCACCAGTTCTGCGGATCCTTGGCCAGGAACGGCAGGCGCGACAGGATGGCGACGCCGTTATAGCTCTTCATCCCGTGGCGCAGGATGTGGGGATAGCCCATGGCTTTCAGCGCCTCTTCCGGGAACTCGCTGTCCTGCACCTTGATCTCCTGCAGGCAGATGACGTCCGGCTGCTCCTCCTGGACCAGCCGGCGCAACAGCTCGAGCCGCAGGCGGAGGGAGTTGATGTTCCAGGTGACGAGGCGCATGGGGGATCAAATCAGTTTCGACAACAGTCTTGGCAAAGACCGCCGCGCGATCACGTGTACTCTCGCAGAGCCAAAGGCAACGCTATATCCCGTACAATCTCCCAGCTCGCACTGCCACCATCAGCCAAGTACCGATCTATTCTGCTCCGGTGACATTGATACTTCCGTGCGCTGCGATTCCGGCCTTTTGGATCATCTCTGTAGAAGTAAAGAGCGTCCGGATAAGATGTCATGCTTGTGCCAGCAAGGACGAGGTGCACCAGAAACTCCCAATCTTCCCAGTTGGTGCCCCTATGCTCGGGGAAACCTCCAACTGCTTCGAACGCATCGCGCCGTATTGCTAGTGTCGCATCTCCCAACACGTTCTCCACGAAGGCCACCTGAACGCAGGAACCAATCGGGCGGAATGTGGCCTTGACGTTAGCCTCCGTCGGATCCGTCAGTTCATGATCGATCACGTCATAAGGAATCGTAAGGCAATCTACATTCGCATGTAAGAGAGCGGTGACTGCCGTGGTCAAGAATCGCTCATCTTTTGGCAAGTTGTCCGAATCGAAAAAGAGAAGAACCTTGCCGGTAGCCTGGTGTGCAGCCGTGTTTCTCGCCGCGCCTGGGCCGGAGTTCTCGATCGTGATGAATTGGAATCGTTTGTCACTGTTTTCTTGTCTTGCGGTTTCAAACTCCGTCGAGAATTCAGGGCCACTCCCATCATTTACAAGAATGACCTCGAAGTCGGGATAGTCCTGATGCACGAATGAATTCAGAAGCCTCTGAAGAAAGCGGCCATGCCTGAAAAAGGGAATGCAAACTGAAACCCGAGGCAATTCGCCTACCGCTGTCACTGAGGATCTGGGAGAAGCGCGGAGACTGTCATGCAACTCAAGCCATCGGGTTTTTGCTGCCACGCGATCATACTGATGGTGTAGCGAATTGTGATCGATGTTTGCCCGATCCCTGAGTATACGAGCCAAATCCTGGCTATTTGGCTCGAACAGTATTGAAGGATCGACCATCTCCACGATGCCGCCGGTGGCTGATGCGAGGAACGGCAGTTTGTTGAGGATACATTCCAATATGACGAGCGGATAATTGTCGAGAGTAGACGGAACGACGACAAGCCCGCGCGATTCGCGAACGTAGGCTTGTGCCTGAAAGGTATCGAGGTTCGTGATTGCGTCAAATTTGACTTGCGGCAATTCAGCCGCTAGAGCAGCGATGTAGTCTTGTGAACTCACGCCCGACACTTCGGCGTGCTTGCCGAGGAGTGTCACCCTTGACGGTAGCGCATCGCTTTTGGCGAGCAAGCGCAACGCATCTCCGAAAATGTGCAGCCCCTTCCTAGTCTCGAGCCGACCGAAGAACATAAGGTGCGAGTTGTCGACGTCGTGAATATCGCCGGCAGTGTCGTGGGGCGGCATCACATATGGCATTGTCCGATGATCGGCGGGCAAGTTGATGCTATTTTCCTTGGCCCAGTCGAACATATGGTGGCTTGGACTTAACAGAATATCACAATCTTGCATGCACGCGGTCTCGCACCAGACTAGCTTCGCATGCTCGACTGGCCTTGGCGGGAAGACCGCCATCCCCTCCGCAATCCACTTCGAACAGCTGTGCATGGTTACTGTCAGGGTGGTTCGATCAAAGGCTATACCAAGCCGCTTTGCGCGAATCGACCAGAAGCCATTCGCCTGCCAATCTTGGAAGTGCACGCACTCGAATCTTTTGTCCCTCAAGAAGGAGAATATCCGCCATGAGGTATCGAGGAACCATGTGCCACCCCAGGTATGGCGCCCTATGGGCGGTGTATCGTCTATGCAAACGAATGTGATCGAGAGCTTTGCGTAGTGGTCCCGCCAATAGAGCCGACGTGGCTCGTTAAGAGACCCGGCATACAAGACAGTTACCTGTCTTCCCGATTGCGCGAGCGCTGTCGCGAAATGGAAGCAAGCAGTTCCTATCCCACCGTTCTTGACTGGTCCGAGTATGTCCGGCGTAACAATGCAAATTCCCTCTTCCGGCGCCGACCACGGCTTGGCTTCCCGTACGAACTCGGAATCTGGGTTGTGCTCAAGAAAATCCAACAGTGGATTGCGTTCTCCACATTCAGGATGTTGCTCAAGATAGAATGCAGAGTCAAAACGCGGATGGGGGTTACGCCCTTCGCGCCATCCAAACTTGAGATAGTGGACAAGAGGATTAATTGCAGCCTTCGCAACATCAGGATACGCACTCAAATACCAAGATGTCGCGAACGCAGGACTTGGATCACGGCGCTCGGCAGCGCCATGCCGCAAGTAGTGCAGGAGAGGGTTCACGTTTGCCTTCGCGACATCCGGATTCTCTTTCAAATACCATCCCGTCGCAAACAATGGATTAGGATCGCGTCCCTCTTCAGTTGCATGTAGGAGGTAGTGCGCCGCTGCTTGGCCTCGCGGAGCATCCGCGTTGTTCTTCTCATAAAACTCCTCGTCAAAAAGCCCGCTCTTCAAAAGCAGTTTCCATTCGCGCATGAATCGCGTCACGCGGTGTAGCCTACCCGCCGCTGCGAGCTTGAAAAGAAGAGGAGCCATGCTCAAAAGTTGGCCCATAGTAGCGCCGGGTGTCTGCCCGCGACGCATGGCATTCACGTTCGATGTCGCATCGCCGACAGGTCCGGCTGCGGGCGCGGCAGTTGCAGGAGTGTCGGCAGCATCCAATAGGCCACGTGTTCTGCGCGGTATGTCGACGGGCGGCCGAGAGATGACCGCCATGCTATGTGCACTGTGGCTACTTTGAGACTCCTCTAGCGCGCGCCGCGCATCATGCAGTTTCGAATCTAGATCTTCGACGATAACGCGAAGACGGGCCGCGTCGCCGCGCCATTGACTGAGTTCTTCATCCTTCGTCGCAAGTGCCGCACGGCTCTCTTCGGCTTGCATGCGCACATCCGCAGTGATTTTCCTGAATTGCGATAGTTCCTGCTCCTGCTCACAAGCCGTTTCGCGGAGGTCGTTGGCTTGAGCTTGCAGATCACGAACTTGAGCGCGTATGCGAGCTGACTCTTGCTCTTGCTCGAATGCCGTCAATCTGGCCTGTGCCGCGATTTGCTGAACTTCCTCTTCAAGCGCGGCGGCACGGTCGAGCAACTGGCTCTTCGACAGTCCAGATCCCTCGCCAGAGATCCTGTATTTTCTCAGATGCGGGGGTGTCTTCCAGTCGATCATCGGATCGGGCGTGTGATCGATCGGTGCGCAATCACCCCGCCACGCAACTCCCATGATCTGCATTGTTTGATATATAAGTGTCTTGAACCCTGCGTTCCGCAGGACCGCCAAGCCCCTCTCGACATCAGGTGATGCTAGATCGTGGAATACGAACAGAGCATCCTGGGCTGCATACTTGAGGCATGCCGTTGCATCGAGTTCGACATGCGGCGCGTCGTGGTTACCGTCAATGAAGAACAAGCTCCATGGCACGCCTCGCTCTGCCGCAAGGGAATGCACTGCATCAGGGCTGGCCTTGGGAATGATCGAAACCTGCTCCGAAAGCCCAGAAGCATTGAGCGCGCTTTCAAGCGAGCCCCTGTTTGTTTCTTTGGCGAATATCGGATCCAAAGTGTCAACTTGCGCGCCGGCAAGTGCGAGGTGGCACGTGGACCAGCCCATCCAGCTTCCGATCTCAAGCGCTGGCTTCCCTCGGAACTTCAAAGCGATGTTGTAGAGGATGAGGACTTCGTCGCGGTTGAGAAATCCGATTGTCGGAAACCTGTCGTCACAGTACCAATTGTGCGGAACCTCGCCGCGCAAATACGGCCACGGATGGTTGGCTTTCTCGCCCACGATCATGTGTGGGAAAAGTTCATCCAGTATGGCTACTTCCAGGCCGGGCGAAACATAATCGCCTGCCGGAACGGACGTCGCGCGGAACGGGTTTTCCTCAGTCCGGATCGCACGCGCGCGCGCATTCTGTATTACTGTCACCGCGTCAGTCCCCACGCATCATCACCACAACATCCTGGTAGCTGTGACCACCAACGATGATTTCCTTGATCTCCATGAACCTGCCCCAAGTGTCCCGAATGTAGTTCGTCGAATGAAAGACATTCGAACTGTAAGTGCCCGACGCATCCCAACAAAATACCATCTTGTCTTCAGGCATGGGTTGCTTGAAGAGCTCTGCCGAAACTCGATAGTCAGCAATCTTGTCGCGTTGACTTATGAGCGCGTCATAGACAGGCAGGCCAGGCCCCAGCCTTTGCCAAGTATGTTCGCTATGAATGGTCAGATACGCTATTCCGCCGGGTTTGAGTATGCGTCTCAGCTCACAAATCCAAGCAAGCTCCATGTCATCGATATGCGTGAAGACGGAAAATGCGCAAACAAGCGACATAGTACCGTCCGCTATCGGCAATTGCGGCAAGATGGTGTTCTGGAATATGCGAATTCGCTGTGGCAAGAATTGGCGAACCCACTCCACGTGACGAAGATTGATATCTGCCCCCCAGACGGCGCACTTTGGCTCGTGGCAGGCGAAGTGCCTCAAGACCCGTCCCGACGCACAGCCAAGCTCGAATAGCTCGTCGCCGGATGAAAGGTTGGCGCCGTTCTTGGCCAGGACGTCCTTGACTCGCAGGTAGTCGTTCAGGCCCGAAAGCCACCAGTCAAAGTGCCCATCACCGTAGTAGCCTTCACGGTCCGCCGTGACCGGCAGAGCATGCGGATCTTGTTCCAAATATGGCCCGAGTGACGCTGGCCGGAAGACTCCGAAATCGATCGAACTCGACATTTGGCTAAACGTCGAGGCTGGCGGGAGAACCGAGAAATCCTCGCGGCGTCCCTTAATTGAAATGGCATCGAGGTATGCTGGCCGGGCACTGAATATCAAAGGTCGGTGTGCTTTACTCATTGTCCAGGTGCGGAAATCGGGTTGAGTCCGGCCCGGCTAGCAACCGTGTCGGAAATTCGGTTCGATCCAAGCTGGGCTCTCTCCAGGGGCAGGGAGAGGAAACCGTCAATAATCGGCTATCTCTACGCAAGACTGGCCATCCACCGGGTCGCAGCGAGTCTGGGTTCGTGTTCTTTCAACTCTAAGATGGGCCTCCAATCAAGCGAAATCTGTCGTCCAGGCTTGCCTGAAAGAGCTGAGTGGGTTGCAGTGATATCGCGAAGTATGGCCTTGTCGACACCGCTGACGGCGAAGCGGCCCGAGACTTCGCGCGAGCAACGTCCAAATATCTCACAAAGCAGCTTTTGGTAGTCTGCGCTATAGCGACCCACGGTGCCGCGCGCGGAAGATCTAGCCAAGACTTTCGACTATTTCCGGAGCGGCGATGCCGGCGCATTCTCGCATGAATTGTCGCTCGATGCTGGCTGAGCAGAGCTTGGGGCATCGACCCAACGGCCAGCAGAGAAAAATACAATGGTTCGGTCACAGTCAATCATGGCTTCGAGAAGGCGGAGCTGCTCTTGCCGTGAGGATTTTGAGATGGAAGCCGACACTCGTCGACATTGATGATATTGTGTAGACGGCATAGAGATGGCACGGTTCGGAATAGACTGCGAATGATAGCGACGTTTTCTGGGAGATGCCTTCGGAAGGCAGATTGGAGATGGCCAGGGAGTTGAGCAGAATTGACTGGTGCCGATGAATTTTCGTGCGTTGACGTCACATGACCGCCAAGCTTGATACGCGAGTTTCAAGCATTATGCCCGCTGCCGCAGAGTCGAAGGATGTGTATCTGCGGATAGACCGGTATCTGCAAGATGGCGACATACTCAATGCCATGGCCTTGTTCGAATCGCTGGAGGAAGACTTCGAGCGAGGAGTTCGAGCCTCACATCAAGCCGCGATTGATCGAGAGATCCCAGCGTTCCTGTCTAGCTTTATGGCGAAGTCCGGCGGAACATATTTGCACAATCATCTGATCGCTGCTGGTGCGCTTGATCTAGTCCATCAAGTGAATAGTCAGGTGGACACTGAACGTGCGTACCTTATTCCGAGCCGTCTGAAACTGTTCCTCAAAGGTGGCGCTTCTGGTCACAGCCACATGCGTGCGGGCCCCTGGAACACGCAGGTCATGCATGATTGTGGCGTCAAGCGATTTTGGGTTCACGCTCGCGATCCTCGGCAAGCAGCTCTATCTTCGTACTGGCATGGTCAAGGCCAAGGCCAGGGCTCCGACGAAACTGTTGTGAGGCAGCGCTTGGTGGCAGAGGAGCAAAACAAAGAAGCGCGAGCGCGTCTAACGGGCGGTGCTGAAGATCTTTTTGATATGCCGATGGATGTTCAAGTTCGCGAACAATTCACATGGCGAAACTCTTGGATCGAGGAGTGGGTCGCATACCTCCCCATCTTGCGATTTGACGTCTTGCTGACGACACATGAGGAGATGGTTGCGGATGCTGGGGCGTTCGAAGAACGTGTCTTGCGATTCTTTGATGCGCCCAGCCATATGCGTGGTGTGTTCGGCGATATTCTACCGCATGATCGCTTCCGCAAGGGAAGCACAGACGAGTGGCGGCACACCGTCTTGCCCGAGACACAGGATTGGATGACGGCTCAGATATCGCCGGAGATTGCGAAAACCCTCGGGTGGCGCCTTTGAGACTTCCTGCGCACCGATCTTAGAACAGAGATGGGGATGCGCGCGGCAACTGTGGATCTTTGGCGGATTGGCTGCGGAATCGAATCGTAAACGCCGACTTCGCCGCGCTGCCTAAAAAAGCGAACGCCCGGCCAGGGGAGGACCGGGCGTTCTTTTCTCCGTTGTCGGAGCCCAGGGGCGGTGGGGGAGACCGCTTCCTGGGAAAACCGCAGCCATTGCGGCCACGGCTATCTGCTCTACCAGTCTATGTTGGCAATGCTTGCCAAAGTTTCAACACTGCCGGTGAAGATTCCACTCACAAATTCGCGACGTATTGAAAACACTGCAAAAACCGCGCGGCAACTCTTAACCCATCCGACCTACGCCACTTCGACGCGTCGATTCCGCTCACACCAGATCCTACGCGGCGGCACCGGCTTTCGATGCGCCGCTCGCAGCGGCACCTACCTGCGGCCGCTGGCGCAGTTGCCGGCGCGCGCGAGCCGCCGCGCCGAACGCCTTGAAAAGCGCCATGGAATCGGGGTTATCCGTAACCCGGAATTCGGGATGCCACTGTGCGCCGAGGCAGAAGCCGGCATGATCCTTGAGGCTCACCGCCTCGATAACCCCATCCTCCGCACGGCCTTCCACCTGAATCCGCTCGGCCGGCCGCGCGATGCCTTGCCAATGCAGCGAATTCACCTCGGTCTCGGTCTTGCCGAGGATGCGCGCGAACTTGCCGCCCGCGACGAACGCAACCTTGTGGCGCGGCCCATACATCTCCTCGAACGGCACATTGCGCGGCGCCCGGTGATCGAACCGGCCGTCGGACAGATGGACCTGGGTGTCGAGCGTGCCGCCCAGCGCGACGTTCAGCTCCTGGAAGCCGCGGCAGATGCAGAAGATCGGCACCTCGCGCGCAATCGCGGCGCGGATCAGCGGCAGCGTGATGGCGTCGCGGCCGGGATCCTGCGGGCTGTCCGGACGGTCGGGCGCGCCGTCGTAGTGATGTACCGCGACATTCGACGGGCTGCCGGTGAACAGGATGCCGTCGACATGGTCGAGCAGCGCCGCCGGCTCCAGCGCCGGCCCGAGCGCGGGGAAGGACAGCGGATAGGCGCCCGCCCCCTCGATCACCGCGGTCAGATACTTCTCGCCGACGGTGTGGAAATTCTGCCCGTCGATCTGCTTGATGCACATCGGGACAGCCACGATCGGCGCGTCGTTGGTCAGCTTCATGTCAGCTCCGGCCCCAACCCCGTCGGGACGCTCAGAAAGAAGCACTGAGAAAAGTTGGGCCGAATCTAGGGCCGGCCCCGACCGCCGACAAACGCAGCCGACGCATATCAGGTATCAGAAGTTAGTGATCAGAGGTCAGGGATCAGAATTCAGTAGGCAGTAGCGGGGCTTGGCTGGTCGCTGTCTGCAAAGACAATCTTCTTCCGATCCCCGTCATCTGTTTCTTGGCTTCTTGCGCGGGGTGGCGAACAAGGCGGCTTCGAGCGGCACGCCGAACTCGGTGTTGTAGAGGCCGACGCGCACCTGCGTCCCGGCGGAATCCGTGATGGTCCATTGCCGGAGCTCCAGCGGCTTGTCGCCAAGCTCGAGCAGGACGGAGCCGGCATCCGGCTCGTCCGATTGCACGAGGCCGATCAGGATCGCGTTGGCGGCCTTCTTGAAGGTCGTCACGGTCACGTCGCCGCCCAGCTTGACGTTCTCCCGCAGCAGGAACCACATCGGCGAGAGCTTCAGCGGCACCTGCTCGATGTGATTGAGCTCGGCATCGTAGTAGGACAGCAGGATGCCGTCGGCGATCAGCAGGATCTCCGACGGCGGGTCATATTCGACGCGCAGGCGCCCGGGCCGGCGCAGATAGATGCGCCCGAAGGCCAGCCCCTCGCTCTGGGTGAATTGCTGGAAGCTCGCCCGGACCGTGGTCAGCGAGTTCAGGTAATCCTCGACGCGCGCGATATCCGCCTTGTCGGAGGCGGTCAGCTGTGCCGCCTGGGCCGCTTCCGCTGCCGCGATCCGTGGCAGGGGAAGCCCAAGGGCGGCGGCGCCCAGCAATCCGGCGCCGGTTCGGAGCAGGGCGCGGCGATGGAGATGAAAAGGCGCAGGCTTGGCGATCTTCATGCGAGTCTAGACGTGTGATCCAATCCGGTCATAACAACGGTACGAGATATAGAGAGTTGCGCGGCCCATTGCCACGCCCCGCGCCATCACGTTACCGCAACCGCGGGCCGAGCCATCAAGTATTTGAAATAATGTCCTTTTGAAGACGCCAAGCGGGGCAATAAACCGGCTCTGTTCAGGAAAGCTTAACCGGCCTCTCCGATACTGCCGGCCTGAGGCAGGTATTCCGGGAAATCGCGGGATCTTCATGTCGCTGTCGGCTGTATCGCAACCAGCATCCCGCGCCCGTGCGCAGCTTTGGGAGGAGTTCCTCGCCTCCCTGCGCGAGAACAGCCCCCTTATCCTGTTCGTCGGGCTTTATGGCCTGGCGCCGATCATCGTCGCCAGCTTGGTCCCGATCCCGGTGGCGCCCTATTCCGAGCTCGCGATGTCCTATCTCGGTTTCGCAGCGATGTCCGGGCTGTCCGTGTTCGCGGTCTTCGCGCTCTGGTACCTCTATCATTCGCGCATCAAGAAAGTGCCGAACTTCCAGGCCGAAGCCGGCCGGCGCATCCGCCAGGACTTCCTGCGCCGCGACCGGCTGATGCTGGCTTTGCCGGTGCTGGCGCTGTGGCCGATCACCGCCAGCGGCTTCACCTATCTCAAATCGGTCATTCCGCTGGTGCAGCCCTTCTATCTCGATCCAGAACTCTACCGGCTGGATCACGCGCTGCATTTCGGCATCGATCCCTGGCGCATCATCCAGCCGCTGCTCGGCTATGCCCCGATCACTTATGCGATCAATTTCGGCTACACCATGTGGTTCCTGGTGCTGCAGGCCGCCCTGGTCCTGATGGCGGGCGCCGCCCGCAACCGCAAGCGGCGCATGCAGTTCCTGCTCAGCATGGCGCTGGCCTGGGCGGTGATCGGCAGCCTGCTCGCCACGTTCATGAGCTCCGCCGGTCCGTGCTATTACGGACTGGTGGTGGATGGTCCCGATCCCTACGCGCCGCTGATGGACTATCTGCACGGCGTCGCCGCGGGCGTCTCCCAGACCATCCATCTGCCCTTCACGACCACGGTGCTGCAAGACATGCTGTGGCAGAGCTATGCGACCAACGATTTCGGCATGGTGCGCGGCATCTCCGCGGCGCCCAGCATGCACATCGCCTCCACCTGGATCATCGCGCGCCTCGCCTGGGACATGGGCAAGCGCGCGCGCATCGCGGGCTGCCTGTTCCTCGCCTTCATCTTCGTCGGATCGATCCATCTCGGCTGGCACTATGCGGTCGATGGCTATATGGCGGTCGCCTTGGCCTGGGCGCTGTGGCGCGCGGTCGGCTGGCTCTTGAACCGCAGCGCCGTCGAGGCGCTGCTGTGGCCGGACCGGTCCGGCGAACCGGCCGTGGCGGGGCGCTGACCATGCCGTCCTCGATCGAAGTCTCTGCCCTCGACACGCGACGGACCGGCTGGCTCGCCAGCTTCGTCGCCAGCCTGCGTGAAAACAGCCCGCTGCTCGTCCTGGTCGCGCTCTATCTGGCCGGAGCGGATGGGCTCTCGGCGCTGCTCGGCACGCCGCACCGCTCGTTCGACGGCATCGGCGCCAGCTACGACGGCTACGTGTCGATGTGCATCGCGGCGCTGGCGGTCGCCTTCATCGTATGGATCCTGCACGTGACCCTGGTGCGCAAGAACTCGATCCAGTCGCGCGCCACCTGGCGGCTGGTGGGAACCGAGTTCTTCAACCGTGATCGCGTTCTCTTGGCGTTGCCGATCCTGCTGGTCTGGCCGGTGCTGGCGCGCGCCTTCTCGCTGGTGAAGGCGCTGATCCCGCTGGTCCATCCCTACTCGCTTGATCCCCTGCTGCATCAGATCGACCGCGCCATCCATTTCGGCCATGATCCCTGGGCGCTGCTGCAGCCGATCCTCGGTTATCCGATCGTCACCTATTCGATCGACTTCCTCTACGCGCTGTGGCTGTTCGTGATGTATTTCGCGCTGCTGCTGCAGATCACCACGTTGCGCGACCGGCGCGTGCGCGCGCAGTTCCTGATCAGCAGCATCCTCGCCTGGACCTTGCTCGGCGGCGTCCTCGCCATCGCGCTCAGCTCGGTCGGGCCTTGCTACTACGCGCTGGTGGTCGGCGGCCCCGACCCGTATGCGGCGCAGATCGCTTATCTGCGCGAGACCGTCCCGGCCACGCACATCTCGATCTTCGGTTTCGACAAGCAGCTCAGCCTGATCGCGGTCACGGTACAGGACATGCTGTGGGACTTCTACCAGCAGGCGGATTTCGGATTCGGACGCGGCATCTCGGCGGCGCCCAGCATGCACGTCGCATCCACCTGGCTGGTGGCGCGCATGATCCAGACCTACGGCCGCCGCGCGGCGATCTTCGGCTGGGGATTCTTCGCGGTGATCCTGATCGGCTCGATCCATCTCGGCTGGCACTACGCCACCGACGGCTATGTCGCGATCGCCGGCGCCTGGGCGCTCTGGCGCCTCACCGGCTGGTGGCTCGACCGGCCGGCGGTCAAATCCTTCCTGTTCGCACCCGCGCGCGCGTAAGGCGCTCGCCTGCATCCCGATCCCGGCCTGTCGCCACCCCGACAGCGCAGCAGATTGACGAGATGCGTACCAAGGTACATAAATACCATATGTCCAAGAACGAGCCCATTGCAGTGGAGCGGGTGCAGACCGGCATCCGGCTGGAGAAGCGCCTCTTGAAGGTGCTGAAGGCGCTGGCGGAATATCGCGACATGACCTTGGGCGATCTGGTCGAGGGCATCGTGCTGCACGCCTTCGAGGGCAAGGCGCCGTTCGAGAAGACGACGCTGAAGCACATCGCGGATCTGAAGCGGATCTACGGCCTGGGATTGAGCGCGGCCGACAGCCACCAGCTGAAGGAGAAGCGCGGATGAATCGCGACGACCTCATCCGGCAGCTCGAGGACTGCACGCTGCCGGCCGCTTCGTTCGACCATCGGGCCCACGTGCAGGCGGGCTTCGCCTATCTGCAGCGCCACGGATTCGCCGGCGCGCTCGGCGCGATGGGAACGGCGCTGCGCAGCTTTGCCGCCCATCACGGCAAGCAGGGCCTCTATCACGAGACCATCACCGCGGCCTTCCTGGCCCTGATCCACGAGCGGATGGCGCAGGATATCATGGCGCAGGGCGGCGACTTCACCCGCCATCTGGAATGGGACAGCTTCGCGGCGCGGCATCCCGATCTGTTCGAGAGGGAGCTGATCGGCCGCTACTACAGCGAGGATGCGCTACGCTCGGACATTGCCCGCCGGATATTCATATTGCCGAAGGCCGGATGACAGGTGGATTGCACGAAGTCCGGGGAAGAGCGGGCTTGCACGCGTGCCTTGGCCCGTATCGCACCGCACGTTCCAATCGGCGCTACCGAACGACGATGGGTCTTTCTTCGAAGATCGGCCTGAACAAGTTGGCGATCGATTTGGCGCCGAACACCGACAAATGGTCGTCATCGGCATAGAGGATATGGCCGTCGCGCGTGATCGCGCAGCTGATATCGTTGCAGAGACGTTCGTGCGGCCAAATCGTGCCGACTTGATAGCGGCCAGCCAGATCGTTCAACAGATCGAGCACGAAGGCCTGGCGCTGGTTGAACTCCGCCCGGGTAGGCGCAATGTCCAGTCCGTCGGCGAAGCCGAGAGAGCGCAGATAGAAATATCGTGGCACGTCGTAGCCGACTTCGGGCACCGGGCCGACGATCCACACGCGTTTCCCCGCGGACAGCAGTGCCGAGATCGTATGCTCCAGGCCTATCGACAGCGCGGCACGATTGGCGACCTCGGCGTCCGGGAAACCGGCCAAGGCCAACGCAACGGGCTCACCGCTCTCGCGCTTGTAGGGTACGCTTTCCGCCCACCAGCCCCAACGTGCGGCCAGTATGACGGTGCCGATCGATTTCGTCTCGTTGATCAGGTGGAAAAGCGCATCGCTCACCGCCGCGCAGGCGGGCTTTCGCGGCTGCGCCGTGCCGATCAGCGGCGGGCAGCCCAACTCCCCCGCAAAGACGCCGGAGCGGCCGACCGCTGTCGCCGCAGCACTGACGGCGCCTCGCATTGCCTCGCCATGGGAGTCACCCCACAGGATGAAGCTGGGTGACGCCTCCCCGCTGCCCAGCACGCAAAGCCTGCCAAGGTCGATGTTCGTGCTGGACGGCACGTAGCAGGCCAAGCGATCCGGATTGCGCTGCGACCGGCCTGCGATCAGCTGTAGAGCCCCTTCCCTCAACCGAATTGCAAAGCCGCCGGACACTTGCAGCGTAAGGCCGGCGAAGACCAGCAGGATGACACCGCAAGCCGCACTGCTCGCGACGGTGCGCCAGCGAAGGCGCCCGCCGGCGCGCCGGGCGGGTTGTTCGACAAAATGCCAGGACAGCACGGCCAGCACGAAAGCGGCAGCGAGCAACATTGCGGTCGTAGCCGGCGACATCTCTCCCAGCCCGACATAGAGGCCGAAGGCCAGCAGCGGAAAGTGCCAGAGATAGAGCGAGTACGAGATCTTGCCCAGGAACACCAGCGGACGCGCGGCCAACGCCTGTCCGACAACGGAGGTGCCGCCTGTTCCCGACCAGATCACCAGCGCTGTCCCGATCGTCGGCGGCAACGCGGCGATGCCGGGGAATATCGTATCGCCCGAATAGAAAATTGCGGTACCCGCGACTAAAGCCAGCCCAAGTGTTGCCGCGGCGGTCCGCAGGGTGGCGCGCGTCGGCGCTGGCGCGACGCCCATCGCAAGCAGTCCCCCGATCAGCAACTCCCACAGCCGCGCGTGCGGCAGGTAGAACGCGCCATTCGGGTCGCGGAAGGCGGCGATCGATGCAAACGCGAACGAGGCCAGACAAAAGGCGGCAGTGAGTGGCAGCCGCTTGGACGGCCAAATGCGGCGGACCAGAATCAGATAGATCGGAAACACCAGGTAGAACTGCTCTTCGACGCCGAGCGACCAGGTGTGCAGCAGCGGCTTCTCGGCGGCCGGCGTATCGAAATAGCCGGCGGTAAACCAGAACTGCAGATTGGAGAACGAGAGCGCCGCCCCCGCCATGTTCTGGCCGAGACGTGCGTAGTCGAGAGGCGCCAAGAGGAACCACCCCACGATCGCGCAGCCGCAGATCATGACGAACAGGGCCGGCAGGATCCGCCGGATGCGACGATGATAGAACGAGGTGAGAGAGAACGCGCCGGCGTCCTGCTCGTGCAGGATCAGGGATGTGATCAAGTAGCCGGAGATGACGAAGAACACATCGACGCCGACATAGCCGCCGCCGACCAGCGGCACGCCGGCATGGAAGAGCAGGACTGCCACGACCGCCAGTGCGCGGAGGCCGTCGATATCGGCGCGATATGGCAAGCGTCTCCCCCGAACCGCACCCGTTCAGGGGAAGCCTAGGGGACCGACCGTAAGCAATAGGTTAACGGGCCTATCGGGTCGCCGCGGAGCGACCCGGAAACGCATCTTGTCTGCAGGGCAATCTCGCGTCTTGCGGCACCACGTCACTGCATCTGTGCGAGCGCGTCGGCGACCGGCTGGGTGCTGGTCTGGATGATGCCCTGGCGCGGATGGTCGAGATCGATGGTCATCCACAGTGCAACCGCGAGCACGGTGGCATAGACCCCGTCGAGCAGCAGGAAGCGCCGCCCCGACCGGCCGTTGCCGAAACCGACCAGCACCAGCGAAAGTGCCGCGGTCACCAGCAGGACGATGAGGATCGGCGTCGGCAGATGCCGGTGCGCCATCGCGACATGCGCCGACTGAAGGTCGAAGACGTCATTAAGCGCCGGCAGCACCAGCCGCGCCGCCGACGGATCCGACTGTACGCCCGCGATCGCCTCCGACCACACAGCGCGCTGCAGCTCGCCCACCTTGCCGCTCAAGCGGTCGGCTTCTTCCCAGCTGTGCGATTGCAGCAGCGCAAGCTGGTTGGCCGCGAACTCCTTGAGCGCGGCTTTCACCTGCCCACGCGCCGGTTCCGAAAGCAGGTCGGTGCGCAGCCACGCCGTTCCGAGCGCGTTGGCCTCCTTGACGATGATGTCAAGCCGATCGACGTAGCGCGACCCGGCGCCGGAAAAAGCAAAGCCGATCAGGAAGGCGACGAGCGCAAAGGTGGCGCCCCGGACGATATCGAACTGACCGCGAAAGGTATCATCCTTCGGGTGGAAGCGGGAGCCGAACCGGTAGCCGACCTCGGCGGCGGCAAGTCCGCCAGCGACCAATCCGGCGATGATGAGAACTTCATTCATGGGATGGTCGAGAAGATGCGATGCCACGGAAGGCTGTGCGCGCCACGTGTCTCGAGCGGCCGAAAGCGGCGAATACGCGATCCCTCTCGAACCCCATCACGCCCCTCCGTGACGGTGGCCGGCGGCCCTGAACCGCCTAGCCTCTGCCGCCGCCTTCCGGCGCCAGGACTTCGCGTTTGCCGACGTGGTTGGCCTGGCTCACCACGCCTTCCTTTTCCATCCGCTCGACGATGCGGGCGGCGCGATTATAACCGATCTGCAGATAGCGCTGAATAAAGCTGGTGGAGCATTTGCGCTCGCGCGCCACCAGCGCCACCGCCTGGTCGTAGAGATCGTCGCCCGACCCGCCATTGCCGCCGCCGAAGCCGCCGGCATCCTCGCCCAACGCGCCGTCCTCGTCGCTCTCCGTCACTTCCTGCAGATAGGCGGGCTCGCCCTGGCTCTTCAGGAACTTGACGATCGACTCGACCTCGCGGTCGGAGATGAAGGGGCCGTGGATGCGCGTGATGCGCCCGCCATTCGCCATGTAGAGCATGTCGCCCTGGCCCAGCAGCTGCTCGGCGCCGGTTTCCCCCAGGATGGTGCGGCTGTCGATCTTGGTTGTGACGTGGAAGGAGACACGGGTCGGGAAGTTGGCCTTGATGGTGCCGGTGATGACGTCGACCGAAGGGCGCTGCGTCGCCATGATGATGTGGATGCCCGCCGCGCGCGCCATCTGCGCCAGGCGCTGGATCGCCGCCTCGATGTCCTTGCCCGCCACCAGCATGAGGTCGGCCATCTCGTCGACCACGACGACGATGAAGGGCAGGGGGTTGAGGTCGAACGGCTCTTCCTCGTAGATCGGCTTGCCGGTCTCCGGATCGAAGCCGGTCTGGACTCTGCGCGTTAGCTGCTCACCTGCATTCCGAGCCTGCTCGAGGCGCTGATTGTAGCCTTCGATATTGCGCACGCCGAGCTTGGACATGGCGCGGTATCGGTTCTCCATCTCGCGCACCACCCACTTCAGCGCGACGATGGCCTTCTTCGGCTCGGTGACGACGGGCGCCAGCAGATGCGGGATGTCGTCATAGACCGACAGCTCCAGCATCTTGGGATCGATCATGATGAACTTGCACTGGTCGGGCGTCAGCCGATAGAGCAGCGACATGATCATGGTGTTGATCGCGACCGATTTGCCCGAGCCGGTGGTGCCGGCGATCAGGAGATGCGGCATGCGCGCGAGGTCGACGACGATCGGCTGGCCGCCGATATCCTTGCCCAGCACCAGCGCGAGCTTGGCCTGGGTCGAGAGGTAGGCGTCGTCCTCCAGCAGCTCGCGCAGGGCGACGGTCTCGCGCTCGCGGTTCGGCAGCTCGATGCCGATGACGGAACGGCCGGGCACCACCGCGATGCGCACGCTGACCGCGCTCATGGAGCGCGCGACGTCGTCGGCAAGGCTCACCACGCGGCTGGTCTTGGTGCCGGGCGCCGGCTCCAGTTCGTACAGCGTCACCACCGGGCCGGGGCGGATGCGCACGATCTGGCCCTTGACGCCGAAATCGTCGAGCACGGTCTCGAGCAGCCGCGCGTTCTTCTCCAGGCTCTCCTCGTTGATGCGCTGCACGGCGGCGTTGGTGACCGGCCGCGCCAGCAGATCGACCGACGGCAGCTCGAACTCGCCTTCGAAATCGAGCTTGGCCTGCTTGGTGCTCTCGCGCTTGGGCGCCTTGGCCTTTGGCTTCTTCTCGCGCTGGAACACGGCGACCAGTCCGCCTTTCGGCTCCGGCTTCAGCGACGGCGCGGGCGGCAGGTCGATCTCCGCCTCGTGCGCGCTGCCGTCGAAGCTGGGTTCGATGCGGGCGCGCGGCGACGGCGCGGGCCTGGGCGTGCGGGTGAACAGGCGCTTGAAGAAGCCGGGGCGTTCGGCGCGCGGCGCTTCCTCGCCTTCGTCTTCCTCTTCGTCGGCGTCCTCCTCGATCTCGGCGGCCTTGCGGCGCATCAGCAGCAGGCGGCCGCGATCCAGCGCCTGGCCGGCGCGGTGGCCGGCATTGGCGATGCGCCGGCCGGCACGGACATAGCCGCCGAGGCTGATGCCGAGCGCGAAGAACACGGTGATGAAGGCGGCGACCGCCAGGATGATGGTGGCAGGCAGCAGCGGCGAATGGAGCAGCGGCGGGACGCCCATGCTGTCGAGCAGCGCCTTCAGCCCCTTGTTGCCGTCGGCGCCGACCAGCAGCAGCCGGCCGGAGAAACCGCCCATGCCGGCGATCCACGGCCAGTGTCCCGGCCCGGGAATCGCGGCGCATGCGCCGGCGGTAAGCAACGCGGAGAACGGCAGCAGCATCACCTTGAGCCACCAGCGGTCGAGCCGCCGGTCGCGGATCAGCTTCCAGCCCCAGGCCGCGGGCGCCAGCGCGAACAGGATGGCGGCGAGGCCGAGGCCCTGCAGCGCGAAGTCGCCGACATAGGCGCCGATCCGCCCCATCAGATTGAGCGTCGGCCCGTCGACCGCGCGGCTGAAGCTGGGATCGCCTTCATGCGCGGTGAGGACACTGAGCAGGTAGACGAGCGCGACCGCGATGAAGATGCCACCCATGATCTCGGCCAGGCGTCGGCGCACGAACTCGCCCCATCCGCCGCCGCTCGCCCGCGGCATCGGCGCGCGCCCATAGATCTGATCGCCGGTCATCGCCATGAAGTCACCGTTGCTCCACTCTCCCTTGCCACTTCTCTTCCCGTCATCCCGGCCTTGAGCCGGGATCCATTGGGCCGGCGCTGGATCGGTGGATGAGTGGACCCCGGCTCAAGGCCGGGGTGACGTGTGAGAAAGGGGCGAGAGGACGTGTTCATCGCTTGCATCATACCATCTTCGCCCGCTCTTGTGCGCGGCGCTGGTCGTCGACCACGCGCGCCAGCACCGGGGCCATGCGTTTCAAAGCCGCGGCCATGTCCCCTGGTTCCAATACCAGAGCGACGCGGATATAGCGCTGCCCGGGATTGAATCCGCTCGCATCCGCGCGCGCCATGTAACCGCCGGGCAACACTTTGATGGCGGCCTCGGCCCACAGCGCCTTCGCGGCCGCTTCGCCGTCGCCGACATCGAGCCACAGGAAGAAGCCGCCCTCCGCGCGCACGTCGCCGAAGATGTGCTCGAGCGCGTCCTGCGCGGCATCGAAGTTCTCGATGTATTTGGCGCGGTACCCCGCCACGTGCTCTTCGTCCTGCCACAGTTCGGTGGCGGCGGCGAGGATCGGATACGGCGTCGCGACCCCGCCGAAATTGATCAGCTGCGCCTGGCGCTGCATCAGCCGCGCCTCGCCCGCGACGAAGCCGGAGCGCAGGCCGGCGCCGCTCGAGCGCTTGGAGAGCGAATGGAAGATGATGAGGTTGTCGAGGCTCGGTTGATTCTGGCCGCCGAGATCGCGCGCCGCTTCCAGGCAGCCGTGCGGCGGCGTGCCGCGATAGATCTCCGAATAGCATTCGTCGCTCGCCAGCACGAACTTGTATTGCCGCGCCAGCGCCAGCCACGCCGCGAGATAGGAGAGCGGCGCCACCGCGCCCTGCGGGTTCGACGGCGAGCAGATGTAGGCGAGCTTCGTGCGCTTCAGGATCGCGTCGGGGATTTCGCCGATCTCCGGCATGAAGCCGTTCTCCTCCGTCGCGTTGAGGAAATAGGGCTCCGCCCCCGCCGCGGCCGCGGCGCCGGCATAGACGTGATAGAACGGGTTCGGCATCAGCACGACCGGCTTCTCTTCGCCGGGGCCGATCTCCGGCACGGCGGAGAGCGCGATGTGGAACAACGCCTCGCGCGTGCCGGTGACCGGCATCACGTGCCGCGCCGGATCGATCATCCCCTCGGGCAAGCGGAAGCGGCGGGTGAGCCAGCGGGCGACCGCCTGGCGGAACGGCTCCGTCCCCATTGGCAGCGGGTATTTGCCCCACAGCGGGAACTGCTCGGCGATCAGGCGCTGGACCATCGCCGGAGGAGTGAATTGCGGCTCCCCCACCGACAACGCGAGCGGCGTATTCCCGCCGCCGGCTTGTACGCTTTCCAGCAGTTTGTTGAGGCGCGTGAAGGGGTGGAACCGCATCAGCGACTCGAGTCGGTCTGTCGTCATTCCCGCCTGCTACCCCGCCCCAACCCGAAATTTCCAGCCGCTTCAACGTGCGACTCGGGCGCGACTCGGAGGCGCCCAACAGGCACAAAGCGGAAACATCGAAACTACATTAAGATTACTATCGCAAGCCATTGTATTGGCTCACTTAGACTCGCACAACCGCGTTCTCATCCGGAATCTCGAATCGTTCCGGGGAGGTTCCACTCCGAGTCGCGGCATTGGGTTTACGTAAAAGGCGGTTTCGATTTCTGCCATCCTGGCAGAGACCATAGGTGTCGAACAGCAGCAATATTCAACTGACACGGGCGCGCAGTTCTCGCTACTTTCTTTGCACCACGCTGCTTTGTGACAGTTGGCCCGATTCAGCATCTGTTTTGATCCCGGGGGGACTCAATGCCGAAACGCAGACGGCGAACTCAAGCTCAGGATACTTCGCATCCCGATCTGCTGGGGGCGGAGCTCGACGAATCGGAAACAGGCGAAGTTGTCAGCTATACGGCTGTCCTAATCATTCAGGGGCGTCACCGTTTCTACACGCTGACGATGCCAAGCGATGTACTAGCAGAGAACTGTACGGTCGATGTTAGGGCTGAAAATCCAACTGAAGGATTCCAGCGTCGGCTCGATGAGCGCAGAGCACGAGAAATCGCTGAGTATATAGACAAAGGCTTCGGTACCATACCTGGGTCAATTGTGCTCTCCGCACAGCCTGATGCACATCTTCAATACACGCGGCGAACTCGAACGTTGAGCTTTAGGAAGCATCCCAAAGCCTTTCTAATCTTGGACGGGCAACATCGGGTGTATGGATTTTCGCTTGCAACGGCACGCCTGCGCGTACCGGTCGTCATTTACAACAATCTGTCAAAGGCCGATGAAGTTCGGCTGTTCATTGACATCAACACAAAGCAACGTCCCGTACCATCGGAACTGTTACTAGATATCAGTCGTCTAGCGGAAACGGAAACCGACACGGAGGCCTTGCTTCGTGATGTGTTCGATCTATTCGACAAAGAACCGGACAGTCCACTCCTTGGACTAATGAGCCCTTCGGAAAAAACCAAGGGAAAGATCTCCCGCGTGACCTTCAATGCTGCGCTTAGGGCGATATGGAACACTCTCGAAGGTAGTGAAGCGCACGAAATCTACGGCATTCTAAAGTCATATTTCCACGCTTGCGTTGCCGGCCTTCGCAATAGGGAAGCTGAAGGAAACATTACAAATCCCACTTTATTCCGTGCACTTGTCATACTTTTTCCCGCTGTCGCGGAGCGCGTATCCGATAGACATGGTCTCGAGTACACAACGGCGAATTTCGACGAAATTCTTGGCCCGCTCTTTCGCCGCATTAAGAAGACTGACCTGGCAAAACCTGGGGCTAGTTACACTGCGTTGGTCGAGAACTTTAGCAAGGCATTGCGATCGGGCTTTTCATTGCGGGGTGGGAACGCCGTGTGATGTCGCTCTTAGCCGACGCTCTGCAACCTTATGCACTGAGAGGTCTAATTTCTTTGAGTGGTCGAACGGATGACGTTAGCTTGCCCGACCTACTTATTGGGCCAGAGCAAATTGGATACGATCTCGAATTTGACGCAGCTAATCAAACCGTATTGGTGGACTTTCGCGATCCTAGGTTCATTACAGCTGCCATAGCCGCAGACTTCAACCGGTTCTCAGTAGCTGCATTCCAAACCGTCAACTCTCTCTCACCAGAGGTTACGGAAGCAGATGCATTGGCTTGGGCGACGGTTAAGCTCTACTATGCAGCATTCTACTCTGGGCATGCGCTAATGAGGTTGCTTGGCGAGAGCTGCTCGCATTTTGATCGGGTTCACGTCACTCGCATCATTGCGCTCGCTACTGCAATAGGTAAGTTGCCATCTTTTAATATCGACAGTGGACTCTATCATTGCATCGTTAGTCCTGCGACTACTGCCATTACGTGCCGTCGTGCACGCGGGTCAGTCGGGGGCACTCATGAGGCTTTCTGGCAATTGTTTGGTGCACAAATCCAAACCCTATCGGGAGAGATTCTTCGTGGACCTCTTCGTCCTGTTGATGCTCAGGCCGTCTTTTCACAGCTGCAACTGTTTCTGCGGATCATAAGAAAAAGTGGTGCATACGCGCACAGTTGGCTCAGTGTAGTGAGAAACGACCTACAGTATCGACATCGATTTGGGGTTTGGTATCCAACGAGTATAAGGAAGCGAGAACGTGAGGTGCTTGCACGCTTGGCGGATCAATGGCGGCGAGATCCAATGGAAGTTGATTTAGCTGCCCCGAGGAATGGAGATCTTGGCGCGTTTGTTGTTGGATGTGCTTTTGTGCTTGCCCTCTGCCGCAGTCTCCTCGTTCGCATTGCCGAAAGGTCAACGGCCGGGAGTCGTGGATTCATGAACTATGGCCCGATAGGCTATTTCAACCATGCGGGATTGATCGTCCAATAGTCTACTTGCGCGCCCCGAACACTCATGGAAAGTCGCCTAGACGAATTAGCGGTAGTTAATACCCCACCCCCACCACCAGCGGCTTGCCGCCGTTCGCTTTCATCAGCCAATAGCCGCGCGGCGTGCCGTCGTGGGCCATGCCGACGACCACGTCGCCGGCGCCGAGCACCTGGTCGTGCAATTGTTGCGTCGGCTCGTTGGCGCGGGCGCGGTGCGCCTCGTAGCTGGCGACGCCCAGCACCTGGTTGGGCATCTGCGCTGGATCTGCTTCGCCGAGGATGGCGGCGAAATAGGCGCGCACGTCCTCCTCGCTGTCGAGGACCGTCGCCTCAGCCACGAACGGAATGCCGACATAATGCATCGCCGTGTCGAGGTCCTGCTGGCGCAGCGCGTCCATGAACTCAATCACCGCCTTGCTCGCGGCCTGGTCGAGCGCCGCGTCGGCCGAAGCGCCGTCGCGCGCGAGCAGCACGGACGCGGCCAGGATCATGGACAGGATCACGCGCTTCATCATCACATCGACTCCCGCAGCATCCGCTCATAGTCCGCCGCGCTCGCCTCCCGCGGGTTGGTCTTGTGGGTGTGGTCGGCGAGCGCGCCCTCGATGATCTTCGGGAACAGATCCTCGGTGACGCCCATGGCCATGAGGCCGCCGGGTAAGTTCAGCTTCTGGCTCATCGTCTTGATCGCGGGCGCGACCTCCTCGGCGCGGTGCAAGCCCATGCATTCGGCGAGGCGCTCGATCTTGCGCGCGCGCTGGACGCTCTCGGCCTCGGCGTTGAAGCGGATCACCGCGGGCAGGAACACCGCGTTGAGCGTGCCGTGATGCAGCCTGGGATTGACGCCGCCGAGCGCGTGGCTCAGCGAATGCACGCAGCCCAGGCCTTTCTGGAAGGCGAGCGCCCCTTGCATCGAGGCGCTCATCATGTTGAGGCGCGCTTCCGCATCCTTGCTGCCGTTCTTGGTGGCGCGCTCGATATGCGCCCAGGCGCGGCGCAGCCCGTCGAGCGCGATGCCCTCGGCCGGCGGATTGAACGCGGCGCTGAGGAAGGTCTCGATGCAATGGGCGACCGCGTCCATGCCGGTGGCGGCGGTGAGCGACGGCGGCAACCCGTAGGTCAGCTCGGGATCGCAGATCGCCACCTTCGGGATCATGTGCGGCGAGATCATGGTGAGCTTTCGCCCGTCCTCCATGATGATGACGGCGCCGCGTCCCACTTCGCTGCCCGTTCCGGCGGTGGTGGGAATGGCGATCACCGGCGCCATCGCGGCGGTGATCCTCGCGATGCCGCCTTCGATCACGGCGTAGCTCTTGAGCGGGCCGTCATGCGTGGCGGCGAGCGCGACGCCCTTGGCGAGATCGATGGAGGAGCCGCCGCCGAGGCCGATCACGCCGTCGCAACGATGCTGCTTGTAGAGCGCGGTCGCTTCCTTGACCGAGGCCTCGGTCGGATTCGATTGCGTGCCGTCATAGACCGGCGTGCCTTCCTTCAGATGCGCCAGCACGCGGTCGAGCAGACCGGCGGCAGCAACGCCTCTATCCGTCACCACCATCGGCCGCGCGATATTGAGCCGCGCGCATTCCTGCCCCACCAGCGCCACCGCGCCGGCGTCGAACTGGATCAGGGTGAGGTATTGGATCACTGCCATGGGGTTCTCGCTACGATCACCCACTCTTGCCGTCACCCCGGACTTGTTCCGGGGTCCATCGCGCAGCTGCTCGTGCGGCGGACGAGTGGATCCCGGCTCGCGCTGCGCTTGGCCGGGATGACGGCAATAACATATGTGCGACGCCAGACATGAACTCGTAGATGGTCGGACCAAGTCCGACCACGACGATCGCCTGGGCGATCGTCACTTATGATGCGCGGTGGTCAGGAACTGCTTCAGGCGGTCGGACTTGGGGTTGGCGAACACCTCCTTGGGGTTGCCTTCCTCCTCGATCCGGCCCTGGTGCAGGAAGATGAACTTGTTGGCGACCTCGCGCGCGAAGCCGATCTCGTGCGTCACCACCAGCATGGTGCGGCCTTCCTCGGCCAGCTGGCGCATCACGCGCAGCACTTCGCCGACCAGCTCGGGATCAAGCGCGGAGGTCGGCTCGTCGAACAGCATCACCTTCGGCTCCATCGCCAGCGCGCGGGCGATCGCGGCGCGCTGCTGCTGGCCGCCGGAGAGATGGCTCGGATAGTGGTTGCGCTTGTCGGCGATGCCGACCTTGGCGAGCAGCTTCTCCGCGCGCTCGACCGCCTCCTTCTTCGGAGTCTTGAGCACGTGGACCGGCGCCTCGATGACGTTCTCGAGGATGGTCATGTGGGACCACAGGTTGAAGCTCTGGAACACCATGCCGAGTGTGGAGCGGATGCGGTCGACCTGGCTCCAATCCTCGGGGACGGCGTGGCCGTCGCGGGTCGGGCGCATGCGGATCAATTCGCCGCTGACATAGACGTGGCCAGAATCCGGCGTCTCCAGGAGGTTGATGCAGCGGAGCAAGGTCGACTTGCCCGAGCCGGACGAGCCGATCATGGCGACCACGTCGCCGACATTGGCCTCGACCGACACGCCCTTCAAAACCTCGAGATCGCCGAATCGTTTATGCAAATCCTCGACGACCAGCGCTTTTTCAGCCATTGAAGCCCCCTCTTGCAATCATGCGCTCCTGACCCGGCGCGGCGGGCTTTCCGCCCGCATTAACGCGAGATTAGGCCGGGAAATGGCAGGGTGGCAAGCCAGGGATCAGATCGCTTGCCGCGCAAAGCGGAGTCCGGCAAGAGTCGCTGTGAGATCGGGGCCAGTTCCAAGAAGGCGGTGCAGATGAAGGCTTGGCTTGCGGCGGCATTCTTGATCTCGCTGGCCGGTGCGATTCCCGGCGCGCCGGCCGCTGCCGGCGAGGACGACGCGGTCGATTGCAGCAGCACGCCCTTCCACTTCTCCGGCAACGGTTACCTGGTGGATTGCCTGCGCTATGAATCGCAGGCTCGCAAGGACGGCGCGAGCGGGCAGAGCCAGTCGGACGTGATCAACGTGACCTCCGACGAGCGCTCGATGTTCCTGACCATGGTCAGCATCCGCCTGACCTCGACCGGGCTGCACATGCGCTACCAGAGCCTGCGCCAGAACACGCGCGACTTCTTCACCGGCGTGGACCTGAGCGACTGGAACGGCATCGGCTACAAGGGCGGCTACGATACCGCCGAATTCAGCGCCGACATCAGCGGCCAGCCCTCCCACTGCATCGCCGTGCAGCGCTATCTCAACCCCGCTTTCGGCGGGTTCAAGCGCCACGTGATCGGCATGGGCTGCGCCGCCGGCAGCCTGGACCCGGTCTACGCCGCCCTCGCCAAGATGCGGGCGCCGGGGGACTGAAGTCAAAAGTCATAAGGGCCGGTGCCAAGCCATTGTGTCGTTGTTAACCAATTTCGGCATGATAGCCATGCGATACGCATTTCGTCCGACTTCTGACTTCTGACTCCTGACTTCTGCTATCTTCCCACCATGAACATCCAGACACGCCCCGAGATCGCGAAGCAGCGGGATATCCTGGACCGGCGGGCGTTGACCCAGGCGCTCAAGGACGCGGTCGCGGGCTCGCGCGATCCGCATGCCGACACGGCGGCGGTGGGCGCGGTGCTGCGCGAGCATCTGGCGCAGGGCCGGGCGGAGATCAAGCGGCGGTTCGAGGCCGATCCGAGGGCAGCGGAAAGCGGCCGGCGGCTGGCGCGCGAGACCAGCTTCATGTTCGACCAGCTGATCCGCGCGATCTACGACTTCACGACGACCCAGCTCTATCCCCTCGCCAATCCTTCGGAAGCGGAGAAGATCGCGCTGGTGGCGGTCGGCGGCTATGGCCGCGGCGAGCTGGCGCCATTTTCCGACATCGACCTCTTGTTCCTGCTGCCCTACAAGCTGACGCCGCATTGCGAGCAAGTGGTGGAATACATCCTCTATCGCCTGTGGGATCTGGGCCTGAAGGTCGGCCAGTCGACGCGCTCGATCGACGAGTGCATCGCGCGCGCCAAGGGTGACCTCACCATCCTCACCGCCTTGCTCGAGGCGCGCTACCTGTGGGGCGAGCGCGAGCTCTTCGACAAGTTCCGCAAGCGCTTCCAGAAGGAGTGCATCGCCGGACAGGGCGAGAGCTTCTATCAGGCGAAGCTCAACGAGCGCCGCCAGCGCCACGAGAAGTTCGGCCCATCGCGCTACGCGCTCGAACCCAACATCAAGGAAGGCAAGGGCGGCCTGCGCGACCTGCAGACCCTGCGCTGGATCGGCCGCTTCCTCTACGGCGCCGACACCATCGACAAGCTGGTGGACGAAGGCGTGCTGACGCGCGACGCGGCGCACCGCTTCGACAAGGCGGAAGCGTATCTCTGGCTGCTGCGCTGCCACCTGCATTTCCTGCGCGGCCGCGCGGAGGAGAAGCTGACCTTCGACATCCAGCTCGAGATCGCGCGGCGGCTCGGCTACCGCGACCATGCCGGCAACAACGCGGTCGAGCGGCTGATGAAGCACTACTTCCTCACCGCCAAGTCGGTCGGCGAGCTGACGCGTTTCTTCTGCACGGCGGTGGAGGCGCAGCACGTCAAGCGCTCCTTCATCCGCCTGCCGTCGATCGGCCTCAGGAAGCGCGAGCTGGAAGGATTCGGGCTCGATGCCGGGCGGCTCTCCGTCCCCAACGCCAAGCATTTCGACAAGCATCCGCTGGATCTGCTGCGCATCTTCCGCGTGGCGCAGAAGCACGACCTCGACATCCAGCCCATGACCTTCACCTGGATCGCCGACAAGACCCGGCTGATCGACAAGGCCTATCGCGACAACCCGGAAGCCAACGCGATCTTCATGAAGATCCTGACCTCCCGCTCCAAGGGGCCGGAGATAGCGGCGCGGCGCATGAACGAGGCCGGCGTGTTCGGCCGCTTCATCCCGGATTTCGGCCGCGTGGTGGCGCAGATGCAGTTCGACATGTATCACCACTTCACGGTTGACGAGCACACGATCTACGCGCTCGGCATGCTGCACAAGATCGAGACCGGAGAGCTATCCGACGAAGCGCCGATCGCGACCCGCATCGTGCACGAGATCCAATCGCGGCGCGTGCTCTATGTCGCGGTCCTGCTGCACGACATCGCCAAGGGCCGCAGCGGCGATCATTCGATCCTGGGCGCGGAGCTGGCGGAGCAGCTGTGCCCGCGCCTCGGCTTCACCGACGACCAGACCGAGACGGTGGCGTGGCTGGTGCGCAACCACCTGCTGATGTCCAACACCGCGTTCCGCCGCGACCTCGACGACCCCGCGACCATCGAGACCTTCTCCGACCAGGTGCAATCGATGGAGCGGCTGCGGCAATTGCTGGTGCTGACGGTGGCCGACATCCGCGCGGTGGGGCCGAAGACCTGGAACGGCTGGAAGGCGCAGCTGCTGCGCGACCTCTACAACCGCACGGAGGAATATCTGTCCGGTGGCCTGATCTTCGTGGGGCGCGAGCGCGAGGTCGACAAGGTGCTGGCGGAGCTGAAGCAGAAGCTCGCCGACTGGCCGGCCGAGGATATCGAGGCGCATCTCGAGCGCGGCCATCCGGGATATTGGCTCTCATTCCCGGCGCCGATCCTGGAGCGCCACGCGCGGCTGGTGCGCGAGGCGGAGCTGGACGGGCGGGCGCTCTCGGTCGACTTCCGCGTCGATCCGTGGGAATCGATGACGGAGGTCACGATCTACGTGCCCGACCGCGTCGGCCTAGTGTCGCAACTGGCCGGCGCCTGTGCGCTGAGCGGCGCCAACATCGTGGAGGCGCGCATCTTCACGCTCAAGAACGGCAAGGCGCTGGACGTGTTCGCGATCCAGGATTCCGAAGGCGGTCCGTTCGAGCAGCCGACGCAGCTGGCGCGCCTGACCGCCACCATCGAGCGGGTGCTGGACGCGCCGGAAGCGACACTAGCGGCGCTGAAGACCCTGCCGCCGCACGTCAACCCGAAGACCAAGGCCTTCCCGGTGGCGCCGCGCGTCCTGATCGACAACAAGGCAAGCGCCGCCTACACGCTGGTCGAGATCACCGGCCGCGACCGGCGCGGTCTGGTCCACGCCATGACCGCGGTCCTGACCGAGCAGGATTTGCGCATCGCGAACGCCAAGATTTCGACCTTCGGCCACCGCGCCGTCGACACATTCTACGTGAAGGATCGCTTCGGCCTGAAGGTCGAGGCCGAGCCGAAGCTGAAGGCGATCAAGGCGGCGCTGATGGACGTCTTGCGCGAAGGCGACGCGCCGGCCGCGACCTCGAGCGCGGCGCAGTAGGCGTAACGAGGCTCCGCGCTATTCCCCCTCCCCCGAGCCGGGGGAGGGACGGGGTGGGGGCGCTGGTTCGGCTCGGCTCAATCTTCACCCTGCGAGCACAACCCCCAGCCCAGCTCCGGCTAGGCTCACGTCGTTCGCCAAGCCTGCGCAACCCTCCCCCAACTTAGGGGAGGGATATCAATGAACAACGGATGTGGTATGGCCGCTATCTCGAATCGTCAAAACCCGTTATCCCTCTGATCTCCGACATCTGATCCCTGTCCTCTGATCCATGTTCTCCATCCGCTCCGTCCTGCAAGTCGGCACGTTCACCCTGGCCTCGCGCGTGCTGGGGTTCGTGCGCGACGTGCTGATCGCGAACCTGATCGGCACCGGGCCGATCGCCGATGCGTGGTTCGTGGCGACGCGCCTGCCGAACCTGTTCCGGCGGCTGTTCGCGGAGGGTGCGTTCAACTCGGCCTTCGTGCCGATGTTCGCGGGCAGGCTGGAGCAGGGCGGGCAGCCGGTGGCGCGCGGCTTCGCGGAGCGCGTGCTGGCCAGCATGCTGGCGTTCATGCTGCTGCTGACGATCGCGGCGGAGATCGCGATGCCGCTGCTGATCATCCTGTTCGCGCCGGGCTTCATCGACGATCCGGGCAAGTTCGGCCTGACCGTGCTGCTGACCTCGGTCTGCTTCCCGTACTTGCTGTTCATGTTCCTGGCCGCCCTGCTCGGCGGCATCCTCAATTCGCTGCACCGGTTCGGCCATGCGGCGGCAGCGCCGATCCTGCTCAACGTCGTGCTGACGCTCGGCCTCATCTTCATCGCGCCCCATGTCGAGCAGCCGGGGCTGGTGCTCGCCTGGGGCGAGACCTTTGCGGGGCTGCTGCAGTTCCTCTGGCTCTACATCGTGGCGGCGAAGCTGGGTTACGGCCTCAAGCTGCCCTGGCCCCGGATTGACGCGGAGATCCGCCAGGTGGTGAAGCTGATGGTGCCGGGCCTGGTCAGCGGGGGCCTGGCGCAGATCAGCATCATGATCGCGACCATCCTCGCTTCGCTGCAGGATCAGGCGGTCTCCTATCTCTCCTACGCCGACCGGCTCTATCAATTGCCGCTGGCGCTGGTGGGCGCGGCGATCGGCGTGGTGCTGCTGCCGGTGCTCGCGCGCGCGATCCGCGGCGGGCGTGAAGCGGAGGCGATGGCGGCGTTCAACCGCTCGCTCGAATTCGCGGCGCTGCTCATCCTGCCGTCGGCGGTCGGCCTGATCGTCGCGGCGGAGCCGATCGTGCGCGTGCTCTATGAGCGCGGCGCCTTCACCGCGGATGCGACGCGCAACACGTCCTACGCGCTGATGGCGATCTCGCTCGGCCTGCCCGCCTTCGTGCTCAACAAGACGCTGCAGCCCGGCTTCTTCGCGCGCGAGGACACGGTGACGCCGTTCAAATACTCGGTCGTCACCGTGATCTCGGACATCGTCATCTGCCTGGTGTTCTTCTTCCTGCTGCGGCGCTGGGGCATCGGCTTCGTCGGCATCGCGCTCGGGACCGGGCTCGCGGCCTGGATCAACGCGACCCTGCTCTATCGCACGCTGCGCAAGCGCGGCTTCCTGGTGCTGGACGATCGGCTGAAGCGCAACCTGCCGCGGCTCATCATCGCCAATCTGGCGATGGCGGGCGTGCTGATCGGTGGCGAGCGCGTGCTGGCGCCGTGGCTGGCGGCCACGCAGTTCGAACGCATCGGCGCGCTGGCGCTTCTGGTCGGCGCGGCGGCCGCAATCTATTTCCTGATCGTCCTGCTGCTCGGCGCCTACACCTTCGCCGACTTCAAGCGCCACGCGCTGCGCCGTTAGAGCAGGTTTCTCCAAGATAAGAGCGGTTCTGCCGAAAAGCGCCCGGCCCTTCGGGTTCGCCATCGCTGGGCATCCGCGGCGTCAGGCCGCTTGGCCGTAGTGCCGCTACGGCCCGCGCGGCCTTCCTGGCGGCCTGCCTCACCGCTGGCGAACAGAACCGCTCCTATCTTGGAGAAACCTGCTCTAGCGCACTCCCAGCACCACGGGCTCGCCGGATTCGCGCGTGGGGTCGCCGCGGTCGAGAGCCGCGGCCTGCCGGCGCTCGGCCAGCCAGACGACCAGGACCATGTCGACAGCGTGCCCATCGTGCGCGAGCGGCAAGCCGAGGCGCTTCACCCACACATATTCCTGCGACGGCAGGCTGAGGCGCCCGGACAGGAAGACCGGCGCCTTGCGCTCGACCACCAGGTCGAACGCCCGGATCACCGGGCCGGTACGCTCAGCTGCTCCTATTTCGTCATAGTGCAAACCGGTGACGTCCCGCCCGGCGATGGTCGTGAAGGCGGTGCCGGCGACCCGGAAACGATAGCGCCGGCGTGGTTTGGGCGGCGCACCCTCCACCACTTCCAGCAGCAGTAGCTGAGAGAGGTAACGCGGCGGAAACTCGGTCGGGTCGATATGCTGCCGGCCGGGCAGCCGCCCAGGCAGCAGCTTCGCCTGCCAATACCCCAATAGCTCGCGAAACTCCGCCTCCGTCGCCTCCGGCGGCAAAGCGTACATGCGCCCGGCCCTCATTCCTGCCCCGTATAAGACCCGTCCCCACAGGTCCGATCGGTCGCGGATGCGATCCTATCATATTGGGATAGGATGACGATTCATAATTCGCGTATTTCGGGTGGTGATCTGCACTATTTCGGATCGTTATGGATGGAGCTGTACCATATCGTCCTATTCATTGCGCAGGAATGGCGCCGCCTTCGCTCCCAGCGCGCGCCAGGAGCCCCAGAAGCCCAGCACTAGGGCCAAGCCGAGCGCAAGGGCAAGGACGCCTACCAGCGCCTGCGGCGCAATCTCCAGGCTGGTCTCCAGATTGAGGCGGAGGAACAACCAGGCCCCGAAGCTGCCGATGATGATGGCGAGGGCGGCGCTGACCAGCGCCAGCAGAGCGAACTCCCACACATAGCCCAGCGCGATGTCGCGCCGCCGTCCGCCCAGCATCTTCAGCAGGACCGCCTCGTAAATCCGCTTCTCGCGCCCGGCGGCGACTGCGCCGGCCAGCACCAGGATGCCGGCGCCCAGCGTCGCCAGCGCCGTGCTGCGGATCGCGCCGCCGACCTGGGTGAGGAGGTCGAGGGCGGTGGCGAGCGCGTCCTTCACCCGGATGGCGGAGATGTTGGGATACTCGGCGGCGACGCGGTTCATCAGCCCGCCTTCCTCGTCCTCCGGCACGCGCACGGTCGCGATGCTGGTCTGCGGCGCGGATTCCATCAGGCCGGGCGAGAACACCATCACGAAGTTGATCGAGAAGGACGACCAATCGACGGCGCGCAGATTGGAAATCGTGCCGGTCACCTCGCGCCCCAGCAGATTGACCGTGATGGTGTCTCCGAGCTTGAGCCCGAATGCCTCCGCCGTTCCCTGGTCGAGCGAGATCAGTGGATCGCCCTTGTAATCCTTGGGCCACCATGCGCCGGCGACGATCTTTCCGTTCTCCGGCGGCGCTGCCGACCAGGTGAGGCCGCGATCGCCGCGCAGCACCCATTCGTGGTCCTTGGGCGGCGTGATCTGCTCTACCGGCACGCCGTTCAGGCGCGTGATGCGGCCGCGCAGCATCGGCACGCGCTCGAAATCGCGGGCGCCGGGCGTCGCCATCACGGTCGCCTGCAGGTCGGCGACCTGGTTGGGCTGGATGTCGATGAAATAGAAGCTCGGCGCACGCGCCGGCATGGAGCGCGCGAAATCGCTCAGGATGCTGCCCTGGATCAGCGCGACCGCGATCAGCACCGTGAGTCCGAGGCCGATTGACAGCACAATGCTGGCGACCGGAGCCGAGCGGCGGCCGATGGTGGCGAGCGCGAAGCGCAACGCGCGTCCGCCGCCACCAAGCCTCAGGCGGCGTTGTCCACGATGGGCGGCGGCCTGGATGAGCGCCGCAAGGCCGCGGAAGGCGACGAGCGTGACGATTGCGGCCAATGCGAAGCCGGCGGCCAGCACCTTGTTCTCGGCGGTTGCTATCACCACGGCGGCGAGCGCGAGGCCGGCGAGGCCGACCGCGACCGCATCCTTGCGGCTGACGGCGCCGAGTTCGATGGCCGCGGCGCGGAACAGCTGCGCCGGCTTGGTGCGGCGCGCGCGCAGCAGCGACGGCAGCGAGAAGGCGAGCGCGGTCAGGGCGCCGAAGGCAGCGGCGCGCAACAGCGGGGCCGGATAGATGCCGGCCTCGATGGTGACATCGACCCGCGCCAGCGAGGCCTGGAACAGGAATGGAAAGGTCGCGCCGATCGCCAGCGCGATCGCGATGGAGATCGCGGCCATCGCGCCGATGGTGATGAGGTTGATGGCGGCGATCTGGCCCGAGGTCGCGCCGACGCATTTCAGCATGGCTATGATCCGCGCCTTGCCTTCCAGGTGCGCGCGTACCGCATTGGCGATGCCGAGCCCGCCGATCAGCAGGGCGCTGAGCCCGATCAGGTCGAGATAGGCGCGGGTGTTCTCCAGGAAATCGCGGGTGCGCTGGCCAGCATCCTCGAGCTGGCGGATCCGCCAGCCGGCATTGGGGAACTCGGCGTTGAGCGCCGCCGCCGCGGCGATGCGGTCGGTCTCCGGCGGCATCTTCAGGCGATAGGAGTGATAGACCAGGCTGCCCGGCTGCACCAGCCCGGTGGCGTCGAGCGCCGCCTGCGAGATCAGCAAACGCGGGCCAAGCGCGAAGACCTGCGTCGTCGAATCGGGCTCGCGCTCGATCGCGCCGGTGATGACGAAGCGCGCGTCGCCGACCGTCAATCGATCGCCGATCGCGAGGTGCGCCCGCTGCAACAGCACGCGATGCGCCAGCGCGCCATAGCTTCCGTCCGGCTGCTGCGCCAGCAGCTCCGCGAGCGGCTTCTGACTGGTGAGTGTCAACGCGCCATAGAGCGGGTAGAGACCGTCGGCGGCCTTCAATTCCACCAGTACCGGCAGCGCGCCGTCAGTCGCGGGTTTGGCCATGGCGCGCATCTCCACCACGTGCGAGACCTTGCCATAACGCTCGATCGCCGACAGCTCGTCCGGCGTCGCGGCGCGGTGCGTCAGGCGTACCTCCATGTCGCCGCCAAGGATCGCCTTGGCGTTGGCTGCGATGCCGGCGATCGCCGACGCACTGATCGAGCCGATGCCGGCGATCGCAGCCACGCCCAGAACCAAGCACGCAATGAACAGCCGGAAGCCATGCGTGCCCGCGCGCAATTCGCGGCCCGCCAGGCGGAAGGGCAGGAGGAAGGCGGAGCGGGTCATGGACGATCAGCTCCGACAGGTCTGCGCTTCATGCTGTCATGGTCGTGCTCGGTGCGACCATCCACGAGTTTGGCTGCGATAATGAGATGCTGCCCCACGAAACTCGTGGATGGTCGGACCAGGCCCGACCATGACGGGTTGGAAAGAGCCATGCGCCCGCTCACGCCGCCACGCGTGCGCTGTCGCGGGTGATCTGTCCGTCGGCCATGTGCAGCTGGCGGCGGCAGCGCGCGGCGAGTGCCGGGTCGTGGGTGATGAGCATCAGGGTCGCGCCGATGGCGTGCGCGCGCTCGAACATCAGGTCGACGATCTTCGCGCCGGTCTCGAGGTCGAGATTGCCGGTCGGCTCGTCCGCCAGCAGGATCTTGGGCCGCGGCGCCAGCGCGCGCGCCAACGCCACGCGTTGCTGCTCGCCGCCCGACAATTGCGACGGATAGTGACTCAAGCGGTGCGCGAGGCCGACCGCGGAGAGCGCGGCCTCCGCGCGCTGGAACGCATCGCCCGCGCCGGACAGCTCCAGCGGCACTGCCACATTCTCCAAGGCGCTCATGGTCGGGATGAGGTGAAAGCTCTGGAACACGATGCCGACCTGGTCGCGGCGGAGCAGAGCGAGTTCGTCCTCCGACATCGCGGTGATGTCGCGCCCCGAGAGCGCGATCCTGCCGGATGTCGCCTGCTCCAATCCGGCGATCAACAGCAGCAGCGACGTCTTGCCGGAGCCGGACGGGCCAACAAGGCTGACTGTTTCGCCCACATCGATGTGAAGATGGATGTCATGCAGAATGTTGACGCGGCCGGCTTCGCTCGCCAGTGTCAGAGACACACTCTCCAGATGGATCGCCGGAACGGCCGGCCTCATGCGCTCAATGCTGCCTTCGCTCACGCTTATCACCTCTCGCATCGCCGCTGCGCTGCTCATCCTCGGTTTGGCCGTCGCGCCCGCGCATGCCGTCGGACCGGTGCGCATCCTGGCCTTCGGCGATTCCCTCACGGCCGGCTACGGCCTGCCCGAATCCGATACGATCACCACGCGGCTCGCGGACGCCCTCACCAAGATGGGTCGGCAGGCGGTCGTGATCAATGGCGGCGTTTCGGGCGACACCAGTGCGGACGGGCTCTCCCGCATCGACTGGGCGCTGGCCGACAAGCCGCAGATCATGATCCTGGCGCTGGGCGCCAACGACATGCTGCGCGGCATTGACCCGGCCACCACACGCGCCAATCTGGAGGGAATCATCGATAAGGCGCAGGCCGCGGGGGTGGAGGTGGTGCTGGCCGGCATGCTGGCCCCGCCCAATCTTGGCAATGAGTACAAGTCCGTATTCGATGCCATCTACCCAGGGCTGGCGAAGACGCATAATCTTTTGTTCATGCCGTTTCTGCTACAGGATGTGGCGCAGAAATCCGACTTGAATCAGGCAGACGGACTTCATCCCAATGGCAATGGTGTGGCGGTGATCGTGCGCAACCTGCTGCCCTATGTGACACAGGCGATGGACAAGCTGGGAGGTGCGTCGTGACGCGCCTGCCAATCCAACCGAATGCGCGCCTACGCGCGCGGGAGGGCACCTCATGACGCACTTTCGTGCGGGGCATGCCGCCGGCGCCGACTGGCGCGAGGCGGTCGATGCGTGCCTCAAGGAACTGATGCGGGCACCGCAGCCGGCGCCGCGCACCAACCCGCTCGGCTTCCTCTATGTAACCGATGTGATCGCCGAGCAGGCGGGCGAGATCCTGGACCGGCTGCGGCGCGAGACCGGCGTCGAGCACTGGATCGGCGCCACCGGCATCGGCATCCTCGGCGCCTCCGCCCATGGCAGCGGCGAATACTACGACCAGCCCGCCGTCAGCGCCCTGATCGCCGACCTGCCGGACGATTCGTTCCGGGTGTTCCCGGGGCGCGGCGATGACGCCGCAGGCGCCGGCAGCGAGTGGTTCGAGGCCCAGCGGCCCAATGTCGCGATCGTCCACGCCGACCCGCGGGCGCAGCGCCTGCCGCTGATGCTGGACCGCCTGGCGGAGGCGAGCGGCGCCTATCTGGTCGGCGGCCTTGCCTCCTCGCGCGGGCCGATGGTGCAGATCGCAGGCGAGGTCAGCGAAGGCGGCGCATCGGGCGTGTGGATCGGTTCCTCGATCAACCTTGTTGCCGGCCTGAGCCAGGGTTGCGCGCCGATCGGCCCGGCCCATGTCGCGACCACCGCGCAGAAGAACGTGGTGATGGAGATCGACGGGCGCCCGGCGCTCGACGTCTTCAAGGAAGAGATCGGCGAGATGCTGGCGCGCAACCTGGAGCGCTGCGCCAACTTCATCTATGCCGCGCTTCCAGTCGGCGGTTCCGACACAGGCGATTACCTGGTGCGCAATCTGATGGGGATCGACCCAAACAAGGGCTGGATCGCGATCGGCGATCAGATCGAATCCGGCGACGGGATCATGTTCACCAAGCGCGACCGTTCGACGGCGAATGCCGACCTGGTGAGCATGCTGGAGCGGATCAAGAAGCGCATCACGCGGCCGATCCAGGGCGGACTCTACTTCTCCTGCCTGTCGCGCGGTCACAACCTGTTCGGCGATGCCGGGATCGAGATGCAGATCCTGCGCGACCATCTGGGCGACATTCCGCTCGCCGGCTTCTTCGCCAATGGCGAGATCAGCCACCGCCGCCTCTACGGCCATACCGGCGTGCTGGCCCTGTTCGTGGAGCCGGCTAAGTAGATCAGCGACTCAGCAAGCCCGGAATGATTCGCGAGCACGTCGCGCCAAGCGGCGTGCCCCAATCACTCAAATTTTACGAAATCTCCGCGCATCTCTTGCACGGCGTCGCTCACGCGTTTAGTCGGCGATGACGGTCTTGGGCTCCGCGCCGAACGTGAGGCGATCCTGCTGCGAGTGCCTGTCCATGCGCTCAGCGACGGCGACACCGATGGTGAGGGCTGCGATGAGCAGGACGGACAGAACGGTGATTGGCTTCTTCATGTTACTAAACCGCGTGCGACGCGATACGGTTCCCTTTCTTGTTCCCCATCATGCGATAGCTTCTTTGAGCACTCGTTAATGCAACGCGATTTGTTCGCCGAAACGCACACGAGGGTACGCGGAATCGCATCGGCATCTGTCTTAGAACGAAGGACGTAACTTTCATCCGACGCACCGGAGGCACAGCGCACGAAAAATTGTGCGCGGTGTGCCCTGCGCGCGACGCTCAACCCTGTTCGGCGATGTCGCCGACGCTGAAGCGATCCTGCTGGGCGTGATGCTCCATGCGCTCGGCGAGCGCTCCGCCGACCGACAGGACGATGATGACCAACAGCGCGGCGAGCGCGAACACGCGCGCCAGCGAGCGCGAGATCGGACGGAAGTGAGCAATGGTCCTGGTCATTCTGCACAGCCCCTGTCTGAGGGCCCCTTTCGTCTTTTTGATGTGCTAAAGATGGCGATCCAGAGGCGCCGCCGCTGTGACCTGGGTCACCCGTCCGATAGAAATCACTGCATTCGCTTGTTCAGGGAATATTCATGGAATACAGACGATTAGGGCGAACTGACATCACGGTCAGCGCGATCTGCCTGGGCACCATGACCTGGGGCTATCAGAACAGCGAGGCGGATGGGCACGCCCAGATGGACTATGCGCTGGAACGCGGCGTCAATTTCTGGGACACGGCGGAAATGTACCCGGTGCCGCCGACCGCCGAGCGCTTCGGCGACACCGAGCGGATCATCGGCAGCTGGTTCGCCAGCCGCAAGAAGCGCGACAAGGTGATTCTCGCGACCAAGATCATCGGCCCGGAAAGCCGGTTCAAGGTCCGCGACGGCGACAACAGGTTCGACCGGCGCAATATCATGGCGGCGATCGATGCCAGCCTCGCGCGGCTGCGGACCGACTATATCGACCTCTATCAGCTGCACTGGCCGGAGCGCACCATCAACGCTTTCGGCCGGCTGACGTACCAGCACCATCCGGAGCAGACCTTCACCCCATTCGAAGACGTGCTGGCGGTTCTTGGCGAGGCGGTGAAGGCGGGCAAGATCCGCCACGTGGGATTGAGCAACGAGAGCGCCTGGGGCGCCATGCGCTGGCTGCAGGCGGCGGACCAGGGTGCGGGCCCGCGCATGGTCTCGATCCAGAACTGCTATCACCTGATGAACCGGATGTTCGAGATCGGCCTCGCCGAGGTCGCGATCCGCGAGCAATGCGGGCTGCTGGCCTTTTCGCCGCTGGCGATGGGCACGCTCTCCGGCAAATACCTGAACGGGGCGCGGCCGGACGGCGCGCGCATGACCCGGTTCCCGAACTTTCCGCGCTACATGGCGCCGCGCGCGCAGGAAGCGACGGCGGCCTATGTCGGCATCGCCCGCAAGCACGGGCTCGATCCCGCGCAGATGGCGCTGGCCTGGATCAACGGCCGCGATTTCACCACCGCGACCATCATCGGCGCCACCACCATGGACCAGCTGAAGAGCGACATCGACAGCATCGACCTCAAGCTGTCGCCGGAGCTGGTGAAGGAGATCGAGGAATTGCACAAGGTCTGGACCATCCCGGTCCCATGAGGGCGGCCGGACCGCCTTGCGATTTTGGCAATTCGCGCATATATTTTGGGCAAGTTGCCCAACAAGGATCGTGCGATGGTGAAAAAGCAGCGCGGTGTCGCGCAGCCGTCCGCCCCCCGCTACCAGGCCGGCTCACGGGCGGCGCAACCGCTCAAGGCTTGGCTGTCACCCGACATCGAGCGGCGACTGGCGCTGGTCGAGCAGATCCGCGAGGGCTTTTCCTTCGACCTGGTCGGTACGCTCGCCAAGCAGGCTGGCGTCGCGCTGGAGGAGCTGATCGCGTTCGACATCATTCCGCGACGCACCTGGTCGCATAGCAAGCAGCACGCGCGCTTCACGCCGACCCAGTCCGCGCGGCTGGCGCGCTTCTTCCGCATCCAGCAAAGGGCCAGAAGCACGTTCGGGGCCAAGAACAAGGCCATGCAATGGCTGAAGCGTCCGACCAGGCCGCTGCATGGCAACGCGCCGATCGCCCTATTGGACACCGAAGAAGGCGCGCGGCTGGTCGAGGAACTCCTGACGCGGATCGATCATGGCATCGCCGCCTGAGGCGGCGACCGCACCGCCCAGGAAGGCATTCCGGATCGCGCGCCGGCCCTATGCTGACCTCAGCGGCGAAGGCGCGAGGCTGGCGGGCGGACGGTGGAATTCGCCGGGGCGCGCCGCCTTGTACCTGGCCGAGTCACCGGCGCTGGCGATCCTAGAGACGCTGGTTCACCTCGATCTCGATGAGGACATGGTTCCACCGGACTACGTGATGCTGGATGTCGATCTCTCGGCGCTCACGGGCCGGTGGCTGGAAGATGGTCCCGCCGTCCCGCCACCAGATGCTGAATGCAGAACCGTAGGTGATGACTTCCTTGCCGCCGGCCGGACGCTGGCGCTGCGTGTGCCCTCCGTGATCGCGCCGCGCGCAAGCAACTACCTCTTCAATCCCGTCCATCCGCTGATGAGCCGGGTCAGGATCAGTTCAACCGAGCCATTTGCGTTCGATCGCCGGCTGCTATAGTGCGGGACGCGCGCGCCGCCGGCTCATCAGCAGCCAGAACGCAATGCTCATGTTGAGCAGGTTCCAAAGGATGCCGTTGAGGAACGCGGCCTGGTAGGAGCCGGTCAAGTCGAAGATCTTGCCCGACATCCAGCCGCCGAGCGCCATGCCCATGACTGTCGCCATCAGGACCAGCCCGATCCGCCCGCCCGCTTCACGCGCGGGGAAATATTGCCGGACGATCAAGGCATAGCTCGGCACGATGCCGCCCTGCGACAGGCCGAAGAGTCCGGAAATGACATAGAGCGACACCAGGCCGTCGAACGGCAGGTAGAGCATCAGCGCCAGGCATTGCAGGGTAGATCCCAGGATGAGCGTGCCGACGCCGCCGATCCGGTCGGCGATCATGCCCGAGGCCAGGCGGCTCACCACGCCGAGACCAAGCATGATGGACAGCATCTCGGCCCCGCGCGACGGGCCGTAACCCAGGTCACCGCAATATGCGATCAGATGCACTTGCGGCATCGACATGGCGACGCAACAGGCGATGCCCGCCAGGATCAGCAGCCCTTGCAGCACCAGCGGCGGCGCCGGCATGATTCCGACCGCTCCATGGGCACCGCCGGTCGCGGGCGGGCCGTGATCGATCGGCGACTTGCGCCGCAACAACAGGGCGATCGGCAGCATGGCAGCGATACAGAACAGGCCGAGCCCCATGAAGGTGTGCCGCCAGCCGATGGACTCGATGGCGTGCTGCAGGACCGGCGGCCAGATGGTGCCGGCCAGGTAGTTGCCGCTGGCGACGATCGCGACCGCGATGCCGCGCCGCCTCAGGAACCAGTGCGAGATGTCGGCGACCAGCGGGCTGAAAGTCACGGAGCTGCCGAGGCCGCCGACCAGCACGGCCTGGGCAATCACGAAGCTCCAGTAGGAGCCGGCGCTGGCGGCGGCAAGATAGCCGATGCCGAGCATGACCGCGCCCGTGATGAGGGGGAGCATGATGCCGAACCGGTCCGCCAATCGTCCCATCGCGGCGCCGCCCAGGGCGAAGGCCACCATGGTCGCGGCAAAGGGGATGGAAGCGCCGGCACGGTCGACCCCGAACTCCGCCTGGACGGTGGGGAGCACTACGACGCTCGACCACAGCCCGACGCCGCCAATGGTGGCCAGCGTCAAGGCCGCCGCCAGCCGCCGCCAGGCGGCACCGCTATCCAGCTCCGCGATCGTGGTGGTGGCGCTCATGGTATCCGTGCGGATCAGAAGAAAGGGACGCCAGGGCTACCCGAGCGACCGGCCGTCCGCAATCGCTGGATTGTCCCGATACGGAAGTCGGAAATCAGAAGTCAGAGGAATAACGGAATGCGGCTTCAGTTTGCTGACTTCTGACTTCAGACCTCTGACTTCCGACTTCCGGTTGGGTCGAACGGCAGATGTTCGGCGTTGGCGAGCGACCGGCCGGTCAGGCGCAGCAGGAAACCCCAGTGGCTTACCACCGCCACCTCGCGCCAGTCGGTCCAGGCGGCGGCGCGCTGCTGGAACGTGCGGGCGCGGCGGGCCACGTCGGCGTCGGTCTCGTCCAACGCCGGCCACCAGGTCTCTTCCAGATGCTCGAAATTGAGCGCGGGCCAGCTCTGGCTGAGCAGCGACCGGCAGGTGCCGACATCGCACTGGAATTTGGCATGCTCCCGCACCAGCGGCTCGACATCGACCGGCACCCGCAACACGTCCGCGACGATCTCGGCGGTCTGCAGCGCGCGGGTATAGGGGCTGCTGACCAATCGTGCGATCGGGCGGCCGGCCCGCTGGATCGCTTCCGCGGTAGCGCGTGCCTGCGCCCGGCCGGCCTCGGTCAAGTGCGGGTCGGTAATGCCTGGATCGATGCCGGTGCGGCTGAAATGGACGTTGAACTCGGATTGGCCGTGGCGGATGAGGATCATGGAATATGGTTACTCGACGTCGATGATCTTGCGGTCTTGCTTGATGCGCGGCGGTTCTTCCTTGTCAGCCTGCGCGTCCTCGGTGTCATTTTCCGGCACCACGGTGAATTCCCCGTGAATGACACCCGTGCCTCGATAGACTCGCGTCTCGAAATGCGCGGCGGTCCGCCGCAGCAGCCAATGGCGCGTCACCGGCAGCATCAGGATGATCGCCAGCGCATCGGAGACGAAGCCGGGAATGATGAGCAGCACCGCCGCCGCGGCGAAACAGGCAGCGTCGATCAGCGAATGGCCGGGCTCCTTGCCCTCGGCCAAGGCGGCGCGCAAACGCCCGACTGCCTGGAGGCCGGTGTGACGTAACAGCGCAAAGCCGGCTACCATCGCCCCGACCACCCAAAGAAGGGTCAGGGCGACGCCTAGCTTGCCGCCAATCCATACGAAACCTGCGATTTCCAGGAACGGCAGCGCCACGGCCGTCAAAGCGATCAATCGCGCCATCTTTACCTGTTCTTTAGGCGATCCGGCCCGGGCCAAGCTTGCCCTCCGCCCGCCAATTGCCTATCTAAGTGGGACAGGTCGCCACCGCAATGGCGATTGTCCGGGAGTGCATGGCGTGGGATCGCCAAGCCTGCCGGGCCACTCTCAGAAGATTGTCACAGGTCGGTCGCATAACGTGCTGGAAATCCTGTTCTTCGCCATCGTGGCCGCGTTCCTGGGCTGGCGATTGTACAGCGTTCTTGGACGCCGTACCGGCCATGAGAAGCCGTTCGATCCGTTCCGCACCAAGGAAACGGAAGCACCTGCCACTTTGCCCGAGCGCGACGGCAATGTGCGCCGCCTGCCGGAACCGGCCGCGCGGCCGGAGCGCGTCGATCGTGACCGGCGCAAGCTGGAGGCTGCCATCGCCGGGGTCACTGGCGACGTTCGGCGCGGCCTGGACGAGATCCGCAACGCCGATGCCAAGTTCGATCCGGTCGATTTCATCACCGGCGCGCGCGTCGCGTTCGAGATGATCGTCGGCGCCTTTGCCAATGGCGACACCAAGGCGCTCAGGCCTCTGCTCAACGATCAGGTGTTCGGCAATTTCGCCGGCGCGATCGAGGAGCGCAATCGCAACAAGCAGCGCCACGAGACGACCCTGGTCGGCATCCTGAGCGCCGACATCACGGCGGCCGAGCTCGCGAAAGGCGACGAAGCGCGCGTCACGGTCAAGTTCGTCTCGCAACAGATCAATGTGACCAAGGACCAGGAAGGCCGCATTGTCGACGGCGACCCCAGCGAGGTCGCCAACATCACCGACATCTGGACCTTCGCGCGTTCGGTCAAGGCGCGCGACCCAAACTGGGTCCTCATCGCCACCGAAAGCCCGCAGTAAGCGCAAAGCGTGTTGGCAAGCCCCGTGCCGCCGTGGCATGGGTGGCGGATGCATTGCGCAGGGGCGAATCAACCCGACAATCCGTCACCCCGGATATCCACCCTCGGATCCGCGCTTCGCGCGGCCCAAGGACAGGCTCCATGGCGTGATCCGGGCTCCATGTATCCGCCGCAGGTGCCGCTGGACCATGGATCCCGGCTCAAGGCCGGGAAGACGGGAGAGCGGAGGCAACGTCTACGCGTTCTTACCTTTGCGACGAGCGTCCTCCTCGCCGCCTGCGCATCAACCGCGGTGCCCCCGCCACATCTGCTCGCTCTCTCCGAACTGCCCGGCTGGCAAGAAGATGCGAGCTTCGAAGCCTACCCGGCGCTACTGGCCAGTTGCAGCACGATCTCGGCGCTGCCGCCGGATCAGACAATGGACTTCGGGGGTGCGCCGGCGGAATGGCGCGAATCATGCGCTGCAATCGCGCGGCTGAAAGCGGCGCTGGTCGCCGACACGAACGGCGCGCTGCGCCAGGTGATGGAAGCGCAGTTCGTCGCGCTCGATCCCGGCGCGGGCTCGCCGGCGCTGGTCACCGGCTACTACGAGCCGGAGCTCCAGGGCAGCCGGATCAAAGATGCCGCGCATCCCTATCCGCTCTATCGCTTGCCGAAGAATCCGACCCGATATGATCGCGCTGAGATCGATACGGGCGCGCTCCGCGGCAAGCAGCTCGAACTGCTCTGGGTCAGCGATAAGGTCGAGGCGTTCTTTCTGCAGGTGCAGGGTTCGGGGCGCGTGCGGCTCGCCAGCGGAGAAGTGGTGCGCGTGGGCTTCGCCGGCACCAACGAGCGGCAATATGTCTCGATCGGCAAGGCGATGGTCGATGCCGGACTCATGACCAAGGAAGAAGCTTCGCTGCAATCGATCCGCGCCTACCTCAACGCCCATCCGGACGAAATCGACAGCTGGCTGCAACGCAATCCGCGCTACGTCTTCTTCAAGGAGCAAAAGGCCGCGGACCCGAACGAAGGGCCTGTCGGTGCTTTGCACGTGCCGTTGACTCCGGGGCGTTCCATCGCGGTCGATCCGGCCTTTACTCCGCTGGGACTGCCGGTCTGGCTGGATACCACGCAGCCGGTTACAAATGCGCCCTTGCAGCGGCTGGTGGTGGCGCAGGATAAAGGCAGCGCGATCAAGGGCTCCGGGCGGATCGACCTGTTCTGGGGCGCGGGGGAGGAAGCGGAAGCAATGGCCGGTCCGATGAGGCAGCAAGGCACCTATTGGGTGATCGTGCCGCGCAGCGTGGGCGAGCGCTGGCTTCTACAGCAGGCGGGCTCATGACCGGCGCGCCGCGCAAGCAGGTCGGGCTGTTCGTCACCTGCCTGGTCGATCTCTACCGGCCGGTGGTCGGCTTCGCTTCCATCGCGCTGATCGAGCGCAGCGGCCCGTTCACCGTCGTGGTGCCGGACGCGCAGACCTGCTGCGGCCAGCCCGGCTACAATTCCGGTGACAAGGAGCGCGTTGGCGATCGCGTGCCAGGTGGTCGCGGCGTTCGAAAATTCGACTACGTGGTGGCGCCTCGGGTTCCTGCGCCGGCATGATCAAGACGCACTATCCCGACCTGCTGGCGGGCGACGCCGCGTTCGCCGCGCGCGCCAAGGCGCTGGCCGGCAAGACCTACGAGCTGACCCAGTTCCCGCGCGACGTGGCGCAGGACGGTGTCACGGCGGAATTCGCGGGCAACGTCACCTGAGTCACGATTCCGCTCCTCGTTGCGCGAGCTCAACGTGAAGCAGCAGCCGCGCGAGCGCGCTGCTCGCGAAAGTGGGAGGCCTTTTCTTCAAGGAACTGCCGAATGGCAGAGCCGTGTTGCGGGTTCGGCGGAACCTTCTGCGTCAAGTTTCCCGATGCCGATTCCAACAGGATGGTGGAGGACAAGGTCGCCAATATCGAAGCGACCGGCGCCGACGTCGTGCTGGCGGCAGACATGGGCCGCCTGCTCAACATCGCGGGCAAGCTGAGCGCGCACGGGCAGCAAGGTTGAGGCCCGCCACGTCGCCGAAGTGCTGCCGGTCGGCGCAGATCCCGCGATCGGCGAGGGGCACAGCCGATGCAGTCGACCTCGCACCTCTTCAAGGACAATGCGGCGCGGGCGCTGAACGATCCGCACCTTGCAGCAGGCGCTGACCCATGTGCGCACCAAGTTCATCGAGAAGCGGCAGGCGGCGGCGGCGCTGCCGGAGTTCGGAGGCGCTGCGCGCGACGCCGCGGCGGGTGATCTCAAGAACCATGTGCTGAGCCGGCTGGACGTATACCCGGTCGAGTTCGAAGGCAATGTCGTCAAGAACGGCGGACAGGTTCACTGGTGCGCCACGCCGGCGGAAGCGCGCAAGACCATCCTCGATCCGTCGCAGCGCGGATGCCAAGACCGGTCACCAAGGGCAAGACCATGGTGGGGGAGGAGATCGGCATCAACGATCACCTCGCCGCCAACGGCATCGAACCGGTCGAGACCGATCTCGGCGAATACATCATCCAGCTGCGCGGCGAACCGCCGAGCCACATCATCGCGCCGTCGGTCCACGTCACCAAGGACCAGGTCGAGGAGACGTTCCGCAAGATCCACACCGATCTCGACCCCGCGCGCAACCTGGAGGAACCGGCGAGCCTGCTCGTTCGAAGCGCGCGTGAAGCTGCGCAAGCGCTTCACCTGCGGCGGATGTTGGCATCACCGGCGCCAACTTCCTGATCGCCAACACCGGGTCCACCGCGATCGTGACCAACGAAGGCAATGGCGACCTGACGCAGACCTTCGCCGCGCATCCACATCGTGCTGCTGGCGGGGATCGAGAAGATCGTGCCGAGCCTTGCGGATGCCGGGTTGTTGCTGCGCGTTCTCGCGCGCTCGGCGACCGGGCAGGAGATGTCGGCCTACACCACCTTCTCGACCGGTCCGCGGCGGCCGGGCGACATCGACGGGCCGCAGGAGTTCCACGTCGTCCTGGTCGATAACGGCCGCAGCAAGCTGCTGGGCACCGAGTTCGAGGAGATGCTGCGCTGCATCCGTTGCGGCGCCTGCCTCAACCACTGCCCGATCTATCAGAATGTCGGCGGCCACGCCTATGGCTGGGTCTATGCCGGGCCGATCGGCGCCATCACCACGCCGGCGCTGATCGGGATCGAGCATGCCGCGCCGCTGCCGGAAGCCTCGTCGCTGTGCGGCCGCTGCGAATCCGTCTGTCCGGTCCGCATCCCAATCCCGAAAATGTTGCGCGCCTGGCGCGAGGAAGCGTTCGAGCGCCGGCTGCACGGCAACCGCGCGCGCTGGGCGCTGAAGGCGTGGGTGGCACTGGCGACCCGGCCGGCGCTCTATCGGCTGGTAACGCGGATCGGCGCAGGCGTGCTCGGCATGCTCGGCGGCAAGCGCGGACGGTTCTCCTCGCTGCCGCTGGCGGAGGCCTGGACCCGCCACCGCGACCTGCCCGCGCCCCAGGGCCGCACCTTCATGGCGATGTACCGGGGGAAACAGTGAGTGCGCGCGACGAGATACTCGGCCGCATCCGCGCCGGCCGCGGCGCGGAAAAGCCCTATCCCGGCTCCGGCCCGTCGCCGGAGCGCGGGCAGGTGAGTGGCGCGGAACGCAAGGCGCTGTTCGTGCGCATGGCGCAGCAGGCGGCGGCCAGCGTCGATCAGGCGGCGTCGCGCGCGGAAGTGCCGGCCCTGGTGAAGAGCTTCCTCAGCCGGCACAACCTGCCGGCGGAAGTGCGATTGGCGCCGGATCCGCGCATTGCGGGGATCGACTGGGCCTCGCAACCGCTGCTCTCGACCAGCAGCGGCGGAACCGACGGGACACATCCGGTGTCGGTCACCGGCGCCTTCGCCGGAATTGCTGAGACCGGCACGTTGGCGCTCACCTCCGGCGCGCCGTCGCCGACCTTGCTCAATTTCCTGCCGGAGACGCACATCGTCGTGGTCGAGGCCAAGGACCTGGCCGGCAGCTACGAGGATCTGTGGGCGCGATTGAAGACGCAATATGGCGATCAGATGCCGCGCACCTTGAACCTCGTCACCGGCCCATCGCGCAGCGGCGACATCGAGCAGACCATCCTGATGGGCGCGCACGGGCCAAAGCGCCTGCATATCATCGTGGTCGACGAATCCTAGGACGATGGCGAAGCGGCGCGTAACGCCCGACGAGCTGGAACTTTGGCGTCATGTCGCGCAGACGGTGCGCCCGATCAAGTCCAAGCGCCGGCCGGTGAAATCGGAAGAACCGACGCCGCCGGTCCCGCCCGTCAAACCGCAAACGGCGAAGTCTGCGAAGCCTGCCGTTGCTCCGGCGAAGCCCGCGCCCCCTGCGCCAGCCAAGCCGCACGCGCTGACCCACGGGACGAGTCATGGCATCGACCGGCGCCAGGCCGCACGTTTTCGCAAAGGCAAGCTGCCGATCGAAGGCAAGATCGATCTGCATGGCCGCACGCAGCAGGACGCACACGATGATCTGCTCGCATTCCTCAAGCGCGCCCACGCCGCCGGCAAGCGCACTGTGCTGGTGGTGACCGGCAAGGGTATGACCACCGCCAAGACCGGCATTCTGCGCCAAGCGGTGCCGCGCTGGCTGAACGAGCCGGCCTTCCGCTCACTGGTGCTCGCCTTCGACTATGCTGAACCGCAGCATGGCGGGGAGGGCGCTCTCTATGTGCTGATGAAGCGGGTGAGGGAGAAGACATGACTCCCTTCGGCCGCAAGCTGCGCGACCTGCGCGAGGCGCGTCGGTGCCAGCTCAAGGATCTCGCCAAGGCGCTGAACGTCAGTTCGGCCTATCTCTCGGCGCTGGAGCACGGGCATCGTGGCAAGCCCTCGACTGGCCTGGTGCAGCAGGTCGCAGCCTATTTCAATCTGGCCTGGGAAGAAGTCGACGAGCTGAAAGCACTGGCGGAGCTTTCCGACCCGCGCGTCACCATCGACACTGCGGGCCTCACGCCCGAGGCGACGGAACTCGCTAACCGTCTGGCGACGCGCATCGATGGCCTGAGCGAGACGGAGATCGGGCGGCTGCTCGCGCTCGTCAAGACGCTTCGGTGAACCCTCGGCGCAACGCGCGCGACAGACTCGCAATCGTCAAATTCTGCCGATAGTCTTGGCCGGTCAGCCAGACAGGCGCGGAGGGCGAATGCGCTGGTGGTGGGGGACGTTGCGGCCTCGCGCACGGGGCGCGGCGGCACGGATAGGATTGTTGGGACCCGCCTTGCTGGCGGGATTGTGGCTGCAGTTCGGAAGCGCCGCAGCGGAGGAGAGTGCCCAGACCGCTATCCCGCCGGCATTGATGGCCAGCGCTACGGAACCACTACGAGGCGGCCCGTGTCCCGTGGCTGCCGATACAAGCTGGTCCGAAGCCGAGGCCTGGGCATGGGAACGGATCTGTTCGGGAGCGGTCGCCGATTTCGCATCGTACAAGAACGGTGGCTCGGCATCGCCGGGGGACTATGAAAAGTGGCCCAAGCAAGAGCGCCGGCTAAGGGCGGCTTTCCTGCGAACCATCCTGTCCGATTCAGCGTATGTGAATGCAATCACATATCAGGGTGTCCGGATCTGGAGCGCCTATTTCGACGAACCGATCATCCTCTCCCAGCTGAGATTCGATAAGCCTCTGGAACTGCGCGAGGTGGTGTTCGAGCAACCGCTCTACATGGAGAACTATCGCAGCGAGAGCGTCGTCTCGTTGCAGGGATCGTGGTTCAGATATCTGCCGCCACCGGAGACTTTGCTTCCCGACCCGAGAGAATTGCCGTCGGTCGTGCCCCTCAGCATGAGCGGCGCGCACATCGGGGCAAATCTGGCGCTGGATGGCGTGACGGCGTCCGACGCCAATTTGCAGGACGTCGAAGTCAAGCGGCATGTCAATCTGAGCTCCAGCACATTCGACGGCGTCGTCGACCTGTCCGGCGCCCACATCGACGGGTTTCTTCTGTTTCAGCATTCGCTGGTCGGCAACGCAATCATGCTACGCCAGTCGAACCTCGGCAGCGATGCGATCTTCAGCGACACAAGGGTGATCGCGGGATACGGCGACCACCTTCCCGGCGCCCTGATACTCGATGGTGCTCACATTTCGGGGTCAATCACGGTGGGCAGCGCAACCGATCAGCTGGCAATGCCGACGGACGCAAGATTGGCGAATCCAAGCGACAACGCGCCGCCGCCCGCTGACACGGCCGCGCCGCCCCAGACTGGCCCCGCGCCGAACCAGCAGGGCGGACGCTTTCCGGGTCGGTATGCCTTCATGGCTGGCACCGTCAGCATGAACGGCGCGACCATCAATGGCGAAGTGGGAATTCGGAAGGCCGAAATTCCGCTTTTCCTGAACTTGCAGGACGCCCATATCGGCGACGATCTTTGGATCACCAGCAGCCATGTCGGAAACGATGATCTCACCGGCGCCGTGGTCAAGGGGTTCCTCCTGCTCCAGGATTCCGTGTTCGACGTGCGCCTGTTTCTGGACAGCGCGGAGATCGGACGTCATCTGGTGATGAGCCGCGGCACCGACATCAAGGGCTGGCTGCAAATGGGCGGCGTAAAATTAGGCGGCAGCTTCTTTGGAGAAGGCGCGCATATCGGCGGCTCGCCAGCGGGCGAGCCGACCATGGGCGAGCCGCCAACGCCGGTCTTTCAAAGCAACAGTCCGGTCAGCGTCCAGTCTGCTGGCTGCCCAGCATAGGGCTGGACGCGCTGTCGGCCGATTTCCATTCGGTCGACATCGGCGGCGACCTCAATTCACGCACGGCACGACGTTCATCAAGAATATCGACGCCAGCTTTGCGCATATCGGCGGCTCGCTCGATCTCAGCGGCGGGCGCTTCGCGTCGTAACTGGCACGCACGTCGACGCCGAGTTGCGCCTCGCCTCCGGCAACGGCAAGGCACAAGTCGCCGCGCAGTCTCTGATCAACTGGTATCGTCGCCCAGGCCGATCTGCTGCTCGACGTCGCCAGCGTGTGGCCGAAGCATCTGGAGCTCGATGGCTTCACGTATCAGCGCTTCGGCGGCGCAACGGCGGCGAAGAGCGCGACGGCGTCGCGTCCGGCCGTATGCGATGAATAATCCAGCAAGGAGGCCGCGGTCGGTAGTGACCCCGTGGCCGATCGCGAGGGCGTCGCCATCTGCACCCACACGGCGGATCAGCTCAAAGATTGGCTCGGCAAGCAACGCAGCTTCTCGACCCAGCCCTATTCGCACCTTGCCGCGATGCTCAGGCAGTCAGGCGATCGCGAAATGGCCGACGAAATCATCTTCGAGGGCAAGAAGCTGCAGTTCCAGCACCTGCCAACTTTCAGCGGCACCAAAGCGCTGATGTTTATCGAGCGCTATTCCACCGGCTTCGGTGTGCATCCGGCATATCTGATTGGTTGGACACTCGTCTTCATTGGGATCGGGTTCGTGGTGTTCTCGCGCGACCCGGCGCCGGAAATCCGCAAATTCAGTTGGTGGCAACGCACGGTCTATTCGCTCGACATGCTGCTGCCGATTGTGCATCTGCGCCATCACCATTACGAAATCGACCTGGAGACGGAATGGGCGCGCGGTTATCTCTATTTCCACAAGATTATGGGATACCTGCTGGCTTCTTTACTGCTGGCGGCGATCGGCGGCGGCCACGTCATCGAATAGCGCGGCGGACCGGACCGATCAGCGCCGGCGTTGTAGGAAATAGCGGCCGGGCTTGATGCCGGGAGGCAAGGCAAGCGGCTCGAGGTCCGCACTTTCGACCGGTTGGTCGCTGATCAGGATGCCGCCCGGTTTCAGCAGCTGAAGCACCAAGGGCAACATCGCGCGGGCGAGAGTCTTGCTGGCTTCCTCGTCGCCCGAACCGATGTCGAGATTGGCGAGCGCGGTGTTGCGGCCCAGCTGCCGGATCGCCTTTGGCAGGCTGTCGAGGAAATTGCCGAGGAACAAACGATCATCAGGCGGGATGCAATCGGGGTGCGCCGCCACCTTGCGTTCGAACACGTAGATGTCACGGCCGCGCAGAATTTCCCGCAGGTGATCGTAGGTGCGCCCGTTGCCGAGGCCGAATTCCAGCACATTGCCGGGTATATGGGCGATCAATTGTGCCGCCTGGTTCAGGCAGGCACGCTGCGCTTCGAGACGGCGAATGAACGAATCGAGACGGCTCAATGCCGGTTCGCCGCCAGCAGCTGGTTGGCGTGCTCAAGACGCTGGGCGAGAACGCGCATGACCTCGATCGAAATCGTCGGGAAATCGGTCACCATGCGGAAGAACAGATCCTTGGTGATCTTCAGCGTGGTGAGATCCTGGGTCGCCACCACGGTCGCGGTGCGCGGCACGTCGCACAGGATGCCGATTTCGCCGACGAAGGCATCGCGCCTGACCTCGGCAACCTTGAGCGGGCCGCCGGGCGTGTCGACCACGACGTCGGCCGTGCCTTCCAGGATGATATAGGCAGCATCGGCCGGATCGCCTTGGTGCACCATCTCTTCGCCCTTGCGGAACTGCGTGCGTTCGGCGGCGAACGCCATCAGCTTCAGCTTGGCCGGCTCGACCTTGGCGAACAGTTCCATGCGCTTCAGCGCTTCTACGTCTTCGAGTATGCTCATGGCTATCCGTCTCCGTCCCGAAATTATGCCTCGTTTGCCCTGAATTCTGCTAGCTGGCCGCGACCTGCATGCCGATCCCGAGATCGGCCAAAGCCGTTCCCGGCCGTGCCAGTCGTTCCAGCGGACCTTGTTCGATCACGCGCCCGTCACGCATCACCGCCACGCGCTCGACCACGCTGCACAGGGCAGCGTTGTCGGCGATCAAGATGAAACACCGATCCTTCATCTCCTGCCGCAATGCCTTGACGATGCGCGCCTGTGTCGCCGCCTCCAGCGGCGCCAGAGCGTTGTTGAGGATGAGGATCCTGGGCAGCCGGATTAGCGCGCGCAGCAGCGCCACCTTCTGGCGCTGCGCGCCATTCAGGCGCCGGCCACCGGTGCCCACGCCATGCTCCAGCCCAACCGCCAGCACCTCGGCCTTGAGGTTGAGTTCGCTGACCACATCAAGCACCAGGCGGTAGATTCTCTGCGCCGCTTGTGCCTGTCCGTAGACAAGACGGCCGAACAGCATGTTGTCCTGGACCGTGGCAGCGGCGTTGTAGCGCTGCGGATCGTAGAACTCGATATACTCGCGGAATTCGTCCGGAAGGGTTTCGGCAAACCGCCGCCGCGCCGCCAGTATCTTCGCCTCGAGCGCCGGGTCGATCAGCCCCAAGCGGTGCCGTGCCTCGATATAGGGGAAGGTGATGGCGATCAGCCGCTGCTGGTCCGCCGGCGCGGCGTTGTCGAGACCGCTGCGTTGCACCCGGTTCAGCAATTGCTGGACCAGCGGCAGGTCGTCGGCGGAGACGAAGCTGAACTGCTCGAAAAACGGATGGCCGGGCGGCAAGTCCGCGAACAGTTCGACCATGGTTTCGGCGATCTTGGCGCCCATCGCGATCAAGGCCGGCTTCAGGCCCTCCGCCTCGATCACATCCGCCAGGACCTTGTTGTCGCGCAACTCGGCGAAATCGAACACGGCGCCGCGCGGCGTGCCGAACAGCAGGTTCTCCGCCACCGTCATGTTGCGATTGTATTTCGCCGGATCGAACTGCTCGACCAGATGGTTGACGTCCGGCTCGTGCAGCCGGCGATGGATGGCGGCGCGCGCTTCCAGGAAGCGGGCCGCGGTCTCCGGCTCATCGTCCGGATCGATCAGGCCGCGCAGGCCGAATTGATAGAGGTCGTCCTCGAGCTCGACGGCCGGCAACAAGTCGGTGATGCGCTTCTTGAGGCCCGCCATGTCGTCGACGCCGGCGGTGGCGAAGTCGATCCATTGCGCATTGATGTCGAGCAGCGGGTTGCCGGTGCGCCTGGCCTCGGAAATGCGGCGCTCGAAATGCAGCAGCGCGCGGCCTTCGTACTGGGCCTGCGCCACCGGCCGGTGCTTCAACCCGTACACGACGTTCTGCAGGATCGAGAGGGGGAAGAGATAAGTCTCGTCGCCGACATAGGAGATGTGACGGCCGATGACGCCTTCCGGCAGGCTCGCCATGTCGGCGTCGCCCCAGCGCAGCGTGCCGGTGGTCGGCGCGATCAGCCGCGCCAGCACCTGGCCAAGCGCCTCCTTGCCGGAGCCGGTGAAGCCGACGATCGCCAGATGATCTTCCGGCCCGATCTCCAGCGCGGCATTGTCCAGCAGGCGCGCGCCGCCTTCCTCGGAATAGCCGATCGCGTGGGCAGAGAGGCCGCCAGCCGGCGCTGCGGGCACCTGGTCGGTCAGGATCTGCAGCTCCGGCTCCAGCATGCCGTCGGGCGAGAATTGCTCGATCACCTGCTCGTACTTGATCTGCACGTCCTGGCCCTGCTGCTGCCAGTCGATCAGCTCCTTGACCGGGCTCGGCAGGTCCTTGTAGGCGCCGATCACCGCCACCAGCGATCCCACGTCGAACCGGCCGGTCAAAGCGAGATATCCGCCGATCAGGTAGAACAGGAACGGCGTGGTCTGGGAGAGCATGTTGTTGAGGTACTTGACGAAGAATTTGCGCTGATAGAGCTCGAACCGGATCAGGAAGATCTTTTCCAGCCGGTTCACGATGTCGGCGCGCTCGTAGTTCGAGGTGTCGTTGGAATGGATCTCGACCGTGCCGTCGACGCCTTCGGCAATGCGCCCGGCCAGCTGGCGCGCGGTCAGCTGCCGCTGCCGGCCCAGTTCCAGGATGCGCTGGCGCAGGAGCGGGATCACGATGACCTGCACGGCGAGCACCACGATCGACACGATGCCGAGACGCCAATCCTGCAGGATGATGAAATAGAGCGCGGTCAGCGCCTGCCCGCCCAGGAAGGCCGGCGTGACATAGGCATCGCCGATGAAGCCGCCGAGCGGCTCCACCTCGTCCTTGATCATGGTGGCGATTTCGGCCTGTTTCACCTTGCGGAAATGGCTGATCGGGAAACGCAGGACCCGGTCGTACAGCTCATAGCGCATGCGGCGCAGCATGCGCTCGCCCAGGCGGCCCTTCTCCGTGTTGACCAGCTGCTTCAGCCAGCCATTGATCACCACGAAGAACAGGAACGCGAAGCACAGGGCCACCAGATAGGGCACCCGCTCGAGTTCGAAGCCCGGAAACAACGTCAGCTCCGGCATCCCGAGCCAGTCATAGGGGCCGATCGAAAAATGCAGGAACGGCGCCGTCATCGCGTCGCTCTCGAACGCCTCGCCCTGGATGGCCTGGTTAACGATCTGCTTGGGGAGGTCCAGGGAGACGAAGTAGAACACCTGGGCAATGACGACGATGACCAGGATAATCGATTGGTCCCGCCAGCTATTGCGCCAGATGTAGCGAAAGAGATTTTGGTCCATGCCCGCGCCCCACACCGGCATGCGCCGGTTACTTGATTCCATTACGTTTCGGGACAATAGGGGCAACTGATGGATCAGAGAACAGTGATCAAATTCCGGGGTGGCCGGTGGCGTTCAGCCCCAGCTCGTCGCCGCGGTGGCGTGTGTTTCATCGGCCGCAAGCACTTGGGCCTGCCGCGACCGAAAATGGCGAAATATTGTGATAAATCAGTATCTTGAAAAGTTCACTTGGCAGCGCCGGCCGGTCCAACCATCTAACCGGTTCATACTTTTGTTCGGCAGAGACCCTATGCCATACTCAGCCCGCTCACCGCTTTTAGGGGACAAGGCGCGTGTCCGATAACGAAACAAAGAATAAGGACGTGCGCGTCCTTATCTATTCTCACGATACGTTTGGTCTGGGTCATCTGAGGCGGTGCCTTACCATCGCCCATGCGCTGGTCGACCAGAACAAGGATATGTCGGTCATCATCCTGACCGGCTCGCCCATCATCGGAAGCTTCAATTTCCGGGCGCGCGTCGATTTCGTGCGCATCCCGGGCGTCATCAAGCTGCGCTCGGGCGACTATACGCCCTTGAGCCTGTTGATCGACATCGACGAGACGCTGGCAATGCGTGATTCCATCATCCAGCACACCGCCGATATCTTTGACCCGGACATCTTCATCGTCGACAAGGAGCCGCTCGGCCTGCGCGGCGAAGTGGAAAAGACGCTGAAGATGTTGAAGGCGCGGGGTACGCATCTCGCGCTCGGCTTGCGCGACATCATGGATGACCCCGTCCACCTGATCCCCGAATGGGAACGCAAGAAGGCGGTTCCCGCCCTGCGCGATCTCTACGACTCCATCTGGGTCTACGGCCTGCCGCAGATCTGCGACCCCTTGGAAGGAATCGAGTTGCCGAAATCGGTGCGGCGGAAGATGACCTATACCGGCTATCTGCACCGCTCGCTGCCGCAGGGGACCCCGGTACACTGGACTCTGCAGAAGATCGAGGCGCCGTACCTGCTGGTGACGACCGGCGGTGGCGGCGACGGCGAGGAAGTAATCGACTGGGTCCTGCGCGCCTACGAAAACGACAAGGCGCTGCCCCATCCGGCGCTGCTGGTGCTCGGCCCCTTCATGCATTCCGACCGCCAGGCGGAGTTCATCCAGCGCGCCAACAAGCTGCCGAATGTCGAGGCCATCACCTTTGATGCGCAGATCGAGCACCTGATGGCGCACGCCATCGGGATCGTGGCAATGGGCGGCTACAACACGTTCTGCGAGATCCTCTCCTTCAACAAGCGCGCGGTCATCGTGCCGCGCACCCAGCCGCGCATGGAACAGTATATCCGCGCGAAGCGGGCGGAAGAACTTGGTCTCTCCGCCATGCTGGAGGATGACGGCCAACGCGACTGGAAGCGCATGGCGACCGCGCTGCGTCAGCTGCCGCAGCAGGCGCTGCCCAGCGAGGTGGTGGTACCGGGCCTGATGGATGGGCTGGAGAACCTCAACCGGCTGGTCAACCAGGCAGTCGAACGCGTGCGCAAGAACCGCTCCGGCGAGCGTGGCGAGCGCTCCACCGCCGGCCGCTCGCGCCTGCGCGTCGCCGGTCGGAAGCAACGGTAATAGCGTTCGCGCGTTCGATGGGATCCACAATAATTCGTCACCCAGACGACGCATGTCGGCCTGCGCCGACGACCCTTGAGCCGGGGTCCATTGTTGGGCTTGGCGCAAGCGGTGACATGGATCCCGGCTCAAGGCCGGGATGACGGTTGAGGATGTGCCGACGGTGTCCCGCCTGATCTTCATCCTCAAGGGCTATCCAAGGCTATCGGAGACTTTCATCGCGCAGGAGATCCGCGCGCTCGAGCAGCGCGGGTTCGCGATCGACATCGTCTCGCTGCGCTTTCCGACCGACAAGCACGTCCACCCGGTGCATCGCGAGATCGCGGCCAAGGTCAGCTACCTGCCGGAATATCTCTATCAGGAGCCGTGGCGCGTGCTGCGCGCCTGGACGAAAGCGAAGTTCCGTCGCGGCTATTGGCGCGCTTTCCGGCAATGGATCAAGGATCTGGTCCGCGATCCGACCCCCAACCGTGCGCGCCGCTTCGGCCAGGCCTGCGTGATGGTCGAGGAACTGCCGAAAGATGCGACGCGCCTGCACGCGCATTTCCTGCACACGCCGGCCTCCGCCACCTACTACGCGCACCTGATCACCGGCATGCGCTGGAGCTGCTCGGCCCACGCCAAGGACATCTGGACCTCGCCAGACTGGGACAAGCGTGAAAAGCTTGCGACGCTCGATTGGCTGGTGACCTGTACGCGCGACGGTTACGAGCATCTGCGCGCGATCGCATTACCGCCAGATCGCGACAAGATCCATCTCGTCTATCATGGGATTGATTTCGGACGCTTCCCGGAGCCGCCTTCCCGCACACACGATCCGAAGGCGCCGATCCGCATCCTGTCGGTCGGCCGCGCGGTACCGAAGAAGGGCTATGGCGACCTGCTGCAGGCACTGGCCTTGCTGCCGAGGGAAGCGCAATGGCACTTCCATCATATCGGCGGCGGCCCGCTGCTCGACGATCTGAAGAGCCTGGCGGAAACCTTGCAGATTGCGGACCTCGTCACCTGGCAGGGCTCCGCGCCGCAGGAGCAGGTGCTCGAGGCCTATCGCGCTGCTGACATCTTTGTGTTGGCGAGTTGCATCGCGGAAGACGGCGACCGTGACGGGTTGCCGAATGTGCTGATGGAGGCGCAGAGTCAGAAGCTGGCGGTGGTCGCCACCAATCTTCCCGGCATTGCGGAACTGGTGGTGCCGAACGAGACCGGATTGCTGGTGCCGCCGAGCGCGCCGGAGAATCTGTCTGGCGCATTGTTGCGGCTGATGCGCGACGCCGATCTCCGCGCGCGTCTGGCGGAAGCCGGCTATCGGCGCGTGCGCGCGCAATTCTCGCTCGAGCGCGGAATCGATGATCTCGAGCGGAGATTCAAGGAAGATCGATGAGCCGTCTGCTGTTCTTCGCGCCGCTCAAGGCACCGGATCATCCGACGCCATCGGGCGACCGCACCATGGGGCGGCTGATCGTGCGGGCGCTCAAGCGCGCGGGCTTCGAGATCGAGCTGGCTAGCCGATTGCGGACGCGCATCGCGGTGCCAAGCCTGTCTTCGCAATACGCCAAGCGCGACAAGTGCTTTGCCGCGGCGGACCGGCTGATCGCGCGAGCCCGCAAGCTGCCCAAGGCGCAGCGGCCGCGTGCGTTCTTCACCTATCATGTCTATTACAAGGCCGTGGACTGGATCGGACCGCGCGTCGCCGATGCGCTCGACATCCCGTACCTGGTGGCGGAGGCAAGCCATGCGCCCAAGCGCGCGGAAGGCGATTGGGCATTCAACCATGCGGGCGCCGAGGCCGCGATCCGGCGCGCGGACGCGATCTTCTGCCTCAATCCCGGCGACAAGGAATGCCTGGCGCGCGTGACGCAACGGCGCCGGCTGATCGATCTGCCGCCGTTCCTGGATCTGAAAAGATTCGCGCCGACCCGGCCGGACCATCGGGAATCGCGCGCTCTGCTGGCGCAGCACTGGAAACTGGACGACGCGCCGCCCTGGCTGCTGGCGGTTGGGATGATGCGGCGCGGCGACAAGCTTGATTCCTATCGCGTGCTGGCCGATGCGCTCAAGATCGCGCGGCTAAGGCGTCCGCTGCTGCTGATCGCCGGCGACGGCGAAGCGCTGGCGGCGGTCAAGTCGGCCTTCAAGTTCGCGCCATGTGGTGTCCATTTCCTGGGCCGGGTCGCGCCGGATCAACTGGCGCCGTTGTACTCAGCCGCCGATCTGATGGTCTGGCCGGCGATCAACGAAGCCTTCGGCATGGCGCTGCTCGAAGCGCAGGCCTGCGGATTGCCGGTGCTGGCCGGTGCCGCAGGCGGCGTGGCCGGCATCGTTGCCGACGGCAAGACCGGGTTCCTGGTGCCGCCCGGCGACGCGGCGGCCTTTGCGCGTACTCTGCGCCGCGCCCTGACGCACGACCTCGAGGCGATGGGCCGGGCCGCGCGGCGCAAGGTGGAGCGGCGGCACGACATCACCGCGGCGTCCGCCGCCTTCACGCGCGTGCTGGCGAAGCTCGGGGTCGCACCGTGACTTTGATCGTCGCGCTGCGCCATGCTCCGACCGCGTGGAACCGCGACCAGCGCCTGCAGGGCCGCACCGATGTGGCGTTGGACGAAGAAGGCATCGCGGTCGCTGCGCGCTGGCGCATCGATCCGGAATGGGCCGGCTATCGGGTGCTCTCCAGTCCCTTGCAGCGCGCGCGCATGACCGCCGCGATCCTGTTTCCGGATGCGGAGATCGGCATCGACCGTCGCCTGATCGAGATGGATTTCGGCGCCTGGGAAGGGAAGAGATTGTCCGAACTGCGGGCCGATCCCAGCGGCGATGCCGAAGCGCGCGAGGCGCTGGGTCTCGACTTCAAGGCGCCGGAAGGCGAATCCCCACGTGAGGTGCAGGGGCGGATCCAGCCCCTGTTGGCGCGCCTGGCGGAACTCGAGCGGCCGACCGTACTGGTAACCCACAAGGCTGTCATCCGCGCCCTCTATGCCTTGGCGACAGGATGGACCATGATCGCCAAGCCGCCCGCCAAGCTGCGGCCCAGCTGTGCGCACGTTTTCCATCTGGCGACGGATGGGACGCCAGCAGTGGAACGGCTGAATGTGAGTTTGGAGAGGTGATGCTCTTGGCGGTTTTCCCATCCGTCATCCCGGCCTTGAGCCGGGATCCATTTTCCCGCCGCACCTGCGGATCGCGTCGAGAGCTTCGCGCAGCGGCGGCCCGTGCGAGCGCGCGATGGACCCCGGCTCAAGGCCGGGGTGACGGTGTGGTGTGTGGCAGCGTGGTGCGTCCATGACCTCTCCCCGCATCTTCTTCTACGTGCAGCATCTGCTCGGGATCGGGCACCTCAAGCGCGCGGCGGCGATCGCGCGCGCGCTGGTGGAAGCCGGCGCGCGGGTCGACTTCGTGCTGGGCGGCGCGCCGGTCACCGGAATCGCCCCGGCGGGTGCCCGCGTCGTGCAGCTGCCGCCGGCCATCGCCTCCGACGCGCAGTTCACCAACCTGCTCGACGAACACCGCAACAAGGTCGATGAACGCTGGAAGGTGCGGCGCAAGCAGGCGTTGCTGGACGCCTTGGAAGAGGCCAAACCGGATATCGTGCTGCTGGAGATGTACCCCTTCGGCCGCCGGCAGTTCCGTTTCGAATTGCTGCCAATGCTGGACGAAGTCGCGCAACGCTTCCCGAAACCGCACGTGGCGGTTTCCGTGCGCGACATCCTGGTGGACAAGGGCCGCATGGACCGCGCCCGCGAGGCCGCCGACATCATCAAGAAACATGTCGACCAGGTGCTGGTGCATGGCGATCCGCACCTCACTCGTTTCGATCTCACGTTCCCGTTGGCAAGCGAGATCGCCGATCGGATCAGCTACACCGGTTTCGTGGTCGAACGGCCGGTCGCGGCCGATGCCTTCGCGGATCGGGACGATGGCGAAATCCTGGTCTCGGCCGGCGGCGGCGCGGTGGGCTATCCGCTGCTGGCGGCGGCGATCCGCGCCAAGCGCCTGACGCGCTATCGCCACCGGCCTTGGCGCATCGTCACCGGCGCCAATCTGCCGGAGGCGGAGCGCAAGGAGCTGGACAAGCTGGCGGCCGGCGATGCCGATATCACGATCGAAGGGTTCCGCGCCGATTTCAGCAAGCTGCTCACGGTCTGCCAGCTGTCGGTCTCGCAGGGCGGCTACAACACCATCATGGAGCTGATCGCGACCCGCTGCCCGGCGGTGGTCGTTCCATTTGCCGAAGGCGGGGAGAGCGAACAGACGTTGCGCGCGCGCATGCTGGTCGAGCGCGGCGTGCTGAGCATGGTCGATCCTGAATTCCTGACCGCCGGAACGCTGGCCGCGGCGATCGACGCGGCGCGGCCGCCGGCCGCCCTCGACCTCGCGCTGGACGGCGCGCAACAGAGCGCCGAAGCCCTGATCGCCGCCTGGAACTCGCGGACATGAGCGCCACGGAATCGGGCGCCTGGGAAGCGTTGGCGCGCGAATGCGACGCGTGGGCGGAACGCGGCCGCGTCGTCGAACTGTGGTGGCGCGACGACGACGCGGTGGCGGACACGCCCGCCTTGCGCACGCTGCTCGATCTCGCGACCGTGCCGCTGTCCCTTGCGGTCATCCCCGCCCGGCTGGAGGCGAGCCTGCCCGTTTCGCTGAGCGGCCATGCTTCGGTCAACGTCCTGCAACATGGCTTTGACCACACCAATCGCGCGCAGGCCGGCGCCAAGAAGTCGGAATTTCCGGCGACCAGGCCCTGGGACGGGGTTGCCGAGGATCTGAGACGGGGGAAGGAGCGGCTGGCGGTGGCGTTCGGTGCTCGCTACCTGCCGGTTCTGACCCCGCCCTGGAACCGGATCGATGCCGGCCATGCATCGCGATTGCCGGAGCTGGGCTATCACGGATTAACCAAATATCTCGCGCGAAAACCGGGACGCCTTGCAGGTTTCATAGAGGTCAACACGCATGCCGACATCATCGACTGGCACGGTAGCCGGGGATTCCTGGGGCTCGGCGCCAGCATAGACCTGCTGGTCCGGCATCTGGCGGCCAAGCGTCTAGGCGAAGCCGATCCCGCCGAGCCAACGGGTCTGTTGACGCATCATCTGGTCCATGACACAGAAACGTGGGAATTTCTGGGAGCATTACTCGGTTGGTGCGCAAAAAGGCCGAACATTCAATGGCGAAGCGCCGCTGATCTGTTTCCGGAGTCTGGGAGCTAAATGACCGAGCTGAGATACCCGCTCTCGGCCCTCCTCTGGGACTATGCCAGAGGGATCGCGGGCATCGTCATCTGCATTGTGATCCTCGTCACAAACGAATGGCATAACCAGTTGCTGTGGCTTTTCGTGGGATTGACCATCTTGTTCGCCATCTACACGATGACGACGCTCGCCAAAAATCTGGCGCGGTTCCGGGTGTCGGAAGAGGGGATCGAATGCGGGGGCATCCGAAGGCGGGCTATTCGCTGGGGCGAGCTCAGCGAGCTTGCGCTGCGCTATTACCCGACATCTCGCAACCGCAAAAAGGGCTGGATGACCTTGACCCTGAAGGCCAAGGGGGCTTCCGGAAAGCGTGGGCGGGAAACCAAGATGGCAATCGAATCCACGTTGCCGGGTTTTTCAGAGATCGCAACGCGCGCCGCATACGCCGCCAAGGAAAACAAGCTCATGGTGGACCGGGTGACGGCAGACAATCTGGCCGCGATCGGCGTTTCGGCATGAGGAACGGTCGCTCGTGATGGACCAGTCCGCCCAACTGCAGCACGTGTTGAGCCGCGCACCAGCAGCCGGGAACGCAGCGGGCGACCTGTTGACGGTGCGGGGGCTGAGGATCGCATTCGACCTCGACACCGGCATCCTGGAGGCGGTGCGCGGGATCGATTTCCGCGTGCCGCACGGCAAGACGGTGGCGCTGGTCGGCGAATCCGGGTCGGGCAAGTCCGTGGTGGCCCAGGCCATCATGGGCATCCTGCCCAAGATCGCGCGCATCTCCGCCGGCCAGATCCTGTTCGACCGGCCGGCCCGGATGAACGGCGCCAATGGCGCGAACGGCGGCGGCATCATCGACATCGCACAGCAG
>JAWKVL010000006.1:0-140554 GCA_041398065.1 Dongiaceae bacterium | reverse complement strand
GTCGATGCCGGCTCCGCCGTCGAGCAGGTCGTTGCCGCTGCCGCCTTCGATGATGTCGTCGCCGGCGCCGCCGAGGATGATGTCGTAGTAGCCGCCGTTGCCGTTGATGACGTCATTGCCGTCGCCGCCTAGCAGAACTTCGGTGGCGTCGTCGTTATTGAGGCCATTCGCAAGATCGGTCGTAAAGAAGAACCGCGCGAAGTCAGGATTGGCGCCGTAGGCGAGATTGTCCACGGTATCGATCATGGCGTACGCGATCGCCGATCCCGCATAGTGGTCGACGATCCGCACCGATCCGTCGAAGCCAGTTCCGCCAGATTGGCTGGCGCCGATCACGAGATCGTTGCCATCGCGCTGGAAGGAGAGGCCGCCAAGATCGGCTGTCGTGAATTCAACGCGGTCGAAGCCGTTATCGCCGGTATGGACGACGTCGTCACCATCCGCGGCAATGCCGGAATGCATGTAGGTATCGGCACCGAGGCCACCGTTGAGCGTGTCGTTGCCGGCGCCGCCAACCAGGCGGTCTTCATCGGAACCGCCGTCAAGGGTGTCATCGCCGGTTCCGCCGTCTAGCCAGTCATTGCCCTGCCCGCCCGACAGCGTGTCGTTGCCGTCGCCGCCAAGAATAATGTCGTTGCCACCCTTGCCGTCGACAATGTCAGCGCCGCCAAGGGCGTTGAAATTGTCGTTGCCGTCGGTCAGGCCAACCGTCTCGTCTCCATCCACACCGTTAGTCACGGTGAAGCTCACGCTCCCGACCTTGCTCAAGGCATTGGCAATCAGAGTGGTGAGGGCGCTGCCCATGTAGTCTTCGAGGATTTCAGGATCGCCGAACTGGGTCGACATCCTGAAGCCATTCGCGGTCTCGCCCTGCGCGGCGATCGACACGGCGCTGATCCCTGCGAGCATGTCCTGGGTCGTGCCGCCGCCGATGGCAACGCCGTCGACTGCGCTGTTCAGCGCTCCGATGATGCCGGCCGCAGCACTGGTGAGACCGCTATCGAATGCCGCCAGACCAAGCTGGCTGACCGTGTCATTGATCAGCTGCTCGAGTGTCGCGCTGTCCGCAAGATCGAGGGAACCGTCCGCGGCCTGCCCCGCGAGCATCGCGAAGGCCACCGCCGTTGCCTGCTGCGTACCAACCGACGGATTACCGCCGACGATCAGATTCGCCACCAATGTTACGGTGTTGAGAATTTGGCTGGAGCGCGCGAACGCGTCGATGGATGTATCCGCCGTTGCAATCGGATCAAGCTGCCCGAAATCCGTTACTCCGGTCAGACCCAACGCACTTGCCAAAGTGGCATTCGGGTCCGGCACGCCAGCCGCGGTCAGCTCGGCCAGAAGCGTGGTCAGTGGCGTGACCACCGACGATCCCGGCTGTGCCACCAGCTTGCCCTGGAATGGCAAGCCGGTCGCGACGTCGAAGCCGCCGACGGTCACCAGCGGAGCGCCGTTCGAATCGAGGTTGAATCCGCCGAACGCATCGGTGATCGTGAATGCCTCGCCGGCATCCCGCATGCCGTTCTTGTTGGCGTCGGCGAAAACGGTCGCGCCCGCAATATAGCCGTCGACCGCGAATTGACCCGTGACGTCGCTGACGTTGACCACGAAGTCGGACTGACCGAATTCACCGGACTTGTCCGTGGCGCGGACGGTAATGGTGTGCTCACCAACGGCGAGCGCACCCGCGACGGTTACGACGCCCGTCGCTGAATCAATGGCGAACATGCCGCCCGCGTTGTCGAACAGGCTGTATGTCACGGAATCGTTCTTGTCGGGATCGACGGACGAGGCGGTGATCCCGACCGCGGTACCGACCGCCGCCGTCTTCAGAATGGCGTTCTCCGTGGCGTCCGTATCCACAGGGACGCTCGGCGCCTCATTCAGATCATTTACATTGACGGTGAAAGCCTTGGTGACGCTGCTGCCGCCAGAGTCGGTCGAAGTCACGTTGACCGTCACCGTCGGCTCAGTCTCGTAGTCCAGGCTGCTGCCGGCCTTTAGCTGAAGTTGATTGCCGACAATCTCGAAACGATTGTCATCGACCTTATATGTGTGCGTGTCGCCCACATCCGGATCGGCCGTCGACAGCGCGCCGATGACAGCACCATCATCGAGCTCGTCTACCTTCAGATTGCTGATCGTGATGTTGGTCGGCGCTTCGTTCACGTCTTTGACAGTGATGGCGAAATCTTCCGAGAAACTGAGGCCGCCCTGGTCGGTGGTCGTGACTTTCACCACGACGCTGCCTTCAGTCTCGTGATCCAGGCTGGTGCCGCTCTTCAGCTTCAGCTGCCCGGACACCACTTCGAAGCGGCTGTCATTGACCGAGTAGGTGTGCGTGTCGCCCTGATTGGGATCGACCGTCGACAGCGTGCCGATAACGCCACCCGCCACGTTCTCGTTGATGCTGGCGTTGCTGAGATTGATATCGGTGGGCGCGTCATTTACTGGCGGCGGCGGTGGCGGCGGCGGGTTGGAGCCCCCATCCACCGAGACCGTGAACACGACGTCATTGAAGTCGCGGTCGGTACCTCCGCCGCAGGACCGCACCATCTGGTCATCCCACGCCATCGTGCCCAGGATGCCGTCCGGACCGTCGGACTGCGGGCCGAGCTTTTGTGCCCTGGTCTGGCCATCGGTGCCAACTGTGCCCGACACGTAGTCGTATCCGCCTTTGTTATAGGCTTGATCGCTGAACAGGACGTCGCCGTAGTTGCCGTTCAGCACCACGTCGCTGCCATACGGCCGATCGACGACGATGCGACCGACGCCGTTGGACCCGACTTCGAACTTCATGTCCGAGGACAGCAGCGACGAGGAATAGCGCGCAGCGCCGTTCGGAATCAGGAAGAAGCCGATATTGCCGGCATCGAGATCGCTTTGCAGCACGGTGAGAGATTGCGAGTCACCGGCATGCACTTTTGCGCGACAGCCATCGTCATTGAGATCAAGGAAGAGAATGCCGGCCTCGCCGGTGCGCGAATTGTACCAACCCATGGAGTTGGCATAGCCGGCTTCTTCGGAATTGAAAGTGACCTTCAGCGTCGCAGTCGGCCCACTCTGTACAGGCGCAGGCGCCGGCGAATCCTCTTGTGGGTCCGGATCGAACCAACTCCCTGACTTCGGATGATGCGTGTGTCCGAAGCCAAATCTGCCAATCGGCCCGACGGATGGACGTCTGAACATGGCCCTCTCCCGAGTAGATCCCCGAAAGCCCAGAGAACTTCCTGAGCCAGCCACTCCCATGTGTCAGTCAATCCATAACACAAATTACTAATCTGGGCACTAGAAGAAGATGAGAGTCACGGAAGTTTTTTATAGACAACGGCTTTTAAGGTTAAGAAGCGATGAATGTCTACAATTCTCGCCAATTTTGTATTCTGATTATTGGAGTATTATTTAGGTCGTCCGAAGACTCATTTGGTTCCGCAGTTTGGTGCTGCGGGTGGCGCCGACAGGCGAGCGTTTCCGGTGTCTTTTCCTTTCATCGGCATTCGGTCGGAACGCCTGGCCGCGGTTCTTGTTGGCAAAGTGTTAACCCTAGCCAAGGGATCGGGGTCATGAAGCTCAAAGAGACACAGGTCGACCAGGTGCTGGAACAGCTGTCAGCGGAGGTGATTCCAGACGATCACCCGACGGTAGCGGAGCTCGAATCCGTTTTCGGGCCGCATACCTTCTTCATCGGAACTGAGGGCCTGCATGTCGTCGAGCGTGGCGGCGAGGATGCCATCGGCAAGCAGGCGACCTACATCGTGAAGGTCGCGCGCTGGGCCGATGAGCGAAGGACAAGTCTAGTACCGCAGCAGGCGGAGGTCACCGACGCAGTCGATATCGGCGCCGCCAACGATTCAGAAAGGCCCGCCTGACGCTCAGGCGGCGAGACGCCGATAGAGCATCGTGGGGTGCTCTTTGTAGTTGGCGCGGAGATACTCCTGGTAGCCGCACTTCTTGGCGACCCAGGCGGAAGCGATGTTCTCCGGGTCGATCATGCAGACTGTCGGCGACGAGGCGAAATTCTGGTCGGCCCATTTGCAGGCGGCTTGCACCGCTTCTGTCGCCAGCCCCTTACCGTGCGCGGATGGGACCAGCGCCCAGCCGACCTCCGGCGTGCCTTCGATCGGGGGATGGATATCCCGCCGGAACTCGGCGAAGCCGGCTTCGCCGAGAAAGGTCCTTGTCGCCTTATCCTCCAGCGCCCAATAGCCGAACCCCATCAGCGCCCAGTGGCCGGCGTAGCGCAGCATCTTCGACCAGGTCTCTTCGCGCGTGAACGGCTTGCCACCGATATGGCGCGTTACGACCGGATCGGCCCACATCGCCACGCACGCGTCGAAATCCTCCAGCCGGTGGCCGCGCAGCCGGAGGCGCTCGGTTTCGATCGTGGGGATATCAATCATCTCTCGCCTTTCGCGGAACTGAGCGGCCGAACCGCAGCTGCACGCCGACTCGCAAATATGCAGGCTACTATACCGCGGACGCGGCCACGGCGCGCTTGTGGTGAGTGAGTCGCAGTGATTGATGGCGGCGCTGAGGATCTATGGGCCGACGCGCTTGCCCTGCCAGGTTCCACCATTATCCATGGAGTTGCCGCGGCCCCACTGCCCCGACACCGTCTCGCCGCCGTCCGGAGTTTGCAAATAGCCGTAACCGGTGGCGTTGCCTTCCTGCCATTGGAAATAGAACGTGCCGTCCTTGATGATGCCGAACACCTGCCCGGCCCCGGCGCCGTAGACGTATTCGCCCATCACCTGGTCGCCATTGCGGCGCAGGATCGTGTTCACCGGCAGGCTCGCCGTGCCGTCGGAGAATTCGCCCTGATAGGTGCCCTGGAACGGAGCCAGGCCGGCCGTCTGGGTGGTGGTGGTGCCCGTGCCCGGCAGCTCGTCGGCGTGGCGCGGCGCCAGCATCGCCGGCGTCATGCTGCGCCCGCGCATAGCAGTTAACTCCTGGACACCCGGATCTTCGAGGAGCGTGGCAATCTGATGAAGCTGCTCGGCGATCCACTGAATACGAGCTAGGCTTGCGGCCTGATCGCTTTCGTCGCGCGCGAAGTCAGCGGCAGATGTCTCGAGGCGATCCGCCAGCGCCGCGACCCGATCTCCCGTCAGAGGGTGGGTCGCGTCCGCCAGGAACTTCTCGTAGTCAGCGTCACTTGAAAAATCGCCGCGGCCTTCAGCCATGTGTGCGGCCATCGTGAACCAGAACATCATGCTCGTCGGCTCGGCCTCCGCGCGTTGCATCATATCCAGCGCGAACGCATCGGCTTGCGCTTCGTTGGCACGGGCCTGGGCGCGCGTCACATTGGGACCGTAGCCCGGATGGCGGTACAGCGCATGTCCCAGCTCGTGCGACAGAACGAAGAAGATGGCTTCATCGAAAATGCGCGTCGCGATGTTGTTGACATGCTGGTCGTCGAGCGCGTTGGCAGGGATCTGCAGCGCGTCAAGAGGAAGCGGATAGCGTCCGCCGACGGCGGCCGCTGTGCGGTATTTCAGCATGCTGACATAGTCGGCGGCGGTCTGGAGGTCATAGCCGCGCGCCTGCAGCCAAGCGATGGCAACGCAATAGTCCTCAAAGAACTTGAGCGACGCGGCCGAGATCGTCACGACCCAGGGTGGCCCCGATGTGTAATAGGCGAACGGCTCCTGATTCTTCACCCTCAGCGGAACCTCGATACGGATCCCTGTCAGACGCTGACGCTCATCCGCATTGAGGCGCGGAAAGATCACATTCTTGAGATTGTCGTTGAGTCCTTCAGAGTAGCGAGTTTGCCAGTATTTGAGCGTGGCATCGTCGTAGAGATTGTCGATGTTGCTCGCGCGCACAGCAGACACCAGGAATGCCAGGCCAAACATGGCAATGGCTACGGCACGCGCAAGGGACGATGGCCTGATCATGGATTGGCCGCGACGCGCCCGTCGCGATAAAGGCGCGCGGCCTCGGAGATCGCCGCCGGCGGCGGATCCGGTTCATTGTCCTCGACCCAGGTGCGAAACGCCGCAATCTCTCCCCACGCCGGGTCCCACACCGAGATCAGCAGGCGCTCGCGCGCGTCGCGCAGTGCGAATTGCAGGTTGATGCGGTCGGTGGGCGCAATGTCCGCCGGCAGCGCCGCCTCCGCTCTGTTCAGGGCCGCCACGACAGCGACCACGCGATCCCTCTCATAGGGCTCGACTGCGCGCCGCACTTCGACGGGAGCAAGCGTCGGAGTCGGCCCCGATGCGATGCCTGAGAAGCTGCGCTCCTGCGGCCGCGTCGCGTTTTCCAGGGCCGCCGTGACCAGGCCCTGCGTGCTGTCGTTCATCGTGACGCCGAACTTGAGAGAGAGGCCGATGACGATGGCGCCGAACAGCGAGAAGAACACGCCCGGTCCGACCCGCGACAGATAGATGGAGATGCCGCCCGGCAGTTCCACCTTGCCGGAGCCGCGCTCCGCATTGGGCATGCTGCAAAACAGGCGATAGCCGAGATAGATCGCGAGGCCGCCGGCCAGCACGACCAACAGCCGCTCGATTCCGCGCATGATGATGGTCAGGATCAAGGGGTCCATGGAATCTTCCCGAAATGCTCATCGACGCCGTCGCACGATGCGTGCGCCCGGACGACGAGACTCGACTGCAATTCACTGCTGACCCAACGGGAACGCTATGACCGCCGCCACAGGGAAGTCAATTCAATGCGGCCTCCGGCGCTCGGAACCCACACCAGGAAGGCCAGCATCATGAAAAGTCGGTGCAGGTGAGCCGACGATATTCCGCTCCAGCGCCGTCACAGCAAGCTTTCGGGGCGACGGACCGTCAGCTACGCCACTCCTCGCCATCGGGGAACTCGTAGCGATCCAGGCTCTCCGGCTTCATGGTGATGGAATAGCCAGGCGCGGTCGGCGGCATGTAGCGGCCGTTTCTCACGATGCACGGATCGACGAAGTGCTCGTGCAGATGGTCGACGTATTCGACCACGCGATGCTCGAGGCTGGCGGAAACGCAGATGTAGTCGATCAGCGCGAGATGCTGCACGTATTCGCACAGGCCGACGCCGCCGGCGTGCGGGCAGACCGGAATGCCGAACTTCCTTGCCATCAGCAGCACGGCGAGGATCTCGTTCACGCCGCCGAGCCGGCAGGAATCGATCTGGCAGAAATCGATCGCCTCGGCCTGCATCAGCTGCTTGAAGATGACGCGGTTCTGGCACATCTCGCCGGTCGCTACGCCGATCCCGAGCGGCTTCACCGCCCTGCGGATGGCGGCGTGGCCCAGCACGTCGTCGGGCGAGGTCGGCTCCTCGATCCACAGCGGCTTATAGGGCGCCAGCTCCTTGACCCATGCGATCGCCTGGTCGACGTCCCACACCTGGTTGGCGTCGATCATGAGGTTGCGGCCGGGGCCGATCTCGTCGCGCACCGCCTTGCAGCGCTTCTTGTCGTCGGCAAGGTCCCGCCCGACCTTGATCTTGATGTAGTCGAGACCTTGCCGCATCGCCTCGCGCGTCAGGCGCCGCACCTTGTCATCGGGATAACCGAGCCAGCCGGCGGAGGTCGTGTAGGCCGGATAGCCGTTCTTCTCCATCTCGACGATGCGCGTGTCCTTGGTCCCCTGGTTCGCGCGCAGGATTGCCACCGCCTCATCCGGTGTCAGCGCATCGGTGACGTAGCGGAAGTCGATCAGGCGCACGAATTCCTCGGGACTCATGTCGGCGACCAGACGCCAGACCGGCTTTCGCGCCTCCTTGCCCCAGAGGTCCCACACCGCGTTCACCACCGCAGCGGTCGCGAGATGCAGCACGCCCTTTTCCGGCCCGACCCAGCGCAGCTGGCGGAACTCGGTGAGGCCGCGCCAGAACCTGCCCATGTTGTTCGTGATTTCGGCGAGATCGCGACCCACCACCGCCGGCGCCAGCGCTTCGGCCGCCGCCACGCACAGCTCCGTGCCGAGACCGAGCGTGAAGGTAAGCCCGTGCCCTTCCAGCCCCGGCTGATCGGTTTTCAGAACGACATAAGCCGCGGAATAGTCGGGGTCGGGGTTCATCGCATCCGACCCGTCGAGATTGCGCGAAGTCGGAAAGCGGATATCGCGGACTGTGACGGCCGTGATTCTGGTCATGGGATGTCGTGGCAGCGATCCGCTGCTCCTCCGATTGCGCCGTCACCCCAACTTGACGGCCTAAAGAGCCTGGTGATCGGCCCTCACCCCTGTACCGCTCAACCCTGTACCATGCGTTGGCGCTGTTCCCCGAGACCGGCAATGCCGAGGCGCACGACCTGGCCGGCCTTGAGATAGATCGGATTTGGTTTCTGCCCGAGCCCGACGCCGGGCGGCGTGCCGGTCGAGATGACATCGCCCGGCTGCAGACTCATGAAATGGCTGAGATAAGAGACCAGCTTCGGCACGTTGAAGATCATGGTCTTGGTGTTGCCGTTCTGGTAGCGGTGCCCATCCACGTCCAGCCACATGGCGAGATTGTGCGGGTCCGGCATCTCGTCCCTGGTCACCAGCCACGGGCCGATCGGGCCGAAGGTATCGCAGCCCTTGCCCTTGTCCCACTGGCCGCCGCCGCGCTCCAGCTGATACTCGCGCTCCGACACGTCGTTGATGACGCAATAGCCGGCAACGTGATCCATCACCGTATTCTCCGGCACGTATTTGGCCGGCCTGCCGATTACGATGCCCAGCTCGACTTCCCAATCGGTCTTCTGCGAACCGCGGGGAATCTCGACATCGTCATTGGGACCGCAGACCGCGCTGGTCGCCTTCATGAAGACGATCGGCTCCTTCGGGATCGGCGCGCCGGATTCCGCCGCATGGTCGGCATAGTTGAGACCGATGCAAATGAACTTGCCGATATTGCCGACGCAGGGCCCTATGCGCGGATCGCCTGCGGCCAGCGGCAATGTATTCGGATCGAGCGCGGCGAGTTTCTTCAGTGAGTCCGGCAGCAGGACATCGCCGGCGATGTCGGCGACCTTTCCGCTCAGGTCCCTGATCTTGCCATCCTTGCCCACAAGGCCCGGCTTCTCCTGCCCTTTCGGGCCGTAGCGCAACAGTTTCACGTCATTCTCCCAAACACACCGAAACTAAATCGTACCGTGTCGTTAGAGGACCGGCCCTTGCGGCACCGGCGCTTCCTTATGCAGCAGGCCCTGCGTGCGCAAATCTTCCCACAAGGCCGAAGGGATCTTCAGGCGCGCCCATTGCCAGTGGCTCTTCACTTCCGCCGCGTTGCGGGCGCCCGGAATAACCGCCGCCACCACCGGATGGGCGAGCGGGAACTGCACCGCCGCAGCTGGCAGCGGCACATTGTGGCGCGTGCACGCCTCATGCAAAGCAGCCGCGCGCTTGGCGATCTCCGGCGGCACTGCGCCGTAATTGTAGGTCGCATCCGGCTGCCCGAGACGCGCCAGCAGACCGGAGTTGAACGGCCCGCCGATGATGATCGAGATGTTCCGCTTCTGGCAGGCGGGAAAGAACCGATCGAGCGGCGCCTGCTCCAGCAGCGTGTAGCGGCCGGCCAGCAGGAAGCAATCGAAGTCCGCCTCCTGCATTGCCTGCTCGCATGGCTCCACCTCATTGACGCCAAGGCCGATGGCGCCGATCTGACCATTGGCCTTGAGCTCCATCAGAGCCTTGGCCGCACCAGACATTGCCTGTCGCATCATCGCCGGCTGCTGGTCGCCGTGCCAATCGCGGCCGACATCGTGGATCAAGGCGACATCGATGCGCTCAATCCCGAGGCGCTGCAAGGAGTCCTCGATCGAGCGCATGGTGGCGTCATAGGAATAGTCGAACTTTGCGAAGAAAGGCATCGGCGACTGAAAATCGGTGCCGCCGCCGCGGCCCTCGGCGCCCGGACGAATCAGCCGCCCGACCTTGCTCGAAAGCACGTACTGGTCACGCGGCTCCTCGCGCAATGCATCCCCGACGCGTCGCTCGCTGAGCCCATAGCCGTACAAGGGCGCAGTATCGAAGAAACGGCAACCGCTATCCCACGCCGCCGCGAGGCTGGCCTGGGCATCGGCCTCGGTCACGACGGCGAACAAGTTGCCCAGCGGCGCACCGCCGAACCCAAGCTCGGTGACGCGCAGAGCGGTTTTTCCGAGATTGCGCAAGATGAAATCTCCCAATGGCTTAATATACTAAATGACCCGTTTCAAAAGCCGCAACCCATTTGTCCGCAGCCGTGTTATATGTCGGGTTGCTGCAGCGTTTCCGGCGTCGGTTCCGGATTCGTCAACGGCAATCGCAACGAGGTCGGTTCGCTGCCTCGGCCGTGGCCAGCGATCTGCCTGACATAGCAAACATGAGGGGTTTGGAGCGCATGATCCTCTTGCGAGTCTCCCGGCTTATTGCATTTCTTGCGGTCCTGGCAATGACCGCCGGCCTGACCACTCTGAAGGCCGAGGCGCAATCGGCATCGGCAACGACCGCTTCGGAGGCGACGCAAGCCGACCAGTCGCTGCCTACCGATCGGGAGGATCTGCAACATCTCCTCGACACGCTGCGAGACCCCGAACAGAGAGCGGCGCTCGAAAAACAGATCGAGACCCTTCTGGCCGTTCAACAGCAGCAGCCGGAGGTTGTCGAAAAACGCGGCTTCGGCGCCGACTTGCTCGAAGGCTTCTCGTCTGCCTATGCCAGGGTGAAGGACTCCCTGAACCAACTGCAGGGAGCGTTCGGACAGTCCAGCCGCCTATGGACGTGGCTCAACCAGCAAGCGGCCGATCCCACCCTGCGCGACCTCTGGATCCAGATCATCGTCGCCGCCGCGATCAGCGTGGGCGGCGGTCTGGTCGTGGCCTATCTCATCGATCGTGCGCTTGCCGGGCTGCGGCGCAGGCTGGCCGGCCGCGTGACGGATTCGGTGTTCCGGCGCATTCGCTTCTCGATCGCGCGGCTGGTGGTCGATTTCGTTCCGGTGGTGGCCTTCTCGCTGATCGGGATGCTCTGCCTGGGCTGGATCGATCCGCCGGAGCGCGCGCGCCTGGCCTTGCTCGGCGTTCTTTATGCGGTCGCCGCGTCGATGGCGGCCATGGTCGTGGCGCGCTGGCTGTTCAGTCCACTGCTGCCGCAACTTCGTCTGATTCCCATGAAAGACGGCGCGGCAGCCTATCTCTATATCTGGTCGCGCCGCCTCATCCTGATCATCGTGTGGAGCTACGTCCTGCTGCAGACCGCCTTGGTGCTCGGATTGCCGGCGGTTGGCTTCATCATCGCCGTCAAGCTGGTGGGCCTGCTCATCACCGCCCTGCTCATCGTCCTGGTGCTGCAGAACCGGGAGACCGTTGCCAGTGCCATCCGGCACACGCCGCGAGAGGGTGAGACCAACGGCAAGCATCTGGTGCCGGGCGCCGTGCGGGCACGACTGGCCGAGATCTGGCACATCATCGCGGTCGCCTACCTGATCGCCGCCTATCTGGTGTGGGCGGTCGAGATTTCCGGCGGGTTCGTCTATCTGTTGCGGGCCACGATCATCACGCTTGTGGTGATTGCACTGGTCGCCAGTGGGGAGTTCTGGGTCCCGCGTTTGTTCAACCGCATGTCCGGCACGGACTCGGCCATGCGCGCCCATTACCCGCTGGTCGCGGAGCGCGCCAACCGCTATCTGCCGATCCTGCGGCGCATCCTGGTCTACGCGATCCGAACGGTGGCGGTGCTCGTCATCCTCGCCGCCTGGCAGCTGAACGTAGCGGGCGTGCTGTTCAGCGACGTGGGGCGCGATCTGCTCGGCCGGCTGTTCGACATCGGCTTGGCGATCCTGCTCTCGCTCGCCGCATGGGAAGTGGCGAGCGGCCTGATCACAGCGCACCTCAACCGGCGCGACGCCGCCGGGATATCCATGGTCCGGTCGGCCCGCCTGCGCACGCTCCTGCCGCTGATGCGCAATGCCTTGATGATCCTGATCTCGGTCATGGCGACGCTGATCGTGCTGTCGGAGATCGGCATCGACATCGCGCCATTGATCGCCGGCGCCGGCGTCGCCGGCCTCGCAATCGGCTTCGGCGCGCAATCGTTGGTCAAGGACGTGATCACCGGCGCCTTCATCCTGTTCGAAGACACCATCAATATCGGCGACGTGGTCAATATCGACGGCACCGGCGGCGTGGTCGAGGGCATGACCGTGCGGACGCTGCGCCTGCGCGACATCTCCGGGAGCGTGCACACGATTCCCTTCGGATCCATCAATGCCGTCACCAACATGACGCGCGATTTCTCCTACTACCTGCTCGATATCGGCGTGGCCTATCGCGAGAACACCGACGACGTGGTTGCGATCATGCGCGAAGTCGATTCGGAGCTGCGCAACGACCCGACCCTCGGGAACGACATCATCGATCCGATCGAGATCCTGGGCGTCGACCGGTTCGAGGATTCCGCGGTCATCGTTCGCGGCCGCGTGAAGACGCGCCCGATCCGGCAGTGGGATGTCGGGCGCGAATTCAACCGGCGCCTCAAGATGAAGTTCGACGAACGCGGTATCGAGATGCCGTTCCCGCATCGCACGATCTATTTCGGCGAGAGCAAGACCGGGTCAGCACCGCCGATCCACGTTGCAAGCGAGAAGACCGACTAGCCGGCGCGTCGCCGAAGATCAGACGCGGCCGTCAGGCGATCTCCACCCAATTCCCGCTCTTGGTGGAGGCGATGATGCCGTGCAGCACCTTTTCGATCGCCAGCGCATCGCCGATGGTGGGCAGCAGCGTTTCCTTGCCCGCGATTCCTTCCAGCAGATGCGCGACCTCGATGATCTTGAGGTCGTTGAAGCCGATGCCATGGCCCTTGGCCGGCGAGAACCGTCCGTAGAACGGATGCTCGGGCCCGATCGGGATCAGGCGATAGCCGTTGGTCGGCGCGTCGGTCGCGTCCTTGGTGTAGAGCTGCAGCTCGTTCATCCGCTCATGATCGAACAGGATCGAGCCTTTCGAGCCGAACACCTCGAATCCCAGGTGCGACTTGCGGCCCCAATGGGCGCGGCTGGTGACGATGGTGCCCATCGCGCCGTCGTCGAACTGCATCAGCGCGTGCGCGGTATCCTCGTTCTCGACCGCGCGGTACTCGCCGCTGAGCGCGACCTTGACGTCGCGCCGCTCGGTGCCGTCGCCGGCGGCCGGCACCGGCCGCTTCGCAATCACGATGCGGGTATCCGCCACCAGCCGCCGCACCGGGCCGATCAGACTATGCGCGACGCTCACCAGATGCGATGCCAGGTCGCCAAGCGCGCCGAGGCCAGCCATGTCCTGCCGGCAGCGCCAGGAATACGGCGTCTCCTCGTCTGCCATGTAGTCTTCGTCGCACACGCCGCGGAAATAGCTCACCTTGCCGATCACGCCGTCTGCGATCAGCTTCTTGGCGAACCAGATCGCAGGCGAACGCATGTAGTTGTAGCCGACCAGCGTCTTGCCCTTGGCCGAGCGCGCGGCGGCCGCCATCTCCTCGGCGGCGGCGAGATCGCCGGCCAGCGGCTTCTCGCAATAGACATGCTTGCCAGCCTTCAGCGCGGCGATGGCGATCTCGCGATGCAGGGCGTTCGGCGTGGTGATCGAAACGAGCTCGATTGCGGGATCTGCCAGCAGCTCCTGCCACGAACCGACCGCGCGCTTGAAGCCGAAGCGCTGCGCCGCCCTCTGAGCGGCCGGCAAGTTCACATCCGCCACCACCTCGAGCGTGGGAGTCAGTGCGGTCTCGAAAATTGTGGGCGCGGATTTGAATGCCATGGCATGGGCAGCGCCCATGATGCCGGTGCCGACGACACCGATACCGATCGATTGCGGCATGACTGATAGCTCCGAAGCCGCTTGGATTGCGGCGGGTCGCAGAATTCTTGGATTTTTCGTTTGTATCAGGCAAGAGGAATTTTTATTCTATTTTGCGGTCTTTCCATCAAATGACGGGAACGGGATGCCGAAGCGCAAGAACCTGACTTCTTCCGGCGTGCGCAGCCGCCGCGCGGCGGCCCAAGTCCCGACGGATGTGGTGAGCCTCAACCGCGAGATCTCGGCCCGCTACCCGACGCTCAGCAAGCGGCTGCGGCAGATCGCCGAATTCGCACTCAAGCATCCCAACGAGATTGCAATCGAATCCATCGCGGTGATCGCAAGCCATGCCGGCGTGCAGCCTTCGGCTCTGATCCGCTTCGCCAAGGCGTTCGGCTTCGATGGCTTCTCCGACCTGCAGCGCATTTTCCAGCAGCGGCTGCGCGAGAGCCGGCCGAGCTATTCGGACCGCATCGCCGCCATGCGCGAGGAATTGCACGGCCAGCGCGACCACGGGCCCCAGGCCATCCTGACGCGCTTCGCCGAAGCCAATATCGCGGCGCTCCAGCATCTGTGCGAAGAGACCAAGGCCGGCGACCTCGATCGCGCGGTCGCGATTCTGCGCAAGGCGGAGACGATCCATCTGGTCGCGCAGCGCCGCTCATTCCCGCTCGCCGCCTATCTCTATTACGCGCTCAGCAAGATCGGCCGGCGCGCCAACCTGATCGACGCCATCGGCGGCATGGATACGGAGCAGCGGCAACTCATGGAGCCGCGCGACGCGCTGGTCGCGATAACCTATGCCGACTACACGCCGCGCGTGGTGGAGACCGTCGCCTTCGCCGCCCGGCGCAAGGTGCCGGTGGTCGGCATCACCGACCAGCCGCTCAGTCCGCTTACGGCACAGTGCGATGTCGTGTTCTACGTCGAGGACGCCGCCGTCCACGATTTCCGCTCGCTCGGCGCCTCGATGTGCCTGGCGCAGTCGCTGGTGGTGGCGCTGGGAGCGGCGGAGTAGCTAACCGGCGTTATAGCTGCAAAGCGATCTCGACTTCCGTGCCGTTATCCCAGAGGCGACCGGTCTCGGTGAAACCGTAAGACAGGTAAAAATCCTTGGGCCCGCCCGATCCGGGCATATAGCTCGTCAGCAGCCGATGGAAGCGGCCAAGGCCTGTGACGTGCTCCCGCACTGCATCCAGGGCAAGATGCCCGAGCCCGCGCCGCTGATATCGGCGATCGATCATCAAGCGCCACAGCACCATGTCGGTCGGCTCGACCGGATCGCTCGCGATCGCGCCCGGAACCGTGGAATCGAACAGCATGACGAAGCCCACGAGAACGTCGTCCGCGTAAACCGCCCTGAACCATCCACCTGGATTGAAATGCGCCTCGGCGATCGAGACGGCGTTGGACGCCACAAAACTCTGCTGCGGAGGCGCGACATCGAGCGCGAGTACCGCGTGCAGATTCGCCCAGTCAACTTCTCTCAACGCCACATCGGGGGTCGCTCCAGCCGTCACAGGTCGCGCGCAGGTGCGCCTACCCCACCTTCACGCTCTTTCCGCTCTTCGCCGACTCGTCGGCCGCGTCGGCGAGCACCAGCGCCTTCAAACCGTCCTCGCCGGTCGGCGCGAGCGGTTTGCCTTCCAGCACGGCGGTGACGAACGCATCCATCTCTGCGCGATAGGCGGGGGTGTAGCGCTCCAGGAAGAAGTTCAGCACCGGATCGGACGAGAAGCCCTCGCCGGTCGCCTTCTGAACCGTTGTCGCGTACTGGTTGTCGGCGCGCAGGAGGCCGCCGCTGCCATGGACTTCGATGCGCTGGTCGTAGCCGTAGGTGGCGCGGCGCGAATTGGAGATCTGCGCGAGCTTGCCGGTCTTGGTCTTCAGCGTGACCACCGCAGTGTCGATGTCGCCGGCCTGCCCGATGGCGGGATCGACCAGGCAAGCGGCCATGGCCGAGACTTCCACCGGCTCTTCGCCCAGCAGGAAACGCGCCATGTCGAGATCGTGGATCATCATGTCGCGGAACAGACCGCCCGAGCGCGTAATGTAGGAGACCGGCGGCGGCGCCGGATCGCGCGACAGGATGGTGACGATCTCGGGCTTGCCCACCTCGCCCGCCATCAGGCGCTTGTGCAAGGTCGCGAAGCTGGGATCGAAGCGGCGATTGAAACCAATCATCAATTTGGCCTTGGTATCCGCCACCACCTTCAGGCAGGCGCGCACGCGCTCGGCGGAGAGGTCGACCGGCTTTTCGCAGAAGATCGCCTTGCCGGCTTTCGCCGCCGCCTCGATCAGGTCGGCGTGGGTGTCGGTCGGCGTGCAGATCAGCACCGCGTCGATCGTCTTGTCTGCGATGATGTCGGGGATGCTTTTCGCGACGCTGGCGCCCGTCTCGGCCGCAATCGCGGCCGCCGCTTTCTGGTCCACGTCTGTGACGGCAGCCAGTGTGGCGGACTTGTGCGCGGCGGCGGAACGCGCATGTATTTGCCCGATACGGCCTGCGCCTAACAGCCCGATCCGCATGATGTATCTCCCTCAAAATACGTTCATTCCGTTATTGACAGAAAATAGAATGTTTGTTTCATTAGGGCAAGCGCGAACGTCAAGCAGCGCGTCACTACGGGTGCGTCTCGTTGGCGCGCTGAAGGAGAGGCGAATGAACGTCCTCCGTCACTGGGCGGGAAAGCCATATGGCCCAAGACCTTGACGTCATCACCATCGGGCGCTCCTCGGTCGATCTTTACGGCCAGCAGATCGGCGGGCGGCTCGAGGATATGGGCACTTTCGCCAAGTCGGTCGGCGGCTGTCCGTCCAACATCGCGATCGGCGCGGCGCGTCTCGGATTGAAGTCCGCGGTGCTGACGCGCGTCGGCGACGAGCATATGGGCCGCTTCATCCGCGAGCAGATGGCGCGCGAAGGCGTCGCGGTCGAAGGAATCAAGACCGACCCGAAGCGCCTGACCGCGCTGGTCATCCTGGGCGTTCGGGATTCCGACAGCTTCCCGCTCATCTTCTACCGCGCCGATTGCGCGGACATGGCGCTGGAGGAAAGCGACGTCGATTCTGCCTTCTTCAAACGCGCGCGATCCATCGTGGTGACCGGCACGCATTTCTCGACGCCGAACACGGCGGCGGCGCAGCGCAAGGCGATGAAAATCGCTCGCGAGAGCGGCGCCAAGGTCGTGTTCGATATCGATTACCGGCCGAACCTGTGGGGCTTGGCCGGACACGGCGCCGGGGAGTCGCGCTACATCGCCTCCGACCGCGTGTCGCAGCATCTGCAGCCGATCCTGCCGGATTGCGACCTGATCGTCGGAACCGAGGAAGAGGTGAAGATCGCCGGCGGCGCGGAGGACGTGCTGACGGCTCTGCGCAACATCCGCATCAGGAGCGGCGCCACGATCGTGCTGAAACGGGGTCCCAAGGGCTGCACCGTGTTCCCGGACGCGATCCCGGACAATCTGGACAAGGGGATCGCCGGCAGCGGTTTCCCGATCGAAGTCTACAACGTGCTGGGGGCCGGCGATGCCTTCATGTCCGGGTTCCTGCGCGGCTGGCTGACCGGCGAGCCGCTCGAAACCTGCGCCACCTGGGCGAACGCCTGCGGCGCCTTCGCGGTGTCCCGCCTGCTCTGTTCGCCCGAGATCCCGACCTGGACCGAACTGCAATACTTCCTGAAATACGGCAGCAAGCATCGCGCGCTGCGCCACGATGCCGACCTCAACCACATCCACTGGTCGACCACACGACGCGGACACTGGCCGACCTTGATGGCGCTGGCCATCGATCATCGCGCACAATTGGAGGAGCTGGCTGACAAGGCCGGCGCTCCGCGGGCGCGCATCGAGGATTTCAAGGCTCTGGCGGTCGCGGCCGCTACCAAGGTCGCCGGTGGGCAGCCCGGATTCGGCATGCTGCTGGACGGGACCTACGGGCGTGAAGCTTTGTTCCGCGCCGCCGACCACGACCTTTGGATTGCGCGTCCGGTAGAAAAGCCAGGGTCGCGTCCCTTGCGCTTTGAAACCGAAGATCTCGGCTCACACCTCACCGAATGGCCGGTCACGCACGTGATCAAGTGCCTGTGCTTCTATCATCCCAATGATCCCGAGCCGCTGCGACTGGAGCAGGAAGAGCGACTATTGATGCTCTACGATGCGGCGCGCACTGCTGGCCGAGAACTGCTGATCGAGATCATCGCCGGCAAGCACGGGACGTTGGCGGACGAGACCATCGCCACCGCATTGCACCGGCTGTACGATCTGGGCATCCGGCCGGACTGGTGGAAGCTGGAACCGCAAGCCACGCGGACAGCCTGGCAGCATATCGGCGACGAGATCCGCGCGCGCGATCCGTTTTGCCGCGGCGTCGTGCTGTTGGGTCTCGATGCCAGCGAAGACGTGCTGGATCAGGCCTTCCAGACGGCGGCGAGCGACCCGATCGTCAAGGGCTTTGCGGTCGGGCGTACCATTTTTGCCGAACCGGCCGATGCCTGGCTACGCGGCAAGATGGACGATGCCGGTGCCATTGCGGAAATGGCCAGGCGCTTCTCGCGCCTCACCGACGCCTGGAAGAAAGCCAAGCGCGCCAACTCGGCGGCGGCCTGATAAAATCGATGTCGACATATTCGAGACCGGGAGCCACTTCATGAAAACCGTCCGCCTGACCATGGCGCAGGCCGTGGTGCGGTATCTCGCCAGTCAGCGCAGCACACGCGATGGCGAGGAAGTGCCGCTGTTTGCCGGCGTGTGGGCGATCTTCGGCCACGGCAATGTCGCCGGCCTGGGCGAGGCGCTGTATCACGCGCAGGACGCGCTGCCGACCTTCCGCGCGCACAACGAGCAGGCGATGGCGCATGCCGCGATCGCCTTTGCCAAGGCGGCGCGGCGGCGGCAGATGATGGCCTGCACCACCTCCATCGGTCCGGGCGCCACCAATATGGTGACGGCGGCCGCGCTGGCGCACGTCGACCGGTTGCCGGTGCTGCTGCTGCCCGGCGATATCTTCGCCAATCGCCGGCCCGATCCGGTCCTGCAGCAGATCGAGGATTTCGGCGACGGCACTGTTTCCGCCAACGATTGCTTCCGGCCGGTCTCGCGCTATTTCGACCGCATCACGCGGCCGGAGCAGATCCTGACCGCCCTGCCCCGCGCGCTCCATGTGTTGACGGATCCGGCGGAGTGCGGACCGGTGACGCTCGGCATGTGCCAGGACGTGCAGACTGAGGCTTATGACTATCCCGAGGTGTTCTTCGAACCGCACTTGTGGACACAGCGGCGTATCGAGCCGGATCGCGACGAGCTTGCCCACGCCATCTCGCACCTCAAGCGCGCGAAGAAGCCGTTCATCGTAGTGGGCGGCGGGGTGCTCTATTCGGAAGCGGAGAAGGCGCTGGCGGACTTCGCCGAGAAGCGCGGCATCCCGGTCGCGGAAACGCAAGCGGGCAAGTCCGCGCTGTCGATCCAGCACAAGCAGAACATGGGCTCGATCGGCGTAACCGGCAGTAGCGCCGCCAACGCGCTGGCGCAGGACGCGGACCTGGTACTCGCCATCGGCACGAGGCTGCAGGATTTCACGACCGGCTCGCGCGCTTTGTTCCGCAATCCCGATCGCAAGATCATCAACCTCAACACCCAGGTCTTCGATGCCGGCAAGCATGGTGGCATCCCGCTGGTGACCGACGCACGCGCCGGCATCGCCGCGATCGACAAGGCGCTGGGCGATTGGTCTGCGCCCGGAGCCTGGCAGAAACAAGCCAGCGCAGTGCGCAAGACCTGGACGGCCGAGCACGCGGCGGCGACCGCGGCGCCCAATCGCGGATTGCCGTCCGACGGACAGGTGATCGGCGCGGTGCAGCGCGCGGGCAAGCCCAGCGACATCGTGGTGTGCGCGTCGGGCGGGCTGCCGGGCGAGTTGCACAAGCTGTGGCAATCGGGCGCGCCGGGCGGCTATCACCTGGAATACGGCTTTTCCTGCATGGGGTACGAGATCGCCGGCGGGCTCGGCGTCAAGATGGCGAAGCCGGATTGCGAAGTCGTTGTGATGGTCGGCGACGGCTCCTACCTGATGATGAATTCGGAGATTGCGACTTCGGTGATGATGGGGCAGAAGCTCATCATCGTCCTGCTCGACAATCGCGGCTTCGGCTGCATCAATCGGCTGCAGCGCGCGACCGGCGGCGAGAGCTTCAACAACCTGCTCCAGCACGCCAGGCACGAGACCTTGCCGGAGATCGACTTCGCGGCGCACGCCAGGAGCATGGGCGCGGTTGCCGAGAAGGCCGCGAACACGGCCGAGCTGGAAGCGGCGATGGGTCGCGCGCGCAAGGCCGGCCGTACCTCCGTCATCGTGATCGAGACCGATCCCTACAAGACCACCGAGGCCGGCGGCTTCTGGTGGGATGTGGCCGTCCCGGAAGTGTCGGAGCGCCCGAAGGTGCGCGCCGCCCGCAAGGCCTACGAGAAATCCACAACATTGCAGCGCGTTGGAGATTGAACAAGACATGAGCGTACGTTTCGGCGTCAACCCGATTGGCTGGTCGAATGACGATTTGCGCGAGCTCGGCGGCAATACGCCGCTCGAGACCTGCCTCAAGGAAGCCAAGCAGGCCGGTTATGAGGGCATCGAGCTGGGCCACAAGTTTCCACGCGAAGCCAAGGCGTTGAAAGCCGTGCTGTCGGCCCATGGCCTCGATCTCGTCTCGGGCTGGTATTCGTGCGAGTTGCTCCTGCGCGACGCCAAGGAAGAGTTGAAACATCTGCGCGCGCATCTCGACCTGTTGAAAGCGCTCGGTTCCAAGGTCCTCATCTTCGCCGAGACCTCGAATGCGATCCACGGCGACCGCGGCAGGAAGCTGAGCGCGCGCCCCACGCTGAAGGCCGCGGATTGGCGCGAGTTCGGCCAGCGCGTCACTGAAGTCGCCGAGGCGGTGGCCAAGGAAGGTGTCGCCCTCGCCTATCACCACCACATGGGTACAGTGGTGCAGAGCGGCGAGGATATCGACGCTTTCATGGACTCAACTGGGAGCGCCGTGAAGCTGTTGCTGGATACCGGCCACGCCACCTTCGGCGGCGCGGACCCGGTGGCGCTGGCGAAGAAATACCGCACGCGCATCGCCCACGTGCACTGTAAGGACGTGCGCAAGGATGTCCTGGCGACGGCGCGCGCCAGGGATTGGAGCTTCCTCGACGCCGTCGTCGAGGGCTGCTTCACGGTGCCCGGCGACGGGATGGTGAACTTTCCGGCCGTGCTCAATGAAATACCCGGCTATTCCGGCTGGCTGGTGGTCGAGGCGGAGCAGGACCCGGAAAAAGCCAACCCGCTGAAATACGCCACCATGGGCTGCGCGAACTTGAAGCGCTACGCCCGGGACGCCAAATTGGCGTAAGGAGACTCAAGATGGCGAACCTGCTGGTCAAAGCGAAGAAGCCGGGTGCCGATGGCTTGGCACTGTCGGTGACGCCGGAGAGTGCCGGCTGGAAGTATGTCGGCTTCCAGGTCTATCGCCGTGCTACCGGACAGGAACTCGACTGGAAGATCGCCGGCAAGGAAACCTGCCTGGTGCTGTTGTCGGGCAAGGCGACGGCCAGCATCGACGGCAAGGCGCCGGTCGAGATCGGCGGGCGCAAGAGCGTATTCGAAGGTCCGGGTTGGTCGATCTATCTGCCCTCCGAGGCGCGCTGCGTGCTGAAGGCGACGACCGACATCGAAGTCGGCATCTGCACGGCACCCGGCGGCAAGAAGTTTCCGGCGCGCATCATTCCGCCGGAGGAAGTCGGCTTCGAGGAGCGCGGCAAAGGCACGAACCGCCGCCTTGTCTACAACATCCTGCCGGATAATGCGGCGGCGGAGAGCCTGCTGGTCGTGGAAGTGGTGACGCCGGGCGGCAACTGGTCGTCCTATCCACCCCACAAGCACGATCGAGACGCGCTGCCGGAAGAGAGCTTCCTGGAGGAGACCTACTATCATCGCCTCAATCCCCCGCAAGGCTTCGCATTCCAGCGGGTCTACACCGACGACCGCTCGATCGATGAGACCATGGCGGTCGAGGACGGCGATTGCGTGATGGTGCCGCGCGGCTATCACCCGGTTGGCGCGCCGCATGGCTACGATCTCTACTACCTCAACGTGATGGCCGGCCCGAACCGCAAATGGGTGTTCAAGAACGACCCCGCGCACGAGTGGATCGTGAAGCCAAAGTGACGGTGCGCAATCACCGACGCAACTATGACATTTCTGGTACAGACTTTCCGCTTACCGTCGCAATCCTGATTCGATATCATTCCGGCCTCGCGAGGGCCCATTTGGCGAGTTCATACGAGCTTGTGACCTGGTCACGGATCTTTCGAAGGGAAGAATTCGTGTGCGGTGGATGGCCCAACACTCCGAAGCGTCGCCTTCCGCTCTTGAGCGGATTCTCGCCAGAAGCGTTCCACTTTGGGCGGTTGCAGCCCTAGTACTGCTGTTCGCCGTGGCGATGGTCTCATTTGGATGGTTCGTGATGCGATCTGTCTCGATGAACGACGAGCGCCCGCTCGCGCAGGCGGCGTTGGCGGTCGCGTCTTTCCCGCGCGACGCAAAAGCGGTGTTCAAGGAGATCGCCCGGACTGCCTCCGGAGAACCGGATTATGATGCCGTCAGGGCCTATCCTCCCAAGCAGGCATGGGCGGAGTTTCACTCCGTCAGGTCCAGGCTCGTGGGCATCGGCGAAGGTCTCCTCGTGCGCCGCGGACCGGCGACGCCGGCGCGCGGGTGGCGGATCATTGCCGGCGCGATCCAAATCCATGGATCGCTTCAGACTGCGGCAGTGCTGTTGTCTCCGGATTTGGAGATCGTCCACTACTGGCCGTTGATCGAAGACGCTGAGATCGGAATGAGCTACACGCCCCCATTGCGGAAGATGCCCCACGGCCTCGCCATGCTTAGCGACGGATCCGTGATCTACACCTTCGACAACGGGAACTCGCTCCACAAGAAAGACGTCTGCGGCCGCACGATATGGGCACTTCCAGGCAAGTATCACCACAGCGTGACCTTGGACGACACGGAAAGCACGGTGTGGACGCACCGGGACGAGCGGACCGGCGACCGCGCAAGGAGGATGCATCTCATGCAGGTCGCCACTTCCGACGGCAAGATCGTGAAGGACATCTCCGTGGCCGACATCATCGCAGCCAATCCGGACATCGACATTCTGGAGCTGAGGCGGCTGCACACGCCTGACAAGCTGGGCAACCCGCGAGTGGAGCTTGGCCAATGGATGCACGACCCCGTGCATCTGAACGACATCGAGCCCCTGCCCCGGAGCCTTGCCGATCGCTATCCCATGTTCTCCCCAGGCGATCTGCTCATCAGCGCACGAGAGCTCAATCTCATCTTTGTCATGGACCCCAGCAGCCTCGCGATCAAGTGGTGGGTGGTTGGAGCGACCATCCGGCAGCACGACGCCGATTGGAACAGGGATGGTCGAATCTCGGCGTTCAACAATCGGATGGCGCGCGGCTACAGCACGATCATCGAGATCGATCCCGTCACGCTTGCCAGAAGCGTGGTAGTGGACGGGCGCAGCACGGACTTCTATTCGCGCCACCGCGGCAGCCATCAGCGGCTTCCGAACGGCGGCTGGCTGATCTCGAGCACGCAACAGGGCCGGATCCTCGAAGTCGCGGCAGATGGCGCAATTGCGTTGGACTTTCAGAACCAGCTTACCGACGGCTCGCAGGTCTGCAGCATGCTCTCCGCATCGCTCTTCTTTCCCGAGGACAGTGTCGATCCAGGGATCTTGGAATGTGGCGAGGCTCAGCGATAGCCACGTGTCTTGTGCTCATCCAGTAGCGCACGTTGCCGGCCCACTGCGGGGGTGCGCAAGAACGACCGCGCACGAGCGAACCGTGGAACCAAGACAGTGCCCCGCCGAGCCCTCAGGTCGATGGACGCTATGACATTTCGGTTACACGGTTTCGGGGTTACCGCTGCATCTCATATGCGATATCCTCGCCTCAAAGTTCGAGGGCGTTGGCACATTGCATAGAACCGAGAGTCGCAATCCGAAACGGGGCGGATGAGCGGCTCGCCAGGGGAGAGCTGACGTGCGTTGGTCGGCAATTCACCCGCGTCCTCCGTCTTCTGCCCTCGACCGGATTCTAGGCAGGGTGGTCCCGCTTTGGCTGGTTGCTGCGATCGTACTGATTCTCGTCCTGTTTTCGGTCGCGTTCGCGTGGTTCGTGAAGCGTTCGCTCTACCTCCAGGATGAGCGGCCCATAGCGCTTGCCGCCTTGGAGGTCGCATCCTTCCCAACCACGGTGAAGAAGGTCTTTCTCGAGATCGGACGCCGGCTGTCCAACACGCCTGACTATAGTGTCATTCGCGCGACCCCGCCCCAGCATCTGCCATCGGAGCTTTCCCCCGTCAAATCCAGGCTCGCGGGTGTCGGCGAGGGTCTGCTTGTCCACCGCGGTCCCGGCACGCCGCAACGCGGGTGGCGCGTGATCGCAGGGGTGCTTCGCATCCATGGAACGCTTCAGACAGCGGCTGTCCTGCTGTCTCCCGATCTCGAGATCGTTCACTACTGGCCGCTGGTCGAGGACGCCGCGATCGACGCCGACTACGACGCACCATTGCGGAAAATGCCGCACGGCCTCAGCGTCCTGGCCGACGGCTCCGTGATCTATTCGTTCGACAATGGCGCTTCGCTGCATCGGAAAGACCGATGCGGCCTCACCATGTGGGCCATTCCCGGCAAGTACAATCATACGGTGACGCTGGACGATTCCGAGCAGTCGGTCTGGGCGCTTCGGATCGACGAGCGCGCCGATGCCGCCCGGTACAGCGGCGACGTCGCCAAGGACACCAAGATCGTTCAGGTCGCGACGGCGGACGGCCGGATCCTGAAGGAAATCTCCGTCGCCGCGATCATCGCCGCTAATCCGAACATCGACCTGCTCGAGTTGAGGCGACTCAATCAGGGCGACGAGCCGCTGAATGCCAGGCGCACTCTGGGTCGGTGGATGACCGACCCGATCCATCTGAACGATGTCGACCCGCTGCCACGCCTGCTGGCCGACCGCTTCCCGATGTTCGCCGCCGGCGACCTGCTCGTCAGCGCGCGAGAGGTCAACCTGATCTTCGTCATGGATCCGGCAAGCCTCGCGGTCAAATGGTGGCGCATGGGTGCCACCATCCGGCAGCACGATCCGGATTGGAGCGCCAATGGCCGGATCTCAGCATTCAACAACCGCATGACGCGCGAGTACAGCGAGATCACGGAGATCGATCCAGCGACTTTCGCGACGACATTGCCCGTCGATGGCCGGAATCTCGACCTTTATTCTCGCCGACGGGGAAGCCACCAGCCACTTCCGGGGGGCGGCTGGCTGATCACCAGCACCGAGCAGGGCCGCGTCATCGAGTTGTCACAGAACGGTGACGTTGCGTTGGAGTTCTACAACCGGATGGGAGGTGGCGATCAGATGTTCACCATCCTCTCCTCCGCCACCTTCCTTCCCGAGGATTCTGTGAAGCCAGGAGCATTCCGATGTGGCGAAAACTGACAGCAGCCATAATCCTGATCGTCCTTGCCCAACCAGCGGTTGCCTATATCGGACCGGGCGTTGGTGCCGGCATGATCGCCACCGTGATCGGGATCCTGACTGCGATCGCATTGTCCGTGTTCGCGGTGGTCTGGTATCCGATCAAGCGGCTGCTCAGACGAGGTCCGCGCAAAGGCAAGACGACGGCCAGCGGTCGTCACAATTGATCGCGGCAATAGTCCTTTTGCTGGTCGCCACTGTCGTGGTGACCGAGCTGGCGTCGCATCTGCCGTTCAAGGCGATGACGGCGCGCTTCGCCGGTATCCTCCCCCGCGCGATACGGACAATCCGCAACGAACGGGTTTCGGATCATTGGAAAGAGAAGGCATTGCTGAAGCTGGCCAGACGTTCGCTGACGTCGTCGGTCTGCATCGGCGGGTCGATCTTCTGCATCGTAGCCGTATTCATCGGCATCGTCGGGTTGTTGAGCCTGGTTGATCCTCCGCTCTGGGACTTCGCCATGAGCGTTGCGGGAATCGTCGCTGCCTCGGTAGCGGCTGTGCTGTATTTGACAGTGAGAACGCATGCAAGGTCATACCTACAACGCCATTGAACGCGCGCTGCATCATCTGGCCTTGGGGTCGCCGGCCATCGCTGAAATGGCATTCGATCTCAATCTCCTCCTGTCACGGGGGGCCGGAACCGAAGGCGGCGGGCGCCATGTTTTCGTTTCCGGCCTGGCGCGCGCGGGAACCACGATCATCATGCGCAGGCTTCACGCAACCCGCATGTTCCGCTCCTTGACCTATCGCGACATGCCGTTCGTTTTGTGCCCCAATTTGTGGGAGCGAATCTCCGCCTTCTCGCGCCGGGAGATCGAGGCCGTGGAGCGTGCGCACGGCGACAGGCTGCTGGTAGACGCCGACAGCCCGGAAGCGCTCGACGAAGTGTTCTGGCGGGTCTTCGCCGGCGAGGACTATATCGCTGGCGACTATCTCCGTACGCACCGCGTCGATGACGAACTGATCGAAAAGTTCCGCCAGTATGTCTCTTGCATCCTTCACTGCCGCATGGAGGGGGGCACCGCGCTGCGCTACCTATCAAAGAACAACAACAACATCCTTCGCCTGCCGGCACTCAGGGCGGCTTTCCCGGATTCCTTCATCCTGATCCCGTTCCGTGATCCTATCCAGCACGCCAACTCGCTGCTCATCCAGCATCGCAAGTTCTCCCACCTCCAGGCAGAAGATCGTTTCGCGCGCTCCTACATGACGTGGCTGGCGCACCATGAGTTCGGCTTGGAGCACAAGCCGTTCCGGTTCGAGGCCGACACGAATTTCAAACCCTCGTCCTACCAGGCGAATGACATCAACTATTGGCTCGAAGCGTGGATCAGAACCTATGGGTGGCTGTGCGGCAGCAGGCCGACAAACGCCATCTTCCTCGGCTATGAGGACATCTGCTCTGATCCTGCGTTGTGGAACCGGGTCCTTGATTTGCTTGATGTCGCAGAAGCCACGGATCGCGCCGACACGACTTTCTCGCGTGCGGAAGACAAGGCTGTTCCTGGCGTGGATTCGGACCTTGCCGCAACATCGGCCGCTCTGTATCGCGACTTGCGCCGAGATTCCGAGCGGTCGCTGAGCACCCGATCCCCCATGCGCGCAGTCGGCTAGACCCCCTAGCCTTTCTTCTCGTTCCACTTGGCCAGCACGTCGACCATGGTCGGCACGTATTGCTCGCCGAGGCCCATGTTCGTGGCCATCGCGTAGGCTTGGTGCACGGCCTGCGCCACCGGTGTCGCCGCTCCCAGGCTCTCGCACATATGGGTGAAGTAGCGCACATCCTTCATCGCGTTGGCGATCGCGAAGCGGAGCTGCGTGTTGTCGTTTTCGATCGCGTAGGCGGCGAGGCGCTGGAACATGATGCTGTTGGCGCCGCCGCCGCTCACTACCTCGCGCAGGGCTTTGAGGTCGATGCCGCCCTTCTTGGCGGCGAGCAGCGCTTCGGCCGTCACGATGCCATAGCCGAGGCTCAGCATGTTGTTGACCAGCTTGACGCGGTGGCCGGCGGAAACATCCCCGCAATGAACGATGAGGTCGGCGAAGCACTCGAGCACGGGGCGGATCTCCGCCAGCGTCGCGGGATCGCCGCCGGTCATCAAAGCGAGCTTGCCCGCTTCCGCCTCCTTGGGCGTGCGGCTCATCGGGATGTCGACGAAACGGCCGCCCTTGCCCTTGACGGCCGCGGCGATCTTGAGCGTCGAATCCGGCATCGCGGTGGTGCAATCGCCCATGATCATGCCCTTGTGCGTCCCCGCCAGAAGGCCGTCCTCTCGGAAGACGATGTCCTCGAGCTGGTTGGAATTGGCGACCACGGTGATCACGAGGTCGCTGCCGGAAGCGATGTCGCGAGGGCTCTTCAACTCCTTGGCGCCCTTGGCGACCAGATCCTCGACCGGAGCGCGGTTGCGATGCGCAAGGACAGAGAGTGCATAGCCTTTGGCCAGGATGTTCTTGCCGATGCCGTGACCCATCAGGCCGACGCCGATCAATCCTATGCGCTCCGGTTTCGCCATATCGTCACCTCCCACTGAATATCAGGCGGCGGTCCAGCCGCCGTCGATGATGAATTCCTGTCCGGTCACAAAGCCGGATTCGTCCGACGCCAAGTAGAGGGCCAGCGCGGCGATCTCCTCCGCCTTGCCGAGCCTACCCATCGGCTGGCGCGCGATGAAGGCCTTGCGGGCCTCTTCCTCGTTGCCCAGCGCCTTGATGCGTTCGCCGAGCGAAGGGGTCTCCACTGTCCCCGGGCAGATCGCGTTGCAGCGGATGCCCTTGGTCACGAATTCGACCGCAATGGACTTGGTAAGGCCGATCAGCGCGGCCTTGGTGACGCCGTAGATGAAGCGGTTGGGCACGCCGATAATCGAGGAGGCGATCGACGAGACATTGACGATCGCACCCTTCTGGCGCGCCAGCATGCCCGGCAGGAAAGCGCGGATCATGCGATACGTTGCCCGCACGTTGAGATTGGTGGAGAAGTCGAAATCCTTCTCCTCGCACTCCAGGATCGACCCGTGATGGACGAATCCGGCGCAATTGACCAGCACGTCGATGGCGCCGATCTCCTTCTCCGCTGCGATGATCGCTGTGGGGTCCAGCACGTCGAGCCGGCGCGTTGTCAGGTTCGCGCCTTTGAGTGTGCCGAGAGCGTCCATGTTGATATCGGTCGCGATCACGGTCCCGCCCTCGCGCGCGAACATCTCCGCCGTGGCCCGCCCGATGCCCTGCGCCGCCGCCGTGATCAGAATCTGCTTGCCGTCCAGACGCCCGCTCATTTCGCCCTCTATGCCAACAATCCGCGCTTGGCGAGATTCGCCATCAGGGCCCCGGTCCCAAAGGTCCAGGGCGCTATGTCGCCGCAATGCCTGACCCGGTTGACCAGCGCGCCGAGCTTCGGCGTCGCGATGGTCACGATATCGCCGACCTTGTGGGTAAAGCCCTGGCCGGGCGCCTCGCGATCCTTGATCGGCGCGAACATGGTGCCGCAGAACAGCATGAAGCCGTCCGGGTATTGATGGTTCTTGCTGAGAGTCTGCGACGCGAGGTCAGTGATGTCGCGGCTGATCTGCGCCATCGAGGAGGAATCCTCCAGCACGAACTGATCCGGCCCGTCGACCCGCACCGTGATCACCATCTTCCGCATGTCGTCGAGGCCGAAGGTGTCGTCGCACAGCCGGATGAACGGGCCGAGGGCGCAGGATGCGTTGTTGTCTTTCGACCGCCCCAGCAAGAGCGCGCTGCGGCCTTCAAAATCCCGTAAGTTCACATCATTACCAAGCGTTGCTCCGACGATGGTTCCGCTCGCGTTGACGGCCAGAACGACTTCCGGCTCCGGGTTGTTCCAGGTGGAATCGGGATGGATGCCGATATCCGCGCCGGTGCCGACACCGGACATCGGCTGCGACTTGGTGAAGACCTCGGCATAGGGGCCGATCCCGACTTCAAGATATTGCGACCACAAGCCGCGCTGGATCAGCGCCTGCTTCAGCAGCTCGGCCTCCGCCGAACCCGGCTTCACGCGCGCAAGGTCCCCGCCGATCTCGGCATTGATGGCGGCGCGGATACCTTCCGCCCCGGCAGGGTCGCCCTTGGCGCGCTCCTCGATCACGCGCTCAAGCATGGAGAGCACGAAGGTAACGCCACAGGCCTTGAGCGACTGCAGATCAGCAGGCGCCAGCAGATAAGGCGTGCCAGCCGTGCGCCGCTCGGAAGCCGAGTTCGCGAGACACTCCTCCAGCCCACAGATGCGTTTCGCATTCTTGCCCGCCTCCCGCGCCGCCGCCGCCGGGTCGGCGGTGTTGAGCAGCGCCGAGAGGGTCGGGAATCGCTGCGTCAGGTCGTACAGACCGTCGGCCTTGACGAGCACGACGCAAGGCCCCGCCGGATTCCCGGGCACCCAAGCCCGGCCGACAAGAGTTCCTGCGGTGCCGTCATGCGGGAGCGTGTCCTTGAGCGAGAGGTTGAGGTCCATGGTCACATCGTCGCGCCGATTTGCCAGGGCGTAAACTCGTTATCGCCGTAGCCGAGTTCCTCGCTCTTCGACTTTTCGCCCGACGCTACCCGCAAGATGAGGTCGAAGATGCGCTGGCCCATCTCGGGCACCGGCACGCCTTTGCTCAGCACTTCGCCGCAATCGATGTCCATGTCCTCGGACAGGCGCTGATACATCGCGGTGTTGGTGGCGAGCTTGATGCTGGGCACCGGCTTGAAGCCGAAGGCCGAGCCGCGCCCGGTGGTGAAGCAGATGATGTTTCCGCCGCTCGCCACCTGCCCGGTCGCGGACACCGGGTCGTAACCCGGCGAATCCATGAATACGAAACCCTTGGCGCTGATCGGCTCGGCGTACTCATACACATCGACCAGATTGGTGGTTCCACCCTTGGCCGCCGCCCCCAATGATTTCTCGAGGATCGTTGTCAATCCGCCATCCTTGTTGCCGGGCGACGGGTTGTTGTTCATCTCGCCGCCGTTCCTGCTGGTGTAATCCTCCCACCACTTGATGCGGTCGATCAGCTTCTCGCCGATCTTGCGGTCGATGGCGCGCCGGGTCAGCAGGTGCTCGGCCCCGTAGATCTCCGGCGTCTCACTGAGGATCGCGGTGCCGCCGTGGCGCACCAGCAGGTCGGCGGCGAAACCCAGCGCCGGGTTGGCGGTGATGCCCGAGTATCCGTCCGAGCCGCCGCACTGCAGGCAGAGCGACAGGTGCTCGGCCGACAGCGTCTCGCGCTTCACCTGGTTGGCCTTGGGCAGCATGGCCTTCACCCGCTTCACACCCTCCTCGATGGTAGCGCGCGTGCCGCCGGTCGACTGGATGGTCATGTATTGGAAGGTGTCGGTCGCCTTGATGCCGTAGGCTTCCAGAAGAAAGCGGATCTGCGCCGCCTCGCAGCCGAGGCCGATCAGCAGCACGCCGGCGAAGTTGGGGTGACGCAGGAAGCCCCACAGGATGCGCTGCAGGACGTCGAAGCCTTCGCCCTTGGTCGCCATGCCGCACCCGGTGCCATGCACCAGCGCGACGACGCCATCGACGTTGGGATAGTCTTCCAACCCGCCATTCTCGAACGCGGCGGCGACGCGCTTTGCGACCGTGGCGGAGCAGTTCACCGTGGTCATCACGCCGATGTAGTTGCGGGTGGCGACCCGGCCGTCCTCGCGCACGATGCCCTGGAACGTCGCGCGATCCTTGAAATAGTCGGTCGGCCGCGCATCGGCGCAAAAGGCATAGTCGCGCTCGAAGTCGCTCATGGCGCAATTCTGCACATGAACATGCGCGCCGGGCGCGATGTCGGCGACGGCGACGCCGATGATCTGATTATACTTGCGGACATAGTCGCCGGCGGGAATCGCACGGGTCGCGATCTTGTGTCCGGAGGGGACGGCGCTCGCAGTCACCACGCCTTCGCCGGGGATGGTCGCGCCGGCGCCGATATTCTGCGCCGCCACCACCACATTGTCGTCCTGATGCAGGCGGATGGTCGTGCCGCCGACGATCTGATTCATGTCAATCTCCTCACGGCCGTTGGACTCCGGTCGTGTTCACATAGATGGCATAGAGCGATGTGGTGGCGGCGATGAACAGGCGATTGCGCCGCTTGCCGCCGAAGGTCACATTGGCGACGATCTCCGGCACATTGATCCGGCCGAGCAAGGTCCCATCGGGCGCATAGCACTCCACGCCGGCATGGCAACTGGTCCACAGGTTGCCGTTCACGTCGATGCGGAAGCCATCAGGGATGCCGGTCTTGATATCGCAGAACACGCGGCTGTTGGTCAGCTTCTTCCTATCGACCACGTCGAAGGCACGGATATGGTGCGGCGCGCTCGGATCGTGCGAGGCAGCCGAGTCGGCAATGTAGAGAATCTTTTCGTCGCGCGAGAATGCCAGTCCGTTCGGCTTCACGAAATCCTCGACCACCGTCGCGATCTCGCCGGTCGCCGGATCGACCCGATAGACGTAGCAGCCGCCCTGCTCCTGCTCCGACCGGCTGCCCTCGAACTCGGTCATGATGCCGTAGCTGGGGTCGGTGAACCAGATGCTGTCGTCGGACTTGACCACGACGTCGTTCGGGGAGTTGAGGCGCTTGCCTTTGTATTTGTCCGCGATGACCGTGATGGACCCGTCCGGCTCGGTGCGGGTCACGCGCCGGGTCAGATGCTCGCACGTGACGAGGCGCCCTTGCCGGTCGCGGGTGTTGCCATTGCTGTTGTTGGAGTCCGCGCGATAGACGCTGATGCCCGTCTCCGGCGTCCAGCGCAGCATCCGGTTATTGGGAATATCGCTCCAGATGAGATAACCGCCATCCGCGAACCACACCGGTCCCTCCGCCCAGATGCAGCCGTCGGCCAGCTTGTCGAGATGCGCGATGCCGATCATCAGCGATCGGAAGCGCTTGTCGAAGATCTCGTAGAGCCCATCATTCGCTGGCATGCGTTCCCTCCCCGGCGATAGGTCCTTCGATCAGTGGGATTCCGGCGGAATGCCAGCGCCGCGGCCGCCGACCAGGAAGTCTAGGTCGGCGCCCTTGTCGGCCTGCAGCACGTGGTCGACATAGAGTTTCTGGTAGCCGCTTTCCATCGGCGGCTTGGGCGCTTTCCAACTCGCGCGGCGCTTGGCCAACTCCTCGTCGCTGACTTCGATATGCAGCTTGCGCGCCGGCACGTCGAGCACGACGATGTCGCCGTCCTTGACCAGGGCAAGTGGGCCGCCTGCCGCTGCCTCGGGCGAGGTATGCAGTACGACAGTGCCGTAGGCCGTTCCGCTCATGCGCGCGTCGGAGATGCGCACCATGTCGGTGATGCCCTTCTTCAGCACCTTGGGCGGCAGGCCCATGTTGCCCACCTCTGCCATGCCCGGATAGCCCTTCGGCCCGCAATTCTTCAGCACCATCACGCAGGTCTCGTCGATGTCGAGGTTGGGGTCGGCAATCTTCTTCTTGTAGTCGTTGATGTCCTCGAACACGACGGCGCGGCCGCGATGCTGCATCAGCTTCGGCGTTGCCGCCGACGGCTTCAGGATCGCGCCGTTGGGCGCGAGGTTGCCGCGCAGCACCGCGATGCCGCCGTGGGCGGTCAGCGGATTGTTCCAGGGTCGGATGACCTCCTGGTTATAGTTCTGCGCGTCCTTGACGTTGTCCCAGGCGGTCTTGCCGTTGATCGTAATTGCGTCCTTGTTGAGCAGGCCGTGCTCGGCCAGCGCCTTCATGACGACAGGCAGGCCGCCGGCGTAGCAGAAATCCTCCATCAGGAAGCGGCCGGAGGGCATCAAGTCGACGATGGTCGGCACCTCCTTGCCCCAGGTATCCCAGTCGTCGAGCGTCAGGTTGAGGCCGAGGCGGCCGGCGACTGCGAGCAGATGGACGACGGCATTGGTCGAACCGCCGATCGCGCCGTTGGTGCGGATCGCATTCTGGAACGCTTCACGCGTCAGCACCTTGGAGATGCGGAGATCCTCCTTCACGATCTCGACCGCGCGGTTGCCGACCAGATGCGCGAGGCGCTTGCGGCGGGAATCAACGGCGGGATAGGCCGCGTTCTCGGGCAGTCCGATGCCGAGGCTCTCCACCATGCTGGCCATGGTCGAAGCCGTGCCCATGGTCATGCAGTGGCCGGGGGAGCGCGACATGCCGGATTCCGCGCTCATGAAATCGGCGAGCGTCATCTCGCCCGCCTTCACCGCCTCGCTGAACTGCCAGACCGACGTGCCGGACCCGACATCGCAGCCGCGGAACTTGCCGTTCAGCATCGGCCCGCCACTCAGCGCGATGGTCGGCAGGTCGCAGCTTGCCGCACCCATCAGCAAGGCGGGCGTGGTCTTGTCGCAGCCGACCAGCAGCACCACGCCATCGATCGGGTTGGCGCGGATCGATTCCTCCACCTCCATGCTGGCAAGGTTGCGGAACAGCATGGCGGTCGGGCGCAAAGTCGTTTCGCCGAGCGACATTGCGGGGAACTCAACCGGGAAGCCGCCGGCCTCGTAGACGCCGCGCTTCACCACCTCCGCCAGTTCCTTGAAATGCGCGTTGCACGGATTGAGGTCGGACCAGGTGTTGCAAATCCCGATCACCGGCCGGCCGTCGAACATCTGGTCCGGGTGGCCTTGGTTCTTGATCCAGCTCCGGTGCATGAAGGCGTCCTTGTTGGCGCCTCCATACCAGTGCCTGGATCTCAGTTGTTTCTTGGCGTCAGTCCCGTCAGCCATCTTCCGTACTCCTACCTGTGTGCCTGCCGCAAACGGCGGGCGGATGCAGATCGCGCCTGCCGTCCGGTGCGGCCGCGCGCCAGAATTCGCTCGATGTCTATTTGCGCTTCCTGCAGCAGCTTGACCATCGCCGCCTGGGAGCCGCGCGGGTCGCCCTTCTCGATCCGCTCCAGCACCATCCGGTGCAGCGGCTCCGATTCGACGCGCAGGTTTGGAAATCCGGTGGACAGCTTGATGTTGAAAGCGATCGCGGACTCGATCACGTGCCCCATGGAGACCAGGAACGGATTGTTGGTCGCTTCGAGGATCGACAGATGGAACCGCAGATCGTGATCGGTACGGTCCTCGTCGTTCCCGCCGGCCGCCACCATCGCTTCATAGGTCGCGCGGATGCGGGCGACCTGCTCGGGTGTCGCGCGCTGGGCTGCCAAGGCCGCCCCCGCCGGCTCGAGCATGCGGCGCATCTCCGATACCGCGCGGGCGTATTCCTCGGCATCGTACGAGGCAAGGCTCCAGGAGAGCACATCGGGGTCGAGCATGTTCCACTGGTCACGCGCTTTGACCCTGGTGCCGATCTTGGTGCGCGATTCAACCAGTCCCTTGGCGGCCAGCACCTTGATCGCCTCGCGCAGGACCGTCCGGCTGACCCCGAAATCCGCGCCAAGGTCGGCTTCATTGGGCAGCACTTCGCCCGGCGCGAGGTCGCCCCGCAGGATCTGCTGGCCGATCTCATGCGCGATCCGGCCATGGATGCTGCGCTGCGAAAACGTGCGCGATGGCTTGCCTTTGACCTGCACGCGACAACCTCCCATGCCCCGAAGAACCAGGGTTGGTATTTGTAGTATTATATGCTTTATCAGTGGCGGGGGACCGGTCTGGAGTCAAGCATCGAGACCGGGCAAATTGAACGAACCACATCGGAACCAATCACACATGTCGATCTCGGAATTCGGCCGCTTCGGTGACCAGAGCGTCCAGGAAATGAGGTTGCGCGGCGCCTGCGGGACGGAAGCCTCCGTCATCACCTATGGCGCGATCCTGCGCGATCTCGTGGTGCCGATCGGGGGCAAGAAGCGGCGCGTCGTGCTCGGCTTCCGGTCGCTCAACGGCTATGTAACCGGCGGCGCCTATATCGGCGCGACCGTCGGCCGCTGCATCAACCGGATCGACTGCGGCTTCACGCTAGACGGCAAGCATTACACGGTGCCGGCGAATGAAGGCGATCATGTCCATCTGCACGGCGGACCAAACGGGTTCTCCAAGCGCGTGTGGCGCCTGGTCGGCAGTACCGACAATGCGGTGACGCTGGAGCTGGTTTCTCCGGATGGCGACGAAGGCTATCCCGGCACGCTGACCGCACGCTGCACCTATGCGATCGACCGCCCAGGCACGCTGACCATCGTGCTGACCGCCACCACCGATGCGCCGACCGTCTGCAATCTGGGGCATCATTCGTACTTCACGCTGCAGCCGGGCAGTGATGTGCGCGACCACCGCATGATGGTGGCTGCCGACTTCTACACGCCGCTCGACAGATCTCTGATCCCGACCGGAGAGGTCGCGAGCGTGGTGGATACGATCTATGATTTCCGCCAACTGCGGCCGATCCGCGTGGACGGCGGCCCGGGCTATGACATCAACTTCGTGCTGGACCAGGGATGGGTGCAGCACGCCACGCCCGATCAGCTGCCGGTGGCCGCGCGGCTGGTCTCGCCGAGCGGGGATCTGGCGATGGATCTTTCCACCACCGAACCCGGCCTCCAGTTCTATGAGGGTATCCGGCTACCGCCCTCGGGCGAGGCTTACGAGGGCGAGCCGCATCTGCCCTATCGCGGCCTGTGCCTCGAGCCGCAGCGCTTTCCCGATGCGATCAACCACCCGCATTTCTCACCGGTCGTGCTGCGGCCGGGCGAGACCTATCGTCAAGTGACGGCGTTCCGGTTCTATCAGCCGCAGGAATAGCGCTCGCGCGTACGCCCCCGGCCACCGCGGGCCGGCATGCCATGCCGGCCCAGTGATACTGGTTGGATGCGTCCTTCGAAGAGCCTAGCCCTCGACCCAATGGTCCAGAATGACCTGGGCGGCGCGCTTGGCCTGAAGGGCAGCCTGGCGGTCGCCTTCCGCTGCGGCGACCGTGCATCCCTTCATCAGCATGTGCCAGATGTCAGAGAAGGCCGTCACGTCCCTGATGCCCGCCTGGGTCGCAAGGTCGCGCACAAAACCGCGCACTTTTGCAAGATGGCTGGCCGCGGCGACATGCAGTGGATTGTCCGACGGATATTCCAGCAGCACATTAACGAAGGCACAGCCTTCAAAATCGTCCATCTGGAACCAGTCGTGGTACGCATCGAAGATCGCCAGCAACCGGTCCTTCGGCTCGCTGGCGCGCATGTTGACCTCGCGGATCAACCATTCCTCGGTCCACAGGATTTCGCGCCGGTCCAGAAATGCAAGGACGAGGTCCTGTTTGGACTTGAAATGGCGGTACAATGTCATCTTGGCGACGCCGGACCGCTCAATAATGGCGTCCACGCCCACCGAGCGCGTGCCTTGGTGAGCGAACAAGGCATAGGCTGCCTCTAAGATCCGTTCGCGTGCGTCCTGTCGCCCCATCGTCTTGATGGCTTCCGAATTGCCGTGCACAGGGATACTCCACTGCTGGCCGTTCGCGCAGTAGGACGTGCATATCCCAATGCGTACTGTCTTGGCTATGCTGTTTATAGGTTTCCCGTGGTGTGAGGATGTGTAGGATTGTTTTTTATACAGACTGGTTGGTATCAACAATGTCTCGGAACAATTAATTCAAATGAATTCAATCACGGAGTACTGACCGATGCCGCGCTTGCAGACGTCCTTCCTGTTCGACCTCGATGGCACGCTGGTGGACAGCGTGTACGAGCACGTTCTGGCATGGCGCGATGCGCTGGACGAAGAAGGCATCGAACTGTCGGTCTGGCGCATCCATCGCAAGATCGGAATGAGCGGCGGATTGTTCACCAACATGCTGCTGCGAGAAACCGGCCTCGACATCACCGAAGAGCGGATCAATCGGCTGCGCCGCCTGCATGCGGAAGCGTATCTGAAACGCGCACGCAAGATTCCGCCCTTGCCCGGCGCGAAGGAGTTGCTGGCCTATCTGACCGAAGCGCAGATCCCATGGGCCATCGCCACCAGCGGACGCATGGAAACCGCGCGGCCGGTCATCGAAAATCTTGGCGTCGATTTCGACAAAGTACCGGTCGTCACACGTGACCAGGTGAAATACGCCAAGCCCGACCCCGACCTGTTCCTGGAGGCGGCGGATCGGCTGAAAGTGGATGTGAGGACCGCGTGCGTCGTGGGTGACAGCATCTGGGACATGCTGGCCGCCCGGCGTGCTGGCGCGCTCGGGATCGGCCTGCTCTCCGGCGGCTATGGCCGGGAGGAATTGGAGCGGAGCAACGCCTATCGCGTTTATGAAGACCCGGCCGACCTGCTGCACCATATCGATGAGGTCGGCGGCCGACGCTAGAGAGGTAGCGTTCGCGGCCGGAGGTATTGGTCAGCCTAGCGCAACTTTCGGACGCTGCCAGCCTAGCCGGTTTGATTTTCGTTCGCGCTTCGCATATGGAGACCGTTCTATACGCCCGCTGCCAGGCAGTCCTCAGCGGGTTCGTGTTCCGGGGGGAGCATGGCGCGGGGGTATCGGATCTCTGGTCGAGCGCGTGCGGCATCGCGTCGCGCATTGTTTGCCGGTGTTTGCATTGCGAGTCTCTGCGTTGCCGGCGCCTCGCCAACCTTCGCGGTTGTACCCCGCCCCGCCCCGGTTGCCGGCGAGATCGTCACGGTCAATGGCGACGAGAGTCTGCGCTTCGTCAATGAACCCGATTGGCGCATCGCCGAAGCAACCCAGGACCTGCTGGCGGGCGACGCACTGAAGACCGGGCCGGCCGGCACGCTGGCCCTGCGCTTCGCCGACGAAACCATGATCCGCGTTCATCGCAACTCCGAGCTGACGGTGAAGGCGATCCCGCAAGGCGGAACGGCGGAGCTCCAGCTTGAAGCCGGGCGAGTCTGGGCGCGTGCAACTACTGGCGGGACCGGCGTCGATATCGAGACGCCGGCGGCCACGGCCGCCATCCGCGGCACCGACTGGACCTTGGAAGTGCTGCCGGACAGGTCCACACGCCTGATCGTGCTGGCGGGTGTCGTGGAGTTGCAGAACGCTCAGGGCAGCGTCAGTGTCGGTCCAGGCGAGGCCGCGATTGCTGCAATCGGCAAGGCGCCGTCCAAGATTTTCCTCACCCAGGCGCCGGGCCGCGAGCAGATGCTCTATCACGTCGCCGCCCGCGACATCTTTTCGTCTCTGGCGCCCACCCGCGGGTTGGAGACCGCGCCATCGGGTGTCGATGCGCGGGCCCGCCGGGCGGAAATCCTGGCGAAGCCGATTGCCGCCCGCAGCAAGGAAGACTGGGTCGACATGGCGCAGATCAGCCTGGCGTTCGACGATCGGGCGGCGACCGACCAGGCGGTAGCGGAGGCACGCAAGACCGGGGCTCTCTCCGCGCAGGACGAAGCCCGCCTTGCGTTGGTCGAAGGATTGCTGGCCGGGCAGCGCAGCGACTGGGCGGGCGCCGAGGCAAAGTTCGCGGCCGCCATTCCCGGATTGACCGGGGACGACCAATACCTGGCGGAGTTCGGTCGCTACATGGCCTTGCTGCTCGGCCGCCGGCCTGAAGACGCACGCCGGGTAAGCGCCAAGCTGGACACCTATCCGCCGAGCCCCGTCCACGCCATGTCGCGCGCCTGGCTCAGCGCGATGTCGGGCGATCTCGAGCAGGGACTTGCCATCATCGAGGAGACCCAGCCGCGCTACCCGAAGAATGTCGATCTGGCGCTGTTCGCGGCGCAGATCGAGATCCTGCTGGGGCATGAGGCCGAGGCGCGGCGCTGGACCCAGCGCGCAATTGAGATCGATCCCGACAGCCCGGAAACGCTGCGCGTCCAGGCTAACATCGCATCCGACTATGACTGGAACGCGCCGGCGGCGAGGGCCGCGCTGACACGCGCGATCGCAGCGGCGCCTGGCGATGCCGATCTCTACAACGAACTCGCCTTGGTTCTCTATGACGATGGCGACGTGGATGGCGGACGGAACGCGTTCGAGCGTGCCATCGCCCTCGACCCCGAGGATCCTTTGCCCCGTGCCAACTACTCCATCCTGCTGGTCGATTCCGACAAGCTGGACCAGGCGGATGCAATGGCCGATCAGGCCTTGGCGCTGGATCCATCGTTCTACATTGCCCTGCTGGCCAAGGGACGCGTCAACATCCAGCGCGGCGACTTGCCGGCGGCGCGCGGGGACTTCCTGAATGCCGTTGCTGCCAATCCGCTGATGGCGCAATCGACCCTGGGCTTGGCGATCGAGCAGTACGAAGCCGGTGACTTGGACCAAGCCTACCAATCGATCGATGCGGCGGAGCGGCTCGATCCCAACGATCCGATCGCGCCGCTGGTGCGCACCGTCATCGCGCTCGACCGCGCGGAGATCGCCGATGCCATCATCAATGCGCGCAAGGCGTTCGAGCGCTATCGCGCGCGCGGCGGCATCTACAATCCATTCGCGGCAACGCAATCCGCCGGCTCCTACATGACGGCCGCGTTCGATACGCTTCACCTGACCGACTGGAGCCGGCTTTATGGCGATCTGTTGTTCAGCCCGTTCGACGCCGGCAGCCAGTTCTACCAGGCGACCGCTGCGCGCGCGCCGGTCGCGATCAACCAGACGAGAATCGAGTTCTCCACCAGCCAACCGGCCCTGATCCAAGGTCTGCTGCTGGAGCCGCTTTCGGTCGCGGCGCGCAACCGCTTCACCGATCTTTACCGCCGGCCGTTCCTGGATACCGAGATCGGCGGCAGCGTGGGCTTCGACGACGACGGCGAAGCGAGCTGGAGCGCCGACGGCAATGCACAAGGCTTCATGAACGGGCCCATCCCGGTCGCGTTCTTTGCCGACTACAGCCACAACGAGGCCAATGGCGACACGCTTGGCGCACTGGACGAAGTGGATAGCGCCGACCTGTTTTTCGGAGCGAACCTGACGCTGGTCGACCGGCTGGTGGTATGGGGCCAGTTCGCCAATGCCGACGACGATATCCCGGATGCGGCCTTGCCGTCGGGGACAGACGACGATGCGCATCAGAAGACCTACCAGGCCGGCATCGGATACAGCCACTCGTTCGGCGCACGAAATCTGATGAATGCCGTCGTCGCCTACGGCAATACGAACGCCAACGTCGATCACGACCTCGATTTCGGATTCAGCACCTTCGACCTCAATGACCTCGACAACGAGGATGACAAGCTGTTCGTCGGACTGTCGCATAGTATCGATCTGGGTGGCGTCACCCTGCGCTATGGCGTCGAGGGACAGAGCACCGACCGCGACATCAGCCAGCGCGAGGAGGTGATCCTGTTCGGCTTCCCGCTCGGGAGCGCGGAAGTCGACAACGATTCGACGCCGCTGCAGGGCAACGCCTATTTTGACGTCTCCACCACCATTGCCGACAGCCTGATGCTGCAAGGTGGCCTGACCGTCGCGCATGTCGAGAACGGTCTGGGAGTGGACGACACGCGGTGGGAGCCGCATGTCGGAATCGCCTGGCTGCCGACGGATGGGCAGTGGCTGCGGCTTGCCTACCAGGAAATTCCGGATCAAGGCTTCCTGACCTCGCTGGCGCCCGTCACGGTGGTCGGGCTGACCCCTGGCGACACGCCGACCGACGAGGGCGGCGAAGTGAAGAGCCTGGTCGCGCGCTGGGATGCGGAGTGGAACAAGCATATCTTCACCTACCTGGAGCTAGAGCACCAGAAGGTTGAAGATTTCGGCGCGAGCTTGATCGACAAGCTCGGCCCCCTGTCGGCCGAGGAAGGCCGGATCGAGCGCATCAGCGGCGGCGCTAACGTCTGGTTCGGCAACGGCTTCGGCGCCTTTGTCAATGCGAGCGGCTTCGATTCCGAGATCACCGATGGGCCGGGCGACGGCAGGCTGCCGCTGGTGCCCGACTGGTTCGCGAATGCCGGCATCAGCTGGGTACATCCGGCGCAGATCACCTTCACATTGAGCGAGACTGTGATCGGCCATCGCCTCGGCGAAGTGGACGGTGACGAGCTGGGCACCGTGCCCATCACCAATTTCTCGATCGAATGGCAGCCATGGGACAAGCGACTCGATTTCTCGCTGGATGCAATCAACCTGCTCGACGAGAATTTCGATCTGGCCGAGGATATTCCCGCCCCGGGTCGTACCATCCTCCTCAGCGGCCATGTCCGGTTCTGAGCTGACCCTGGATGGATGAGCCTCGCCGCGGCACGGCACGCGATGGAGAACGCGCCAACTGGCGCCAGACTCTGAGTCTCGCCGTGGGCGCGGTCATTGTCGCCGGCCTGCTGGCTCTCACGCCGCAAGGGCGGGGACTTGAGTGGCGCTCCTTCGATCTGCTGTCGACTGCCGCGCCGCGCCATCCGCCGACACCCAGTTCGGTCATCGTGGCGATAGACGAGCCGAGCTTTGCGGAGTTCGGCCAATGGCCTTGGCCGCGTGGTCTGCATGCGCGGCTGGTCGAGCAGCTGCGCGCCGCCGGCGCCAAGGCGATCGTGCTTGATCTGGTGTTTGCCGAGCCTGGCGCTTCACCCGCGGCCGATGAAGCGCTCGCCACCGCGATGAGACCGGATGTCGTGCTGGCGGCGGATCATTCGAAGATCGACACGCCGAGCGCCACGATCGAGACCGATGTTCTGCCTCTGCCGGCGCTCCTGGAAAACGGCGCGCAATTTGGCTTCGCGAAGGTGCCGCAATCATCCCTGGACGGGTTTGTCAGAAAGATTCCCACGCAAGCCGACGCGCTGGCCGCGGTCGCGCTGCAGGCGACGGGTAAGACATCGACCGCTCGGCCCACGGCCAATTCCCTGATCCAGTATTTCGGGCCGCCTCAGAAATATTTCGAACGCTACTCCTACTACCAGGCCATCGACTGGCGAGTTTCGCTGCCGAAGAATCCATTCAAGGATCGCGTTGTGATTGTCGGCTTCAGCCAGGATGCCCAGGCCGATGTCAGATCCGCCGACGCATTCGGCACGCCCTACACGACCCGCGGCAAGGGGTGGAGCTTTGGAGCCGAGATCCACGCCACGATCCTCGACAACTTGCGCTACGGATTGTGGATCGGACCGCTGCCCGCGTGGGTCTCAATCCTGCTCGGCCTCGCAATAGCGATTGCGACCGGACACTTGTTGCGGCAGTTCCATCCCTGGCGCGCAGGGCTGTGGACTCTCGCCGGGCTGGCCCTCATCCCGCTGTTCTCCTTCGCGCTGCTACAGTTTGGACGGCTCTGGCTGCAGCCGGTCCTGCCAGTGACTGCGCTCGTATTGATGTCGGTCGGACGGACTGGCCTCGGCTATCTCGAAGAGCGCGCGCGGCGACAGCGCGTCGTCACCATGTTCGGCCACTACCTGGCGCCGGAAATGGTGGAGCGGCTGCAGGACAATCCCGATCTGCTGAAGCTCGGCGGCGAAGTGAAGGAGCTAACCATCCTGTTCTGTGACGTGCGCGGCTTCACGACGATCTCCGAGGGGATGCAAGCCGATCCTGAGCGATTGACCCATCTGGTCAACCGCATCCTGACACCGCTTTCCAACTGCGTGCTGGCCGAGAAAGGCGCTATCGACAAGTATATCGGCGATTGCATCATGGCGTTCTGGAATGCACCGCTCGACGAACCGGAGCATGCCCTGAAGGCCGCCCGCGCCGCGCTTGCCATGATGGATGCGATCGCGCTGCTCAACCGGCAGCTGGCGGCGGAGGGCTTACCCGGCATCGCGGTCGGTATCGGTCTCAACACCGGACGCTGCGTCGTGGGCAACATGGGGTCCGAGCAGCGCTTCGATTATTCGGCGCTCGGTGACTCGGTAAACCTGGCATCGCGCTTGGAATCGGCGTCCAAGGAACTGGGCGTGTCCGTCGTCATCGGGCCTGAGACCGCGCGCCAGATCGGCGACCGCTTGCCGCTGGTGCTGTTGGAGACGATCCATGTAAAGGGCAAGCGGGCAGCGATTGCAGTCCATACCATCGCGCCCGAGCTGACCGACAAGCCGGACGCGTTGCATGAGCTGCGCGATCTCCTCGGCAGGATCGGCGCTCATGCCGAGGATACGGAGGCGCTGATCAAGCGCGCACTCGAAATCGCTCCATCATTGGCGGGGTATTTTGCGCAAGTTCGCGATCGGTGACGCGATTGCGCACCGCTGGGCGTCACGCGTTTCACGCTTTCATCGACAGGGCCTTGCGGTACTTCTCGGCATCCCAGTCAAGCAGCGATAGCTCTTCCTCCGCCGGCAAATAGCTGATCGTCGCATCGGCCGGCAATCGTTGAGCAACCAGCGCCAGGCAGACCAGCATGGCCTCGGCGCCCGGCTGGATGTCCGAGCGCACGATGGCACCGGAGCCGGGCGCCAACAGCGCCACCGGCGCCGGCAGTCCCGCCGCTTCACTGGCCGCGACTACGTCGCTGACGTCCTCGCCATCAGCCAGCGCGCGCATGGCTGGCCCCAGGAACACGACGTGATCGGGGTAGAGCGAGCCTGCCGTCACAATGGAAAGGCTGCGCGGGTCGGTCGCCAGATGATGGCACACATCCTCGGTCGCAGGCCGATAGGGGGTGCCGCGGCAGATGGCTTCCAACGCAACGCGATTGCCGCTCGGCGCCGGCCGCACCGGCAGACTCAGGCGCCGCTCCACGTCATGTACCAGTGCCTCAGCGGCGCCACAGTCTGACGCGCCGACCAGCAAGCCATGATTACCGAGGATCAGCACATCCGGTTTCCGGTGCGCCGTTGCCTCCGCAACGACCTGGCTCAACGGCAAGCCGGGCCGCCGGTACGGCACACGTGCCCAAGCGAGACCTTGCAGACGCCGGGCGATCTCGGCCTCGACGCCAATGCAGGAAGCCCAAGCGATGGTGTTGACGGCGTGCACGTGCAGCACCACGCGGTGCGGCAGCAAGGCATGCAGCGACGTCTCGATCGACGGACGGAGCTTGGCGGACGGGTCGGCGACCGGCATCTTTTCGACACCCCGCTCCAGCGCGCGCAAAGCACCGGGCAGATCGACCGGCACGAAGATGTCGCGTTTATCGCCCTCGGCCAGCCAAGCTCCGGACGCCTTGACCCAGAGCACGTCGCCGAGCTTTAGCGATGTGTTGCCCCCAGCACCCTGCACAAGATTGATGTCGCTGCCGACCCGGGCCGAGACCTGTCGTAGTGATTGGAGTTCCGCCGGTTGCATCATGAGGCTTTCCTTACCAGGCCAGCCGCGGCATCGCCCAATCGGGCATGCGCTTGGGACCGCCGGCCAAGGCGCGGATGGCAGCTCCGATGTCTTTTGGATTCGCCAGCGCCTTGGCATGCACACCCGACGTGATCAGCACGGTCAGCATGCCGGCGCGGCGCCCGCCCTCGACATCGTGGTCGAGTGAATCACCAACCACCGCCACGCGTTCAGGTTTGGGATCGCCTAAACGCTGCAAGGCGGCGGCAAAGATTGCCGGATGCGGCTTGCCGACATAGTGCACGGTCCCCCGAAACTCGGCATAGATGCGCGCCAGCGCGCCCGGCGCCGGCATCAGCCCGCGCGCCGTGAACATCGTGAGATCGGGGTTGGCGCATAGCATCGGCAGGCCGCGCGTTGCGAACCCCTTCAGGTCCTCCCGCCAGTCATCCGGATAGGCGGTCGTCTCATCGAGACCGGCGAGCCAGATGAAATCCGCGCGCGCCGGATTGGTGACGGCAACGAAATCGAGCCCCTCGATCATGGACAGGACATTGCCCCGCCCGATCAGCAAAGCATGCCGGCCCAATGAGTTGAAAGGCGGCGCGGTCCGCTCGTGGAGGCCATGCCACACCACTTCGCCGGAGGTTAGAACGCCGTCATGCTCCTCCGGCGGCAGGCCCAGATCGGCCAGGCGCTCGACATTGTCCTCGGACCGCCGTCCCGAGTTCGAAAGGATGAGCACACGCTTGCCCGCCGCACGCAAGGAGCGGACGCATGCGCGCGCCTCGGGAAATACCGCACCGCCCTCATGCAGCGCGCCCCATTGATCCAGCAGCACATGGTCGAAGCGATCGGCGATCGCGCGCATGCCCGCAATCATCTCGGTCATGGCGGGCCACCGTGCAATGCAAGCAAGGCGGTGCCAAAACTGGCCTCGGTCTCTTCCGCCACGCTCACCGGCACGCCGAGCATTCGCCGGCGAATAGCGGTCCAGGCCTCGTTGCGCGCGCCACCGCCGATGCTGATGACCCGCTGCAGTACCGGCGCGCCTAGCTCCCGCAGCGCCCGATAGGCCGACGCCTCGACGGCGGCAATGCCTTCGAGCAGGCCCTGGAAGAATTGTGTGTCGTCGGCGGGCCGCGGCGTCACGCGCGGCGCCAGTGCCGGATCGGAGATCGGGAAGCGCTCGCCCGGCTTGGGCAGCGGGTAGTAGTCGAGCCCGGTTGGATGGGCGGGATCGAGCAGCGGTGTCAACTCCGCCATCCTGTCCGTGCTGAAATGCGCCAGCAGCGCGGCGCCGCCGCTGTTGGATGCACCTCCCGCCAGCCAGCGGTCGCCCAGACGGTGCGAATAGACCCCCTGCCCCGGCGCGAAGATCGGCTTGTCCGACAGCAACTTCAGCATCAGCGTTGTGCCGAGCGACGTGACCGCGTCGCCGGCCACTGCGGCGCGGGTCGCGATGAAGGACGCCACCCCGTCGGTCGTGCCGGCGCAGATCGTGGCGTTCTCCGACAGGCCAAGCGCCGCGGCGATTTTCCGATCGATGACGCCAATGGTGCGGCCGGGCACCAGGACCTCCGGCAGCAGATCGCGGGAGACCTCTAGCGCATCCAGCCAAGCCGGCCAGGAGCGCACGACCGGATCGTAGCCCAGCTTCAACGCATTGTTCTCATCACTCACGCCGAAGCGGTTGGCGAGGCGGCCGGCGATCCAGTCCGCCTGGTGCATTGCGTGGCGCGCTCCAGCTCTTGCATATGTGCCGAGCAGATAGAGCAGTTTGGCCAGCGCAGCGCTCGGCCCGTGGGCGCCGCTTTCCGCAGGGGCGACCGCCTTGATGCGCGCGGCCTCGCTGGAAGCGCGCGCATCGTTATACATCAGGCCCGGCGAGCAAGGCTCCCCCGCCTTATCCGTCAGCAGCAAGGTGCCGGAGGTGCCGTCGACCGCGATGCGCCACACGTGCCCAAGATCGACCGAACGGCCGAGCGACCGGATTGCGTCGCAGGTCGCACGCCACCATAGCTCCGGTTGCTGATCGATTGCAGCGCCGTCCTGTTGTGGTGGCGGCAGCGGAACCGAAGCCGCGCCGGCGATGCGCGCGGTGTCATCGATGGCGCAGGCCCGCACGCCGCTCGTGCCGATATCGATGCCCAGGTACAGCGCCGTCATGGAGCCGCGCGCTGGAGCGTCGTGTCTGCATCGGAAGCCTTGCGGCATTGCAGCCAGCGGTCGAATGCCGTGCGCTCGGCCGCCGTCAAATGCAAGCCGTGCTTGGTGCGGCGGTCCAGAATGTCTTCCGCGCTGCGGGCCCACTCGGTCTGCATCAGGAACTGCGCCTCGCGCGCATAGAACAGGCCACCGAAATGCTCCCCGAGATCGCCGAAGCCCTTGGCCCCATCCAGCAGCTCCGCCGCCCGTGTACCATAGAGCCGGCCATAGTGATAGGCCAGATCGCCCGGCAGCCACGAGAACCGCTGGCGGAAGGAAGCCAGCCAGGGCTCGAAGTCCGCGTCTGGCATGTCGCCGCCCGGAAGCGGTACATGCGCCGTCCACGATCTCGCCATCCTCGGGAAGAACGGCGCCAGCTTGTCGAGCGCATGCTCCGCCAGCTTGCGATAGGTGGTGATCTTGCCGCCGAAGACCGACAGGATGGGCGGCGTTGCCTCCGTCGGCGTCTTGGGATCGATATCGAAAATGTAGTCGCGGGTCACCGCCGAGGGATTCTCCGCATTGTCGTCATAGAGCGGCCGCACGCCGGAGAAACTGTGCACGATGTCATCACGAGTCGGCGGGTGCTCGAAATAGCGCGCAAGTACCGCCAGGAGATAGTCGATCTCTCCCGCGTCGATTCGCGCATCTTCCGGCTTGCCTTCGACCGGGATATCGGTGGTGCCGATGAGCGCCATGTCACCCTCATAGGGATTGACGAAGATCACGCGCCTGTCGTGGTTCTGCAGCAAGTAGGCCTGCTCGCCTTCCCAGAACTTGCGCGTGATGATGTGGCTGCCCTTCACCAAGCGCACCCGGCGGTTGCTTGCGGAGCCTTCGACGCCGGCCAACACGTCCTCGACCCACGGACCGGCGGCATTGACGATGCAGTGCGCTTGCACCTGCCGCCTACTGCCGTCGCCGCCGGCCAGATCGATGTTCCAACCTTCATGATCGCGTCTGGCGGAAAGAACGGTGGTCCGAGTCAAGATCTGCGCACCGCGCGCCTGGGCGTCGAGTGCGTTGAGCACCACCAGGCGCGCATCGTCCACCCAGCAATCGGAGTATTCGAAGGCATTGGTGAATGCGCTCTTGATTGGCTTGCCCACAAGATCGCTGCGCAGATCGATGGTGCGCGTCGCGGACAATTTTTTCCGGCCGCCCAAATGGTCGTAGAGGAAGAGCCCGAGGCGCACCAGCCAGGCCGGCCGCTGCTCCGGCGAGTGGGGCAGCACGAACCGCATGGGCCAGATGATGTGGGGCGCTGCCGCCAGCAGCACTTCGCGCTCGATCAGCGCCTCGCGCACCAGGCGGAACTCGTAATATTCCAGATAGCGCAGGCCACCGTGGACCAGCTTGCCGCTGCGCGACGATGTCCCCTGCGCCAGATCGTCCTTCTCGCACAGCAGCACGCTCAACCCGCGGCCCGCCGCGTCGCGCGCGATGCCGGCCCCGTTGATTCCGCCGCCGATGACGAGGAGGTCGAAGGTGCTCATGGACAAGACTGCAATCCGGCGACGCGCAGCTACTTCTTGTGCTTCGCTGTCTTCTTTGCTGCCGGCTTTGATCTTGCCGCCGCCTTCTTCAGCGCTGTAGGTTTCGTCTTGGGGCCGTAATTCTTGAACTTCTCGACCACGCGGGCGATCTCGTCGTCGGGCAGGATTTGAGCATCGCCGACCGCCAGCGACAGGTAATATTGCTTGGCAAGCGTCTCGATCTCGACCGCCAGCCAAAGCGCGCGCTTGACGTTGGCGCCGGTCGCGATCACCCCGTGATTGCGCAGCAGGCAACAGGTCCGCCCCTTCAGCGCTGCCAGGGCGTGCTCGGACAGTTCCTTGGTTCCATAGGTCGCATAAGGCGCCACGCGGATGCTCGGCCCGCCTGCCGCCGCGACCATGTAGTGGATGGCCGGAATTTCCTTTCCACAGATCGCGAGCGTGGTTGCATAGGTGCTGTGCGTATGAACGACCGAGCCGACCTCAGGACGCGACCGCATGATGTCCAGGTGGAAGCGCCATTCGGAGGAAGGATTGAGCGGGCCCCTCCACGATCCGTATTCGCCTTCAATCGGCATCGCCGCGATGTCGCCGGGCTTGAGATCGTCATACGGCACGCCGGACGGCGTGATCAGCATGTCGGCGCCGTAGCGCGCGCTGATGTTCCCGGACGTGCCTTGGTTGATGCCCAGCCCGTTCATCGCCCGGCACGCCGCGATGATGCCCTTGCGCAGTTCCAGTTCTTGCCTATTCATGTCGGTCCTCAGCAGGGATTGAGCGGCGGCTCGCCGGCGCCATGACGCCGGATCTCCTCGGCGATCATGCGGGCAGCGATGCGCACCGTGGTGGTGGAAGCGCCGGCAATGTGCGGTGTCAGCGTCACGTTATCGAGCTTAAGCAGAGGCGCATCCGCCGGCGGCGGCTCCAGCCAGAAGGTCTCCAGCATCGCGCCGCGCACATGCCGCGATTTCAGAGCCTGATAGAGATCGTCGTAGTTCACCATCGGGCCGCGCGCCGTATTGATGAAATACGCGCCTTGCTTCATGCGGGCGAATTGCGGGGCGGCCAGGAATCCCTTCGTCTCCTCCGTCACGCGGGCATGAAGGCTGACCACGTCGCTCTCTTTCAGCAAGGTGTCGAGGTCGACCTGCTCGACCCCATCGGCACGATCCTCGGCCGAGATCGGGACATAGGGATCGTCGACCAGGATGCGGCATCCGAACGGCTTCAGGAGCCGCACCACCTTGGTGCCGATATGGCCGTAGCCGATGATGCCCACCGTCATTTCCGACAGCTCGGCGTCGATCTTGTCGAAGCGATAGAGGTCGCCGCGCCAGATGCCTTGCCGCAGCGCTTCGTGGCCGGCGCGGATCAGCCGCGTTTCGCACAGGATGGCGGCGATGGTGAATTCAGCGACCGCCGATGCATTGCGGCCGGGCGTGTTGACCAGCTTCACGTTGCGCGCCCTGCAGGCGGCGACGTCGATATTGACCGGCCCGCCGCGCGATACGGCGATCATCTTCAGGTCCGGCATGCGGTCGAGCATGTCGCCGGTGATCGGCGCCAGGTGATTGATCAGGATGTCGGCGCCATCGATGAAACGCACGATGTCGTCCGGTTCGCCGAGATATTCGCGCAGGCCCGGCAAGCCTCCATCGACATAGCCATGGCGCATCGGCTGGTCCGGCCAGGGAAGCTCCAGGGTTCGGATATTCGCATCAAGGCCCGGCACCTTGGCCAGCGCATCGGTGAAGGCCGAGGCCTTCATGAACTGATCGCCGATGACTGCGATCTTGAACTTGTTCATCAATGAATCCTGCCGCGCGCGGCGGCGAGGTCGGCCCAGATGGGCGGCATCGCCTGGCGTGCTTTCACGTAGATTGGGAACAACTGGTCGTAGCGCCTCTTGAGCGCGGCGTCGGGTTGAACAACGCCGCGCAAGGTGGGCTTCACCCATGTGTCGACGGCAGATGCCATGTCCGAAATAGCGCCGATTGCTACCGCCGCCATCATGGCCGCGCCAGCCGCGCCCGATTCCTCGCGCGTGCTCTCGCGCACAGGAACGCCGAGCGCGCTCGCCAACAGAACCTTCAGCGCCCGGGAGCGGGCGGCCCCCCCAGCGATGCGGATCTCCTCCGGCAATGGACCCATTGCGGCATAGCAATCGCGGGCGGCCAGCACCAGCCCGTCATAGACCGCACGCACCAGGTCCACAAAGGTGGTCTGGTGCGTGAGCCCGATGAATTGCGCCCGCGCGCTGGCATTGGTGAAGGGGCCGCGCTCGCCGGCATCGAGGATATAGGGATGGTAGATCTCCGTCCTCGGATTGGCGTCGAGCACGCGCGCATCGAACACCTTCAACGCGTCCTTGCGATCGACCTCATGGCCCAGCGCGCGCGCAGCGTCCCGGCCGACCTCGACGATCCAGTCGATGTTGATGGTTGCGGCCATGGTGGACTGCATTTGCGCCACCGCGCCATCCACGGGAAAGGCCATGGTGTAGCCGCCCGGTTCCGGCGCCAGCGTCACATCCGAGGCGTTGGGCGCAAACCGCATATTCATGCCGGTCGAGCCGACGATGGAGCAGCCCACATGGCGCCCCGGCTCATAGAGCCCGCCCCCGAGCGCCGAGCAGGCGACATCAACGCTGCCGAGCAAGACCGGCAGACCCGACGGCAAGCCGGTCTGCTTCGCCGCGGCCGCGGTCAGGGCATGCGTGGTGCGGGTGCCGTCGACCAGGTCGGGCAGCAAATGCCGACGCTTGGAGATTTCCATCCAGTCCAGGATCTCCGGTACATAGCGGCGCGTGCGGAAATCGCCGAAGGTGAAGACGCCTTCAGTCACGTCGGTCGCGCGCTCGCCGGTCAGATTGAAATAGAGCCAATCCTTGCAGTGCTGCGCAGTGGCGGCGCGGTCTAACACCTCCGGCGCGTGACGCTCCATCCAGGCAAGCTGAGAACTTTGATTGCAGGCATTGAGGCCGCAACCGGTGCGCTGATACATGCGCAGCCGAACGCCGCTGGCGTCCTTCTCCTCGACAATGCCCGCCGCGCGCGAATCCAGCCACAGCCAGGCGGGCGCCACCGGTTCGCCATTCTTGTCCACCAGCCAGGTGCCATCACCCTGCCCAGTTACCGCCAGGGCCGCAGCCCGGCTCGCCACGCCCGCGTTGCTGTCCGCCAGCTCGCGCAGGACGGCGACGGTGTCACGCCACGTGCGCGCCATGTCCTGATCGACCGCGCCATCCGCGCCGGTGCGATAGCTGTTGGGGCGGGAGGCCGACGCCACCTCATTGCCATCCAGATCGAACGCCAGCACCTTGATCACGGAAGTGCCGGCATCGATCGAAAGGATGAGATCGCGTGTCATCTGCGCCAACCCTATTGTCCAAGCCCGTGCGCCAGAGCGCGGCCTGAATCGGCATCGAACAGATGGACGGCACCGAGCGGGAATCGTACCGGCAGGGAATCGCCGGCCCGCGCCTCGATCGGCCGGTCGGTGACGCCGACAACCGAGCATCCGCCGATCTCGAAGCAGATGTGGCTCTGATCGCCCAGCCAGTGGTTGGTGATGACCCGGCCAGTCGCGTCCACGGACCCGTTGGCGCCGATCTCGATCAGATGCGGCCGAATGCCGAGCCGCACGCGCCTGCCGCTGTTGGTATCGGTCGCCGGTGCCCTCAGGTGAAACGCCGGCTCCCCATTCGGTCCGAGACCGCTGATGGCGGCCCCGTTGCCTTCCGCTGATATGGCAGCGTCGAAGATGTTCATCGGCGGCTCGCCAATGAAGCTGGCGACGAATAGATTGCTCGGGCTCTGCTTGATCTCGGACGGCGTGCCGAACTGCTGCAGCTCGCCCTTCTCCATCACGGCGATGCGGTCGGCCAGCGCGATCGCCTCGGTCTGATCGTGGGTGACGAACACGGTCGTCATCTTGTGCTCGATCAGATAGTCCTTGAGCCGTGCGCGCAGGATGGCCCGCAACTGCGGCTCCAGCTGCGACATCGGCTCATCCAGCAGCGAGACCGGCGCGCGGCGGATCAAGGCACGCGCGAGCGAGGTACGTTGCTGCTGACCGGCGGAGATCACAGTCGGATAGCGGTCGAGGATGTCGCCGATCTCCAGCAGCTCGGCAATGTGGTTGACGCGCTTCTCGATATCGGCGCCGCCGCCACGCTCACGCAGCAAGGCGAAGCCGATGTTCTCCCGCACCTTGAGCGGCGGATAGAGCGAGTAGCCCTCGAAGGCCATCGCCACATCGCGCTGGGCCGGCGGCAGCTTGTGGATCTCCTTGCCTCCGATACGGATGGCGCCCTCGGTCACGTCCTCGAAGCCGGCGATCATGCGCAGCATGCTGGTCTTGCCGCAGCCGGAGGACCCAAGCAGGGCGACGATCTCGCCATCCTTGACATCGAGGCTGACGCGCTTGACCGCCTGGACCGGTTCCTTGCCGCGCGGGCGGTAGGTCTTCGAAACACTGTCGAGGAGAAGCTGTGCCATGGCTGTTTCCTCAGTGAAGCTGCGGCGCGATACGCTGGCCGGTCGCCGCATCGAACAGCAGCAGATCGCCGGGCGCAAAGCGCACCCACACTTGCCGGTGGCCGCGGCCGAAGCGGCCAGAGTCACTTTCACTCACGGTCGCCAGCAACTCTTCGCCGCCCTTGCCCCGAAGATAGAGCACGCTGCGCACATTGACCGGCATCACAGCGTCGAGATCGAACGGGATCGCATCGGGTGCTTCCGTCTCGCTGACGGCCACATGCTCGGGCCTTAGCCCGACGATCAGATCGCGGCCGGCAGCATGGTTGTAGGCGCCGGAGATCGGGACGCGACGGCCGAACAGGGTGACATGTCCGCTTGCGCCATTGGCCTCCAGCCTGCAGGGCAAGAGGTTGATGGTGGGATCGCCGAACAGCCGCGCCACGTCGATCGAGATCGGCTCGCGATAGACCGTGGTTGGCGGCGCCCACTGCTCGATCCGCCCATTGCGGAGCACGGCGATATGGTCGCCGAGCGCCATCGCCTCCTTGTAGTCCTGGGTCACATAGATGACGGCGGCATTGAATGTGCGCAGGAGCCGCGGCAGCTCCAGGCGCATCTCATAGCGCAGCTTGGCATCGACGTTGCGCAGAGGATCGTCGAGCAGCAGCACCTTGGGCTGCGCCACCAGGGCGCGCGCCAGCGCGGTACGCTGCTTCTGTCCGTTGGACAATTCGCGCGGCGCATGGCCAAGCACGTGATCGATCTTGAGCATGCGGGCGACCGCGCCCACCTGCTCCTTCAGCTTTGCGCTCGGCGTGGCGCGCGCTTCCAGCGGGCTCGCGATGTTGTCGAAGGTGCTGAAGTGCGGGAACAAGGCGAAGTTCTGGAACGCCATGCCGACACCGCGCGCCTCCGGCGACGCTTCGGTCACGTCTTCTTCATCGATGACGACGCTTCCAGAGTCCGGCTCCTGCACGCCGGCAACGATGCGCAGCAGCACGGTCTTGCCGGTGCCGGAGGGGCCGAACACCACCACGATTTCGCCGGCCTGGACGGAGAGCGATACGTCGTCAAGAACCTTGCCCGACTTGAAGCCCTTGGAGAGATGCCTGAGCTCGAGACCGGTCATCGCCCTACCCCTTCACCGCGCCGAGGGACAGGCCTTCGACCAGGTAACGCTGGGCATAGAGCGCCAGCAGCAAAGTCGGTGTCACGGACAGCACGATCGCCGCGGCGATCTGGCCATACTGGATGCCGGATGCCGTGACGAAGGCGAGCGCGCCGACTGTGACCGGCTGCTTGCTGGCGGAGGCCAGGATCAGTGCGAACACGAAATTGTTCCAGGCGAAGATGAAGGCCAGCAGGCCGGCCGCCGCGATACCCGGCCGCGCCAGCGGAATCGCGATCTTGCGAAAGGTCTTCCACCAGCCGTGTCCGGAGATGCGGTAGGCATGCTCGATGTCCGGGCTGATATCCTCGAAATAGCCGCGCACGATCCACAGGATGAGCGGCAGGCAGATCAGCTGGTAGACCCAGACCAGCCCGATGTAGGTGTCCGTAAGATGCAACTGCTTGAAGAACAGGCTGAGCGGCAGCAGCACCAGCAACGGCGGCGCGAAGCGGAACGACAACAGCGTGAAGGCGATGTTCTCTCCCAGCCGGAACTTGTAGCGCGCGAAGGCATAGGCCGCCGGGACGCCCAGCGCCAGCGACAGCAGGACCGAGCAGGTCGACAGCAGCAGCGAATTGCCGAGGTTGCGCATGAACGCGATGTCGAGATTGCCGGCCGTGGTCTCCAGCCTGCCGGTCAGGAGCGCCACATAGTTCTGCAACGTCGGTTCGAAGAACAGGCTGGGTGGAATGCGCAGGATCTGGTCGTTGTTCTGGAACGACATCAGCAGGATCCAGAAGATTGGGAACAGGAAAAACAGCAGAACCAGCGCGATCAGGACGCCCCGGACAACCTTTTCGAAGGTGGAGATCTGGTTCATCGCGGCACCTGCCTCAAGCCGGCCCGTGCGCGCGTTCGCGCAGCTTCAGCCAATGCTTGATGAAGAGGTTGGAGAGCGCATAGGTGATGGCCCACAGCACGATCAGCAGCGCCGCGGAGCGCCCGACATTGGTGTACTGGAAGAACTCCAGGTACGACTGGACCTGGAAGACCATGAGCCTGTCGCCCGGCCCGCCCTGGGTCATCGAATAGATGATGTCGAACTGCTGGATGGAATCGAGCAACCGGAACAGGGTCGCCGTGATGATGTAGGGCATCAGCATCGGCAGCGTGATGCGGAAGAACACGAAAGAGCGCGGCACGCCGTCCAGAGCCGCCGCTTCGAACGGCTGTTTCGGCAGCGAGCGCAGGCCCGCCAGCAGCAGGATCATGATGAAGGGCGTATAGACCCACACATCCACCAGCACCACCGTCAGCAGCGCAGTCGACGGATCGGACGCCCATTTGAAATCGTGGAATCCGAGCAGGCTGACGAGGTAGCTGAGAATGCCGAAGTTCGGATTGGTCATCAGCTTCCACATCAGCGCGGCCAGCGCCGGCGCCGTCATCAGCGGCAGCAGCAGCATGATCGAGACCGCGTTATTGAGGCGCGTCGGGCGCACCAGCAGGAGCGCGATGCCGAGACCCAGCATCAGCTCGCCGGTGACCGTCACGAACGCATAGATGAGCGAGATCGAAATAGTGTTCCAGAACGCGCCGTCGGTCAGGAACGCGACATAGTTGTCGAACCAGATGAAGCCCTTCAGCATCGGCAGGTTCAACCGATAGCGCATCATCGAGTAGTAGACCGCGGTGAAGAACGGGATCAGGATCCCGATGCAGACCAGCAGCGCGGGCAGGCTGAGCAGATACGGCAAGGTGCGGCGCATCGAGAAGCGCCGGTGAGTCTTGCGCGCCGTCGCGGCTTGCGATTGCTGAGCAGCGGTGGTCATGCCCGATCTTACCGAATCCGTGAGTGCCATGGCCTAAATTTCCAGGGCGTGTGCGACATTCGAAAAAGGCGGCAGCCCGGCCCGTTTGCCGGGCTGCCGATTGCCAGGGAGGCTTAACCGCTTAACCGCCCAATCCGGCGTCCTTCAGCTGCTTGTCGATGCTGGCGGCGAGCTGGTCCAGCCCCTCGTCCACCGGCACTTCCTTGGCGACCATCTTCTGCAAGGTCTCCGCCCACTGGGTCGTGAGGTCGAAGAACAAGGGCTGGGCCGTGAAGTAGATCTTGGCTCCGGGCGCCGACACGTCGTGCTGATGCAGGTAGCCCGGATAGGACTTGTCGATGCGGCCGCGGAATTCCTCGTCCTTCCACACCGAGGCGCGGACCGGATTGACGAAGTCCATCTTGCGCGCGCCGAACAAGTCATGCTCGACCGAGGACGCCCACTGCATGAAGTACCAGGCGGCATCCTTCTGGTTCGAATAGCTGGACAGGGCCAGCGACCAGATCCAGACGTTCGGCGTCGGCGCCGAGGCGGCCGGGTTGGCGGCGAAGGGCGCGTAGCCGATATTGCCCTTCTCCTTGTTGTCGCCGCCATTCATGAAGTAGCCGAGGATGTCGGCATCGAAGATCATGGCAGACGCGCCGGCACCGAGGTCGGTGCCGACCTGGTACCAGGTATAGGTCGACCAGTTCTTCGGGCCGGAATCCTGGATCATCTTCACCCACAGCTCGTGATAGGCCTTGGACTCCTTGGTGTTCATCGCGGCCTTGAGCTTGCCGTCGGTCACGGTGAAGTCGCGCTGCCCATAGTTGGAGTAGCCGGACAGGAAGCCCGGATGGATGGTCGCCCAGGAGCGCGAGCCGCGCACGCCGATGCCGTACGGGCCGCCGAGGTCCTTGGTGAGCTTGGCCGAGACCTCGAGCATGTCCTCGAGATTCTTCGGCGGCTTCACGCCGGCTTTCTCGAACATCTTCTGGTTATAGGAGACGTTGTTGAGCTCATAGCCCCAGGGGATGCACCACTGCTTGGCATCCGCCGAGCCGAGCTCGCCGCCCGGCACACCGTTCCACGCGGTCGAGGCGCGCAGCCCCGGCAGCACGTCGTCCCAATTGTAGTTGGGGTTGGTCTTGCTGGCGTCCTTGATGTACTCGTTCAGATCCTCGATCCAGCCCGCCGGGCCATAGGTCCAGGTCATGTAGGCGCCGGTCATGAAGGCGTCGTACTCGCTGGAGCCGGACGACAGCGCCGCCGTCACTTTGTCGAAATAGACGTCCTCCGGGAAGATGTCATAGGTGACGTTCATGCCGGTCATCGACTTGAAATTGTCGAGATCGGCGATCATGGCGTCCGCATAGGGATGCTTGTTCAAGAGCAGCTTCAAGTTGGTGCCCTTGAACTTCTGCCAGTCGAAGTCGGCGGCCATCGCCTGGGTCATCGCCTGGTTGACGAAGAAGCTGGTGGCGGCGACGCCGAGGCCGAGCTGGCTCGCGCGCTGGATCAATTCACGGCGGCTCACCTGCTTCCTGACGAAGGCGGCCGCTAGGTCACGCCCTTTCTCATACATGGTGCTGTCTCCTCTCCGTATCGCTTATCGTTTGGCCCTTTGCAGGCCCGCTGCTTTGGCACCGGCGTCGATCACATCGACGATGGTCTTTGCAGTGGCTTCGTCCGTGATCAGGCCTTTAATCACGCGACTTTCCAGTACCGCCATGATCGCCTGCGGCTTGTCCTCGCCGCCGGCGATCGCGACGACCGGTCTTCCTTCGATGTCTTCCAGCTTGATGGCGACCGCGCGCTCGTTCAGTCCGGCATGGACGGCGCGGCCGTTCTTGTCGAGGAAGCGGCCGAGCACTTCGCCGACCGCGCCCGCCAGCTTCACTTCGCGCAGCTCCTTGTCGGTGATCATGCCGGTCGCGAGCATGTGGGCGTGCGCGCCGATCTCGCCGACCCCCACCACGTAGAGTTCGGCGTCATGCGCCAGGCTGAACACGTCCTTCAGGCTCTTCTGCGCGAGCAGGACCTTCTTGTCCTCGATCGAATCCGCGAAGAACGGCGCCGGCATGAAATAGCACTCCGCGCCGGTCACTTCGGCCAAACGGTGGATCACGTCGAACGGATTGGCAGCGGCGTGGCGCGTCAGGCTGCCCAGCAGCGAGACGAACCGCACGTCGGGTCGCTTGACGCGCGGCAGGTACTTGACGACTTCGTCGAGCGTTCGGCCGTGACCGATGCCGATCAGCTTCGCATCGCCGCGCTCCAGCACGCCGTGCAGATAGTGGGCGCCTGCTGCCGCCAGGGTACGCAGCGGCAGCAGGCCTTCGCCGACCGTGGGAGACACGGAGCAAAAATCGAGTTTCCAGTGCGCGGCGATGCGGTCCTCGAGCGCCACGCACTCGGCCGCATTGCCCTCGACGAATACGCGGACAAGTCCCGCCTCGGTCGCTTCAGCGATCAGGCGATTGATCTTCACGCGCGAGAGGCCGAGCTTTCGCGCGATCTCTTCCTGCGTATAGCCGCCGATGAAGGAGAGCCACGCCGCACGCGCCGCGAGGCTGCGATCGTTTCCCTGCACCTGGAGCGCTTCCTGCCGTCTTTTCTTACGATCTGAACTTTAGTTCAGATACCGAACATATGTGCAAGTAGACGCTGAGCCGAGGGCTTTGTCAAGGCGCAGCGAAGCGCCGCCAGTTTTGCCGGCGGACACGTAGCGGCAGAGAGCTAGTTTTCCGGCATGCCAGCCGTGCGCAGATCGTCAAGATACAACTGCCGGATGGCGGGGTCCTTGATCGGCCATCGGGTCTCGACCGCCAGTGTGTCGGTCGGGACCGCCTTCATGTAGTCCGCCATAGTCGCCCGTGCCTCGTCGATCCGTCCCAATCGTACATAGACGACGGCAAGATAGAGGCTGGTTGGGTCGTTCAGCCTTTTTAACGCACTCAATGCTTCGGCATATTGCCCCGCCAAATAGTGAGCCACGCCAAGGTTGGAGATGTAAAAGTCAGGTGGATTAGGATCGAGGCGCAAGGCCTCCTCGGCCCATTGGATCGCCTCCTCCGTCCTTCCTGCCAACGCCATCGCCTGTGCAAGGTCGGCGCGGGTGAAGGCGTCGTACGGTGCCAGGTTGGTCGCCGTCCTGGCTTCAGCAATGGAACGGTCATAGTCGTGAGCGAACCATTGCTGGTAGAAGGCCATAATGTAATGGCTGTACCATTCTGCGAGCTGCGATTTGCTCGGAATGGAGACGGCCACCTGCAGGAGTTCCCAGCCCCTCGCCAAGTCGCCATCAGGATCGGCTGACCACCCCCATGCGACGTCTTGCCAAAGACTGACCGCAATCTTGATTCGCAGCAGAGGCGAGTCCGGGAAGTGGCGAAGTCCATCCTCCCAGATCTGCCGCGCACGGGCCATATCCTCCTTGGTGAATTTGAAGAAGATCTGATGCCCACGAAGATAGTAGTCATATTCATCCAGCTGGGAGTCCGGCTTTCTCCAGACCAGATCTTCCTCTGTTCGCCTGAATTCACCGCCGAAGCCAGCGAGCGCGGCATACAAAGTGGTGGCCACGCGCTGCTGGAGAGCGACATTGCCCTCTCCGATCACATCGATGGGCCGTGCCCAGATATGGTTGCCAGTGGTGCCCTGGATCAATTGCGCGGACACATGGACTGAATTCGCGGTCCGTTGCACGCTGCCTTCGATGACATATCTTGCGCCGAGTTCCGCGGCGATGTCGCGGATGTCTTCCGAGGTGTCCTTGAACCGCAGCGTAGAGGTGCGGGCAATCACCCGAATCTCAGGGTAGGTCGACAGTACCGTAGTGACCTGATCGGTAAGGCCGCTGGTGAAATTCGTCTGCACTGTATCGCCAGTCAGATCATCAAAAGGCAGCACGGCAACAGTTGGCGGTCCGCTCGGCCAACTTTGCCCGGGGTAGATGTGCCAAACGACAAGCCCACTTGCGAAAAGGAGCATCATGACAGCGATAGTTGCCATCATTGTCCGCTGGCGGGACCGATTCCTCAGCCAGACGATCGCGCGCGACCGCTTGGTGCCGTTGTCAATCTGTACGCGGTAGACCGACACAGGCCGAACTATATTTTTCACCCGATGTTCGCCGAGAGCGTCGAATGTCAGGCTGACTTTTTGGCTGACTTCGTTGTAGACGTTCTGAGCCACAAAGACGCCACCTGATTCGGCCAGCTCCTGAATTCGTGAGGAGATGTTGACGCCGTCACCGTACAGATTGCCGTCCTCGGCCATCACATCACCAATGTTGATGCCGATACGAAACTCGAGGTGATTATTCTCGGCCACTGCTTCATTGCATTTCCTTATCGCCTGCTGAATCTCGACCGCGCAGTTGACAGCATCGACCGCGCTTGAAAACTCCGCGACGACGCTATCGCCGGCGCTGTTGAAGACGCGTCCGTGATGTGCGGAAATTTGATGGGACATAATCTCGAGGCGGCTGCGAAGCGCGTTGAGTGTACCTTCCTCATCAGCGCCCATCAGTCGGCTATAGCCAGCTACGTCGGCAGACAATATCGCGGCCAAGCGACGTTCCATTGCATGTCGCCCTGGCAATCAAAGTTGCAATATTTAGCTGATCTTACGACCGACCGGAGTCAATTGCGAGTCTGCTCGGGGCCTGTGTCCTTTGCGGTCGAATTCGGACCGGTCGCGCCTTGCCGCGTCTACCTGAAATCGGTTTTGGTTTTCAGGCTCAGCTAGGTTAGAGGTTAAGTTCAACCTCTGCCTTGCGCAGCGCGAGAGCGATCTCGCGATCCGGCGCCTTGTCGGTCACGATGCGGCTGACCTCCTTCAGCGGGCAGACGACTTCCAGGTTCGGCTGGCCGAACTTGAGATGATCGACCACCAGCATCCGCTCCTGCGCGCGCGCGAACATGGCGCGCTTGACGGCGGCTGCGTTGGAGTTCGCCTCGTTCGGGCCTTCCAAGGTCAGGCCGCTGGCGCCGATGACCGCGCGGTTGGCGTTGTAGCGGCCAAGGAACGCGATGCAATCGGGTCCGGCAACACCGCCTTCCTGCACGTCATAGCGGCCGGGGCAGGCGATCACCATCATCGATGGATTGGTCGCGACCGCCTGAGCGACCGCGAAGCTGTTGGTGATGACGGTGAGATCCTTGAGTTCCGCGGCGAGGCGCCGTGCAAAGTGAAGCGTCGTGGAGCCGGCATCGATCATCAAGACTTCGCCCGGCCGCACGAACTTTATGGCCAAGGCCGCGATCTGCTCGCGTTCGGCGGTCATGGCGTTGGCGCGTTCGCTCCAGGCCGGCTCGAAGCCGAACGGCCGCGCAACCGCGCCGCCATACGTGCGGTTGATGAGCCCGCTCTCTCCCATCTCCTCTAAATCGCGGCGGATAGTCTCGTACGAGACGCCGAGCTCGCTCGCGAGCTCCGAAATGCGGAGCGTCGCCGAGACGCGAAGTTCGGCAAGGATCCGCTGCTGTCGGTCCCGTTTTGACAATCTTTGTGTTCCACTCATGTCGTCCCCGTCCTGATCTTAGCGTGCCGCTTCTATACCCGAAATCTCCTGAAGCGGTCATGTGGCAGGTTGCACATTTATTACGAAGAGAATGCGTAAAGTTACAAACAGGTTCATTGAAGAGCAACAAACATCGTGTTAGCGTCCGGTTCCAATGGCAGCGACAAGAAATCGCATCAGGGTGGCCGGCCGCGATCCTGCCTCAGCGGTCCGCCGGAACAAAGTCACAAGACGAGAATCACAAGACGTTACAGGGGGACGGGCGCGCGCCCGATCCAGGTTCTTCCGGAAGGAGATGCAAGATGAAGCGTGGGTGGTTGCCGCGGGCTGCGATCGGTTCGCTGTCCGTGGCCGCTGTGCTGGCCGCCAACAACACGGCCATGGCAGATGCGATGAGCGACCTCGTCGCAGGCGCGAAAAAGGAAGGAGCCCTCTCGATCATCGCCGTGCCGCACGATTGGTGCGGCTATGCCGCGGTCATCGATGACTTCAAGCAGAAGTATCCGTTCATCAAGCTGACCGAACTCGACCCCGACGCAGGGTCCGGTGACGAGATCGAAGCGATCAAGGCCAACAAGGGCAATACCGGACCGCAATCGCCGGACGTGATCGATGTCGGCCTTTCGTTCGGCCCCTCCTCTAAGGCGGAGGGCCTGCTGCAGCCGTACAAGGTCTCGACCTGGGACAGCATTCCGGAGCATCAGAAGGATCCGGAGGGCTACTGGTACGGCGACTATTACGGCGTGCTCGCGTTCGAGGTGAACTCGGATCTGGTCAAGAACCCGCCGCAGGATTGGAGCGATCTCACCAAGTCCGAATACGCCAACATGGTGGCGCTGAGCGGCGATCCGCGCACGTCGAATGAATCGATCCTCAGCGTCTTCGCAGCCGGCCTGTCGGCGGCCGGCGGCGATGTGGACAAGGCGGCGGATGAAGGGCTGAAGTTCTTCTCCGAGCTCAACAAGGGCGGCAACTTCGTGCCGGTCGGCGGCGGCGCCGCGCCGCTCGCCCAGGGCACGACGCCAATCGTCATCCGCTGGGACTATCTCTCCCTCGCCGACAACGACACGCTGAAGGGCAACCCGCAGGTTCTCACCATCGTGCCGAAAACCGGCGTTGTCGCCGGCGTCTACATCCAGGCGATCAGCGCCTATGCGCCGCACCTCAACGCGGCGAAGCTGTGGATGGAGCACCTCTATTCCGACGAGAGCCAGCTGGCCTGGCTCAAGGGCTATTGCCATCCGATCCGGTTCAACGACCTGGTGAAGAACGGCAAAGTGCCGCAGGAGCTGCTCGATAAGCTGCCGCCGGCCAAGAACTATGAGGCCGCCTTGTTCCCCAGCCTGGAGCAGCAGGGCAAGGCCAAGGAAATCATCACCAAGCAATGGGACACGGTGGTCGGCGCCAACATCCAGTAACGCCTCCTCCCTCAGCGCGCCGCGCTCCGATGCGTCGGAGCGCGGCGTTTTCTTTGCCCGCGGCGTGCAGCCAGGAGTTTGGCTACCTAGGCGGCCGACTGGCAATGTTCGCCGCCGGGTTCGACCACCCTCAGATACGCCTCTCCCACCACCACCGGATCATGCTCCAGGGCGGCATCCGCCAGAGTGACGATGCCAACCAGGCGTTTCTCGCGGTTCATGACCGGCAGGCGTCGGATCTGGTTGTCGCCCATGTTCTCCACGACATGGTCGATATCCTCGTCATCAAAGCAATACTTGATGTCTTTGGTCATGACTTCGGCGACCGGCGTGCCGGGGCCCTTGCCGGCGGCAACCGCCCGCACGACGATGTCGCGGTCGGTGATCATTCCGACGATGCGGTCATGATCGCCGACCGGCATGAAGCCGATGTCCCGGGCGGCCATCATCTGTGCGACCTCGCCTACGGTCTGCTTCGGGCTGGCGAGGATGATATTGCGGCTCATGAGTTCGTTGACCTGCATGATGAACCTCCTGATGCGGCTGGTGACGGAACGTCCGCCACCGTCAACCGGAGGAAGCGACAGACGTTGCACCGTGCGGATATCCAACGATCCCCATTGCGGAGCGGTCGACGGCAACACATGTCAGTGTTGCGCTGCGTACTGGTGGAGGTGTCCATGAAGACTGTCGCCGTGTTCGCGTTGCTTGGAGGTCTCGCCGCTGCATCGCCCGCCAATGCGGAAACCGTGCAGTATTTTCCACTGCCCGATGGAGCCGGGCCGCACGACGTCGCGCCGGCGCCGGATGGCACCGTCTGGTACACGGCGCAAGGCCAGGGCGCCTTGGGCCGGCTCGATCCCAAGACCGGAGGCGTCAAGCAGATCCCGCTGGGCGACGGGTCCGCGCCGCATGGCGTCATCGTCGGCCCCGACGGCGCGGCTTGGGTGACGGATGGCGGGCTCAACGCCATCGTCCGGGTGGACCCCTCGAGCCTCGCGGTCAAGGTCTATCCCCTGCCCCAGTCTGGCGACTATGCCAATCTCAACACCGCTGCCTTCGGCAAGGGCGGCATCCTCTGGTTCACCGGGCAGAATGGCATCTATGGATCGCTCGATCCGGCGACCGGCGAGGTCGCAGTCCACAAGGATCCAGAGGGACGCGGCCCCTATGGCATCACGGCGACGCGTGATGGCACGGTGTACTATGCCTCGCTCGCCGGCAGCCATATCGCGCGCATCGATGCGGACACCTCCACTGCAACCATCATCGAGCCGCCGACAAGAGACCAGGGCGCGCGGCGCGTCTGGTCAGATTCCAAGAGCCGTATCTGGGTCAGCGAATGGAACGTGGGACAGGTTGCGGTCTACGATCCTGACTCTGGCACCTGGCGCAGCTGGCGTCTGCCGGGCGATCGCCCCCGAGCCTATGCCGTTTATGTCGATGACCACGACAAAGTGTGGTTGAGCGACTTCGGCGCCAACGCCGTGCTGCGCTTCGATCCGGACACGGAAACGTTCACGAGCTTCCCGAGCGACCGCAGCAACGCCAACGTCCGGCAATTGCTCGGCCGGCCGGGCGAAGTCTGGGGCGCGGAATCGGGCACGGATCGGCTGGTCGTGATCCGCGCAGACTAGCGCGTCACCGCCACTTGATGGAGCAGCCCATCGCGGCATTCTGCTCCCGCGGATATGGCTCACCGGCCAAAGCTGCCTCGACTGCAGTCGACAGATCGTCCCCGGTCACCGGGCGGCCGTTGCCGGGCGTGCTGTCGTCGAACCGGCCGTGATAGGCGAGCTTCCGCGACCCGTCGAACAGAAAGAATTCCGGCGTGCAGACGGCGCCGTAAGCCTTCGCCACCTGCTGCCTTTCGTCGATCGCATAGGGAAACGGATAGCCGAACGCGTCGATATCGGCCTGCATCTTCTGCGGCGAATCCTCCGGATAGCGCGACCAGTCGTTGGCGTTGATCGCGATCATGCCTAATCCGCGCGGCTGGAAGGTCTGGGCGAAGGTTACCAGCGCCTTCTTCAAATGCTTCACGTACGGACAGTGATTGCACATGAACACGACCAGCAGCGCCTTGGCATCCGCGAAGTCCTTGAGCGCGTGCCTGCGGCCTTTCGGATCGGGCAGGTCGAAGGCGGGCGCGATCGCACCCAGGGCCAGATCGGTGGAAGATGCAGTTGGCATGTTCGGCGCCTCTCGTCATGCGAGCGATGAGAGACAACTGTAGCATCGCGCATCCGCGTTACAAGCCTCGGGCGCCATGTCGGGTATCGCGCCGAGCATGTCTCCGCTCCGGCTTGTGGACCCCGCAGAAGCGGAGCGCCGATCGCGCTCACTCACGCAGGCAGCAATGTGACGCCGGCGTGATGCCGTCTCAAGCCGCCGTGCGCAGGCGCCGGCGCTTGATGCGCGGGGGTTGGGCGCCAACTTCCGTTTCGCCGGCGCTCTTTGCCCTCTCCATCTTGGCAAGACGGAGTGCGCGCAGGTTTTCGACCTTCTGCGTTTCGGAAGCGAATATCATGGCGCGCTCGTGCAAGAGCGCGTTCTGCCGCTCCCGCGCTTCGATCAACGCCTCCTGAGCCTGGCGCCGCGCTTCTTCAGCCCGTTGGCTGGTCGATTTGTTCATGATGCAGTTCTCGTTTCAGCAAAGAAGGAGCGTCGACGTAGCGAGGCCGAAAGACCGCCCTTCTGGAACAGGGAAACGGCGAAGCGGCCGGAGCCGCCTCGCCCGATCGTTGGATCTCGTTAGATCAGCTTCAGGTTGCCCGCTGCTTCCTTGCCGCGCTCCTGCACGACGTCGAAGCTGACCGCCTGACCTTCGCTCAGCATGCCGATGCCAGCGCGCTCGACTGCGGAGATGTGCACGAAAACGTCCTTGCTGCCGCCGTCGGGCTGAATAAAGCCGAAGCCCTTCTGGGAGTTGAACCACTTAACCTTGCCGGTAGACATTTGAATCCTCTGAAAGCAAGAGTGCCGCCGTGCGGGATTGCACGACGGTCCAAACTTCGGAACGGATGAAGCCGGGTCTACTCTCGCAACGAGAGGAAAAGACGGGATCCAACCCATAACGAGTTGATGAGCGCACCATGAACGATTTCGGCGGAATTTGCAAATGTTCCGACCCTAGCGCGAAAGAAGCGTGCAACTACAGTCGATTAGCCGATCTCGCGCGGTGCGGGCGACAGGCCCGGGTCGATGCGGACGAACAAACCGTTGGCATGTGTCACGATTAGGGGCCATGTATAAAGACAAATGCACCCGCGAGAAGAGGCCGCCCCAATGTCAACCGACAAGTCCGACAAGGTTCCAGAGGCGCCGGAAGTCAAGGAGCCCGCAGTCAGTCAGGGCTTCGATCTCTTCAAGACCTTTCGTCATCCGCCCAAAGTGGGTGAGCCGATACGCGCGCCAAAGGCTCCAGTCAAATCGAAGAAATAGCAGGCGGGCATTTGAGAAGTGCGTCGCCGATTGATTTCGGCGACCGATATCAAAGGCGACCGTCTCAGCTTGCGCCGATCGATCGCAGTTTGATCCGGAGGCGGCAGTTGCACTGCCGCGTCAGCTACAGGCCAAACCGGTTCTTGATCAGGTTGGCGCATTCCGGCGGCGGCATGGTGGCGGTGTCGATTTCCAGGTCGTAACGCTTACCCTGGTGGACACGATCATATTGCCAGCGTGCGAGTCCGATCTGGCGGTCGCCGCGTTCACGTTCGCGCGCCTCGAGCAGCTCCAGTGGCGCAAATAAGCCCACCACATGAAGCGTGAACCCTGCGAGCAGTGAAGCATATTCCGCCATTTCGTTCTCGAGCATGACGTCGTCGACGATCAGGTTGTTGCCCTGCCCCGCCATTGCGGCAACGGCGTGACGCATGCCGCGGAAAGTGCGCTCCGCCACCGGCCCGCTTCTGATGACAATCGCCGGCTTGCCGTCCTGCTGGATCTGCTCGAAGCGGACGCCGTCCGGATGATCCCAGTAGCGCTCCGGCATCATGGCGAAGAACGCGTCCATCTCCACGTGCAGGAACGGCTCCACCGTGATCGCCTGGAGCGCCTTGGCGATCGATGACTTGCCGGCGCTGCCGACGCCATTGAGGAGGATGATGGTGGACAACAGGGACCCGCACGATGGACGCGAACCGGTCTTCCTTAACGCACCGGCCAGACCAGCAGCAAGGTTGGCACCGCCACCAGGATCACCAGCAGCGATAGCGGCGCGCCGAGCCGTGCGTAGTCCCCGAAGCGGTAGCCGCCGGGCCCCATGACCAGCGTGTTGCACTGATGCCCGATCGGAGTGAGGAAATCGCAGCCCGCCCCGATCGCGACCGCCATCAGAAACGCATCCGGCCTGTAGCCCAATGAGTGGGAAAAACTGACCGCGATCGGCGCCATCACCAGCACGGTCGCGGCATTGTTGAGAAACGGCGTCACCAGCATCGCCGCCGCAAGAATCAGCGTCAGCGCGCCATAGGCCGGCAAGCCAGCTGCAACCTCCGACAGCCACCCCGCAATCAGGTCGGTGTCGCCCGTAGTGCGCAGCGCCTCGCTGACCGGGATCAGCGCCGCAAGCAGGATGATGATGGGCCAGTCCACCGTCTGGTAGATCTGGCGCAGACCGATGGCTCCGGTCAGAACCATCAGAACCGCGGCCCCGAAGAACACGACCTGCACCGGCATGATGCCTACGGCCGTCATCACCATGGCGGCGATCAGGATGAGGACGGGGAGCACGGCCTTGCGCGCCTTGCCCAGGCGCAACTCGCGCTCGGCGAGCGGCAGGCAGTCCAGCGCTCTCAACCGTTCGGGCAAGTCGGCGAGATTGCCTTGCAGCACCATCACATCGCCGGCCCGCAGCGTGATCGTCTCCATCCGCTCCGCCAGACGTTCGCCGGTCCGGCTGACGGCAAGCAGCTTGACTCCGAACCGTTCCGACAAAGCGCTCGATCGTGCGGTCAGACCGATCAGCGGCGAGTTGAGGCCAATCACCGCTTCGATGCTGCTGATCTCGGACCGCTGCTGGCTGCCCGCGGGCGCCTGATGCTCCGAATGAAGTTTCAGCTTTCCGGCGGAAATAATCCGTTCCAGCGCATGCGGATCGCCTTCCAGGATCAACGTGTCGCCGGCATTGAGCGTGGCATCCGGCAACGGTTTGACCCGCCTGTCGTCCGGCTGCAGGATGGCAACGACCTTTGCTTCGCCGTGTGCCCGTTCCTGCAACTCCGAGACCGTCTTGCCGGCCATCGGAGATTCCTCGCTGATCTCCGCCTCGGTCACGTATTTCTTGACCGCCAGCGCCTCGTCAAGCGGCACGGTCGCGCGCGATCGCACCGGCAGGAGCCGATAGCCGAAGGTCAGAAACAACACACCGACCACCGCCAGAACGAATGCGACCGGCGTGAAGTCGAACATCGTGAATGGCGTGCCCACGATCTCGCCGCGCAGCCGCGACACGATGATGTTGGGCGATGTCCCGATCTGTGTCATCAAGCCGCCGAGCAGCGCACCGAATGACATTGGCATCAGGAAGCATGAGGCCGATGTGCCGGAGCGCTTCGCCATCTGGAATGCGATCGGAATCATCAGGGCGAGCGCGCCGACATTCTTCACGAACGCGGCCAGGATCGTCACGGTGGCGACCAGCAGAAGAACCTGGATGCGGGTGGAATGGATGTGTCGAGAGATGCGCTGCAGGAACAGCTCCGGCAACCCGGTCTGCGCGATTGCGGCGCTGACCACGAGCGCGCTGCCGACGATGATGACGATGTCGTTGCTGAACCCGCTGAAGGCCTCTTCCGGCTTGACCAGGCCGCCGACGATCGCGGCGATCAAGGCCAGGCAGGAAACGATGTCGTAGCGCGGTCTTCCCCACACGAACAGGGCCATGGCGCCGGCAATGATCGCGAAGGCCAACCCCTGGTCGAATGTCATGCCCTGAACCGCTCCGCTCGTGCGAATGCCGAAAACCCGGGAACCGGTCGTCCGGTTCCTGTCAATCCAAATTTCCGCGTCCGGCCTCGAGCTTGCCGGTCAATTCATCAAGTATGGGAATCTGGCCGGGAAGCAGGTGCGTACGCGCGTCGGCAAGATTGAACCAGCGGCCCCGATCGACCTCTGGAAAATTTGCCCTGCGTCCGGAGCGCGGCGGCCACTCCATCTCGAACTCGTTGCTCTTGACCGCTGCCTCATCCACATCGCCTTCGACCGCCCAGGCCTGAACAACCTTGCCGCCGCGCTGCTTGACAGGCGTGAGCGCGATTACGTCGCCGTCGACCGTCTGCCCGACCTCTTCGAAGAATTCCCGCTTGGCGGCGGCGAGGCCATCCTCGGCATCTTCGATCTCGCCCTTGGGGATCGACCAGGCTCCAAGGTCCTTCTTGGCCCAGAACGGCCCGCCGGGATGGACCAGAAAGACCCGGATGCCGTCGGGCTTATGCTTGTACACAAGGAGCGCGGCGCTGCGCTTCATCGCTTGAGAGCCGTGCCGGTAGCGCGCGCTTGCATCAATCGCCTCCCTCCTCTTCTATGTGCCATTCGTTTGCGAGGGAGGATGCAATGTCAACTGGGAAAGTCGCCGTGGTCACCGGCGCCGGCTCCGGGATCGGGCGGGCGGCCGCGCTCGCTCTGCTGGCGCACGGATATAAGGTCGCACTGGCGGGCCGGCGCCGCGATCAGCTCGAGGAGACGGCGCGTGAGGCCGGCGATTACAAGGCGGATGCGCTGCCGGTCGCGACCGACGTGACCGACCCGGCCTCGGTCGCCGCCCTGTTCGACGCGACGGTCAAGGCCTTCGGACGGGTCGACGTGTTGTTCAACAATGCCGGAACCGGCGTCGGCGCCTTGTTCGAGGATCTCACCATCGAGCAGTGGCGCAGCGTGATCGACGTCAACCTGACCGGCTCGTTCCTGTGCGCGCAGGCGGCGTTCCGCCAGATGAAGGCGCAACGCCCGCAAGGCGGCCGCATCATCAACAACGGCTCGATCTCCGCCTACGCGCCGCGTCCGGATTCCGCGCCCTACACCGCCAGCAAGCACGCGATCACCGGCCTCACCAAGTCGATCTCGCTCGACGGACGGCCCTATGACATCGCCTGCAGCCAGATCGACATCGGCAATGCCCGCACCGCCATGGCCGAACGCATCGGCAAGGGCATCAAGCAGGCCAACGGCACGATGATGGCCGAATCCACGATGGACGTCGCCCACGTGGCCAACGCGGTCGTACACATCGCCAGCCTGCCGCTCGAAGCGAATGTGCTGTTCATGACCGTGATGGCGACCAAGATGCCGTTCGTGGGGCGGGGATGACCAATCATCTCGGGAATCGTGTCGAACAGAAGCTCCGCAGACGGGACCGTTTGATGGCTCTCCCTTGACCTGGATCAAGGACGCGCCGCGGCCATGGCGCGAACCTGTTCTTGAAAGCTACCAAAGCAAAGGAGGCAGGGCATCATGCGTGGCGTCTTGTCTGTGTCGCTGGCGGCATGCGGACTGGCCATGACCATTGCCACGGCAAGCGCTGCCGGCGATCCCAATGCCGTGAGCGGTCTGCTCGCCGAGAAGTGTGCGAATTGCCATGAAATACCGGGTTACGAAGCGCGATGGGGGCGCGCCGATGTGAACGCCCCGCCGTTCGAACGGATCGCGAAGGACCCGGCCGCCTATCCGCCGGAACAACTAAGGGCGTTCCTGCAAAAACCGCACTGGCCGATGGGCCAATTCATTCTATCGCCCAGCGATATCGACAACGTCATGGCCTTTATCGACGGCCTTCGCTGACGCGGGCCTGAGCCCATTCGCTTCCAGGTGAACAACACCGTGACCGGCATTGTTTTGTTTCAGGTCCGCGTCGCATGAAACCTGGTTGGAGGTGACTATGATCGAGAAATTGGAAGGTTTTCCATCCAACGTCGTGGCCTTTGCGTGCAAGGGGCAGGTCACGCAGCGCGACTACGAGCGTGTCCTCATTCCCGCCGTCGAACAGGCGCTCAAGCAGCATGAGAAGGTCCGTATCTACTATCAGATCGGCGCGGACTTCAGCGGCATTGATCCCGGCGCCATGTGGCAGGATTTCAAGGTCGGCATGGGGCACCTGCTGCGGTGGGAGCGGATCGCCGTCGTCACCGAAGTCGAGTGGATCAGGCATACGATGAACATCTTCAGCTTCCTGGTGCCCGGCGAGGTGCGGACGTTTCACAGCGACCAGGCTGCCGAGGCGCGCGACTGGATCGTCGGCGGAAGCGGGATGGCTGCGAAGACGTAAGGGGTGGCCCGCGCGGTCACCTGCCAGCGAGCGAAATGGATTTCGTCAGGTAAGCGACGGCGGAATTCACCGTCCCGAGCCGCGAATAGTCCTTTTCGGGTACGTTGATCCCGAGGCGCTGCCCAAGGGCGATGATCAGGTTGAGGAAGCCGATCGAATCGATGTCCAGCTCCTCGCGCAGATCGGCTTCGGGGCGGAGCGCCGAGAGATCGGCCTCTGGAGCGATGTTGCCGATCTCCTCGAACAGGATGGTCTTGACGTCGTCCGGTGTCATAGAGCCTCCGGCGATTGCAGACGCGCTTCGATCTCCCGCAGCAACAAGGCGCCGCGATGCCCGTCGCTGACGCGATGATCGGCGGCCAAAGTAAACTGACAGATCTGGCGCGGCGTGACCTGGCCATCCACCATCCACGGGCGCAAGACCGGTGCGCCAGCGCCGATGATCGCAACTTGCGGCGGATAGATGATCGGCTGCACCCAATCCACGCCGCGCTCGCCCAGGCTGGTCAAGGTAATCGTCGGATCGGCTAGCTCCGAGCCGCGAAAGCGGCCGGCCCTTACGCGGGTGGTCAGGTCGCGTAGAGCGGCCATCACCTGATCCAGCGTCAGGCTGGCGGTATTGTGGATGGCCGGTGCGACCAGTCCGCCGCCGCGCAAGGCAATCGCCATGCCGGCATGTACTTGCCCCGCAGGCTCGAAACGGCCGTCCCGGAACTGTCCGTTGAATTCGGGGAACTTCGTCAGGGCCAGCGCGAGAGACTTGAGCAGGAGTGCCGAAAACAGCAGGCGCTCTTCCGGCGGGCGCGCCTCGTTCCGTGCACTCATCCACGCGATGGCGCCGGTTACGTCGACTGCATGGCCGAGATAGTAGTGCGGGATCTCACGCTTGGAACGCGTCATCGCGGCGGCAATTGCGGCGCGCATGGCCGTAGGCTCGACGGCACCCTTCGGCTGCGAAGCGGGCTTTGGCGTTTCGGCGCGTGGTTCACGATGCAACCACGCGTTCTCCACGTCGACATAGACGATTGCGCCATCCGGGCCGGTGCCCACTACCGATGAGAGATCGATGCCATGCTCCGCGGCGAAGTGCCGGGCGGCCGGAGACACCTTCTTCCCCGGGGAGATCGCCGGTGCGGGAGCGGGCGGAACCGCCGCCGGTGCAAGCTGCGGCGCAGGCGCCGGCTCGGCGGGCGGAGGCGCCGTCGGCACTTCGCGATCGATCGCGGCTCCCGCCGTCTGGATCATCGCGAGGGCCGTGCCGACGGGAACGGTCGAGCCCTCCGGCAGCAAATGGCTCTCGAGCGTCCCGGTTTCGAAGGCTTCGATCTCGATTGCGCCTTTCTGCGTCTCGACGACGGCGATGATGTCGCCGCTCTTGACGGCGTCACCGGGCTTTTTCAGCCATTCGACCAGGGTGCCGGCTTCCATGTCGGCGCCAAGCGAAGGCATGCGGAAGACGCCCATCAGCGCCCCGCCGCCGCGCGGGCCGCCGCGATGATCGCGGCGGGCTGCGGCAATGCAGCGTCTTCCAGATGCTTTGGATAGGGGATCGGCATCTCGGCCGTGCAGACCCGACCGACCGGCGCATCCAGCGACCAGAAGCATTGCTCCACGATGCGCGCCGAAATTTCGGCCGCCAGGCTGCCGCTGCGCCACGCTTCATCGACGATCACCGCGCGGCGTGTGCGGCGCACCGATTCCATGATCGTCGCGTCATCCAACGGGCGCAAAGTGCGGAGGTCGACTACGTCCGCCTCGATGCCATTCTTCGCGAGCGCATCGGCCGCCTCCATGGTTTTCCAAAGCGAGCCGCCATAGGTGATGAGCGACAGATCCCGGCCTTTCCGACGCAATGCGGCGCGATCGATATCGACCGGTCCAGCCCCGTCGGCAAGTTCGCCGCTGACGTTGTAGAGCATGACGTTCTCGAAGATCACCACCGGATCAGGATCGGCGAGCGCGGTCCACAGCATGCCTCGCGCATCCTCCAATGTCGCCGGCGCCACCACGCGGATGCCCGGAATGTGCGCATACCAGTTCTCCAGCGAGTGGGAATGCTGGGCTGCGAGCTGCCGTCCCGCACCTGTCGCCATGCGGATCACGACGGGGATCGAGAACTGCCCGCCGGACATATGCCGGATGGCCGCCGCGCTGTTCAGGATCTGATCCAGGCACAGCATGCTGAAATTGACGGTCATCACTTCGATGATCGGGCGCATCCCGCCCATGGCGGCGCCGATCCCCGCGCCGACGAAGCCGCCTTCGGACAGGGGCGTGTCACGAATCCGCTCCGGGCCGAACTCGTCCAGCAGGCCCTTGCTGACCGCATAGCAGCCGCCATAGCGGCCAACATCCTCGCCCATCAGGAACACGCGCGGATCACGCTGCATCGCATCCCGGATGGCGGTGCGTACCGCCTCGCGATAGGTGATCGTGTTGGTTTGAGACGCGGCGGCAGTTTGCATCACGGTACCGCCCTCGGTGTGTAGACATCCTGCAGCGCCTGGTCGAAAGGCTCCCACGTGCCTGCTTCGGCGAAGGCGACCGCCTCGGCCACCTCTTCTGCGATCTCCGTCTCGAGAGCGGACAGATCGCCCTCATGCAGAACGCCCGCCGCCAGCGCCCATTTGCGCAGATGCTCAATCGGGCACTTGGTCTTCCACTCATCGATTTCCGATTTGGACCGATAGAGCTGCGCATCGAACATGGAGTGAGCGCGGAAGCGATAGGTCCGGCATTCCAGGAAGACCGGCCCCTCCCCTCCACGCGCCAGTTCGACGGCGCGACGGGCCGCGGCTTCGACCGCGATCACGTCCATGCCGTCCACCACCGCCGACTTCACGCGGTAGCATTCCGCCTTGCGGTGAATGTCGGTCTCGGATTCGGAAATCGCGAGGGCCGTGCCCATTGCGTAGAGGTTGTTCTCGCACACGAACAGGACCGGCAATTGCCACAGCGCCGCGAGATTCATGCTCTCGTGGAATTCGCCTTCCGCCACCGCGCCCTCGCCGAAGAAGCACACGGTGACGCCCGATTTGCCTTGCATCTTGTCCGCCAGCGCCAGCCCGACGGCGAGCGGCAGGCCGCCGCCCACGATGGCATTGCCGCCATAGAGGCGCGCTGCGGCATCGAACACATGCATCGAGCCACCGCGGCCATGACTGCAGCCTTCCTGCTTGCCGTACATCTCGGCCATCAGGGGTCCCATGGCGACACCACGGGCGAGCGCGTGACCGTGCTCGCGATAGGTTGCCACGATTGCGTCGCTCGGCTGCAGCGTCGGAATGACGCCGGCCGCGACCGCTTCCTCCCCGATATAGAGGTGCAGGAAGCCGCGAATCTTCTCGACCGTGTAGAGCTCGGCACACTTCTCCTCGAACCGGCGGATGCGCAGCATGCCCTTGAGCAGGGCATGAACGTGATCCCGGGTCAGGTGTGCCTTGGGTGGCGCTGCCTGGGTCATTTCGTATCGCTTTCCAGGGTGGAGAGATCGCCCTCGGGCAGCCCGAGTTCTCGGGCCTTCAGGAGACGCCGCATGATCTTGCCGCTGCGGGTGCGCGGCAGGTCATGCCGGAACGTGATGTCGCGCGGCGCGACCGCCGGGCCGAGGCGCCGGCGGGCATGCGCCAGCACATCCTTGCGCAGGGCCTCGCTTTCGACCTGACCGGCTTTCAGAACCACATACGCTTTCACGATCTCGCCTGCGATCGGATCCGGCAATCCGATCACAGCCGCCTCGGCCACCGCGCTGTGCTCCATCAGCGCGCTCTCGACCTCGAACGGACCGATCAGGTGCCCGGAAGACTTGATCACATCGTCCGATCGACCGACAAACCAGAAATAACCGTCCGCGTCGCGCGTCGCGAGGTCTCCGGAAATGTACCAGCCATCGGCAAAGCACTTGCGATAGCGCTCTTCTTCCTCGAGGTATCCGCGGAACATCGACGGCCAGCCCGGCCGCAATGCCAGTTCGCCAACGGCGCCAGGCTCGCGAAGCTCCGTCACGTGGCCGTCCTCAGTCTGCTGCACGATCGCTGCTTCGATCCCTGGAAGCGGCCGGCCCATCGAGCCCGGCTTGATGTCCATTGCCGCATAGTTGGCAATCATGATGCCGCCTGTCTCCGTTTGCCACCAGTTGTCGTGGAACGGCCGGCCGAACGCGCCGACGCTCCAGACAACAGCTTCCGGATTGAGCGGCTCGCCGACGCTGGCCATGAAACGCAGCTGAGGAAACGAGAAGCCCTCGGCAGGCTTCGGCCCCAGCTTCATCATCATACGGATGGCGGTCGGCGCGGTGTACCAGACATTGACTTTCTGGTCGCGCAGAATTCCGAACCATCGCTCCGGATCGTACTCCGCCTCGTCGATGATGAGGGTCGCGCCGATGGTGAGCGGCGCAATGATTCCATAGGACGTGCCCGTCACCCAGCCTGGATCGGCCGTGCACCAGAAGACATCGTCGCGATGGATGTCGAGCGCATATTTGCCGGTGATGTGATGCGCGATCACTGCCCCGTGCACATGGATCGCGCCCTTGGGGCGACCCGTCGTTCCGCTGGTGAAATGCAGCAGCGCAATATCGTCTGGCCGGGTCGCGACGATTTCGAACGCCGCCTCTCTTTGCGCCAGCTCCGCATCGAAATCGACAGCGCCGGCAGGCGCCTCGCCCGCTACACCTCCGACGAGCAGCACATGGCGCAGATCCGTCAGTTGATCGCGGACCGACGCAACCTTCTTGCGATAGAGCGCTTCCGTCGTGACCAGCACCCGGCCATGTCCGCGCGACATGCGCGCCCGCACCGGTTCCGGTCCAAAGGCTGAGAACAGCGGAGAAAAGACACACCCGGCCTTGAGCGTGCCAAGTGCGGCAATGTATTGCGCCGGCTGGCGCCCCAGGAGCGTAAAGACCGCGTCACCGCGTTGAACGCCGAGATGGCGGAGCAGATTGGCAAAGCGGCTGGTCGCCCGAAAAAGCTCTTCATAGCTGAAATCCTGAACCGTCCCGTCCTTTCCGAGGCAGCGCAGGGCCAGCTTGCTGCCTGCCCCGCGAGTTACATGCCGGTCCACCGCTTCGTGCGCGATGTTGAGGGCGCCGTTTGGCAGGTAGGAGAGCTCGGCCTTTGCCCGGTCCCACGTGAATGTGCGGCGGGCTTCCTCGTAGTTGGGCATCTGAAGGAGGCGGTTCGCGGCTCCACCGGGCTTCTTGATCGTTGCGAACGGCATCAATGTCTCCGCCACGGACTTGATGCATCATATTTCCCCGTCCGCTCCCTGCCGCGCCTTGATCTTGATCAACGCGGGACGCCGATCGTTCTGGGAACCTGTCTAATGTCGCCATTGCCCGGCCACCCTGAGGTGGGGTGGCGCGCGGCGGTGGGATCTAATTGGCCCAGCAAGCGCGGGCAGCATCTAGTTGCGCCCCGTTTGGGTCGCCAGAGTGCTGGCCGCTCAGACATTGGCGCTGGCAGCACGTTGGCCGCATCGCGGAATCCGGGCGCTAGTCGCCGGAGCCGCTCCCCGGATCGGTCGAGGGAGCCGGATCATCAGCAGCCGGATCGTCATCCGAGTCAGACGGCGGGTCATACTCGTCGGAATCGCCCGGTATGTCGATCGGCGGCACATCGATGGTCGCGCTGCCGTCGGTATCGGGGTTCGGGTTCAAGTATCCATCTGACTGACCATCAGAATCGACGATCTGTGCCTTGTCGCCGGAGTCGGCCGCGGTTTCCGTTGTGATCGCCATGGTCCTCTGGATCGGCATGAAAGCAGCGAGTCCGACCAAGAGGGCGGCCAAAGACACGACCTTGATCATGTTGGCCTCAAATCAATTTCAGGGCTGACTTTGACTTGAATCGCACCACGCGGGAGCCGCAGGTTCAACACGATCTTTGTAACGAATGGTAACGGCGGGATGGAGCAGAGGTCAGAATGATCGAGCACGAGCAATCCTGATAGACCCGCAAGCTTTTCCCGTGGCATGACCACCACAAGTGAAGCGACTGGCTTGTGGTTACGCAACGAGCGTTGCGAGAATTGACCTGGTGCCGGGAAGTTGTTGCATTAAATCTGCCCTCTATCCCGACTATACGTTCGATCCTAGGGCGACACGCCGCCACTCATACGGGGGAAACTGCGAAGAACCGTGTAGTGATATCCATTTTCGAGTTCTTGCATTCTAGCCTTGCGCTCTTCGAAACGGCTGATGCCGCTGTTTCCGCTCAATCCTAGTCTTCATACGCAACGTAGCGCGTGTGACATGAGACAAGAACTTCAGTCGAATGAATTCGTAGTAGGCAATCAACATAAGAATGGGGAAGCCGATTCCGACGCCAATTATGAACCATCGGGAAGTCCTAAACATGTCTCGCACCTGAGTCGCACAGGCTTTCAAGAGGTCTCGGCGCTCAGCAACTGAAACGCGTGCAATCTCGGTATCTGGGACATTCTCAAATCTGGCTGAGTAGCAAGATCGAAGTATGTCCAAATCCAAGCCTGCAACCGTATCATCCGAAATCTGCTTGACCACTTCAGTCGCAGCCCTCGCCAGCCATGTGCTTTGCACTGAACTATCGGCGGCAGTTATCGCGATTGAGCCTAGTCCCAAGCCAATGATGAAGCTGAACAGCGCTTCATTTCTGAGCACGCTCTCCTTGTGCATCCACGCCATCATTGCTGAGCGATAGCGCACGTTTCGCAAGACATGCTTGGCGACCCGTCTTCTCATCCACGAAACGAGACGTTTCGATGACAGCCGCAGAACCAATCCCGATTTGCGCAGTATCCAACCACCAATTCCGATGATCGCGAAAATGATGAACTGGTAGAAAATCCCCTTTCCAACCTCGTCAGCCGAAAGCGAAGAGAACCATTCGAATATTGATGACATCCTGCGCCCCCTCCTGATCTGACCCGCAAGTCTCAGTAGAGAAACAAAGACCAGCCTGAATTGAAAGGTGGAGATTGCAGTCTGGCCGACGTACTCGGAGAACGTGTGGGGTCGCGCAAGGTCGCATCCCTGCCGCGTACTAATAAACAAAGATGGTACTGCGGAATGTTAAGTTGGCGACCCCAACGGGATTTGAACCCGTGTTCTCAACGTGAGAGGCTGATGTCCTAGGCCACTAGACGATGGGGTCGCTGGTTGGATCGGCGTCCGCCTCGGGCGGACCGCCGCATCTGATACGGGATGGCGCTCGCCGGATCAAGCGGTTTGTGCATGACGGTCCCGCCGCGGCCGGCCTGCCGGTTATGCCGTCGGGTCAAGAAGTTAAGGGCCGCTAGTTCAAGGCCCGTGGCAAGTCGACATGCCAAGGCAGGAAGACCGTGACGATCGTGCCCTTGCCCTTTTCGCTGATCAGGGTGAGCGAGCCGCCATGCAGCTCCGCCAGCGACTTGACGAGCGGAAGGCCAAGGCCGGTGCCCTTGTTCTTCTTGGTGAGGTCGGATTCGACCTGGCCATAGAGCTCGAACGCCTTGGCGGCCTCCGCTTCGGTCATGCCGATGCCGGTATCGGTGATCGAGATGTGGATGCCGTCCCCGCCGTTGCGCGCGACTTCGATCGTGACGGAGCCGTCGGCCGGGGTGAACTTGACGGCGTTGGACAGCAGGTTGAGCAGGATCTGGCGCACCGCGCGCGGATCGGCGTGCAGGATCGGGCAGTCGGTTGCGACGTCGGAGCGCAGCGCGACGCTGCGGTCGTCCGCCATCTTGCGCACGGATTCCGCCGCCTGGTAGACCACCTGGTCGGTCGGCACCGCCTCGATATGCAGCTCCATCTTGCCGGCTTCGATCTTCGAAAGATCGAGGATGTCGTTGATCAGCGATATCAGATGCCCGCCGCCTTGCGCGATGAACTCGACATACTCGCGGTACTTGGTCGGCTGCAGGGGCCCAAACGCCTCGTTGAGGATCAGCTCCGAAAATCCATTGATCGCATTCAACGGCGTGCGCAGCTCGTGCGCCATGTTCGCAAGGAACTGTGACTTGCTGAGGTTCGCCATGTCGGCGGCCTTGCGCGCCTCTTCCAGCTCCGCGGCCAGCAGCATGAGTTCGCCGGACCTCGCCTCGAGATCGAACTTGGCTTCCTGCAGTTCGGTCTCGCGCTGCTTCTGGCCGGTGATGTCGGCGCGCACGCTGACATACCCGCCGCTGGTCGTGCGGTGATGGCTGACCATGAGCCAGCGGTCGCCCGGCAACTCGCCCTCGCCGACGAAGGCCTCATCGCTCGAGAAGCACGCCATCCAGAGCTTGACGAAGGCGTCCACCGCTTCGGGCCCGTCGATGCCGGGATATTCGCCGTTTTCCGCGCCGTATCGCAGCATGTCTTCCAGGCGCACCCCGGCCTTCGCCAAACGGCCTGAAACGGGATAGAGCGCCTGGAAACGGCTGTTGACGACAACGAAGCGCAGCTCGGAGTCGAACAACGCGAAACCCTCGTTGATGCTCTCGATCGCATCGCGCAGTTGTGTTTCAACCCGTTTCAGCGCGGTGATGTCGGTCCAGGTGCCGAGATAGCCGCCGTCCGCAGTGCGCCGCTCAGACACGCGCACCCAGGTGCCGTCGGTTTGTTGCTGCTCAAACGGCCCATCCGGCGGGCTGCGGTGGCGCTCAAGGCGGCGCTCAAGCCATTCCTCGGGCTCGTCCAGGGCCTCTATCGCCGTCACATCGCTGTTCGCGTAGGCCCGCATGATCTCCTTGAAGGTGCGGCCCCTGGCGTCGCCATTGAAGTTCTTGGCTATGCTCCAATCGACGAAGCGCTTGTTGTGCAGCAAGAGCCGGTCGCTGGCATCGAACAGGGCAAAGCCGCTGTCCATCGCATCGATGGCGGTGGTCAGGCGCTGCTCCGCCAGCTTGATCTCGGTGATGTCGGTCCAGATGCCGACATAGCCGCCGTCGGAGGTGCGCCGCTCGCTGATGCGCATCCAGCGCCCGCCGCTCCACTGCACCTCGATCGTCCAGGCCGGCGGGTTCCGGTGCAGCTCCATGCGGTTCGCGATCCAGGCCTCGCGGTCGAAATCCGGATCGGTGACCGGCATGTCGTGATAGGCGAAGGCGCGGACGATCTCCTCGAATTTGCGGCCCGTCACCTCGTTGCCAAAGACCTTTCGGCTGCCCTCATCCATGAACGCATCGTTGTAGAGCACGATCCGGTCGTCGGCATCGAACAGGCCGAAGCCGTCCTCCATGACGCTGATCGCGGCGCGCAGGCGCTCGTTGCTGGCGGCCAGCGCCTTGGTCATTTCCTCCGCAATGCCGGTCGCGCGTTGACGCAGAGATTGCAGGTTGGCGATCAGTGCCGCGAGCAATGTCGCCAGCAGCACGATCGTGCAACCGACGAGAACGGTGTTCCGGCGGCTCTCCAGCACAAAGCCGGGGCCTACATGCCAGCGAACGGTGAAGTTGCGGTCGACCAGCCGCAACCTGGAAACGACGCGCCAACCCAGCGTCCCTGCCCCTTCGTTGCCGGCCGAAAGGGTCGACAGCAGAAGCCGGTCTGCGCCGGTTGACTCGCCTTCAAACACCTGCGCCTCGATCTGGCCGGTGAACTCGCCGAGCACCGCGCGGAAGAAGTCCGCCGTCACGAACGGCGCCACGATCCAGCCACGGAGCCGTTCCCGACGCTGTTGCGCGGTCGACATCGGCTCCAGGCCCTCATAGACCGGCAGGAAATAGAGGAAGCCACGATTGCGGTGCTGATCGATGGCGAGCGTGATCTGTTCCGTAATGGCAGGCTGCCCGCTGTCACGTGCGGCGATTGCCGCCTCGCGCCGTTTGGCCTCCGACGACAGATCGAGGCCGATTGCGGCGGAATTCTCGCTTTCAGGCTCGAAATAGAGCAGTACGAAATGATCGTCGTTCGGGGCACGGGGATTGTCCGCTCCTGGAATCGACTTCAGCTCCAGATTCGGTGCGCCATCGAAACGCTCCCACAGCAGGAACTCGTCGAGATGCTGCGGCGCGACCGGAACGGCCACACCGAGACCATAGACTCCCGGATAGCGTTCCATCACGCTCATCGACGTGGTGAACGCCCGCCATTCCTTGCGTGTTACGCGCTCACTCGCCTGATACATGCTGGCACCGGCGCGCAGCGCGTTGGTGTAAATCGCCATGCGCGACTGGACGCGATCGGACGCGGTGCGGATGAGCTGCTCGAAGCGCACATCGTCGAGATTGCTCGTCTCGCGGCGCTCGATGACGAAGGCGCACGCCGCGACGACCACTCCGATCATCAAGACCGCCACCGGAAGTCGGAGATTGAGCGGCTTCAAGTCTGCAAACAGCAGCGAAACCAGAGCAAGGACCGCCAGGAAGGCTTGCATGTCGAGCAGGCTGTCGTGACTCGTTGCCTCGACAAACGGGCCGGCGCCGCTCGCCGTGATTGCAGTCAGCGGAATCGCGACAGCCAGGACGCTCCAGGCCGCGCCGCGCAAGCCGAACCAATGACCGGCCAGCACCACGATCGGGAATGCCAGGAAGATCGACACCGAGGCGCCGCCGCCCAGACGGCTCACCAGCACCATTCCCGCGGTTGCGAGCGCGAGCACGCCGAGGCGTTTCAGGCTGAGTTGCATCGCGTAGCGGCGACGCAGTGCGAACAGAGCCGGCGCCACGATCAGGATGCCGAGCGCATCTCCTACCCACCAGGTGAACCAGGCCTTGCCAAGATGATCGGCGGTAAGCCCGCCAAAGAAGAACGCGGCGCTGACGCCGAGCGCGGTCCCAATCAGCGCCGCCCACAAGGCGGCCAACATGATTCCGAGCACGCGCGCAACGATGAAATTCTCGCCGTATCGACCGACCAGCCGGTTCAAGATCAAACCGCCCGCCAAACCTTCGAGCGTGCTGCCGACCGCGCTTATGAAGGCAACGGAGAGACTGGTGCCGAGCGCGCTCGCCACGAAAGCGCCGACGAAGATGGCCGGCCACATGCGCCGGCCGAACAAGCGGATCAGCGCAACTGCGAGTCCTGCGGCCGGCCAGACTGGAGAGACGCCAAGGGTGGGGCTGAAGAACCGGAGGCCCAGCTTGGCAAGCGCGAAATAGCCGAACGCGCCCAGCCCGATTGCCACCCAATATGGCACCGACCAGGAATCGAAGCGCACGCGCTCACGCAGGAATGACCCGTTCATCCCCATTCGCCAACCAAGACCGTGATCACGCGGAAATCCTGGTCTGGAATGGTTAATATTGCGTGTGGCACGCAGGGGAGCTGGCACTAAGACATTACATCAAAAGGTATTTCATCCTCGGAAGGAGACCTTGGCCTATCTTGACTCCCCAGCCAAACCGCTGATGACCTTAAGAAATTGTTCGATGTGGCTGACTTCGGTGCTAAACGCCGTTACCAGGCGGATCGCCGATCCCTCATTGCAGGGCCAATCATAGAACTCGAAGCCTGATTGGCGCAGTGTGGCAATGGCCGGCGCGGGCAGCTGGACGAACAGTTCGTTGGCCTCAACCGGATGCAGCAGGCGCGCGCCCGGCAGAGCGGGCAAGGCAGCTTTGAGTCCTTGCGCCAGGCGCTGTGCCATTGCGTTGGCGTGGCGCGCCAGCTTCAGCCACAGTCCGTCGGTCAGATATGCCTCGAGCTGGGCCGAGATGAACCGCATCTTGGAGACCAGATGTCCGCCGCGCATGCGCCGGTGACCGAAGCTCTCCGCCAAAGCCGGATCGAAGAACACCACGACCTCCGCGGCCATGGCGCCGCCCTTGGTGGCGCCGAAGGACAGCACGTCGATCCCGGCTTCCCATGTCACCTGCCGCGCCGGCACGCCAAGAAACGCCATGGCGTTGGCGAAGCGGGCGCCATCCATATGCAGCCGAACCTTGTGACGGCGCGCGACCGCGGCGATCGCCTGCACTTCGGCCGGCTGATAAACAGTGCCCGCCTCGGTCGCCTGAGTGAGGCTGATGGCCGCGGGAATCACCTGGTGGACGTCCGCGCTCTGGTCGCGTTCAAGTGCGCGCGCCACGTTCTCGGCCGTCAATTTGCCGTGCATGCCGGGCAACGGACGCAACTTGGCGCCGCCGCTGTAGAGCTCGGGCGCGCCGCACTCGTCCACCATCACATGCGCTTCTTCGTGTGCGTAGATCGAACCGTAGGGCGGCGTCAGCGTGGCCAATGACAGAGCGTTGGCGGCTGTTCCGGTCGCCACCGGAAATGCCCGGACATCGCGTTCGAAGATCTCGGCGAGACGGCGTTCGACACGCTTGGTCCAGTCGTCCGCGCCGTACGGCATGCTGGGACCGCGATTGGCTTCCGCCAGCGCCTGCATGATCTCGGGCGCCACGCCGACCGCGTTGTCGCTGCAGAAATTCATTGTCGTGCCTGTGCTGTCATTGATTGGGAAACTGGAACTGGCCGATCAGGGCGCCGGTCGAGAGATCCGCGATCAGGATCCGGCGGCAATCCTCGCTGCCGCCAACCTCGACGATCAGCCGGCCGCCTTCGGCCACCACGTAGTCGATGCTGCAACCGACCGGGATCGGCAGGGCGGAAACGCCGAACGGCGTCAGCGGGACGCCCGGCGCCGGCTTGACCAGGCGGTAGACGATGGCGGTCGCGATGGCGATGGCGCAGATCGCGAGCACGGCGCAGAGGCCGGCCACCGCGCTCTTGAGCAGCCGTCCGCGCTGCTGTACCTGATGTTCCACCCCAGCTTCCGGCACGTTCAATTCCATCCCAATGACGACGCCCACCAATAGCAGCCCAGCCGATGCGGAGGATCTGGGCCACACCAACCACCGCGTCGCGGATGCGGAAGCCGGCGAGCGCGTCGACCGATGCCTGGCCGCGGCCTTCCCACAGCTCTCCCGCAGCCGTATCAAGGCGCTGATCGAGCAGGGCAATTTGCGGATCGCCGCCGCCGCCAGCGGCGCGGCGGAGACCTTAGACGACCCCTCCTACCGGGTCAAACCGGGCCAGCTTCTCCAACTGGTCGTTCCACCGCCGGAGGATGCCGCGCCGCGCGGTCAGGCCATCGCGCTCAAGATTGTGTATGAAGACCGCGACCTGATCGTGATCGATAAGCCTGCGGGAATGGTGGTGCATCCCGCGCCCGGCAACCCGGACAACACGCTGGTCAACGCGCTGATCGCCCATTGCGGCGATAGCCTCAGCGGCATCGGCGGCGTCAAGCGGCCAGGCATCGTCCACCGGATCGACAAGGACACCAGCGGGCTGGTGGTCGCTGCGAAGAATGACGCCGCGCACAAGGCCCTGAGCGCGGCCTTCGCGGCGCACGCGATTGAACGGGAATATCGCTGCTTTGTGTGGGGCCTGCCCTCGCCCAAGTCCGGCACGATCGAAGGCAATATCGGCAGACACAGCGTCGATCGGAAGCGCATGACCATCGTAAAATCAGGCGGCAAGCACGCAGTCACGCACTACCAGGTGACAAAAGTGTTCGGCCTCGGCGCCGCCGAGCTGACCTGCCGGCTGGAGACTGGTCGCACGCACCAGATCCGCGTGCACCTGGCGGCGATCGGCCATCCGCTGATTGGCGACCCCCTGTACGGCCGGGTGACGCCGGCGCGGCGCAAGGCGCTCCCGCCGACCGCAGCCGCTGCGGCGATTGCTTTCCCGCGGCAGGCCCTGCATGCCGCGATGCTGGGGTTCGCCCATCCTCGGACCGGGCGGAAATTGCGATGGGAATCAGCATTGCCAGCGGATCTGACAGCATTGTCCTCAGCGCTCTCAGGGGCTTAGACAAGAATCTCCGAGCTCCGTCGTCGGATGTCTTGAAATCGCCGCAATGTAAGCCCATTTAACATTCAATCGGTTTCTCAAGCCATGCAGGGATTGGCCCGCTGCTCTGCGGCAATCGTAATGGGATGGGGACTGGGCTGTTCTATGATGTCGAACGTAGGACACCATAAGGGGACGAGATGGCCGCACGAAATCTGCCGAGCCTTGTCAGTGATTCCAATCTGGCCCGCTACCTTGCGGAGATTCGCCAGTTTCCGATGCTTGAGCAAAGCGAAGAGTTCATGCTGGCGAAACGCTGGCAGGAGCATCAGGACACCGAGGCAGCGCACAAGCTCGTCACCAGCCACCTCCGTCTGGTCGCGAAGATCGCGATGGGCTATCGCGGCTACGGCCTGCCCATGTCCGAAGTCATTTCCGAGGGCAATGTCGGCCTGATGCAGGCGGTGAAGCGCTTCGACCCCGACAGGGGCTTCCGCCTCGCCACCTACGCGATGTGGTGGATCCGCGCCGCCATCCAGGAATACATCCTGCATTCCTGGTCGCTGGTGAAGATCGGCACCACGGCCGCCCAGAAAAAGCTGTTCTTCAATCTGCGCCGCGTGAAGGGCCAATTGAAGGCGCTGGAAGAAGGCGATCTGAGGCCGGAGACGGTGAAGGAGATTGCGACGCGCCTCGACGTGCCCGAGAGCGATGTGGTCGACATGAATCGCCGTCTTGCCGCCCCGGATCACTCGCTGAACGCGCCCGTCCGCATGGATGGCGAGGGCGAGTGGCAGGAATGGCTGGTCGACGAAGGCGATAGCCAGGAAACGACCTTGGCCGAAAGCGAGGAGCTTGGCCGCCGGCAGAAGCTGCTGGAGCGGGCACTCAAGCTGCTCAGCCCGCGTGAACGGCGCATCCTGTCCGAGCGCCGCCTCAAGGACGAGCCGACCACGCTCGAAGACCTGTCCAAGGAGTTCGGCATCAGCCGCGAACGCGTGCGCCAGATCGAAGTGCGCGCCTTTGACAAGGTGCAGCGCGCAATCCGCAACGCGGCTTTGGATGAAAAGCTGGCCATAAACTAGTCCGGCCATCGACACATCGACCGTCCCGCGCTAACAGATAGCGCGGGATTTTCTTTGGTCGGGAATCACATGAAGCCGAAATCGATCGCGCGGGCGCTGGTCCGCGCGGCGAAACGTCCGTTCCATCGTCGGCCGCGCATCGTCATGACTCTGCTGTGCCGCGATGAAGAGGACATTGTCGGCTACAACATCGCCTATCACCTGGCGCAGGGCGTGGATTTCGTCGTCGCCACCGACAATGCCTCAAAGGACCGGACGCCGCTATTGCTGGAGCGCTTTGTACGGCTGGGCAAGTTGCATCTCATCCGCGAGCCCAGCCTGACTCACGACCAGGCGATCTGGGTAACCCGCATGGCGCGCATGGCGGCGACCAGGTTCGATGCCGATTGGGTCATCAACAACGACGCGGATGAGTTCTGGCTGTCGCGCGATGGGACGTTGCGTGCCGCGTTCGAAACCGTGCCACCCGACGCCCACTGCCTGTCCGTCCAGCGTTTCGATGTGCTTCCGCCCCGTGATATCGGGCCGAAGTTCTTTGAGTCGATGATCGTCCGCAGGAATGACGGCCAGTCGGTGTACGGGTCCTGTCTGCTGAACAAAGTGTGTCATCGCGCCGTTCTCGATATCCATGTTTCCGATGGCAACCACTTTGTGACACGCCGCGGGCAGCAACTTGCAGAGCGACCGGATCATGCGCTGGAGTGTCTGCATTTCCCGCTACGCAGCACGGCACAACTGGAACGCAAGATCCGGCAAGGGGCCGAAGCTCTGGCCCTCAACAAACGCGTCGCGAGGGGAATCGGCCACCATTGGCGGAAGATCAATCGCGACTATCTCGCGCACGGCCGGCAGGACGAATTCTACATGGAGTGCGCGCCGACCTCCGAACGGATCGACGCGGGCCTCGCGAGTGGTCAGCTTGCCAAGGACACGCGCATCCGCGACGCGCTGCGCCAGCTCGATCTATCGCTGGCCGACCCCGACCATCGATAACTGACAGCGTCGGCCCCAGTCCCACCATCCAAGCCAATGGACACGAAGACGCTGGCGGCATCGGGGTGGGCATTCAGGAGGGCGTGGGCGGACGATCCGGACGGCAATCCGCCTTTTCTTTGACGGCTGCCCGCGTCAGTCCTTGGCTGAGACCACTTCGCCCCATTCGCTGGTCAGCTGCGCTTGATCGCGATGGACGCGACGCAATCTCAGCGCGGACTGCGCTTCGGCCATCTTAGCGACGATCGGCGGCGTACCAAGGAACAGCAGCCAGCCGCACCCGGCGCCGCTGAACGCCGCCAGCCAGCCGATCGCATCCTGCAGAACGACCGCCACTGCATCCAGAGTGTTGCCCAGGGTGAGCAGCTCGTGAACGAAATAGAGCGCGCCGACGAGGTTGAGGCTGAAGACCGTCCAGGTCAGATAGCGCCCCGGACTTGCGTCAACAATGCGCGCCACCGCACTCGGTACCAGGGCCGCGACCAGGACGATCGCCATCGGCGCCATCAGGATCGCGACGGGCAGCAGCAGCACCAGCAACAAGGCCGGCTTGAAGGCCTTTGGTGCCGCGGTGGTGTTAGCGTGTGCTGGTCTCCCTTTGGCCACGACGTCCTCTCACACCAAAGCGTAGATGCTGTAGGCTGCAACCGCCGCGCTGGCGACGAACGCCGCCGCCACGGCGGCGGCCCGCTGGCCGATCAGGCGTGTGCGCTGCGGATTGGTGAGGCCGCCCTGCTCCAGCCACCGCTCTTCGTGCCTCAGCGCAACATAGGCGCGCTTGGCGGCCGTGAAGCCGAGCTCGTCCGAGCGGCGATACGGGCCGCTGGGATCGAACAGCAGCGCCAGTCCGGCCAGATCGCATTCCTTGCCCAGCTTGCGCATGCGCCGTTCCGCATCGGCGCGCACGGCGGCGTGATGGAAGCTGTTGAGCGCCGGCACCAGCATGGCGACGACGGCGTCAGCGAGGCGCGGCAGCTTGCGGTTCGGGAACGCCTGCTGCACCATCGCAAGCAGTCGCAGGATGGCGACACGGCGGTCCGCCTCCTCATTGGCCTGTGCAATGATGCCGAGCTCGCGATCGATGGTGCGCCTGAGATGCGCACCGATAAAGGCGGCGATATGGCGGTCCATCGGAATCGCACCCTCGCCCAGTCCCGGTAGTGCGGCATCGATCGCCGGCAGCAGGTCGCGTACGTGGGTGACATAGAAATCGGCGACGATCGGCGAACGGCACGGGATCAGCGGGTCTAGCTCATAAAGCGCGCGCTCTACCCCTTGGCCGATCGCGGATTTTTCGATGTGCTTCTCTATCTCCTCCATGATGCGGCGGGCTTGGAGCTGATCGGAGTTTAGGCCAACCTGCTCGTTCATCCAGATCTGCGGCAGGCGCCCGCGCAGCAATTCCACGAACTGGTTCAGAAGCGGCTGATTTTCGAGCATGTTGGCGAGCATGGTCGCCATGCCGGTGACGTTGACCCGGATATCGCGATAGCAGACCGGCGACTGGGCGTTCATCCAGATGATGAGGCGCGAGACGTAGCGATCCTTGATCGCCGCGGGGGGTCCTGACCCGGCAGCCGTGGCGAGCAGCCGATTCATCACGTCGCCGGCCTTGTCGTCGTTGAAGCTGCGCTTCATCCAATTGTCGAAGTCGCTGCTGTCGATCAGCTTCATGGCGTCCGGCCAGTGCCGCGCCATGGCAAAAGCCAAGGCCGGCCTATTCATGTAGTCTGCCTCGACAAAGCGGATCGGGCGCGAAGCGCGCTGCGGCAGATAGGGCATGGTCGGCGTGAAATGCTGACCCATGGTCCAGGCATCGAGATGGCGCAGGGTCCATCGGTCGACCGCCTTGTCATTGAGCAGGCCACGCAGGATTTCCGCCATCGAAGTGGAGAGCTTCTCGCGCCCCGCCAACGCGGCGAAGGAGCCGGCGGTGATCTTGGCGGAGACGACCTCTTCCTCGGTCATGCCCTCGGTCGGATCGCGCCCGACATGCAGCTGGAGGATGAGCACGCCGAGCGCATAGAGGTCATCGGAGTTGAGGCCGTTGCCGCGGCCGTAAGGGTCGGCGATCGCATTCTCGATGGTTTCGTAGAGCGCCGGTTGCGCGAAGCCGCACGGCATGCTGAAGCATTCGCCCAGCGTCATGAGCCCCTGGTTGCCCGCCTGATAGAACAGGTTGCCTGGACGGATCGCGCGGTGCGGGATGCCGAGTACCGTCAGCTCGCGGATGGCATTGACCAGCGGTGTGATGACCTGGCGGGCAAGCTGCGGTTCCGTCATCGGCGGCAGTGACGGCGCTTCGCCGCCGAACGCACGCTCGCCTTTCGGCGCATCGAAGATCAGCACGGGTCGGCGGCCCCACACCGCACCGCCGCCGTTGCCGCTTTGGGATACCGGCCAATCGACCACGCCGCCGGCACGCGGCCACATCACCGGCGCATCGGACGGCGGCTTCTTGGTAAGGACGGTGAAATAGCGGCACGGCAGATGTCCGGGCGCGATCAGCGCAAACATGGGCCGTCCCGGCTCGTTGTGATCGTTGACCGCGAAGGCCTCGACACCCGGCGAATCGAACTTGGGCATGCGGCGGCCAGCCGCAATCTCGTATCGCCCGTCCAACAGGATCTGATCGTCCGCCATCGCCAACCGCGCTTTGCGCCAAGCTCCTTCGGCAGGCCCTTTGGCCCGGCCGGACCCGCACATAGTGGGTCAGTCCTAGGTTATGGTGAGGAGTGGTTAAAGGAGCGTAAGGATTCGCTATGATGCCGCTTCGACGGCATGGATTGGGTGGAGGCCGTGCGGCGACGCGAGGTCATATCGGCGGACGGACTGAGGCTGGCGGCCTATGAAGGCGGCATGCCGAGCGCCCCGGAAATCCTGTTCATTCACGGCTTTTCGCAATGCGCCCAATGCTGGGCAGGGCAGTTCGGCGACCCCGCCTTGAACCGGCATTTCCGACTGACCGCGTTCGACTTGAGGGGGCACGGCCAGTCCGAGAAACCATCCGATCCGGCGCACTACGCCGCGGACCGCTTGTTCGCGGACGACGTCAAAGCCGTCCTGGATGCGCTTGAATTGAAACGACCCGTGCTGGTCGCCTGGTCCTATGCCGGCCGGATCGTCGGCGACTATCTGGAGGCCTACGGCACGGCGCGGCTGGCCGGCATCAACTATGTCTGCGCCCGCACCAACAACCAGACGGAATTCGTCGGGCCGGGCAACGACCACCTTGCCGCCATGACAGGCTCCGATCCGGCGGCCGAGCTGGCGGCGACGCGCGCCTTCGTCGAAGCGTGCTTCGCCAAGAAGCCGTCGCGGGAAATGCTCAATGAAATCGTCGGCTACAACATGCTGGCGCCCGCTGTCGTCCGCGCCGCGCACCTGTCCCGCCCGCCGAGCGACGGCGCGGTGCTCCGCACCATCGACATTCCCGTGCTGGTGACCCAGGGCGACCAGGATTTGCTCGTCACCAAAGGTCTGGGCGAACTGACCGCCGCCTTGATTCCGGGCGCCAGGCTCTCGATGTATGAAGGCATCGGCCACACGCCGTTCGTCGAAGATGCGGCGCGATTCAACCGCGAGCTTGCCGCGTTCGTGACGGAAGCGAACGAGCGGCTTCGCTAGTTCATTCCAGATTGGTGTGCCGGGCGCGCATCGAGGCCGCGGTCTCGCCCTTGATCTCGCGCAGGCGCAGCACCAGCAACTCGAACACCAGCATCTGCGACAGCTCGAACAAGGAACCCATCGGCAGCACGGAGGTTTTCGCGCCCCGATCGTCGGCCATGGTCTGCGCGGGGATGTGCAGGACGTGATCCGCCACCTTGACAAGATTGCTCGCGGGTTGCGCCGTGACGATCGCGGTCTCGGCGCCGGCCTCCTTTGCAATCTTCATGAGGGCGGCGATGGTTGCGAAGTCGCCCGGCCCGGCCGAGCAGATCAACAGATCGCCCTTGCCCACCGGCGGCGTGGTCATCTCCCCCACCACATGCGCATCGAGCCCGAGATGGAAGAGCCGCATGGCGAGCCCTTTCATCTGCAGTCCTTCGCGGCCGAGGCCATGCAGAGCAATCACCTTCGCTCGAGCGATTGCTTGAGCAAACGACTCGAAGCAGGCAACATCAAGCTTGTCGATGACCTGCCTCGCATCCTCCAGCGCGCTTCTTGCGAGGTCGGAGACTGACGCACTCATATCCAACTCAATCCGCGAACGGATCCGTCACCAGGATCGTGTCGTCGCGCTCGGGCGAGGTGGAAAGCAGGGCCACCGGCACTTCGATCAGCTCCTCGATACGGCGGATGTATTTGATGGCGGTGGCGGGCAGCTGCGCCCAGGAGCGAGCGCCCTTGGTGGATTCCGACCAGCCTTCGATGGTCTCGTAGATTGGCCTGGCGGCGGCCTGCAGGTGCGAGGCCGACGGCAGATAGTCGAAGCGCTTGCCGTCGATCTCATAGCCGACGCAGATCTTCAGCTCCTTGAAACCGTCGAGCACGTCGAGCTTGGTGAGCGCGATGCCGGTGATGCCGCCGACCTTGGCCGACTGGCGGACCAGCACCGCGTCGAACCAGCCGCATCGCCTCTTGCGCCCGGTGACAGTGCCGAATTCGTGGCCGCGCTCGCCCAGGGTCTGGCCGATCTGGTCGGTGAGCTCGCTCGGGAACGGGCCAGAACCGACGCGTGTGGTGTAGGCCTTGGTGATGCCGAGCACATAGCCGACCGCGCCGACGCCGAGGCCCGAGCCGGTCGCGGCATTGCCCGCGACTGTGTTGGACGAGGTGACATACGGATAGGTGCCGTGGTCGACATCGAGCATCGAGCCCTGCGCGCCCTCGAACAGGATGCGGTCGCCGCGCCTGCGTGAATCGTTGAGCAGCCGCCAGACGGTCTTGACGTAGGGCGTGACCTTGGGCGCGACCTCGCGCAGCTGGCCGAGCAGCTCCGCACCGTCCACCTCTTTGGCGCCCATGCCGCGCAAGAGCGCGTTGTGGTGCAGCAGCAGCGCATCGACCTTGCCATCCAGCGCATCCAGGTCGAACAGGTCGCAGACCCGGATAGCACGGCGCGCGATCTTGTCTTCGTAGGCCGGGCCGATGCCGCGGCCGGTCGTGCCGATCTTGCCGGCGCCGCGCGCTTCCTCGCGCAGCAGATCGAGCTTGCTGTGCAGCGGCAGGATGAGCGCGGCATTCTCGGCGACGGCCAAAACTTCCGGCGTCACCTCCACGCCCTGCCCGCGCAGCACGTCGATCTCCTTCAACAGTGCCCACGGATCGACCACCACGCCGTTGCCGATGACGGAGAGCTTGCCGCGCACTAGGCCGGACGGCAGCAGGCTGAGCTTATAGGTCTTGTTGCCGATGACGAGCGTATGGCCGGCATTGTGGCCGCCCTGGAAACGCACCACCACATCGGCGCGTTCCGACAGCCAGTCGACGATCTTGCCCTTGCCCTCGTCGCCCCACTGCGAGCCGATGACCGCTACATTCGCCATACCGATGATCCCCTCAAAGCATTTGAACGGCGCCGTTGCGCCAGAGATGCGAGCAGCCGAGGCGGCGCGCTTCCTTCTCGTCCGCCGCCTTGTCGTCTCCCGGGCCGCCGTCGAGCGCGTGGACGGTGACCCAGCCTTCCTGGCGCAGGCGCAGCGCCGCCCCATGCGAGGTGCCGCGCGGCAGGAAGATGCGGCGCGCCGGTTTGGGCGCCGGCAGCGCCGCCGACAGAGTGTCGAGATAGAGCGTGAAGCCGGTTGCCTGCTCGCCGGCCTGGTTGACGTAGCGCCCGCCGCGGCCGAACTCGCCGGCAACGCCGCGTCCGAGCAGCGAGAAAGTCACGCCAGTGTGGTATTCGAACCCGCGGTGATCGGTGGGATCGACATTGAGGCCGAGATCGGGCGCCGCCGCTTGCACCAGCTTTGCGACCTCGACCAGCCGGTCGCGCTGCGCGGCGGCATTCTTTGTCAGTGCGATGGCCGCGAGGCGATCCAACGCCTGCGGCGGCGCGCCGATCGCGTTCATCAGCTGCTGCAAGGTCGGCGCAAGCGCGCCGCCCAGTTCCTTCACCGCGGCCGCATCCTTGCGGTCGAGCGCCGCGATCACCGGCGCCGGATCGCCAACACCGGATTCGCGCAGATAGGATACCGCCAGCATCGGCGCGTTGAGGTCGACCACCAGTGCCGCGACGCCAAGCTGCTTCAGCGCCTCCGCGGCCAGCAGCACCGCCTCCGCATCCGCCGCCGCGCTCTCGATTCCGATCAGCTCGACGCCGGCTTGGCCGATCTGGCGCTCCGGACGCATCTGCTCGCCCTTCACGCGCAGCACCTGCCCGGCATAGGAGAGCCGCAGCGGCCGGGCCGAGCCCTTGAGCCGGCTGGCGGCGATTCGGCCCACCTGCGGCGTCATGTCGGCGCGCACGCCCATCATGCGCTGGGAGACCGGGTCCATGAGGCGGAAGGTGTGGGCGGCCATCGCCTCGCCCATGCCGGAGAGCAGCGCGTCTTCGAACTCGATCAGCGGCGGCTTCACCCGCTCATAGCCCCAGGAGGCGAAACAGGCCATGAGCTGCTCCACCATCGCCGCCTCGAACGCGGCATCGGGCGGCAGGCCGTCCTTCAGCCCCGCAGGCAGCAGATATTGATGGTCCTTGCCGTTGGCCATGGATATGGGCGCGATCTCGAGTGATTGGTAAACAGCGCCCCAGACCCCGTGAGGCGGGGCCTTGGGCACAGGTAAGTAGCCGAAATCGCCGAGCCGCCGCAAGCGGCGATGCGGCGCAGGGGGCGGTGGCTAGCGGCGGCTGGTGTCGATTGCCATGCGCACGGCGAGACCGGCGAGAACCGTGCCCATCAGCCAGCGCTGCACCAAGGTCCAGAATGGACGTCCCGAGAGGAAGGCCGAGACTGCGCCGGCTGTCGCCACAATCATTGAATTCATCGTCAGACTGACCGCGACTTGCGTCATGCCCAGCACAATGGTCTGACCGAGAATGTGCCCCTTCGACGGATCGATGAATTGCGGCAGCAGCGACAGATAGAACGCCGCGATCTTGGGGTTCAGCAAGGCGGTCAGCAGCCCCATCGAAAGCAGCCGGCGGCGCGAATCGATTGGCAGATTGCGCACCTGGAACGGCGAGCCACCGCCAGGCCTCAAAGCATTCCACGCCATCCAGCCGAGATAGGCCGCGCCCGCGACGCGCAGCGTGTCATAGGCGATCGGCACGGCGAGCAGGATCGCGGTGATGCCGAAGGCCGCCAGCAGAACATAGGTCATGAGGCCAATGACGATCCCGCCCAGCGACATCAGTCCAGCCGCACGGCCCTGGCAGATTGTCCGCGAAACGAGATAGGCCATGTTCGGCCCCGGCGTCAGAACCATCGCCAGCGCGAACGCGACAAAAGTGATCAGACTGTTCGAGGATACAATCATGCGGTTGCTACAGGTGGACGTCGCCAGCAACGGTCAGTATGGCATGGCCCGCCATCTTCACACGATCGCCATCGAGGCGCAGCCAGAGCTCGCCGCCACGGCGCGAGAGTTGCCGTGCGAAGAAAGTCTTGCGCTCCAGGACTTCCGACCAATAGGGCACGAGCAGGCAATGCGCTGCGCCGGTCACCGGATCCTCCGGAATTCCAACCTTGGGCACAAAGACGCGCGAGACAAAATCCGCCTTGGACCCGCGCGCGGTCACCGTTACATCCAGCGGCAGGGCGGCGATCTTGGAAATGTCCGGTTTCAAGTTGCGCACGACGTCTTCGGATTCAACCGCAGCCAAGTAGGTCCAGCCGCGACGCAAGTCAATCACCTTTGCGCCAATCGCCTCGGCCACGGGAGCAAGCTCCGAAACCGAAGCAGGCTCGTTCGCCCGGGTCGGGAAGTCCATCAACAGACGATCGCCATCGCGCGTCACGGTCAGTGGGCCGGATTGAGTGTGGAACACGACCTTGTCCCGCGACCGATCGAGATGGTTGAGGACGACATAGCCGCTGGCGAGCGTCGCATGACCGCACAGCGGCATCTCGACGGTGGGCGTGAACCAACGCAGATGAAAGTCGTCGCCTTTCGGCACGAAAAACGCCGTTTCGGCCAGATTGTGCTCGGCCGCAATCGATTGCAGGGTTTCATCAGGCAGCCACTCCTTGAGTGGCATGACCGCGGCCGGGTTGCCGGCGAAAGGTTTGCTGGCAAATGCGTCGACCTGGAAAAAGGGCATCGTCATCGCAGGTTCCCTGTTCGACTTACTGACGCGCCGCCACCGCGACACCGGCGCTTATCAGGATCGATCCCGTGAGGCGATTGAACAGGCGCGATGCGGAGGTGGAGGAGAGCAGCCGCCGGCTGCGCTCTGCAACAAAGATGTAGCTGCCGTAAACGAGATATGAAATTGCCACCACGATGCCGGCGAGGATCAGGAAGTCGGCGAAGTGAATCCGCGTCATGTCGAGGAAGGTCGGCAGCAAGGCGCTATAGAACAGGATCGCCTTGGGATTGCCGAGCGTGACCAGGAAACCAAGGCCGACATCCTTGACCACCCCCCTCCCCGCTTTTGGCGCAACCGCCAAAGGGGAGCCGGAGCTGCGAAACGCGCGATATCCCAGCCACAACAGATACGCGGCGCCGGCATATTTGACGATCTGGAACAGCGGACCGAGCGCGGCAGCGATCGCTGTCAGGCCGGCCATCGCGACGCCCATGAACACGAAATCCGCAAGCACGAGCCCCGCAGTCACCGCGAGGCCTGCGCGCGGTCCGGACGACAGCGCGCGCGAAATGATGGTCGCGAGACCTGGTCCCGGCGACAATGCGAGAAAGAACATGCCGATCGCGAATGCGACAGCGGATCCGACAGTCATGTGTCAGCTCCGCGCCGCGCGCATCATGGCGGCAACGGCAAGGTCCATGCCTTGGGCGCGCGTCGTGAGTCCATCGGCGGCGCCGAGCGCGTCTCGCGCCTCGCGGTTCTGTCCCAACTTCGCCTTTGCATCGATGCGGCTGACGGTAAACCGGACACCGACGATGCCGCGGATCATCGCAGCGATGTATTGCTCCGGCGCGTCGGAGGTCTTCCATGGACTCTCGTACGGGCTCTCCTGCTGCGCAGAGAGCTCAGTCACGTGACGCAGCAGCCACGCGCCATCCTCGATGATCTCGGCGCGGCCGTACGCATGGACGATGGCGTAGTTCCAGGTCGGCACCGTCTTGCCGTGCTCGGCTTTCGAGGGATACCAGCCCGGGCGAATGTAGGCGTCCGGACCGGAGAAGATCACCAGCACCTCGGCGCCGGGATTGGCGGCGAGCCGCTTCCAATGCGGATTCGGACGCGCGAGGTGACACTCGACAATCAGCGTGTCGCCTTCCTGGCGTGTGATGGTCGGCAGATGCGTCGCCGTCACTCCGGCGGCATCACCGCTGACCAGCGCCGCGAAGGGGTTGGCCTTCATCAGCGCCCGTGCATCGGACCGCTCGGTAATCCTGTACTGATCAGGCACATACATGGGAGGTCGCCCGGCTTAGATCGCTTGACGGTGGACTGCGCCGGGCGTTTGCCGGCTTGATGCCGGTTCTTCCGCCCGCCGCGTCCTCATCTCTTGGTCATCGTACAGCGCTAGGCGCGGTCGGTTTGCCAGAACGGCCGCGCAATCTCCTGCTCGACCTCTACGCGGCTCAGGCCGATATCGCTCAGCAGCCGATCGTCAAGCTGCGCCAAGTGGCGGCGCTGGCGTACGCGCTCGCGCCAGGCAAGGACGTGATCGAAGAGGCGCGTGACAAGGCCGCGATCGACCTTGGCCTGCGTGGGACGCACGAAGTAGGAACCCGATTTGTCACTCGTATTGTACCGATACATCTTAACTTCTCCAGCATCAGAAACGTTGAATTGTCCCAATTGCCTCCCTGCGACCGCATATTGTTATTGACATTGTTTGGCGTCAACGCAAACATTGTCTCTATGACAATTTGGATCCCCGACCTTAGCAGTCACCGCGGCCCGCGCTATCTGGCGATTGCGGATGCGCTGGCCTCCGATATTCGTACCAGCAGACTTTCGCCCGGCGACCGGCTCCCCACCCATCGCGAGCTCGCCTATCAGCTCGGGGTGACCGTCGGCACCGTGACGCGCGCCTATGGCGAGGCGGAGCGGCGCGGCCTCATCGGCGGCGAGGTCGGACGCGGCACCTTCGTGCGCAGCGACATCGCCGTGCGCGCCGGCATCCGCTCGAATGCCCCGGTGACGAGCACGATCGCAGCGAACACGGCGCAGTCGAACGTCATCGAGTTCAGCATCAACACGCCGACCGATCTGGACTCCGGCGGCGAATACGAATCCATGATGCGCGCCACGTTGCGTGAATTGTCGGATACGCCGAACACCGGCACCCTGCTGAACTACCAGGCCAATGGCGGCAATCGCGCGCATCGCGAGGCCGGCGCCAGGTTGATCGAGCAGTTCGGCGTACGCGTCGATCCCGATCGCGTCCTGATCACCGCCGGTGCTCAACATGCGATCATGGTGGCGCTCGGCGCGTTGACCGAACCCGGCGACACTGTGTTGACCGAGAGTCTGACCTGGCCGGGTCTGCGCCGTCTCGGCGACTTCCTGCGCTTCCGCGTGCAGGGCTTGCCGATGGACAAGGACGGCATCTTGCCCGATGCGTTCGAGGCGGCGTGCCGCGGACGCAACATCAAGGCGCTCTATTGCGTCACCAATCTGCAGAACCCGACTTCGATCGTGGTGCCCGAACTGCGCCGGCGCGAGCTGGCGGAGGTCGCGCGGCGCTACGGTGTGAAGATCGTCGAGGACGACGTCTACGGATTCCTGGTGCCGAACGCACCACAGCCGATGGTGAATTTCGCGCCGGAGCTCGGCGTGTTCTGCACCAGCGTCTCGAAGTCGATGGCGCCGGGCCTGCGCGTCGGCTATCTCGGCGTGATGACCGACGATTGCAACTTGATCAGCGATGCGGTGCGCCACTCGACGTGGCTTGCGACGCCGCTGGCGGCGGAGATCGCTTCGCGCTGGATCGGCAATGGCGAGGGCGCGCGCATCTCGGCCAAGCGGCGCGACGAATATGAGCGGCGCCAGGCGGCGGCGCGCGAGATCCTCGCCGGCCTGCCCTATTACGGACATCCGACAGCAATGCACGGCTGGCTCGACTTGCCGGAGGATTGGCCGGCCGATGCGTTCGCATTGCAGGCGCGCATCCGCGGCGTCGCGGTCTGTCCGACCAGCAGCTTCTCGTTGTCGCGCAGCGGCCGCAACGGCGTGCGCATCAGCATCAGCGCGCCCGGCTCGATCGACACGGTCGCGCGCGGGCTCGACATCCTGGCGCGCCTGGCACGCGAAAAGCCGCGGGTGGATTTCTCACTTGTCTGACGGAATGGCGGTCACGCCAAGCCGTCGCGCAGAAATTATCGACGGACTCAAGGCCACGCTCCCTTTCATAGTGGGCGCGGCGCCGTTCGGCGTGATCTTCGGCGCGCTGGCGATTGCGCAGGACCTGTCGGTGTTCGAGACCATGGCGCTGTCGCTGTTCGTGTTCTCAGGCTCGGCGCAGATCGTCGCAATTTCCTTGATCGCGGTGGCGTCGCCGGCCTGGGTGATCTGGACCGTCACCTTCATCCTCAATCTCAGGCATACGCTCTACGCTGCGACCCTGGTCAGTTATGTGCGGCATCTTGCGCTGGGTTGGCGCTTCATCCTCTCGGCCGGCTTGACCGATGAGACCTTCGTGGCGATGGAGGACCGCTATCGCCGCTTCGGTGTCCATCGCAACAGCCATTGGGCGTTCCTTGCATCCATCGTCGGCATGCACGTCAACTGGAATTTCTGGACCGTCGTCGGGATCGCGGTCGGCACGCAGATGAAGGGGCTGGAAGGCGTGGGGCTGGAGTTCGCCGCGATCGCGACCTTCATCGGCATGGTGGTGCAGAAGCTGCGCTCGCCCGGTGCGCTGACGGCGGCGGCCGTCGCGGGGCTCCTGGCGGCACTGCTGGCCGCCCTGCCCTACAAGGCCGGCCTCACCATCGCGACCTTGGTCGCGATCTCTGTTGCCGTGCTCGTCGATCGGCGCGCCGCGCGGAGGATCGCGGTATGAGCGTCGGCGTCATCATCCTCGGCATGGCCCTGGTCAACCTCATCCTGCGCTGCCCGATTTTTCTGGTGGCGAACCGGATCCGCATCCCGGGCCTTGTGGAGAGGGCGCTGGCGCACTGCCCGGTCGCGGTGCTCACCGCCATCATCGTTCCATTTGCGTTGCATTTGGATCAGGCGCCGGACGGCAGCCAATGGCTCAATCCGGATCTGTTCGCGACCGTGGCTGCGGTCGCCACATCGCTCGTCACCCGCAACCTGATGGCAACCGTCGCCATAGGCCTGGGGACCGCCCTGCTGCTGCGAAATCTGCCGATATTCTGAGCGGACTAGTCCGTTCGGCTAGGGTTTTTTAACCTATCCAAGTGCAGAGTTTTCGGGACATTTGCCATACCAAGGTGGGCTGGAACCCCATGCAGGGGATGCGAGACCTTGCCGAGCTGGCGCGTGAGTTGGCTCGTCACACCGAGCTCGACGTCCAGCTGCAGCTGGTCTGCAATCGACTGTGCGCGGTCGAAAGCATCGCGCACGCCGCCATCACCATCACCGGACTGCGCGAACAGCCGATGCTGTTCGTCAGCCGCGACATTCCGGTCGCACTGGAGCGGATCGCCCTCGCCTCCGCATCGGTAGCCGACGAAGCGATCATGCTGGCGATGCCCGAGCTCAGGCTGCGGACAGCCGTGATTCAAGGGCCGCAGGCCAGGGACCGCGGCAAGATCTTCGCTTTCCTCAAGCCGGGACCGGTTTCGCCAAATTGCGAGGATGCGTTGGCCGGCGCTGCCGGGCTGGTGCATCTGTGCGTCAGCCGGCAGGCTGCGGCGATCGCGCGGCGGTCCGAAGTCCGCCGCATCGAGGCGTTGCTGGAGAACATGCACAACATCATGGTTTACCAGGGCACGCCGGGCGACGGTCCCTACGGCTTCGTCGAGGGCGCCGTCCGCTGCTGGGGCCGTGACGCGGTCGAAATGATGGGCGGGATCGATCCTGCGACACGCCTCGCCGACATCAACACCTGGATCGGACGGATTCACCGCGATGACATGCCGTCCTATCGCGAGGCCGAGCGCCGGCGCAAGGAGCTGGGCGAGCCTTATGTCCACGAATATCGCTATGTTCATCCGCGGACCGGCGCGCTGCGCTGGTTCCGGGAATGCGCCTGGGCGGCACCGGATCCGGAGCGCGGCCGGGTCTATTGGGACGGCTTCGTGCTCGACATTACCGACCAGAAGCGGGCGGCGGCGCAGTTGAGTGCCAGCGAGCAGCAGGCGGCAATGGCGCGGCGCGAGCTGCTCGATGCCACTGATGGCATGACCGACGGTCTGGTCTATTTTGCGCCAGACGGCGCGCTGCGCTTCTGCAACCTCATCGCGCGCTCCTATCTCGGCATTCCTCACGATACCGATATCGAGCGCATGACGTTCGACGACGTGCTGCGGTTGGAGCTCCAGGTCGGCCAGATCGTGACCGGCAATGCCGGAGAAGAGGACTGGACGCTGCTGCGGAGCCGACTTCATCGCGACGGGCGGGGCCATGCCGAGATGCGGACATTGAACGGTCGGCACCTGCGCATCAGCGACCGGCGCACGCGCCTCGGCGGCATTGTCACGGTCTATACCGATGTCAGCGACCTGGTGGAACGCGGCGACGAACTTGCGCGCAGCCAACGCGATCTGCGGCTCGCCAAGGAGCAGGCGGAGGTCGCCAGCCGCACCAAGTCACAGTTCCTGGCCAACATGAGCCACGAGCTGCGCACGCCGCTCAATGCCATCATCGGGTTTGCCGAAGTGATCGAGCGCGAGCTCTTCGGCCCGGTCGGTGTCGGGCAATATGCCGGCTATGCGGCAGACATCCATCGCAGCGGCCAGCATCTGCTCTCGCTTATCAATGACATCCTCGACTTGAGCAAGGTGGAGGCCGGCCGATTCGAGATCGTCGAGCAGGATTTCGCCCTAGTGGAAATCATCGAGGAGGCCAAGCGCCTGCTGGACATCCGCGCGCGGAAGGCCGGCTTGACGATCAGCTCGGAGATCGGCGCCGAAGTCGCGCGCATCTACGCCGATCGCAAGCTGATCGCCCAGGCGTTGCTCAATCTGTTGTCCAACGCCGTCAAGTTCACGCCGGCCGGTGGAAAGGTGCGTATCGTTGCGCGGCGCGAAAGTGGCGGCGATCTGCTGATCAGCGTCAGCGACACCGGCATAGGCATGGCGCCGGAAGAGGTTCCGCGCGCGCTGGAACCGTTCGGTCAGATCGATGGCACGCTCACCCGCCGCTATGACGGCACGGGTCTCGGTCTCACCATCACGAAGGCATTCATCGAGATGCATGGCGGCACGCTCACGCTCGACAGCGAGAAGGGCCGCGGGACGACCGCAACGATTCGCCTGCCCGATTGGCGCTGCCGGCAATTGAACGTCGGCCGCAGCGCGCGTGGGCGTTAGCGGCGTGCCGCCAGCGTCGCGAAATTGATTCGATACATTCGCTATGCGAAGCGCATTCCCCAGAGCTCAGAAACATCGATCGCAGGCATTTGTGCCACACGCGTTCGCTTGATCACGATCATCGCTATGCGATCAGTGCTGCGATCGACATCCTTCACAGCGTTGTGAAGCGCGTCACACAAGTGCCGTTTGACAATGACGGAACCTACAGAATAATCGCCACAGCTCCACGGGGACACCAACCTAGTCCGAGGCCATATCAACACCGCATAGGAAAAGTTCTTCATCGCTGAATTGGCGCTGATCGCGCGATCGCATTGAGCTGGGAGAGAGTCTCGAGGGTCGCAAGGATCGCCGGCGCCTCATCTGCATCATCACAGCATCGGGACTGAGATCGGTTTCGCTGCACGCAATCCAAGTAGGAGTAACGACAGTGTTTGTGAACGACTGCATTTTGCCGCAGGCACGGCCTGCACCGTAGGGCTTGCGCTGGTGGTGGCCCTTGGGCTGCCGCCAACTCTCCGCCATGCCTGACCGCGCTGAGGGATTCACGAGTATATCCGCGCAGACGCTCGTGGGTCGTTGGGGCTTCTCAACCGTGGTGGAGAGAATGCATTGGAAAGGACGGCCGCCTGCTCAGCCCGCTGGCGTGCCGGCCTCCCCCGTCACGCCCACACTCGCTGGGCATCCACGAGTTTATCCGCGCAGACGCTCGCGGATGGTTGAGCCAGCTCGACCGTGGCGGGGAATCATTTCGACGCGGCAAGGCCGCGTGAGCAGGATTGGAGCGGCCGCTTCGAAACCGGCAGGAAGCGGCCGCACCTCTCCCCGTCATACCCGGCCGCGAAATCCGGGTGGGCCGTGAGTTCGCCATACGGCGGCTTCGGGCCGGCCTTCGTCCCCGGCCGTGACGGGGAGCCTCCCCATTCTGTTTCCAATTGAAACGGAGACGGCGCGCATGGCGCTTTTGATAGTTGTTTGACACTCCGCTCAATTCAGATGTGAGAGCACTCTGGTCAGATACACGTCGGGCGCTATCGGACCACAGCTTGGGCGGCTCGCTCCATCAGCCCACGGTGAGCCGCTCTCTCCCCGTCATGCCCGGACCCCGGTCCGGGCGACCACGAGTTTATCCGCGCAGACGCTCGTGGACGGCCGGCAATCCTGCCATGACGGGGAGCAACGCCTCTGCCTTTATACCGTCGACACCATGAGCGCCTTGATCGTGTGCATGCGATTCTCGGCTTGGTCGATGGCGCGGCTGTGCGGGCCGTCGAACACCTCATCGGTGGTCTCGACCGCGTCCGGATACTGGCGCGCGAAAGCCGTCTCCAGATTGTGCTGCGCCGGCATGCAGTGCAGGAAGATCGCCTTCGGGTTCTCGGTCATCGCCATCGCCGCGCGATTGATCTGATAGCCGCGAAAGTCGCGCGCCATCCCGGCAATGTCCCAATCTCCCTCCATCGGCACCCACATGTCGGCATAGACCGCGTCGGCGCCCAGCAGGCCTTCACGCATGCTGGAGGTGACGATGATCTTGGCCTTTTCGTTGTGGCGCCAACCGAGCAGGCGGTCGACTAGGCTCGGCTCCGGATGATGTCCCCGCGGCGTCACGATGCGCAGCTCGACGCCAAGCTTGGCCGCCGCCACCATCAGAGAGGTCACGACATTCGCCTTGCCCTCGCCGACATAGGCCATCTTCGCGCCCGGCAGGCTGACGCCGTTTTCCTGCAGTGTCATGAAATCGGCCAGCGCCTGCGTCGGATGATGCTGCTCGGTCAGTGCGTTCCACACCGGCACGCCGGCATATTCGGCAACCTCCTGGATCAGCGGCGTGTCGTACGAGCGGATCGCGATGCCGTCGAACATGCGGCCGAGCACTCGTGCGATATCCTTGATGCTCTCCCCGGTGCCGAAGCGGATCTCCTGCGGCGACATCAGGTGGGCCTGCGCCCCTTCGTCCGCTGCGGCGATCGCGAACGCCGTGCGCGTGCGGCAGGACGGCCGCTGGAAGATCAGACAGAAGTTCCGGTTGATCAGCGACCGTGGGAAAATACGGGCCTGCTTCTTGCGCTTCAGTTCGATCGCTTGCGACAGCAGCGCTTCGACCTGCTCGGGCGAAAATTCTTCGAGCGTAATAAGGCTCATACCTTTCATTGAGTTCGACATGGAAATCCCCAGTGTTTGCTGTGACGGCCAAAACACTGGAATGCTGCCACCAATCCACGATTGTATGGAACTGGGCTGTGATGTTTAGCCCGCCTGTCACCAAGGTGTGCGCGTCTGCACACCGGGATGTCGCAGGATCGAAGAAGTCAAACGAGGTTAACGAGCGGCCGCGACGACCAACGGATTAGGCCGCCGCTTGGACCGCAGCGACGATATCGGCCACGATGCGCGCCACCAGGGCCTCGTCTTCGCCTTCACCCATGACGCGGATCAGCGGCTCGGTGCCGGACTTGCGGACCAGCAGCCTGCCCTTGCCGTTGAGGGCGGCCTCTCCGGACGCGATCGCGGCCTTGACCGCCGCATTCTCCAGCGGCTGCCCAGAGGTCGCCGTAAAGCGCACGCTCTTCTGGATTTGCGGCAGCGGCGTGAAGACACGGCCGACTTCGCTGAGTGGCCGCTGGCGCTCCGCCAGCACGGCCAGCACTTGCAGCGCCGCCAGCAGGCCGTCGCCGGTGGTGGCGAAGTCGCTGAGGATGATGTGGCCCGATTGCTCGCCACCCACGTTGCAACCGGTCTTGCGCATTTCTTCAAGCACATAGCGGTCGCCGACCGGCGCGCGCCAGAGCTTGAGCCCCTGCCCCGCCAAAGTCCGCTCCAGGCCTAGATTGGACATCACGGTCGCGCAGATGCCGCCCGCCCTCAGCCGCCGGTCCGCATGCCAGGACAGCGCGATCAGCGCCATCAGCTGGTCGCCGTTGAGGATTGCGCCTTTCTCGTCCGCGATGATCAGGCGGTCGGCATCGCCGTCGAGCGCGATGCCCAGATCGGCGCCATGCGCGACCACCTGGCTCTGCATGGTCTGCGGATGGACTGCGCCACACTGCTTGTTGATGTTCGTGCCGTTCGGCTCGCAAGCTACGGAGATGACTTCCGCGCCCAGCTCCCACAACACCGTCGGTGCGACCCTGTAGGCGGCACCATTGGCGCAATCGACCACGATCTTGAGGCCGCTCAGATCGCGGCCCTTGGGGAAGGAGGATTTGACGAATTCGATGTAGCGCCCCGGTGCATCGTCGATGCGCTTGGCCCGGCCCAACTCGGCGGACGGCGAAAGCGTCTTGGAGAAATCGTTGCGTTCCATGCGCTGCTCGATCTCCAGCTCGATCGCATCGGAGAGCTTGTAGCCGTCCGGCCCGAACAGCTTGATGCCATTGTCCTCATATGGATTGTGCGAAGCGGAGATCATGACGCCGAGGTCGCAACGCATCACACGCGTCAGCATGGCGATTGCGGGCGTCGGCAGCGGTCCCAGCAGCATCACGTCCATGCCCATGGACAGGAAGCCGGAGGTGAGCGCCGTCTCCAGCATGTAGCCGGAGAGCCTGGTATCCTTGCCGATGACGACGCGGTGGCGGTGATCGCCGCGGCGGAAATGCGCACCGGCCGCCAACGCCAGCTTCAGCGCCGTCACTGCCGTGATCGGCTCGCTGTTGGCCTGGCCCCTGACCCCGTCCGTCCCGAACAGTTTGCGCGCCATGTGGCTTCCGCGACTCCCCCCGAGTGAAAGCACGATTCTAGCGGCCGTTATGGCGGAAATAGGGCTGCCGGAAAAGATCCAAAAGGCTAGTCTCGGATCGCTGAATTTCAAGTTGTGTCAATTCTTTGGCTATTTTGGCAGGCACCCCTCATGCTCCAGATCCTCGGCCGGATCAGTTCTATCAACGTGCGCAAGGTGTTGTGGACCTGCGACGAGATCGGCATCCCCTACGAGCGGGAGGATTGGGGCGCCGGCTTCAGATCCACACAGGACCCGGCCTATCTCGCCCTGAATCCGAATGGGCTGGTTCCGGTCATCAAGGATGACGGCTTCGTACTGTGGGAATCGAACACGATCTGCCGCTACCTGGCCGCCAAACATGGCCGGACCGACCTGCTGCCCGGTGAGACGCGGAGCCGCGCGCTGGTGGAGCAATGGATGGATTGGGTCGCGACCGAGCTGAACGCTTCGTGGCGCTATGCGTTCCTGGCGCTCTCGCGCAAGGACCCCGCCTATACGGACGAAGCGCAGATCGCCGCCAGCGTCCAGCGCTGGAACAAGATGATCGGCATCCTGGACCGCCAGCTGGCGTCCACCGGCCCTTTTGTCACCGGCGGGATCTTCACCTTGGCCGACATCCTGATCGGCCTTTCCGTCCATCGGTGGCGCATGACCCCCATGGCGAAGCCTGATTATCCTGCAGTCGCGGCATTCTACGAGCGGCTCAGCCAGCGCCCGGCATTCATGGCGCATGGCCCCAACGGGCATCCTTGATTTCGGGACGCCGAACTGCATTGAGGCACCCAACCATGCCAAGGACGGAACCAGTACCCAACAGCGCCTTCGCGGCGGAGCTGCGCCGACTCGCCCGGCAAGCCGTGCCGCAGCCGACCACCGCGCCCGCCATCGAGTCGGACGAAAGCCGGTCCTTCGCCGCGATCGCGCGGCTGAAGGCGCGGCGGCGCGAAGTGTTCGCCTCGCTGCTGATCGACCAGCCGGTGTTGGTGGCCGTCATCTCCGGCGCGAAGCGCGTACTCTGGAACGGACGGGATCAGCTCTTCGGCCCGGGGTCACTGGTACTGTTTCCAGCCGGCGTACCGCTCGACGTCGCGAATGAACTTCAGCCGGGCGGCCAGTATCAGGCGCTCTGCATCACCCTGGAGCGCGACCTGCTGCAGCTGTTCTCCGCGACTTACCCGACGCTGACCCAACCCGTTGGGCCAAGCGACCGGATCGAGATCGCGGTGCCGAACGATCCAGCCATCACCAACGCGTTCCTGCACGCTTTCGCGGCCTTGCTGGAACCTGCACGCTACGGCCGCGTAGTCATCGCGCATCGTCTGCTGGAGGTGTTGCTGGCTTTGGCCGCGGGCGGCCACGCCCGCTGGCTGTGGTCACCACTGGGCGAGGACGCCGCCGCTCGCGTGCGCCGGCTGTTGTTGCTCGACCCCGCTCGCGCTTGGAGCGCTGGGATGGTGGCCAGGCAGCTGGGCCTCAGCGTCGCCACGCTCGGCCGAAGACTGCGCAGTTCCGGCACATCGCTGCGGCACATACTCGAAGAAGTGCGCATGGCGGAGGCGCGCCGCCTGCTGCTGGAGACCGGAGAGCCGGTCGGTGCGATTGCCCGGCGCTGCGGCTACGAGAGCGCCTCGCGTTTCGTCGCACGCTACCGCCCCCATCACGGCGTAACACCTGGCGAGGCGCGCGCCGCGCACTGATCTGGCCGGTCGGCTGACCGCGGCCGATCGATCCTAATTGACCGGTCCGGCATACTCATTGCGCGGTTCGGCACAACGAACCCATGTTGAACTGGACATGATCGCCTCCTAGTCAAGGAGGTTGTCATGCGTTTCATTCTGTTTTCTCTGATCGTCGCTGTCCTGCCGTTCGCTGCCGACGCGCAGCAGGCCAATCTGCCCGACGACAAGTTGTTCCCCGAAGGCATCGCGGCCGCGCCGGACGGCACGCTGTTCGTCGGCAGCTTCTATCGCGGCGAGATTCTGCGGCGCATGCCGGGAGCGGCCGCTTTCGAGACTTTCGTCAAACCTGGAGAGGATGGCCTGGTCTCCACGATCGGGGTCGCCGTCGATTCCAAGCGCGGACTGCTGTTTGCGTGCTCGGCCGACCTCGGTCTCGGCGAGCGCGCCGGCCGACATCCGGACGGCCAGCCCTCCGCCCTGCACGCTTTCGACCTCAAGACCGGCGCACCGCGCGGTCGGTGGGCGCTTTCATCGCACTCTTTCTGCAACGACATCGCCATTCTGGAGGATGGCAGCGTGCTTGCGACCGACAGCCTGACGCCAACGATCTATCACCTGACTCCGGACCTGACGCGCTTCGAACCTTGGCTGCAGGATGAGCGCTGGCGCAGCGCGGGCTTCGGTTTGAACGGGATTGCCGTGCACGGCGGCGACATCTTTGCCGTGACCTATGCTGAGGGCGGATTGTTCCGCATTGATGCAGAGAGGCAGGTGCACGAGGTGGAACTACCGCGTCGCCTCGATTTGCCAGACGGCATGAAAGTCCTGCCGAACGGCGATCTGCTGCTGGTGGAAGGCACCGGCCGGCTGACCCGTATTGCACTCCACGGCGACAGCGCGCGACTCACCGTGCTGCGCGACGGGTTGAATCAGCCGACCACGGTCGCTCCGGTGAAAAGCGGCGCCTGGGTGTTGGAAGGTCAGATCGATCTGCTCGCCGATTCTTCGAAGCAAGGCCAGAAGCCCGCGCTGCCGTTTCACGCAATCTGGGTGCCGTTGGACTAACTGAGTGAAAGCAGCGTCGCTGCCTCAGTGCAGCGTCCGCTGCTGTTCGGGTGCCTCCGGCGCGATCGGCAATTCGCGCGGTTTGAGCTTCGACTCGATCGCTCGCACATAGGGCGTGACGCTGTCCTCGATCCAGCTGGGATCGAGCCGCGCCACCTCGTTGAAGGCGCGCAAGGCTTCGGCCCATTTCTGCTGCAGATAGAAAGCGCGGCCGAGATACCAGTGAGCATAGGTGTGATTGGGCCGCTTCTTGAGCCGCTCGCGCGCGTAGGCGATGAGCTCGTCGAGCTTGTTCATCTCCAGCAGGCGCTGGCACCGTTCGCGGAAATACTCGGGCGAGTCCGTGTCGGTCCTCGGTTGCAGGCGCCGCCGCATGCGGATCGTGCCCATCACCGCCAGCACGACACCAATCATCAGCAAAATAGAGGCAAATGCCACGGCCCGCTCCCTGCAATACCGCCATTCAAGATCGACAAGCTTAATCTTTCGTTAGCCTGCCGCCGCCAGCCAGATTGCGCGCGCCTGGTAGGCCTCCGCAACGTCGTGCGCGCGCACGATCTGCACGCCCCGGTCAAACCCTATCTGATGCGCCGCGAGCGTCCCCGCCATGCGCAGCTTCGGCGCTTCACCCCTGCTGAGGCGGCCGATGAAGCTCTTGCGGGAGGCCCCGAGGAGGACCGGACAGCCGAATGCGTGGAACGCCGCCAGTTCGTCCAGCAGACGCAGATTGTGCGGGTCCTTCTTGCCGAAGCCGATGCCGGGGTCGATCGCGATACGCTCGCGCGCGATACCGAGCGAAGCCAGCCGCGCCGCGAAATAATCGATCAGATCGCAGGTCACATCGGCGTAGCGCGGATCCTGCTGCATAGTTTGCGGTTCACCCAGCATGTGCATGAGAACGATCGCTGCGCCCGACGTGTCCGCCACGCGCGCGCTGTCCGGGTCACCGGTCAACGCCGTCACGTCGTTGATGATGCGCGCGCCGGCCTTGACCGCCTGGTCCATGATCGCGGCATGGCGCGTGTCGATGGAAACGACGGCGCCTGCTGCCGCCAGGGCACGCACGACCGGCAGGACGCGCGCGGCCTCTTCCGCAGGCGCTGCCGGTTGCGCTCCCGGCCGGGTCGACTCGCCACCGACATCGATGATGTCCGCGCCAGCCGCCAGCATCGCCCGGCCGTGGGCGATCGCGGCCGGCGCATCGGCGAAGTCTCCACCGTCGGAGAAGCTGTCCGGCGTCACGTTAAGCACGCCCATGATCAAGGGGCGCCTGAGATCAAATCCGGCCCAGGTTGCACGCGGTGCGACAATCGTCTCGATCAGGTCCGGCGCGAAAGCGCGCGCTGCTTTCAGATCGGCTGAGCGGCGGCGTCCCGTTTCGCCTTCTGTCCGTTCCACAATATCCACCAAGGCAAAAGCGAGCGGTCCACCCGCCAGCGGCAGAGCGAGGTCCGAGGCCACAGCGCGCGCCGCGGCCGGGCCTGACATCAATCCGCGCGGGATGAGATAGCGGGTCATCGTAAGCGCACGATAAGGGGCGATCCGCAACCGTGCCAAGCCTCGACGGCGGCGCCAGGATATGCAAGCCGTGCATGAAGGCCGGCCGACCTGTTGGTCGCAGCGGCAGGCATGTATACAGTCCGGCTGGCATTGGGGACGAAACCTTGGAACGCGGGTGGCATGGGCGGGCAGGCTCTGGGTGAGAACGCGGTCGCGGCTGCGGCAGGACTGCAGGCGGATGCTGCCGTGCCTCAACCCTCCCTAGGCTCGCGCGCCGGCCGCCGCCGGCTGCGCTGGAAATTGCGGCGGCTGTTCCTCGTCCAGTGCCTCAAGTCCATCGCCTTGGCCCTGACATTTCAATGGAACCGGCTGGGCCGTGAGTGGCGGCAATTTCGCGAGCGCGCGCTGATCGAGCGATCGCGACAATTCGACAAGGCATGGTACCTGGCGAACAACCCGGACGTCGCCGGAACCGGCATCGATCCGATCCTGCACTATCTGGAACAGGGCGCGGCGCAAGGGCGCAATCCCCACCCCTTGTTCGATACCAACTGGTATCTGTCGCGCTATCCCGACGTGCGGGAAAGCGGTGCAAATCCGCTGGTGCATTTCATTCTCCAAGGCGGACGCGAGGGCCGCGATCCCGGTCCCCGGTTCTCGAGTGCATGGGTGCTGGAGCGGGATCCTCGCGCAGAGAAGCTGGGGCCGCTCGGAGCGTATCTGCGTTTCCAGCGGCCCAAGCAGCCAAGGCGCAGAGAAAGACGATTGACGGCGGACGACGTTCCGCAAACAGGCAACTTCATCCTCGACTATGGCCGTGCGCGGAGGCCGGGCAACCGTGTTGTCGTCTACACCGGCATTAGCGGGAACTACGACACGCTGCGCGTGCCGCGCGTGCTCGATCCCGGCTTCGACTATGTCTGCTTCAGCGACACGCCGCGCTCGGATCTCGGCGTGTTCGAGATCAGGCCGATCCCGTTTCGTCACGCCGATCCTGTGCGCATGGCGCGCTACGTCAAGACGCACCCGCACCAGCTGTTTCCCGATCATGACGTTGCGATCTGGATGGACGCCGCCACCATTATCGCCAGCGACGTAAGGCCGCTGATCGCCCGGCTTGCCGCCACCGGCTCCCCGGTCGGCGGCATTCCCCACCCACGCCGTCACGATGTCTATGGCGAAGCCTATCTCTGCGCGCGCGCCCGCAAGGACGATCTGGTGACGATCGCCGCACAGGTCGCGCGCTATGTCGCCGCCGGCGTCCCAAGAGGCCTCGCGGTTCCGGAAACCAGCTTCATGATCTGGAATCTGCGCCATCCCGCCGCCGCGCAAGTGCTGGACGTTTGGTGGGCGGAGATCGAGGCCGGCAGCCGCCGCGATCAGATAAGTTTCAATTACGCGCTCTGGCGCCATGGGCAGGACTGGCAGCCCCTGTTCGACCCGAAGCCGGGGACACGCCAGTATCCGGGCCTTCAGCTGCGCCATCACGTCCCGAGCGACGGCCGCACCGCAATCGTGCTACCGGACGTTCCGGCCCGGATCGTGGATCCATCTGCGCCGGTACTGCAGAACTGAAGGCAAGAGAAAACCCCGCCTATATGGCGGGGTTTCGCAGCAATCTGGACGTGATCAGCGTCCTGCCGGTTTCGGCTCGAAGCCGCCAGGCTGCGGCTTTGGCGCGGTTCCGCTGGTTGGGATGGACGAGCGCGGCTTTTGCGGGCCGGTGCTGTCGCCGCCCTGCCGGATCGGCTTGCCGGCCAACAGGTCCTGCACCTCGTCGCCCGACAGCGTCTCGTACTCGAGCAGCGCCTTGGCGATGGCGTGAAGCTGGTCGATATGCTCCGTCAGGATGGTGCGCGCCTTGGTTTCCGCCTCTTCGATGATGCGGCGCACTTCCTCGTCGATCAGCTTGGCGGTCGCGCCGGAGATGGTCTGGCTGCGCGTCACCGAGTGGCCGAGGAACACTTCTTCCTGGTTGTCGACGTAGCGCAGGCGGCCGAGCTTCTCGCTCATGCCCCATTCGGTCACCATCCGCCGCGCGAGATTGGTCGCCTGCTGGATGTCGTTGCTAGCGCCGGTCGAGACATTCTCGGGGCCGTAGATGATCTCTTCCGCCAGCCGCCCGCCGAACATCATGGCGAGCTTGGCGGTGATCTCGCGGAACTTGAGGCTATAGCGGTCGGCTTCCGGCAGGTTCATCGTCACGCCGAGCGCGCGGCCGCGCGGGATGATCGTCACCTTGTGCAGCGGATCATTGCCCGGCACGTGCAAGCCGACCAGGGCGTGACCGGCCTCGTGATAGGCGGTCTCTTCCTTGTCCTTCTCGGTCATGACCATGGAACGCCGCTCGGCGCCCATCATGACCTTGTCCTTGGCCTGCTCGAAATCGTACATCGTGACCACGCGCTTGCCGGCGCGCGCCGCCATCAGCGCGGCTTCGTTCACGAGGTTCGCGAGGTCGGCGCCGGAGAAGCCAGGCGTGCCGCGCGCGATGGTGCGCGCTTCCACGTCGGGCGCCAGCGGCACCTTGCGCATATGCACTTTCAGGATCTGCTCGCGGCCGCTGATGTCCGGGTTCGGCACCACGATCTGCCGGTCGAAGCGGCCCGGGCGCAGCAGCGCCGGGTCGAGCACGTCAGGCCGGTTGGTGGCGGCGATCAGGATGACGCCTTCGTTGGCCTCGAAGCCGTCCATCTCCACCAGCAACTGATTGAGGGTCTGCTCGCGCTCGTCATTGCCGCCGCCGAGGCCGGCGCCGCGATGACGGCCGACCGCGTCGATCTCGTCGATGAAGATGATGCACGGGGCGTTCTTCTTGCCTTGCTCGAACATGTCACGCACGCGGCTCGCGCCGACGCCGACGAACATCTCGACGAAGTCGGAACCGGAGATGGTGAAGAACGGCACGTTGGCCTCGCCCGCGATGGCGCGCGCCAGCAGCGTCTTGCCGGTGCCCGGAGGGCCGACCAGCAAGCAGCCTTTGGGAATCTTGCCGCCGAGACGCTGGAACTTCTGCGGGTCCTTGAGGAAATCGACGATCTCTTCGAGCTCGGTCTTCGCCTCTTCGATGCCGGCAACGTCATCGAAGGTGACGCGGCCCTGGCGTTCGGTCAGCAGCCGCGCGCGCGACTTGCCGAAGCCCATGGCCTTGCCGCCGTTGGACTGCATCTGGCGCAGCATGAAGATCCAGAACGCGACGATGAGGATGATCGGCGCCCACTGAACCAATGCGATGAAGAGCAGGTTCTTCTCTTCCTGCGGTCCTGCCTTGATGGAGACGCCCTTGGCGGTCAGCGTCTCGATCAGCTTCGGATCATCCGGCGCGTAGGTGGTGTAGGTGCTGTTGCCTGTCTGGAAGGTGATCTCGGGCCCTTTGATGGTGACGTTGCTCACCTCGCCCGCCTGAACCTTGTTCAGGAATTCGGAGTACGAGAGCTCGGAGGCATTGCCCGGATTGGCGCCACCCTGGAACATCTCGAACAACACAAACAGCAGTACGATGACCGCCGCCCAAATCCAGAGATTCCTGCCGAAATTCACCGATAGATCCTCGTCAACCAAGCACGCCGGGCGATTTGGGCGGATAGCCGGAGGACTTACCCTCCGATTTTCAATCATTCCAAACTAGCACGGCACTGATGAATAGATAGTGTGCGGCCGCCCGGCCGCAACTGTAAAGCCGCATGTTGTCACGGTATGGCGAGGTGCGAGGCTGGCCGCAAGTCCTTGTCCTAGGCCCAAATGCGGTTGCGCCACCACGTGCTCCCCGCGCCACAGGGCCGGCAGCGCCAAGCGGGCCGGCAGGGGGATCGGATGGCGCTTCAGCCGCAGCCCGAAGCGGTCCATGGCTTGTCGCAGGCCGGCCTCGCCCAGGGCACCGACTGCCCAGCCTGCGGCCGGGGGCAGGTCCGATAAGACCCCAACATGAAAGCGGTTATCCCAGGCACCGGACCAGCCTGGGGAGACCGAGATGGGCGGGCTGATGGCAGCCAGCTCGCGAAAGACATAGAGCCGGCCATGCTGAACCCGGACTTGGCACCCGCCGAGCGTCCGTCCGCCCTGCAACGACGCAAGAAGAACTTCATGACCAGGGGCATAGTCCTGACCGCTCACGTTGAGGATGATCTGGCGCAGGATCGCCGCCTGCAAGGCCCGGTCCGGTGCCAAGCGCAAGAGCGCGTCCAGCGATACGGACACATAGCCTGCCTCGTGCACCTGCCCCGCCTCGGCCAGCACGAGTGCCGCAGCCCGCTCGCGCGTGTTGCGCGCGACGCCCATCTCACGTGCCCGGTCGAGCGCGCGCAGCGACTGTTCCGCGTCGAGGCTCCGCCGGATACGCACGCGTTCGAACTTCGATAATTCGTTGCTGGGATCATCGACCCAGCTCTGTCCCCGCTCCTTGAGCCACGCGCGGATGGCTTGGCGGGAAACGGCAAGCAAGGGGCGGATCAGCCGCACGCCCTGTTCGGGCCGTGCCGCCGCCATGCCGGCGAGACCGCTGGCGCCGCTGCCGTGAGCGCTGCGCATCGCAACTGTTTCCGCCTGATCCTCTGCGGTATGGGCCACGGCAAGATGCAGGATGCCGCGCGCGCGGCACCACGCGGTCATCAAAGCATAGCGCGCATTGCGCGCTGCCGCCTGCAAACCGTGCGCCGGCTTCTCGCCCTGCCATCGCAGGACATCCGCCGAACATCGTGGAATTGCAGCAAAGGTTTCAACGACATGCGCACATTCGGCCGCCGCCTCGGGGCGCAAGCCGTGGTCTACGGTGAGAACATGGAGATGGCCGTTCTGTCCCGTGACCCATTCGGCCAGCTGCAATCCGAGGCCCAGCGAATCCGAGCCGCCCGACACGGCAACCGCAATGGCAGGCGACCGCTCGAACGGACCGAGCGGCGCCATCAGTTGTGCAATGTCGATCTCCGGCATGGCGCGAGGCTGCGGTGAGAGTTGTTTCCCGCCCCGGCCGCGCGCCTCAAGTGCACTTGTAGTTCTTCTTGGCGCGGACGGCGCGATCCTTCACGTTGGCCGAGGCGTCGGGGTAACGCTTTTCAAGCTGCCGCAGCGCGACGCAGGCATTTTCGTTCTGACCCTGCTGGCCGAGCGCCATTGCAAGCTTCAGCAGGTTGTCTGCCGCCTTTTGGCTGTTCGGATATTTTTGATAGCCCTCGGCGAATGCCACCGCTGCAGTCTTGAAGTCGTTGCGCACGTAGTAGGTTTCGCCCAGCCAGTATTGCGCGTTGCCGGCCAGCTCGTCCTTCGGATGCTGCTGGATGAAGGATTTGAGCGCGACTTCCGCCTGATCGTATGAGCCGCGCTGGATCAGACCAGTGGCATACTCGTACTGCTCGCGTGGCGTGCCGGCGGGCAGTTGGCCGCTCGGAGCAGGCATGGGAGTCTGCTCCCCCGCTCTGGCGGCTGCGGCTTCTGCAGCGCCAGTCGGCGCCTGCGGCAGGTTTGCCGCCTGCGATGCCGACAGGGTCCCAAGCACCCCCGGCTGCGGGGGCGGTGGGGCCGCGTCAGCCCCTTGCTGCGGTGCATTTGCCGTCGCCTGGGGAACCGGCTGCGGAGCCTCGGTCGCAGCGCCCTGCGTCGCGCCCGATGCAGGATCTGTGTTGGGCATCGCCGCGCCCATCGCCGCGCCGCCGGCGACACCCGTCGCGCCACCGCCTTCCAGGACGCCAAGACGGTATTCGGTATCCTTTTGCATGCGGTCAAGCTTGGCGGCGAGGTCGTTGACCTGCAGCTCCACCTGCTCGATCTGCCCGGTCAGTTCCGTCAGCTGCTGCTGGAACTGCTGCATCTGAACTTGCTGCTGGGCCGCGAATGTGCCGCCACCGGCGCCGGCACTGACCCCCGGAATCTGGTTCTGCAGGTAGAGGACCTGCTGCTTCAGCTGCTCAAGTTCCTGGCGCAGATCGTCGACTTCGTCGGCGCGCGCGGCGCCGGCGGCTGCGATCAGCAGGCCGAGCGCAAGACCTCCGCCAACAACCCAGCCGCCCCGGTTCAACAGCCCCCGTGTGGCATGACCCACCATCTCACCATCCTCTGCATTGGCCCCACCCCGGCGGGGCCCTGGACTACGGCCGAATCGTCGGCTGTCAATGAGGCGAAAACATGGCCTAACACCCAGCGATTCCGCCACAAATCGGTGAGCGGAACATGCCAGAAAGTCAGAGGACAGTGAACAGAGAACAGAGGACAGAGAACGGGGGACGCCCTTTGGCCCTTCTGTTCTCCGCTCTCAGATCTCTGTTTACTGATTTGCAACCGTTACGCCGCGCCTGTTCTCGGCCCAGCAGGATTCGGTCGCCTCGACACATTCCGGCCGCTCCTTGCCGTAGGAAATCACCGAGATCCGTTCCGCTGGAACGCCGAGTGCAACCAAGTAGTTCCGGACGCTGTCGGCGCGCCGCTCTCCGAGCGCCAGGTTGTACTCGCGCGTTCCGCGCTCATCGGCGTGACCCTCGATCGTGACGGCGACCTGCCCATTGTTCTCCAGCAATGCGGCCTGCTGACGGAGCGTGGCTTGGGCCTCCGGAGTAAGTTCGTAGCGGTCGAGCTCGAAATGCACCCGGTCTCCGACATTCAATAGCCTCGCCTTGAAATCCAACTCCGATGGAGCCGCGCCGATCGCTGCGCCGGCACTGGAGTCCGTGCTTGCGACCTCAGAGCTCTTGGGCTCGGTACCGGCACTCGACTGACAGCCCGCCAGCAAGCCAAGCGACAGCAGCGCCGCCGGCAGGAGGGCCGAACGGCCAGATAGAAGCTGATCGTAAGACATCGTGGTTCCCCAAGTTGCGTTGCAACGGTCCGCCCGGCGCACAGGAAGGAAGCAGATCGCGCCGGAAGAATCGGACTGGGGCAGCTTCGCTCACACCCGCGGCCGGCTGGCGGCGCGATTGCGGCGACGCCGGGGAGTCTTGCTGGCGAAATTAGGGCAGAAGTCGGCGGTCGTGCAGGGATCGACCGGACGTAAAAACCGAGGCCCCCTCACCCGGGTAGCCAGGGAGGGGGCCAACAACTGCAATCCGACCGTCGGTCAGGCCAGTCCTTCTGGCGCCCGACAGTCGGTCTCTGTTTACCGGTTGACCGAAGTCACGCCGCGGCGGTTCTGCGCCCAGCAGCCTTCATTCGATTCGGTGCACTCCGGACGCTCCTTGCCGTAGGAGATCACGGAAAGCCGGCCGGCATCGACACCGAGCGCGGTCAGGTAGTTCGCGACCGAGTTGGCGCGGCGCTCGCCCAGCGCCAAGTTGTATTCGCGGGTGCCGCGCTCGTCGCAATGACCTTCGACGGTCACGGTGACCGCGGGATATTGCTTCAGCCAAGCAGCCTGCTTCTGCAGCTGCGACTGCGCTTCCGCCGACAGGTTGTAGCGATCGGTATCGAAGAACACACGGTCGCCGACATTCTGCTGGAAGTCTTCAACCGAACCGGGCGTGACGGCGCCCTGCGTGATGCCGGTGTCGGATGTACCGCCACTCGCATTCGAAGTGCCCGTGGTCGCCGCCTCGTCGGAGGCGCAAGCTGCGAGCAGCAGCGCTGCAGCCATCGCCGAGATTAACTTAAGACGCATTTTGTCCTCTCATCCTCTTTGTTTGTCTCAAACCGTGCGCGCACCCAAGCCCCGCTACCAGGAACATAAGGACGCCGGCTTGTTCGGAAATTCCGCAACTGATGGTTTTGACTACTCGTCGGGCCCTCAGAACCCCCGGAATCGCGCGGAACATAAAGCATTATTGCTTACTCAGCAAGGGCGACCAGGCCGGATCGGAGCCGTCCATCGGGGTCTTCAGCACCCTCTCGTTATACCCGGTGAGGTCGATGGAATGGAGCTGTGTACGGCCCGACTGGTCCTGGGTGTAGAAGGCGAGAACCCGTCCGTTGGGCGCCCAGGTCGGACCCTCGACCAGCCAGCCTTGCGACAGCATGCGCTCGCCCGAGCCGTCGGGGCGCATCACGCCGATATAGAAGCTCCCCTGATAGATGCGGGTGAAGGCGATCAGGTCGCCGCGCGGGGACCAGACCGGGGTGGCGTAGCGGCCCAGCCCCTTGCTGATGCGCGCCACGCCGGACCCGTCGGCATTCATGATGTAGAGCTGCTGCTCGCCGCCCCGGTCGGAGTTGAACACGATGTGCGTGCCATCGGGTGAATAGGAGGGCGAAGTATCGATCGCCGGATGATCGGTCAGCCGCTTCGACCGCCTGGTGCGGACGTCCATCACGTAGATGTCGGTGTTGCCGTTCTGCGCCAGGCTCATGATCACGCTGTTGCCGTCCGGCGAGTAGCGCGGCGCGAAGGTCATGCCGGGAAAGTCGCCCAGCACCTCCTGCTGGCCAGTGCTGATGCTGAAGAGGTAAACCCGCGGCTTGTTCCCGTAGTACGACATGTAGGTGATGTCCTGGGCGGCGGGCGAGAAACGCGGCGTCAGCACTAGGTCGGCGCCGTTGGTCAGGAACTGATGGTTCTCGCCGTCCTGATCCATGATCGCCAGGCGTTTCTGGCGATTATTCTTCGGCCCGGACTCCGCGATATAGACGATGCGGGTGTCGAAATAGCCGTCCTCGCCGGTGATGCGCTTGTAGATGTCATCGGCCACGATGTGCGCGGCACGGCGCCAGATGTCCTGCGTGAAAGTGTAGGAATTGGAGAACATCTCCGCCCCGCCAAACACGTCCCACAGGCGGAACTCGACGCTGTATTTTCCGTTCGCCGCCGGCTTCACCGAACCGGCCACCAGCGCCTGTGCATTGATGAGGCGCCAATCCTGGAAGCGCGGCAGCGCGTCGGAGGTAAGGCCCTGCTGGATGAAGGCGCGCTCGTCGATCGGCGCAAACAGGCCGGAGCGTTCCAGATCGGCGGAGATGACGCGCGCGACCTCCGCGCCAAGCTGATTGTCCGCGGGATTGGTGCCGCCGAACACCGGAACGGCGATCGGCATCGGCTCGACCACGCCCTTGGTGATATCGATGACCGGTTCGGCCTTTGCGGGCAGTGAAACAGTGCCCAGAATCATGGCCCCGAGGGCGGCCATCGTCACAGTCCGTACCGTCCAAACCATCATCTTGCCTCAGCTCTTTGATATCGTTCTTGGAAGCTCGCCGAATCGGCCGATTGGCCAGAATTTATACTGATCCCCCGGAGTCTTGCCTACCGGACCCGTGACAGGAATGGACAAGCCCCCGTGAGGTTCCTGCCGCAAGATCGTGGCAATTGTAGGGCCTCACGCTACTGCACCACCTGGTCCGGGTAGAAGCGCAGCTGCATCGAGGGATAGCTCTTGCCCGACGGCAGTTTCAGCGGACTGGAAATCATGACGGCGCGCACCGCGCTTTCGGCCGCCTGCCGGAAGAAGGGACTGGAGCCGGTATTCAGCACTTCGACGCGTGTCACGGTGCCGTCCGGCTGCAGCGTGAGGCGCAGCTGCACCATCATGCCGGAGAGGTCGGGGGAGCCGGCCAGGCTGCCGAGATTCCAGTTGCGCTCGATCTGGCCGCGGATGCCGTCCTCCTCGGACGCGGTCAGCGGCACCTCCGATGCAAGCTCGGTCTTGGGGCCCGTGCTCGGTTCGGCCGGCTTGGCCTCCGCCTTCTTCTTCGCCGGCTTCTGCGCGGGCTCGGGCGCCGGCTTCTGGTCGAGCACGTTGGCGAGCAGCGTGTCGAGGGCCTGATCGTCCTTCTTCTGCTGCTTCTTTTTTTCCTCTTCCTTCTTCTTTTTCTCCGCTTCCTTCTTTTTCTTTTCCTCTTCCGCCTTCTTCTTCTCTTCCTCTTTCTTCTTTTCCTCTTCCTTCAGCTTCTCGGCCTCGGGGTCCGGGATCTTCTCGGCGACCTCTTCTTCGGGCTCGGGCGGCGGTGGCGGCGGCGCGGCGGCCGGCGTCGGCGGCGTGGGCGGTGGCGGCGGCGTTTCCTTCTTGGGCTCTTCCTTCTGCACCTCGGGCTGCGGCGCGGGCTGGTTGTTGGGCTTGCCCTCCTTCTGCACCTTGGGCGCCGCGGTGATGTCGGAGAGTTGCGCCAGCTCGATGCCGATGGCGCCCGGCAGCGGCTCCGGCTCCCAGAAGATCGGCAGGCCGAAGATGACAAAGCCGATCAGAACGGCGTGCAGGGTAACGCTCAACAGCACGCCGGCGCCGAGCGATCCCCCGCTCGAACGCGGCTTGAAGTGAGGCAGCTCGTTCTGCTTCGAGCCGACATGTTGCGAATAGGGAGTCACGCTCTCACAGCTCGCGTCTTGCCGTCACTGCGCCTGCGGTTCCGTCTTGTCGCTCGTGGCGCCATCCGGCGCCGGCGCGTTTGCCGGAGCCGCCGAATCCGAGATCAACGCCAGATGCCGGAAGCCGGCCGAGACCAGTTGCCCCAACACTTCCGCGATCTTGCCGTAATTCACCGCCTGGTCGCCGCGGATGAAGATCTTCACTTCCGGATTGTTGTTCGAGATTGCGGCGACTCTGGGGCCGAGTTGTTCGGCGGTCAGTTCCGCCTCCTGCAGGAAGATCTTGCCTTCCTTGTTGATCGAGACCACCAGCGGCTCGTCCGGATCCTGCATCGCCTCGGCCTTGGTCTTGGGCAGGTCGACCGGCACGCCGACGGTCAGCAGCGGCGCGGTGATCATGAAAATCACCAGCAGCACCAGCATGACGTCGACCATCGGCGTCACGTTGATGTCGGCCATCGGATGCGCCTTGCGCCGGTGGATGCCGCGTTGCGGCCGGGCGCCGAGCCTTACCGCCATGGTCAGTGCTTCTCCTCAAGCTGGCGCGAGAGGATGGCGCCGAACTCGCCCGCGAACGCCTCCAGCCGGTTGCCATAGCGCGTGATATCGCTGTTGAGCTTGTTGAACGCGAGCACCGCGGGGATCGCAGCCACCAGTCCGAGCGCGGTTGCGAACAGGGCCTCCGCGATGCCGGGCGCCACCACGGCCAGCGACGTGTTCTTCGAACCCGCGATCGCGGCGAAGGAATTCATGATGCCCCACACCGTCCCGAACAGGCCGACGAACGGCGCCGCCGAGCCGACCGAGGCCGTGAACGTCATGTAGCGCTCGAGCTGGCTCGACCTGCGGCCCAGCGCGATGTTCATCACGCTCATGCGGTCGCGCAGGCTTCGCGCAGCGCCTCGTTGCTGAGCAGCCCTCTGGCGGAGCGGCGCCACTTCGGCGCATCGCCGCCACGAAGATCGAGGCCACGGATCGGTCGGCCGGTGCTGGAGATGCGGTCGGCTTTTCCACAGCGAGCCGTCCAGAACGCGTCCTCAAACTGCTTGGCCTGGGCCCGCAATGCGCGCAGGCGGATCAGCTGTGGAGATGATCGCCTCAGCTCCAGATCGAGGCCAGCAGCAGCATGACTATGACCGCCTTCACGATCCAGTCGGCCTGGACGAACAGGCCATAGACCGGACAGATCGTGCGTCATCGCGCCGAGGCCGGGCGTGTTGGCGGTCATGGCTCCGGTCATCTGGTCGAGCGCCTGACCGCCTTCGACCGGCGCGACCGGGACTGCCTGGGGTGTCGGTTGTTCCATTTCTCTACACCTGTCATTCGGATTTGGCTGCAACAGCGCCCTACGCACATAGCGTCAGGTAGGCTGGCCATCCAACCGATGCACACCACCAGCACGTTGAGCTTCGCGAAGCCGCCATCGCGCGCGACGCGCCGCCTGAGATCGACCGATGCGCCGCCCATTTTCGCGACCTCGGTTTCCACCGTCAGATCGTCCAGCTTCGCGGCTTCAGATGTACCGGATCTCGTGGCTGCATCGACCAGCACACAAGGCCGTCGCGGCTGATCATCTCGGCATGCGCTGCCGAAATCGCGCAGCATGTCGGCGCGGCGGCGCGTCAGGCGAAAGAGATATAGCCAGCGGTGTAGACGATGCCGGCCGCGTCGGTGTCCTTCGAAATAGACGCGGATCGCCTGCCGATGTGGTCGCCATCGCGCCTTGAGCCATTAAGTGCCTGCTCCAGCAATATTCATCGTCGGCATCGTTTGCGCCGCCAACAGGTCAAGCCGCCTGGCTGCGGCGGGTGAGGCCGAGATGTCGGTAGCCCGTGATCAGCATGCCTCGCGGGCTGCGCCAGCAAGCCCTGCTGGATCAGGTAGGGCTCAATCGCGTCCTCGACGCGTCGCGCTGCTCGGAATAAGGCGGCCGCCAGTTTCGACTCCCGACCGTAGCCGCTGCCGCCATAGTGATCGGCGATCAGGCGCAGGTAGCGCCGATCCATGGCATCGAGGCGAGATCGTCGACATCCAGCCGCTGCAGTGTCGTCGGCGGCCTTTGCGATACACCAATTTTCATCTTTGCGACATTGGTGAAGTCCCGCACCCGCCGCAGCAGTGGCCCGCCACGCGCGCCCTGCGAGCGCCGCGCAATCTCCATCGCGCCGCTGTCGTCGAGATTGAGACGATCCACCACTCGAGCCCGGCGCCGCACGATCAGGGTCACCGGCCCGCCGGCTCATAGCTGGAGCCGCATCGGAACTTCTGAAGCCGCTCGCGTGCAAGGGCGTGGTGATAAGGCCGAGACGCGTGGTCGCCCCGACCAGCGTGCGAATTTCGCAGATCGATGCGCACCGAGCGCGCCGCCGGCCCTTCGCCGGATGATGATCGAGCTGGAAGTCCCTCCATCGCGTGATAGGAGTACCGACCGCCGGGCCCAGGCGATGGATCTCGCTCCATGAACAGCACGTCGCGCGGCTGCAGGTTGGTGAGGAGCGTCGCCGATCCCCTGCCCGCGTGATGACGGGGCCGGAGGTAGCGCGGAACCCGACGCCGAGCTCGCGCGCCACGATCTGCGCCAGCGGCCTTGCCGAGGCCGGGAGGTCCAGAACAGCCACATGATCCATCGCCTCGTCGCGGCCGCGCGCGGCCTCGATGAACACCGCCAGGTTCTCGCGCAGCTTCTGCTGGCCGATGAAGCGCCGAGGACCAGCGGCGCAGCGACTGCCTGCTGGAACTTCGCCCGGCGTGCGGCGTCGGTGATGCGCTGGGCCGGATCGAACGGTTGCTGGTTCACTGGCTCAGCCTTGCCGGCGCGATCAACGCACGAGGCTCGCCCGTTCGCCCAACTCGCGCGCCACCTTGGCGACCGCGCCATAGGGCTTCGGCGCGGCGATAGCCGAGATTGACGAGCGCGGAGATGGCGTCCTCCGCCGGCCCGCCTCGACGCCTTTCGCCGCTGCCGTTCACCGCGACGGCCGGCGCGACAGCGCCGCGCCGAGCGCGATGTCGCCGGCCTTGTCCTTGAGCTCGGACACGATGCGCGCTGCGCCGCTTCGGCCTGACGCTAAGGGGCGCGTCACGATCGCCTTGTCCTGCGCGGGCGATCGCCAGCGCAGGTCATCCGGCGCCAGCACGCTGAGGATCGCAAGCGCCACTTTCGCCGACGCCCTGCACCGTCGTCAGCAGTCGGAACCAGTCGCGCTCGGTCGTGTCCCAGAATCCGTAGAGATTGATCGCATCTCTCGCGCACCTGTGTCTCGATCAGGAGCGAGACCGGCGCGCCGTTGGGCCGAGGCGCCGTGCGGCTCGCGGCGCACCACGTAGCCGACGCCGCCCACGTCGATCACCGCCGCATCGCCGGATATGCTGCCGAGCGTGCCGGTCAGCTTCGCCGATCACCGCAGCACCTCGCGGAAATCCTTGGCGCCCCACTTCGCCAGCGAGGCCCGATGATGGGCATGCAGATCGCCACGGCCAGCGCGTCGGCGGCATCGGCGGTTTCCGCGTTGGCGGCCGGGCAGCAGCGCACGCGCACCATCATCTGCACCCGCGCCCTTGGCGGTGTGACCGGCGCCGACCACCGATTTCTTGATCAGGTTGGCGGGATACTCCGCCACCTTGAGCCCGAACAAGGCAGGCGTCAGCAGGACCACGCCGCGCGCCAAGCCCAGCTTCAAGGTCGAGGTTGGGTTCTTGTTGACGAAGGTCTCCTCGACCGCGGCCTCGGCAGGCTGGTACTGGTCAATCACGTCGCGCAGCCCGTCATGGATTTCCACCAATCGCTCGGCCAACGGCCGGCTTGCGGTCGAGTGAATCGTGCCCGCCGCCACGAAACTGAGGCGAGAGCCTTCAGCTTCGATCACACCCCATCCGGTATGTTGCAGTCCGGGATCGAGGCCCAGCAAGCGCATCGAGCGTCACGCCGTCAGCTTGGCAAGCGTGTCATCGGACATCTCGAAATTCGCGCTGACGAGCTGGACGTCGTCATTGTCTTCCAAGATATCGATCAGCTTGAGCAGCGAATCCGCCGCATCGCCGTCCACCGGCACAGTGTTGAGCGGTCGCCATTGCAGCTTCGCCTCGCGCGCCGGACCGAACCTCGCTTCCAGCGCGTCGCGCACGCCCGCGAAATCCGCCGGCGCCGACGTGATCTCATGCGTCTCCGCGTCGCTCTCGACGTTGTCCGCGCCGGCCTCAAGCGCGACCTCGAAGATCGCATCCGCGCTCGCCGTCTTGGCGGGGTAGGTCACCACGCCCTTGCGCTCGAACATGAAAGAGACGGAATTGGTCTCGCCGAGATTACCGCCGTGCTTGGTCAATGCGGTGCGGATCTCGCCCGCCGTCCGGTTCCGGTTGTCGGTCAGCGCCTCGATGATGAGCGCAACGCCACCCGGTCCATAGCCTTCGTAACGCACCTCCTCAAAGGAGGTGTCGTCGCCGCCGCCTGCGCCGCGCTTGATCGCGCGCTCCATCGTGTCCTTGGGCATATTGGCTTCGCGCGCCGCGATGACGGCGGCCCTGAGGCGCGGATTGGCCGCGGGGTCAGGCAAACCGGTCTTGGCCGCGACCGTCAGCTCGCGGATGATCTTGGTGAAAACCTTGGCGCGCTTCGCGTCCTGCGCGCCCTTGCGGTACATGATGTTCTTGAATTGTGAATGACCGGCCATGACCCAGACTCCGGGACCCAAACCTTTGAGAACGTTGCGGGGATACCTACCATATTTAGCGGGTCCGGCCAGGACCAGTTGACCAAACTAGGCCGCGAATATGGCAGGAATTGGGCGCCGATATAGCACAAATCCCTGCCTTGCCAAGCACTTGCATACATTCCGGCGGACCGCCGGATTAACCCTTCATTTACAGGTCCGGGCGCAGTCTGGTGTCGTGCCAACAGGGTTTCGCCTGGCCGTATGGCCGGGCAAGCGGTTTAGGGAGCGATCATGTCCGAAGCATTGAAGTTGGAGCGTGGCAGCCAAGGCGTCGCCGAGCTGCAGGCCGAAGTGGCCCGCATGGCCGATATGGTGTGCGAGGCGACCCGTCAGGCCGCTCTGCAAGGGATCGGATCGGCGTTGTCGCTGGCGGCCGACCGGACGCTGGAGACTCCCGATCAGGTCCGCGATATCGCCAACCAGGTCCTGTCCCGCGCCGCCATCATGCAGAGCGAGATCGACCGGTTCATGGCAGTAGCCCGCGGCCACCGCCACTAATCTCGAGGGCCCCACCCTCACGACGCTGGCCCGCCCGGGTTTGGGCGGGCTTTTTGTTTGCGCGCCCGGCGCATGGTTCATCCACCCTCTCTCGAGTTCGATGTTGCCAGTTCCACAATTTTAGTGTATGTCCCGCCGCCTTGTGGGCTGGTCAATCCGGACGCGCCTCGACCTCTTCGTGAGTCGCTGCGCGGCCGGCTTAGCTGCCGGAGGCTCTCTTGCTCAGCTTCAGCCCACGCCCGTGGCGCCGCGTTGTCGGCGCCCTCTTCTCCTCGTTCGCCCTTGTGGCATTCACCGCCGGCCAATCGCCGGCCTGGCAGACCGCGCACGGAGATCCGGACAATTCCGGCTTCGTCGATGTCACGACCGCGCCCGCCAAGGCGCCGCTCGCGACTGTGCCGCGCCTCGGCGGCGTCGCACCGGGAACCGGGCCGGTCGTGGCGCCGAACGGCACAGTCTACATTGCCAACATGCGCGGCAAGCTCATGGCCTTCCAGCCGGATGGCACGCGGCTATGGACCCGCGACATCGGCGGTCAAGGCGTCTTGTCCTCGCCCGCGCTCGGCATGGATGGATCGATCTATGTCGTCGGGACCGCCAAAGTCCGCGACCACACGGTATCGCCGGTCATCACGCGGACGGTGACCGAACTCTACAAGTTCAATTCGACCGGCGCCCTGCTGTGGCACGCGCCAATGCCGAAGGTCTATGGCGGCCTTTCCGGCGACGCGCCGCCGAACATCTGGCGCAACGGCGGCGGCGAAGCGATCATCGTGCCCGGCATCTTCCGCCAGGACAGCGCCCAGTTCGAGATGCACTTGGTTGCCTTTTCGACCGACGGCCGGATCCTGGCGGACAAACTGGTCAGTAATCTGTTCGGCGACGTCACCGGCAGCGGGCTGCCAGTGAGCCAGTGGTGGGAATACCCCTGCTATTTCATCACGCTTGGCCATGGCTGCGGCTCGTTCTCCGCGCCGCAGGGCGAACCGGTGCCGCCTGCAGGCACGCTGCCGGACAATCTCATGAACCCGCTGCCCGCAGCGGCGATCCGCACGCCGGATTTCTCGAGCACGCCGCAGATCGTGGTCGCCGACAGCTTCCATGATCTGGTCGGCTACAGCTTCAACGGCAACGCGTTCCAGGAACTATACCGCGCGCGCGACGCCAAGCGCGTGCTGCTCGGCACGCCAATGCTGCTCAACGATGGTCACGCCATGATCGCCGTCAGGGACAAGGACTACAAAAGCAATGTCCTGTTCGCGGCCCGCGGCCTGAAAGACATTCTGGTTCCGACCGCGCCGAGCTTTGCTTCGCCGACGCGGCTCAAGGACGGTCGCTTTGCCATCGTCCATCATTTCGGCGGCGTCTCGATCTTGCGCGGTGGGCTCGTCGACGCGACCGCTCCGCTGCCCGGCCAATCCGTCGCGTCCGCCGCGGCCTCGCGCAACCACCTCTTCGTCTCGACCGTGCTTGGGCTTCACACGCTGGATCCCGCATCGTTGACGGAGGTCGCCAACTTCGAGTGGGCTCGCGGCGGCGTCAACATGCCAGTGATCGGGCCGCAGGGTCATGTCTACGCCATTGCCGACGACACCCTGTTCATCTTTGGCCCCCCGCTCAACGTGACGGCGAACAACACGACGACGACCGGAGGTTCGCCGGCGACCAATGGCAACGGCGGTCCCGTCCTGGGTGGCGGCATCTTCCAGGATTCAGGATTCCCCGTACTGACGAGCGGACAGTCGCAGAGCTTTCAGCCTCCGCTCACCGCCGGCAGCAATCGCCTGTTCGCGTGCGAGAAGCTGGATAGCGGCGATTGCGGCAAGTCGACCAACAAGAAAGTGGCGCTCGCTTTCTGTCAGCAGAAGGGCTTCGCAGGGGCTGGCAAGTTCGATACCGACGTGCGCAAGGTCAAGGCGGAAACCTTGGGCGGCCAGTTCTGCTCCAAGAAGAAATGCGAGGTCTTCGACGAAATCGTCTGCACGAAGTAGGCAAGGGCCCCGGTACCGGCGCCGCTGAGATGGAGACTGAGAAGGTCGACGGTCACTTCCGCAGCAGCAAGAAGTGCAGTGCGTTCAGCAGGATCGCATGAGGCAGCGGCGTCCCGTCCCTTCGTACGTCGCGTGACGGGGCGCACGCTTGCCCGAGTCGCCAGGCTCTGCCGCCAGTTTGTGTTGGGGATATCCCAGAATCTATTGTATCTTCCCGCATCGGCCGCTTTCGGAGGGAAGCGCGCCGTCGTGTGAAAGCCGGGTCGCGACGAGCGGCTCAAATCACTTGAATGCTGGCGAACGCCGCTCGCTTGGGCGGCTTGTCATTGGGTCTGATGCGGAGCACGGGGGAGCTGCGCGATAGCCCGTCGTGCCTCCGCGGCTGGAGGTGACTGTGACGTTGCCGCATGTGGATATCCCGACTCAGTCCCGGACATACGGCCTTGCGATCTTGGGCGCGACCGCGCTCGCACATGCTGCGGGCAAGCCAGATTCATTCGAAGTGATTCCAGACAGCTGATCGTCCCGTGCCGCTCGTGCGCGGCGCGGCGTGCGAGCATCTGCGTTGGAACAGCGGAGGCGGCAATCGTCGGAGCGGTTCACGTCTCTGCCGAACTCATAGAAGGGCTGACCATTATGCAAGTTCGCGGCACCAATATGCGGGTCCTGAGTCCCAAGGCGCGACGGACGATCGGAGCAATGATACTCTCGGCGGCCGCGCTGTTCGTCGCGTGTTCGTCCGCCGCCGCACAGAACTGGTACTTCCCGCATTTCAGCGGTAGCAATTCCAGCTTCTTCCTGACTGTCCAAACCGCCCCCGCCGCCGCCGGCTCGATCTCGGTGCCCAACATCGGAACCTTCGCGAACGGCGCCGGGCCGGTGATCGGCCCCGATGGCACGCTCTATATCGGCAACGAGCAGGGCCGCCTGATGGCGTTCGGCGAGACCGGCACCCCGGTATGGAACGTCGCGCTCTCCGGCGGCGAAGGCATCGTGGCATCGGCGATGGTGTGGAACGGCGACATCTACGTCGTGGGCGCGACCGGCACGAATGCCGCCCTCTACCGATTCCGGCCCGACGGCACCCAGGTTTATCGCCGGCCATTCCCGCAGCATCGCAGCGGCGGGATCATGACGACAGCCCCGAACATCAGCTTCGCCGGACCCACTCCGGTCGTCGTGTTGCCCGTGGCCTACAAGACCGCCGGCAGCCAGATCTATGAGACCCGCCTTTTGCTGTTCACGGAGAACGGCCAGCCCTATCAAGACATATTGATCGATATTGCGGTGCCTCAGACGACCGGAAGCTTCGGCTCGGCGAGCATCGCGCCGGGAGCGCCCGACCTTGAGCTCCCGCTGCCCATGGCGGCGGCTGCGACAGACCATTCGACCGGCGTCAGCTACATCGCCGTCGCGGACGGATTTCAGACGCTGACCGTGTACAGGACGAACAATTCCGGCCTCGCAAAGGCGGCGCAGTGGCAGCAACGGGACCGCATGCGCTCGTTCACTGTCACTCCCTACCTCGATCCCAAACAGATCATTGCTTTCAATTCCAAGGGCTATCTGGTCGCCACACCCGACGGCGCAAACGAATACCGGATCCCGGACTATCCCGGTCATGCACCGCCCGCGTTGACTTACAGCACGGCGTTCAGCGTCTTCGGGAACCAGGTGACGTTTCGAAACCCGAACGGGCCGCGGTCGGTGGCAATTCCGGGCCGGTCGATCGCTCCCGTCGCGGTGTCGCAGAATTATGCCTATGTCTCCAGCGAAGATGCGCTCACGACGTACAAGAGCACCCCTGAATACGAGCAGGTGGCGCGCTTCGATTGGGTCGGCGGCGGGCGCAATCCGCCGATTATCGGCGCCAATGGCCGCGTCTACGCGATCGCGTCCAACATCCTGTTCATCTTCCCGCCGCCGAAGACGGTCCAGAACGCCTTCGTGCCCAACCAGCAGTTCAACAAGACGACAGGACAATCCGCGAATGCCGCGCCGCAGGCGCCTCAGACCACACAGCCGAGCCAGCCTGCGTCGCAGATCTACAATCCGCCGCTGACGGTCAACGGCAACCGGTTGTTCGCGTGCGAGGAGCTCGACCAGGACAATTGCGGCAAGGGCGACTACAAGAGCATCTCGCTCGCCTGGTGCCAGAAGCAGGGTTTCCCCAGAGTGAAGAACTACGATGTCGACAGCAGGAAGGTGAGAGCCGAATCGCTGGACGGCCAGTTCTGCTCCAAGAACAAGTGCAAGGTGTTCGACAGGATCACCTGCCAGCAGTAGCGACGAGGGCCAACATGAGAACTCAGTTCAGCTCGAGCTTGCTGGCGGCGGCATTGCTGCTGGCGATTGCGGCGCCGGCGGCGCAGGCGTGGGAGCGGCCGCACGGCGACGGCGCCAACAGCGGCTTCGTCGACGTCAAGACTCTTCCGGCCAAGTCCAGCTCGGCCGCGATCGGCAACATCGGCACCTTCGCCACCGGCGCAGGACCGGTGGTCGCGCCCGATGGCACCGTCTATCTCGGCAACGAGCAAGGCATGCTGATGGCGTTCCATCCGGACGGGAAGCCCTATTGGAACCGCAACATCGCGCTCGGCGAATCCATCGTCGCGTCGCCGGTGATCGATTCCCAGGGCAACGTGTTCGTCGTCGGCATCAAGACCAAGCAACAGCCGCACAAGCCCGACGAGATGGAAACGGCTCTGCACAAATTCACCGCGAGCGGCGGCTACGTTTTCAAGCAGACTTTCCCGGCGCATGGCGGCGGCACGACCACGGCGGCGCCCAACATCTGGAGATACAACGGCGCCGAGGCCGTCATCGTGCCGATCAACTACAACCTGCCGGCCGGCTATGAAACGCGCCTGATGGCGTTCTCGACCAATGGCGGGCTGCTGGCCGACACGCGCGTCAGCGTCTCCATCCCCACCGCGACCGGAGGCGTCGACAACGCGGTGATTTCCTGCGCGATCCCGCCCTTCATCACCTGCCTGCTGATCCGCGGCTTCACAGCGCCGTACCATCCGGATCCCATAGTCGAACCCGCTCCGACCGCGGCGGTCTTCACTTATGCCGGCGGCGGCACGCCCATCATCGTGGTCGCCGACGGGTTCATGAACGTGGTCGGCTTCACGTTCGACAGCAGCACGATGACCGAGATCTTCCGCGTCACCGACAGCGACAAGCACTTCCGTTCGTTCCTCTCGACGCCGATGGTGACGCCGGACGGCCACACCTTGGTCACCTCGTCCACCGGATTCCGGTTCCTGGGTCCCAACATGACCAAAGTACCGGCGATCAGCGGCGTCTACAGCTACGCCCCACCGACACTCTTGCCCAGCGGCAAGGTCGCCGTGGTTGTGAACGACAAGCTCGCGATCCTGCAGGGTGGGACGGTGGAAGCACGCCTGCCCTTGGGCGGCCCCTCGGTAGTGTCGGCCGCCGCCTCGCGCAATCATCTGTTCGTCGCCACCGCGAACGCTTTCGTTACCTATGACGCGGCGACGCTGCAGCAAGTCGAAATCGTCAACTGGACCGGCGGAGGACTGTCCCAACCGGTGATCGGGCCGGACGGCCACGTCTATGTCATCGCGGCGAACAATTTGCTGGTGTTCCCGGCGCCGATCAACGTGCCCATCGACGCCGCAACGATCGGGCAGCCGCAGGGCGTGCTCGTGACCGACCCCGCGCAGCAGACCAGCCAGTCTTCGCCGCATCTCTACCATCCGCCGACGACCTCCGATGGCAACCGGCTGTTCGCCTGCGAGGAACTGGACCAGGACGGTTGCGGCAAGGGCGACTATCAGACGATCTCCCTCGCCTTCTGCCAAAAGCAGGGCTTTGCCAAGGCCTCCTCCTTCGACGTCGATTCCAAGAAGGTGAAGGCCGAGACCTTGGACGGCCGCTATTGCTCCAAGAGCAAGTGCAAGGTCTTCGCCAAGATCGAATGCAAGATGTAGGACGCGGCGCGATCGCGACGGAGAGACTATGATCTTGCTCACAGTCTCCTGATCGCGAACGACGATTTCCGGATTGATCTTGAAAAGGAGCGCCGCCATAGTGCGCCCCTCATTATCGGGCTGACCAATCACCAGTCGCTGCCGGGCATGAAGCGCGCGTGCCTTGGAGCTGAACATAGAGAGGCCCGATATGCTGCGATCCATTTTCGGCGCGCGATCAATATGTCTGTGCATTGCCGGAGCGCTCGCGCTGCAAGCGCCCGATGCCAATGCCTATTCCTGGGACAAGCAACACGGCAGCAGCACCAACGCCGGTTTCTTCGACGCCACAACCCTTCCAGCGAAAACGCCACTCAAGGTGGTTCCCAACATCGGCACCTTCGCGCCCAACGCCAGTCCTGTGATCGGGCCGGACGGAACGGTCTATATCGGCAACGAACAGGGAAAGCTGATGGCGTTCCGGCCCGACGGCACGCCGTGGTGGAGCCGTGACATCCCCGGCCAATCCATCTCCGCCTCGCCGCTGCTGGGCGCCGATGGCTCGCTCTACGTGATCGGCATCAAGCCGTTCACCGACCATCGCACCAATCCGCCCGAGCATCGCTTCGATGCGGCCCTGCACAAGTTCACGGTGGGCGGCGGCTGGATCAGCGAGACTCCGTTTCCCGAAAAGTACGGTGCGGCCGGGACCTCCGACATCGCGCCTGCGGCGCCCAACATGTGGAAATCGGGGGACGCGGAAGTCATCATGGTGCCGGTCATCTACGACTTTCCGCTGCACGGCGGCTGGGAGACGCATTTGCTCGCCTTCTCGACCAGCGGGCAGCTTCTGGCCGATGCGACAGTCGGCGATAGCGTACCCACAGTGACCGGCGGGAGCGATCTGCCCGATTGGGCAGTCTATTCGTGCCTGATCCCGCCCTTCCTCCATTGCATCGGGCTGGTCAACTCGGGCTTCCAATCAAAGCCAGGAACGCCATCGGGGCCGGTGCACGACCCGGTCTTGCGGCCGGTGCCGACCGCGGCGGTCTATACCTATCCGGGAGGCGGAACACCGCACGTCCTGGTGGCCGACGGATTCCACAACCTGGTGGACTACACATTCGGCGGAAAGAACTTCAACGAGATCTTCCGTATCGATGACGGCAACGACGACGGTGCGGTTTTGGCCACACCGACCGTCACCTATGACGGCCACACGATCTTCACCAGCAAGGACGGCATCCGGTTCGCCGGCCCCAACATGAATGCGGTGCCGACCGTCAAGAGCATGCACACCATCGCCTCTCCGACCATCCTGCGCGACGGGCGGATCGTGATCGTAACGACCGATGGACGCCTCGCCGTGCTCAATGGCGGTTCGGTCCAGACGACAATCCGGCTCGACGATTTCACTGTCGCACCGGCCGCCGCATCGCACACCCACGTCTTCGTATCGACCTGGCGTCACTTCATCACATTCGACGCCAACACGATGCAGGAGGTCAGCCGCATCGATTGGCCGGACGGCGGCGTGTCCGCACCGGTGATCGGGCCGCAGGGCAATGTCTACGCCATCTCGTCCAACCAGCTGTACGTGTTCCCCGGCCCCGGCCAGACCAAGGTTGGCACGACCGGTGCCGGAAACTCCACCGCGCCGGTCAGCGATGTGCCGACCGTACCGGTCTCGACCCAGCCCGACCAGCCGCAGCAGCCGACGCAAACTTCCAGGCAGGCTTACAAGCCGCCGCTCACCGCGAACGGCAATCGGCTGTTCGCCTGCACGAGCCCGGACGGCGACAACTGCGGCAAGGACGATGCAAAGGAGATCGCGAAAGCATTCTGCCAGAAGCAGGGCTACAAAAACGTCGACGGCATCGACATCGACAACAAGAAAGTCAAAGCCGAGACGCTCGACGGGCAGTTCTGCACCGGAAAGAAATGCAAGGTGTTCAGCAAGATCGTCTGCAAGATGTGACCGCCTGTTGGGAACGTCGCGCCGGTCCGCTCGCCGGGACGCAACCGTGGCTCCTGAGCCGCGCCCGGTAGCGTGCGGCCACCACGCGTGCTGCCGGACGCCGTAGGCACTGATTGGAAAGTTCCACAAGATTATTGTGGAATTCAACATTTCTGGCATAATCGTCGGCACGCGTGAACTGGTTCACAGCCCAGCCGTCGCGTCTGCGGGATTCTTGGGATGTGGAGACCAGGACGACAGGAGGTCTCATGCTGTCCCGGGACTGGCTCACCTGCCTCGCACGCCGCAATGCCCTGCTTGGCATCCTCGTTCTGAGCTCGGCGCCATTGCCTGCGGCCGCATGGGAACCGCGCACGGGCCGGCCGACAATACCGGCTTCGTCGATGTTATCACGGCGCCCGCCGCAACGCCGAAGATGATCGGCAACATCGGCGCTATCGCAATCGGCGCCGGCCAGATCGAGGCCGACAGCGAGAAGGCGAAGTCAGAGGCTCTGGACGGGCGCTTTTGCGGCAAGAAGAAGTGCGAGGTGTTCGACCAGATCATTTGCGCCAACAACTGATCCATTGGCGCGAATGCCTGAGGGTAGATACCGGAAGGCAAACGATTTCCCGGAAATCCGACACTGCGAGGTGGCGATGATGCTTGGAACTTGTCCGATCCTTCGTCTTGTTGCCATGTGCGTCCTGGCTGTGGCGCTTGCCGCATCGGCAACGACCGCAACCGCCTGGGAGTTCGCCCACGGCGACCGCGACAACAGCGGCTTCGCGAACGTCCAGACGGCGCCGGCCGGCAAGGGCTCCGTGTCGGTGCCAGGGCTCGGCAAGTTTGCCCCTGGCGCCGGTCCGGTGATCGCGCCCGACGGTACGGTCTATCTTGGCACGTCGCAGGGCAGGCTGATCGCGCTCCACGCCGACGGCAGTTCGTTCTGGAGCCGCGACATCACGCCGGGCCAGTCGATCGTCGCCTCGCCCGCGATCGCCTCCGACGGCTCGATCTACGTCATCGGCGTCAGGACTGTCCGCGACAACCGCGTCGATCCGCCGGTGACGACCGTGACCTCGACACTGCACCACTTCAACAATACTGGCGCTTGGCTGGGCCAGATCGCATTTCCCGCACACGGGGAGGCCGGCCCGGCCGCATTCGGACCGCCGAACATCTGGCGGTCCGGCAGCGCCGAGGCCATCATGGTTCCGGTTATCTATCGCAACAATGTCACCGGCGGACATTCTGTCAGGCTGATCGCCTTCTCGCTCTCCGGCCAGGTGCTTGACGACAAAGTCGTCATAAACATCACGCCCCAGACTGTCGGAGGATCGGGCCGACCTGGCTGGGTAGAAGAGTCATGCCTGGTTCCGATCGTCGGTTGGGGCGCATGCCTCGGCTATCAGCAATACAACCCACCTGGCGCTCCGGCGCTCTTGGTGAAAATCCCGCCTGCTCCCGGCGTCGGCATCTTCACGTTCGCCGGCGGCGGAACGCCGTTCATCATGGTATCGGACCACTACAAGGATCTCGTCGGCTACACCTTCTCCGGCCAGAAGCTGATAGAAACATTCCGCGTGCATGAAAAGGACTTCTTCATGCGGACGCCGCCTACCATTCTCCCCGACGGCCATACGCTGATCGGGCAGGAGGGGTTGAGACACGACAACTTGGGCGCGGAGATACCCGATTTCACCGGGCGTGTCGCCTTCGCGCCGCCGAACGGCACCAAGATCCCCGCGCTGAAACTGACCTCCGTCGTGCAATCAGCGCCGACGCGCATGGCGGACGGGCGCGTTGCGATCGTGGACGGCCGCGGGCGCGTAACCATTCTCAAGAACGGGCAGAAAGTGACCACCATGGAGGGCGCCGGGCGATCCATCGCCTCCGCGGCGGCGTCGCGCACGCACATCTTCGTCTCGGACGAGGATGGCTTCATTACCTTCGACGCGAACACGCTGGCGGAAGTATCGCGCGTTGACTGGGTCGGCGGCGGATTGAACCCGCCGGCCATCGGGCCGCAGGGGCATGTCTACGCCATCGCATCCAACATCCTGTTCGTGTTTCCGCCGCCAAAGCTGGGGGGCGGCACGGCCGTACGCCAGCCGCAGAGCGGCGTGACCGTCGCGACCAACCCCGATCCGTCGACGGCCACCGAAATGACCTACAAGCCGCCGCTGACGACGAACGGCAACCGCCTGTTCGCATGCGAGGAACTGGATCAGGACCATTGCGGAAAGGGCGACTACAAAGACATCTCGCTCGCATGGTGCCAGAAGCAAGGCTTCGCCAAGGCGACGGACTACGACGTCGACAGCCACAAGGTGAAGGCCGAGACGCTCGACGGCCGCTTCTGTTCCAAGAACAAGTGCAAGGTCTTCGACCAGATCAACTGCGCCAACAATTAGCGGCGCCCAGGACGCAAGTCAGGCAGCCGCATCGGAGGAATCGGGCGCTGCTGCCTCCAACGCAGTGCCGGTTTCCAGCAGGCTCTTGAGGCTCTCGAGGATCGCCGGCCAGCCCTGGCGCACGGCTTCCAGGACCTTGCTGCCCGGCTCGAAACCGTCGTGCGTCAGGGTAAGCGTCGTCGCGTCGTCCTTGGCGGCGAGGTCGAAGGTGACGCGCGAGGGGTGGGCATCGCGCATCTCATCCACGAACTCGACGTGCCATGTATAGGACAGGCGGCGTGGCTTGGCGCATTCAACGACGATGCCGCGGTCGCTGATCGCCTCGCCGCCGTCGGTCTGGTACCAGAAGATGACCGGCGAGCCGACCTTCCAGCGGGACTCGACCCGCCGCCCCGCCCAATATTGCCGCGTGAACTCGCCGTCGGTCAGGGCCCGCCACACCGCCTCCGGCGCTGCGGCGATCTCAATTGCATGGGAGAAGCTGAGTTGTTCGCGCTTGGCCATGGCCGCCTCCGCTGTGCCGCTCATTTCACGCCGAGCCAGCCATTCGTGCAAGGGGTCGCCCAGCCTGGTCAGTTCGCCAGATCCAGCCTGAACTCCTCCGCCAGCCGACACCTGCCGGCTTCCGTCACCGTCACCGCACGGCTGTTGCGCTTGCGGGCGATCCAGCCGAGGTCGACCAGTCTTTCCGCGAGCGCGGCGCCGAGCGCGCCGCCCAGATGGTCGCGCCGCTCGCTCCAGTCCAGGCAGGTGGCGGCGAACTTGCGGCGCAGGGCGCGGGCGGCCTCGACGTCGATGCCGAGCGCGTGGAACCAGTCCGCACCGCGCCTGGTGACGGCGAAGGAATCGCTCTCCTTGCGCAGCACGCCGCTCTTGACCAGCGCCTCGGTGATTCCGATGCCAAGCTCGCCCGCCAGATGGTCGTAGCACATCCGCCCGCGGCGCAGCGGCTCCTCAATGCGCTGCTTCGGTGTCCTGGCCGCCTGGTCGGGCGCCAGCACCATCAGCAGCTCCATCAGCTCGGCGACGTGATGCGAGGCCAGCCGGAAATACTTGTGCCGGCCCTGGGCGGCGACCGTGACCAGGTCGCCCTCGAGCAGGCGGCGGAGATGCTGGGTGGCGGTTGCCGGCTCGACATGCGCGCCATAGGCCAGCTCCTTCGCCGTCAGGGCGCGGCCTTCCATCAGCAGCTGCAGCATGCGGATACGGGTCGCGTCGCCGATGATCTTGGCGAAGCTTTCGAGGCCGGGCTCGTTCTGTCCAAGTCTTGCCATGGTCAGACTCTAGGAAGGGTGAAGTCCAAAGACAAGCGATCATAGTTCGCTCGAAGCCAAACTGTGGCAGGAGCCTCAATCCCGCACAGTTTCGTCTGGGCCAAACTATCATTTCGTGACCGCGCGGCCGGTTGCGGCGACAATCGGCGCATGAAATCCGCCAACCGAGGCCGCGCGATGTCCCTGGTCCGATCCGAAGAAGTGGTGCTGTTCCCCGAGAGCGTGCTCGAGGCGGCCGCGCATTGCGACCCCTATCCGTACTACGCTGCACTGCTGGCCTACCGCCCGCTCTATCGTGAGCACCGGCTCAACCTCTGGGTTGCGCTGGGCGCAGACGCGGTCACCGAAATCCTGCGCAACGAGCATTGCCGCGTACGGCCGCCTGCGGAGCCGGTTCCCGCCGCCATCGCGGGCGCACCGGCCGGCGGGATATTCAAGGACCTGGTGCGCATGAATGACGGACCGCACCACGTGCGGGCGAAGGAAGCCGTCAGCGGGTGCATCGCAGCGTTCGATCATGCGCGATTGGTCGCCCTGGCACGACGAGGAGCGGCCATCCTTGCGCGCGAAGCGGTCGAAACGCGCCGGAGCGGACTCGACGAATTCATTTTCACGCTGCCGGTGCTGGTGATCGCCCGGATGGTCGGCCTTCCCGAGAAGATCGCGGCCAGGTGCGCCCGCCTGATCGGTGATTTCGTGCGCTGCTTGTCGCCGCTGAGCGGCCCGTCCGAGATCGCGCGCAGCAACGACGCCGCGGCCGCCTTGCAGGCGGCGCTGCGCGACGAGCTTCGGAGCATGCGCCGCGGCGAGATCGCGGTGCAGGTCGAGCGGTTGCGAAGCCTGGGGATCGAAGACGAGGACGCCGCGCTCGCCAACCTGATCGGCCTCATGTCGCAGAGCTACGATGCGACCGCCGGCCTCATCGGCAATACGCTGGTGGCGCTGGCGCGCGATGCCAATCTCCGCCGCCGCGTGGCGGGTGACGACGCCCTGCTCGCGCGCCTGATCGAGGAGGTCGTGCGCCACGATCCACCGGTCCACAATACGAGGCGCTTCGTCGCGCAGGATTGCCTCGTCGCGGGTCAGGCGATGAAGGCCGGCGATCAGATCCTGGTGGTGCTGGCCGCAGCCAACCGCGATCCCGCGCGCTATGCCAGGCCGCATGTGTTCGATCCGGACCGGGCCGATCAGGACAGCTTCACATTCGGCGCCGGGCGCCACGCCTGCCCCGGCCAGATGATCGCCACTGCCATCGCCGCTGCCGGCATCCAGGCGCTGATGGCGCACGGTCTCGATATCGCGGCGCTCGATCGTCCGATACACTATCGCCGATCCGTCAACAGCCGCATCCCGATGTTCGGAGGCGCCGCATGATCGCCATCATCTTCGAAGTCTGGCCCGAGGCCGATCACCGCACCGACTATTTCGACATTGCGGCGGAGCTGCGCCCGGTGCTCGAAACGATCGACGGCTTCATCTCCGTCGAGCGGTTCGAGAGCCTGACCGAGAAGGGCAAGTTTCTCTCGCTCTCCTTCTGGCGCGATGAGGAGGCGGTGGCGCGCTGGCGCAACGTGGCCGAGCACCGCGTGGCGCAGGCCAAAGGCCGCGGCGGCATCTTCCGCAACTACCGCCTGCGCGTGGCGAGCGTGCTGAGGGATTACGGCATGAACGAGCGGGCCGAGGCGCCAAAGGATTCGCGCGCCAAGCATGGGTAACAGAGCGCACCCCTAGTCGCGCTCTTCCAACTGTCACCCCGGACAGCCGCGCAGTGGCGCGATCACGGGTCCATGCGCCGCTTCAGCGTTATGAAGCGATGGCATAGGTCCCGGCTCGCGCGGAGCCTGTCCTTGGGCCGCGCGAAGCGCGGACCCGAGGGCTTGGCCGGGATGACAGATCAGGAATACGCCTAACCGCCGATGCTCGACTGACTCAGCTTCCCGCCCAGCCGCACCGGCTGCACGCCCTTTGCGAGTCCCGTCGCATCGTCCGTCTCCACCAGCACCGCGCACAACGTGCCCGGTCCGTTGGCGGCGGACAGCCGCTCGGTCGGCATCTTGCGGGTGAAGCGGGCGATCGGCATCGATTTCTCCATACCGATGACGGAATCATAGTCGCCGCACATGCCGGCATCGGTCTGATAGGCCGTGCCCTTGGGCAGGATCATGTGATCGGCAGTGGGCACATGCGTGTGCGTGCCGACGCACAGGCTGACGCGGCCATCGACGATGTGGCCCATCGCCATTTTCTCGCTGGTCGCCTCGCCGTGGAAGTCGAGGATGATGGCGTCGCAATTGCCGCCCAGCCGATGGGCGTTCAGCAGCTGCTCGATCTGCTGGAACGGATCGTCGAGCGGGTCCATGAACAGCCGGCCCATCAAATTGATGATGCCGACCTTCTTGCCCTTGGCCGTCGGATAGATGCCGGCGCCCTTGCCCGGCGTGCCGGCGGGAAAGTTGTTCGGCCGCAGCAGGCGCGCGTCGTTGCCGATGAAGCCGACCGTCTCCTTCTGGTCCCAGACATGGTTGCCGGTGGTGATGCAATCGACGCCGGCACCATAGAGATCGTCGCAGATCTTCTTGGTGATGCCGAAGCCGCCGGCGGCGTTCTCGCCGTTCGCGACCACGAAGTCGATCGCGTGATCGCGCTTGAGGCCCGGCAGGCGCTCGACGATCGCGTCGCGCCCGGCCCGGCCCACGATGTCGCCACAGAACAGCAACCGCATGGCGCTACCACACCTGGTTCATGGCGGCGATCACCTCGGCCGGAACGCTCGCGAAGTGGTATGCGGCCTTCTCGGTCACGATCCAATCCAGCGGCTGGTCGAATTCGTCATGCGGCACGCGCGCGATATGCTGCGCGGAAAATGCGACGCCGACCGCCAGCGGATCGGCCGCACTGCCCGTGCGCAGCTTGTCGAGCGTGCGGTCATAGAACCCGCCGCCATAGCCCAGGCGGTATCCCTCGCCGTCGAACGCCAACAACGGAACGATCAGGATTTGCGGCTCCACCTCCGGCGCGCTATGCGGCGGCACGTGCGTCCCGAAACCGCCGCTCACCAGATCGAGGCCGGGATGCCATTGCCGGAAGACCAGCGGTGCGCCCTTCTTAACCACGACGGGGAGTCCAATCGGATGGCCGGAGGCATGCAGCTGCGCCAGCAGCGGCTTCACGTCGATCTCATCGCCCATCGGCCAGAAGCCGGAGACGATCGCGCCCGCCGGCACGTCGATCGACTGCTTGAAGTGCTGCATCAGGGCCAGCCCCGCCTGCGGATGCGCGGCGTGGGCCTGCTTGCGCCGCGCAGCGGCTTCGCGCCGGAGGTTGGCCTTCAGCGCTTGGGTCTCCGCGGCATCGATCAATATTGAAGTCCTGACAAGTCCGAGTTCGTGACGTGGGCGGTGCCACGGTGTTGGGTGGCCGGTGCCACAGCACAAGTGGGCGGTGCCGCCATGGCCGATGGCACGCATGATCCTCTAAGGCCTGCACTCAGCAGGTGGGCGCCGTGTGCCGAGACCAAGGGTCCCGGTAGGGACAGCTCCCTAGAGGTGACGTATGGCCCCAGGGATTCGTCGTCCTGTCGCACCCGGCAGCAATCCGCCCGGCGCTTATTTAGGCGGCTTCCAGCCGGGCGGCAATAGCCTCGATCCGGCCGGCCAGGCGCTCCAGCGTGTTGGCGAGGTTGACCTCGCGATGCTGGGCGGATTCCTTGAGCTGGTCGCGGGCGGCGTTCAGCTCTTTCTCCCGCTGCTCCAGCTCGTCCGCCAGAAGCAGCGAGGTCACGGCAAACAGGAAATTCTCCTGCGCATTGCCGAGGGAGCGGGCGATGCCTTCCATCCGGTCGCGCAGCCGCCCCGCCAGTTCCTGAACCCGCTCTTCTTCGCCGGGCCCGCAGGCGATGTCGTAGTTTCGGCCGTTCAGCGGAATGGTGACGGTCGGCATGGATCTATTTCCCCAGGTGGCTCAGCGGTGCGCAGCCGCTTCGGCCTGGGTCACATCCCCCAGCCGATCGATGACGTCGTCCAACTGGTCGGCGACGATGCGCGCTTCGGTCTGCAACAGGTCATAGGTCTGGCGCAGGATCGTGAGCTCATGCTGCAGCAACTCGCGGTCCTTGGCGCCGCGCATCGCGCTTTCCGCCACTGCGGCATCGAGCCGCGCCATGGCGGCGTCCAGGCGGTTGATCGCTAGGTCGAGCTGGCTCATCGTGCCGGCCTCTTGTCATGTTCCTGTCCGGAAGGCCGGTTGGACAGACTCGATCCAGCGCCGGCGGTTCCGGAAGAAATTAAACCCGCGATCACGCAGAACGTCAATGGAAGCCGCCAAATGCTTGGATTCGCGACAAGTCGACGGATAGGTGACTCGGGCGGATTTCAGCCGTTGACCGGGACCCGGCACGGCGGCATGGTGCGCCGCACTTTTGCCAGCCTTTAGGACCTAAAATGGACGCTGCCACCGCCAAAAGTCCGGTGCAACCCGAGGTTTCACTGCGCGATATGGCAAACGCCATCCGCGCCCTCTCCATGGACGCGGTGGAAAAGGCCGCATCGGGACATCCCGGCATGCCGATGGGCATGGCGGATGTGGCTACTGTCCTCTTTACCAAGTTTCTGAAGTTCGATCCGCGGCATCC
>JAWKVL010000005.1:0-146722 GCA_041398065.1 Dongiaceae bacterium | reverse complement strand
ACGGCCTCGTTGGAATGGAGTCAGGCGGTAGGCGGTGCTGGAAATTGCAAGATTCGATCCACTGTATTCTTGGCCTCACCATCCATCGGGCTTTCTCGGTGCAACAGTACTTGCATCGCGGATCCTATGAACGATGCTCATGGCAATCGTTGGGCACAATCAAGGCTTTGTCTCAATGTGCTTCAACGCAACTCTGGCATTCGCCTGCCTTTGCCTCCGTCGATGGCGTGATCGCCTTCTGCAATCTTGCCGCCTGCCGCTCCTCCAGCTCCCGTAACGTCAACGCCGCATTCACGTCGGCTTCGTAGCGTCGCAGTTGCAGTTCCTCCTGCTTGAGCGCAGCTTCGACTTCCAGCCGCTTCAACTCGGCCTCGAGCCGGATCTGCTGAGGGTTGGGCGCCTGCTGGTCCTGTTGCCGCATCATCTGCGCCTGCTGTGCCTGTTCCGCCTGTTGCTTCTGTTGATCCTGTTGGACCGTCTCGACGAACTCGCCGACCACGCTGCCCGGCAGCGGGGACGCTTTGAGCAGCTTGGCCCAGGCTTCGACCGATAACGGCTGTTTCATCAGAATCGGCAGCATCTGCTGCAGAATCACCCAGCTCGCCTCCTTCTGGTTGGGTGAAACCGGCGCGTCATCGACGATGATGTCGAACTCCAGCACATCATCGCCACGGATTAGCGGCACGTAGCGCTCGTAGTCCGGCCCCGCAATCCGCACCAAACGGCCATCGCTGAGATAGTCGCGGATCAGATGCAGCAGGAGCCGCCCCTGGTCCTTCCGATAGCGTCGCAGCCCATCGAAGAACGGCGCCAGGATCGTGGTCGCCGCCTGCCGGCGCTGATACTCCAGCGACGCCGCCTGCCCCCGGTTGGCCAGTCCCAACATTTCCACGTTGATCCCCGACACGTCGCGCAGGGATTGCAGTGCGAACTGCATCAAAGTCTCTATTCCAGCCGGCATGATGGCCGGCGGCTTCGGCGACACGCGCGGCGCCATCCCGGATAGCGCACCGGTCTTCAGCCAGACGATCCGCCCGGCGTTGGCCCAATCGGTCTCCGCCTGCTGGTCGTTGTCGAAGGCCCCCCGCTCAGCCATGACCCCTTTGCCGCTGGTCTGGAGGTTGTTGAGGACCGAACTGAACAGCGCGTTTGCCCAGCGTTGTGGGTCGCGCATCGCGCGCACCAAGCCCACCCATTGCCGCTTGTTGCGGTCGCGATAGCCGGTGATCGGCTTGAACTTGAATCCCGCCTGCGACTGCGCCAGGCCGCTTTCCAGGAGGCTCGCCCCGAGGAACGCCCGGCGGAATATCCGCTTGCGCCACCGTTGCACGGCCAGTGTAACGTCCGCCGCTTCTGCGCGCTGGCGGAGTTCCTTGAGCTTTGCTTCGTCTGAGACCTCCATCACCTCGCCGGTTGCCGGATTGGCGACGCGATACTCGGTCTCGAATTCGCACCATTCCGTCTCAACGATCGTCACAGTTCCGCGGCTGTGATCGTCGATTGACGTACCGCTCCCATAGCGGCGCGCTGCCTCGCGATCGTGCGGAGCCGTCTCCAGGTGGGACGGCCGGGCCCAGTTCGCGTCCAAGGCCTCGTCATCGAGGCCGGGAAACATCTGGCGCGCGGCTTCGATGTCGATCTCGCGAACCCGGTGCAGCCGTCGCGCATCGACCAGGTTGCGCCTTGCGGCGCGAGCGTCCCATGCCATTTCGAGGGGGTCGATGCGGTCGATCACGATCTTCCCGTTGGAATCCTCGTCGTAGTCGACACGGGTTTCGGTCCATCCCATTCCGCAGATCGCGGTATCCTGGAATGCGTCGGATTCTTCATCCTCCGCGTTGCACTGATCGCGCAGGTAGAGGGCCGCGCCGGTATAGAGCTCGGCCGGCCCTTGGTCGTCCGCTCCCGGAATCGGAATGTTGATGGGCTGACCTGTCGCAGGGTCCAGGCGTTGGCTCGTCTTGCTGCTGGTCGTACGGGGAATGAAGCGCACCTCCTGCCGGTTCGCGACCTCCATCCCCACCACCGCCGCAACCGCGGGCCCGATCCGGTTAAAGGTGACGCAAGGCCGGTTCTGGTCCTTCAGACGCTGCCGATCCGCCTCCTCCCATTGTCCATGGCCGGCATGAAACGCAAAGTCGCTTTCCGCGTCCTTGTACCACTCGCTCAGCGCCCGCCGATCCTCGAGGAACCAGCCTTTCAGTCGTTCGAACAACTCTGCGTCCGCCAATGGCGATGGCTCCGACGTCGGCGCGGCGATGACAGCTTCGTTCATGTTGGATTTCCGATGGTCGATGGGCTCCCCGTTTCCGGAGGGCGCAAATATGATTGGAGAGAGCGGCGTCATGCGATCGGTGGTCTGGTGCATCGAGCGACGCGCTAGTCATTGCTCCCCATGACGAACAAGCCATAGGCATGCGCTGCCAGCAGCAGTGCCACGACCGCAAGATTCCTGGGCCACCCGGACAATTTCATGACGGCAACGGTGATCCCGATCGGAATGCCGACGACCATGACGTACGATCGCCAGTCGTCGTGCACTCCGATTGCGGTGATGAAACCGACATGGACTATGAACACGATCCACAGCCCATCAGACAGACTCCTCCCGAGGTCGGAAACGTCAGATGAATGTCCGATGAGTGTTCCCACCACGCCAAACAGAAAGAGCGCCCCGTAATATGCAACGATGCAAGTAAAGAGGTTCGGTGCGTGAGGAATCCTCATCGATGGCACGCCGGTACCTTACGAATGAATCGCGTTGGTGAGCCATGAGTGCCCGCCATCCAAGGCCGCCATATCGCTCATCTCGGCAAGGGCGCGCGAAATGGGCCGACGCCGTATGGAGGAAATCCCCTTTTCCGGAAGCTTCTCGGGCGCGATCGTTTGCATGTCGACGCGATTCGGCAAAAGCCCGCCATGCCGCAGTCCTGGAATGCCCTCTAGGCACTCATCCACGTACCGACCTCGTTGCGGCCACGCGCATATCGGTCGCGCTTCGGTTGGGGCGTCGTCCCATCCGGCAGCCCACGCGCCAGATAGCGGAACGCATCCGCCGCGTGGCTGGTCCAATCGTGTCGCGGACGCGCCGAGTAGATCTTGCGCTCCGAATCATAGTCGCAGCGGTACTGACGAAGTGCCTCCAAACCCCGGCCGCACTTCTCCGCGTCGAACCAGCAGCGCGGCAGCAGATTGCGCGCGGCGTTGATACCATCTTCGATGTTCGGTTCCCGTGGCAGAATGCGACCGTGAATGCCAAGCGTAGCCAGTGTTTGCAGGCGGCTCCGCCCCGTCGATAGGTCCGCGACTTGCGCGTCATGCGGCAGGATGTGCTCCCCGTAGACGTAGGGTTTTTCACGCAGGGTCTTTGCGTAGTGATCGAGGCCAACGCCGAAATTCTCGTAGTAGTCTATCAGCTTCGTCTCATGTGCGATTTGCTGACAGAACCAGATCGCGGTCGAGTCGCCGATACCCAAGTCCCATGCGGTGTGAACGACGGCTTCCGGTGTCCAAGGCACGCGTCCGATCCGTCTCTCGGTCTCGGCGCTTTGCAACAGTCTTCCGTAGTAGGCGCCCGGCAGCGCCGCATCGAAGCTGCAATAATATTCCTGCGCCACCATATCGTCGGACATGCCGGAGGATCGCTCGTCGGCGATCGTTGCCTCGCTGATCGCCTCAGTGTCCTCGACCGTCAGCAGTTCCGCGAACCAGTGCGGCTTTGAGCGTGCCATGTCGTAGAGGTTCCAGGCATGATTGCGACCGCGCGGTGTCATCATGAAGACGCACCATCCTCCATTCTCCGCCAGGATCGGGCGCAGATAGTCCCATGCCCCTGGATTGGTCAGCGAATATTCGGAGAAGACAAGACCGATTGGTGGCGAGCCCACCAACGAATTGAAGTTGTCCGCCCCCACCAACTGCCACCGCGAGCCACCAATGAGCCTGACCTGCATGTCATCATCGCGCCGCCCGGCCCTGATCGACGGCGGGAATGCTTCGTCGATGCGGCGCTGCCCCGTATGTGGATTGATCGCGTCCCAAATCGCTTTCCGGGCTTGCGACGCCTCCGGCAACATGTGCCAGTAGTTTCCAACGCGCTGCATTGCCGCGCATGCGGCCCAGTGCAGGCAAACCTCGTCCTTGCCGGCACGCCGGTGCCAGACCGCGACTGCGCGCTTCCCACCGGATTCGAGATAGCGCCACAGCCGCTGCTGATAGCGCCGAGGGCACCATTGATTTGGGAGGGTAATTTCCATTGGGAGTCGTGCTCTGCACTGTCGACAGCCTATCATCGCATCGCAATAGGCTGGAGCGCCTGCAACGCCATGTACTGCAGATCGATATACAGGATCCTCCGTGGCTGCCTGTGCCTCGGCAAGGCGCGTCACAGCAAGTCGATAGCCGCAAGAATTGAAGGCGCCACGAACTGAGAATTCATCGCCCACCACTGCGACGATGACCAAATCATGCCATGCGCCATAACGTAAGGTCAAATATTTCCCGCTATACGTGTGCCGATGCGTCACATAATTCCGGGTAGACGCGCTTGCCGGTAGTCAGGCCACGTGCGTCAGGATGGCATAGCTGTGGCGGATGCCGTTGACCTCGCCCTCGACCACCGCACCGAAATCGCAGGTGATATTTGGATTCGCGCGCGCGACTGTCTCAACGACTTGGGCGCGAGGCCTCGCCCAGGCGAGTCCGGTCTGCTTTCGCATTTCCGCGGCTTCAGGAAAATGCACCAGGGCGGTCGCTCCCGGCGTCATCATTGCAACGATGTTGCCGATATAGGCGTCGAACCGATTCTCCGGAACTTTGGAACAGACGTGCCACGAAATGATGTAGCGAGGCCGCTCGGCATGCGCCCGGCGAACAACCTCATCGCTGATGACTTCCAGCCGCGGTTGTTTCGTCTTGGCCAATTCCGGTGACAAGTGAGCCCGCCCCAGATCGAGGAACTCCTGTGCCAGATCCATGCCCCAATATTTGCCAGGCGCCAGAAAGCCGATCAGCGGTGAAGCGAGACGCAGGCTCCCACAGCCATAGTCAACGGTGAGATCGCCCGGCTGCAAACCGTGTTTCAATAGAAAATCGAGCAACTCGGATTCGTTGCGCAAGGGTCGGGCCGTCGGTCCGATGGCCGGATGCCCTCGCCCAGACCGGATCTTGGACATCACCCGGTGCACATAATACTGCTCGTAGGGCGCCGTCGGATGGCTCAACCGCCATGCCCAATAGCTCAATGTCCCGCGAAGTTTCTTCTTGAGTTTCATGAAGATGGTCTGCGGTAGCCTGAAATTCCGCGCGACCCTGCCAGATTCCCCTCTTCAGGACTAGCCATCTCTGCGAGCATTCGCCAATTGGATATCGCCAATCAGCTATTTCGGCTCCCTTCCGATCGCGGGTGATGCGGTCCTAGTCACGCGCGCTTGGCGAGATAGGCGTCGCATAGCTCGTGAAGGCGCGGCCGACCAAAGCTCGGATCATGTCCGGCATGAACAACAGTCACCGGCAGATCTCGCAATCGCTTCATGGTGGCGACGTAGTTTGGGATATCGGAGCCTGGCAGTTCATCCAGCAAGGGTCCATCATAGATCGCATCGCCGGAAAACAGCACGCCGGTGTTTTCCTCCCAGAGGCCGATGCTTCCCGGCGAATGACCGGGCAAATGCAGCACCTCGAATTGCCGGCTGCCGATATCGATCACGTCGCCCTCTTCCACCGTACGCGTCGCAGGAGCCGGTAGCACTTGATATGACCGAGGATCGTAACCCTCTTCCGGGATGGCGGTGAAGAGTTCCGCCGGCACATCATATCCAGCGGCTCGGATGCTCTCCAGCAGCGCATCCTCTTTGCCAGCCCCGTAGAGCGACGCTTCGTTTCCCGCCGCGGCCTTGCGCGCTTCTCCGCGGTGGATCACGCGATCCTCGAACTCGTGGAATCCGCCGACATGATCGTAGTGAGCATGCGTTGCTACTGCAGTAAGTGCTTTCTCGAACAGCTGCCGCGCGGCCTTCGTGAGGCTCGCCATGCCGAGACCGGTATCAATCAACAAATCTCGATCGCGCCCCTGCACGTGCCAGATGTTGCAGCGAATCAGGGGAACGACATGCGGTTCCCAGATCAGCGTGATATCGTCATCGATCCGCTTGAACTCGAACCATTTCTCCGCAATCCGAAAACCCATTGCCAATCTTTCCCTCTCGCACGGACGGCTGATGAACACTCTGTCATTAGGGTGCCGCCGAGCAGACTTTACCGATTTTCATCGGTGGCTTCCATCTTTCGCAGGCCGGCAATACTGATCGAGTCCGTCGCCAAGCCTCGCCACACAACTGCCCCAGCCGATTCGATGCTTGCGGGCCAAGGGATAGATCGCCATGCCAAGCACTGTCGTACGTAGCACAATATCCAACGTCACAGGCGCACTCGAGCGAAGGCGTTCGGTCCATGGAACAAACCGCTTGGCGTGCAGGAGGGCGGCACGCTCGGGCAAAGGCATTTCCTGCCACCCCTTGGGCGGATCGATCTCCGAAAGCCGCGATATGCGCGCCCGCCCTGCGCGTGTGATCGCCTCGTAGACCCAGGCGATCTCGCGCGCCGCCCGGACCTGATCGTCGTTCAGCTTTCCCTTGCCATGCAAGAGATCGATGGGATCGATCGCTGCCGGACGCGCCGCAAGTTCAGCAACAGGTCCGATATCCTCCACTCTTGCCTTCCCACCCGCGGCGCGGGCCAGACCAGCGAGATCGCTGACCCGGCGCAGCCGCTCCGCGATGCTCTCGCCGAGCTGCGCGGCTAAAGCTCCGCCATCTCCCCGTCCGGCTCGCTCCGCCAGCGACTTACGCCCCTGCAGCGCTTCGATTTCACGTTCCAACCGGCTGGTCTCGCTCCGCACACGTGCCGTTGCGTCGGGCTTGCGCGTCAAGAAGGCTTGCCTCAGCACGTCCAAGTGCTCCTGCCAAAGCTCCGCTTCTCCGGCCGGCCTGATTCGCGAGGTGACCTGCATGCCGATCACCGCTTGCCGTAGAGGTCGCTGGCGATGTTCAAGACGTGTTGGCGGTCCCACGCGTCCTTGATTCGATCAGGCCACAGGATGACAATGCCGCGTTCCCGCCACGCGCGGCGCGCCATTGCTTCCATCGTCTTTGCGTCGACTGGCGGTTGCGTCGCTCTTGATTCACCGGCACGGACGTTGCGATCCCTCATCACTGCGCTCCTCGTCGACTATCGGCTGAATCGATCTCGCCGAACTTCACGATCCTGATGATCAGGGGTTGGCTTGCTGGCGCTTCCTCAGCACTACCGGCCGAGACCTTGCCAAATGCCCGGTTCAGGAGTTCCTGCGTTGCGGCCAAGGCGACGCGCTCATCCTCGCTGCGGGACAGGTCAGCCAGCCGCTTCAAGGCCGCCAGAGCCGCATCGCGCGCCAGCAGGCGCAGATCACCGGCATCCGCGCGTACTCCGTCCGCTGCGCCGGGTTTGCGCGGCCTGCGATTCGACCGCGCGGACTTTAGCCGGCTGCCCGCCATGGAGCACCTTCCTTGATATCGGGTCAGCGTCGTCCGGCGATCCGTCCGACGGAGACAAGGCTGGATTCCGGCCAGACGCCGGCAATCTCGCGGTCAGTCCCTCGAAAGAACGGCTCACCCGGAACCTTCGCATCTTCGAAATGGATGCCTTCCGGCCAGCGTCCGATCATGCGTGAGACGCCCTTTCGTTCGCGCCGCCGGACCTGCGTGGCGCCTGACTGCTCCCTCACGTGCGCGCCTCCCGCGCTGGCGCGCGTTGCTTGGCAGCCAGCCCAGCCAGCAAATTGACATCGACGAAAGCAATGCCGCGTCGGGCCGCTCCCTCGACAATTCGCGGCCAATAGTGCGCCGGCACAAAGTCGCGGTGCCGCCACTGCCGGACCAGGGTCGGCGTGCAGCCTGCGTCACGCGCAAAGGCCCGAGTGGTGGGCCAGCGCGCGATGACCTCGCGAAAGCCCGATGGTTGCATCGTGTCTGTGGGGTTCGTCAGCATGCATTGACGATACATTAGGTAGCGAAAAATCTCAATACACAAAGCATCGGATTCTCGTTACAGTTCGTCTCATGCCCGACCCGGTCAACCGCCCCTCGTCTCAGCGCCTGCGCCAGGCGATGCAACTGCGTGGCATCGGCTCGGGCGCCGAGCTTGCGCGGCTTACCAGCCAGAACGAGGTCACCGTGCGGTCCCACATCAACGGCACGCGCGATGTCTCGAAGCGGGCGGCGGAAACCTACAGCCGTGCGCTCAGCGTCGATGCCGCATGGTTGCTTTACGGTCATGGCTCTGTTCCCACCCCGGATCGCGGCATGTCGCGCGTCAACCCAGCAGACTCATCCGCGCCCGAGCCGTCGACCAGCCATGAAGGAGATGTTGGCGGTCCGCCAAATGTTCGACCCTCCCTGTCGGAGGCGCCAGATTTTCGATTCCTTTCCAAAGACGTTCCCGTGCTTGGCCATGCCGAATGTGGCTCGGATGGCGCCTTCGTTTTCAATGAAGGAGGGCCGATCGATTACGTACGTCGGCCGCCAGGGCAAATGAACCGAAAAGGCATTTACTGCATCTATGCAGAAGGCAGCTCGATGGAGCCGGTCTACGAGGCCGGCGACCTCGTCTACGTGGATCCATACCGTCCTCCGAAGGCCGGTCGCGATGTCGTCATCCAGCTGGCGGCAAAATCCCCGGACGGAGAGCAAAGATGCTTTCTGAAGCGTCTGGTGCGCCGCTCAGGGGGGAAGTGGCGGGTAAAACAATTCAATCCGGAAAAGGAGTTCGTACTCGACGAGAAGGATGTCGCCGCCGTTCATCTCGTGCTCAAGAATCACGAACTGATGGGACTCTGAAATGAGTCGGTACCGTCAGCACCAACCGGTGCGTTTGCCGCCGTTGTAACGTCGCGCCAGGCCCGCCGCAATCAACTGGTCGGACAGGAGTTCGTCGTCAACCCACACGTCGGCGTCGATCCGGCCGCCATATTTGTCCCAGGACACCGATGCAAATTCGATTCGGCGGGCGGTCGTGATTGCGTGTCGCGTGAATTGCGTCGCTTGCTCGGCCAACCTGCGCTCGCCGAGGCATTTCGCGCGCCCTCCGCTTTCGGGCGCATCGACGCTGCGCACCCGGACCGCTATCGGGCTAAGCTCCCGCGGTAAGCCGGGCAAGTTCACCGACAGCGTGTCGCCATCCTTGATGCCGACGACCTGCCAGGAATATCGAGCGCAGTTGGAGTCCATCGCGGACGCCGGCGGCATGACGGCGATAGACATAACAGTCCATACGATGTGCCAAGTCGAACGCAAGTTCGGGGTGCTCCGAGGCTGGAGCCATTTCAATACATTTTGTGTTGACACATGTCAATTCATTATGTATCGTTCCCGCGATTGAGATCGAGAGGACCAATGCATCAGAGCCTCAGCAGCTTCCTGCGCGCCGCGACCGACGCGCATTTCGAAGGACCCATCCCCGCAACGGAACGCGAGCGCATCCGGATCGTGGAGTGCGCGGAGCGCGCCTTTGACCGCGCACTTTCGCCGCTGGAGCGCGCGGTGAAGTCCCTATCGATCGCCTATGCCGACGTGCTCAAGGACAGCGCTCTGGTCGAGGCCAGTCGGCAATTGCTGGGAAACGTCGATCCTGGGTCCGACCCCCGTTACGCCATCTTGCATCGGCAACGCGCGGAGGTGTTGGCCGAAAGTGCAGCCTGGCTATGCGAAACAGCGCGCCTGGTGGCTGAACAGGCACGCGGCGAGACGCTTTCGGGTCTGGACGGGAAACGAAACTAGGGCGGCGGCCTATTGGGCCACGCCCAATCGGCGTTTGGCAAACAAGACGTCCTGCCATTGCGGTGCTGGCAATGGCTTGCCATAGCGGTAGCCTTGGCCGAATTGACAGCCGAGCGCCCGCAGCCGCAGTTCGTCGGCTTCCGCCTCGATGCCCTCGGCAATGACCGTCAAATGCAGGATCTTGGCGATCTGGATGATCGCACCGACCATGCTCTCTCCGGCGAACTCGCCGCTCATGGCCGCAATGAACGAGCGATCGATCTTCACATAATCGAGCGGCAGGCGCTGCAGGAGGCTCAGCGAGGAATAGCCGGTGCCGAAGTCGTCGAGCGCCATGTGGCAGCCGAGCGCTTTCAGCTGCTTCAGCACATCCTGGCTGCGCGCGACGTCGCGCATGACGGCGCTTTCCGTGATTTCGATGTGCAGGCAGCCTGTCGGCACCGGATTGTCACTGAGCGCCGCGGTCACCGCTTCCACCAGATCGGGACTGTCCAGCTGCCGGCTGGATACATTGACTGAGACGAACAGATCGCGGGAAGCGCCGGCCTCGTGCCAGATACGCCCCTGGCGCAGCGCTTCGCGCAGCACGAACTTGCCGATCGGCACGATCAGGCCGCTTTCCTCGGCAACCGGGATGAATTCGAGCGGCGAGATCAACCCCCGGCTCGGATGCTCCCACCGCAGCAACGCCTCGAATCCCGCCAGCCGGTTCGCTCCGAGTTCCACGATTGGCTGCCAGAACACGCGGAGTTCCTCGCGGCGCAACGCTTGGTGCAGATCTGCTTCGATCCGCAGGCGGTCGCGCGCGCGCCGTTGCATGTCGGGATCGAACACGGCCTCGTGCCCGGCGCCGGATTGCCTTGCCTTGTTGAGTGCTGCCGTCGCGTCCTTGATGAGTTCGTCGGCGCCGACATGATGAATGGATCCCTGTGCCATGCCGATGGACAGGGTCAGCATGACCGATTCTTCGCCAAGCGATACTGGCTCTTCCGCGGCGGTGCGTACCCGCTGCGACACCCGCACCAGGTCGGTGTCCTCGCGCATGACGTCGACCAGGATGCACATCGTGATGTCGCTCATGATGGTGAGCGTGTCGGTCATCCGGAGAATGCCGACGATCCGCTGCGCGACCACCCGCTGGACATTGTCGCAGAAGGATTGGCCATAGGCCTCGCGCATAGTCTCGTAGCGGTCGATCTGCAGAAGTATGATGCCGAAGCTGCTGCCCTTGCGTCGGCGGGTCTTCACGATTGCCTGGTTGATGCGGTCATACAAAACGATGCGGTTGGGCAGACCCGTCATCGGATCGGTCAGCTTGCGTTCACTGATGTCGGTCAGCGAACCGGCCATGCGGGTGGTATGGCCATAGGGATCGCGTTGCGATGTACCGCGGATGAGGAACCACCGGTACGACTGACTCTTGTGCCGGAGCCGGCATTCAACTTGGAAGGAGAGTGATATGCCCTCGACGTGGTTGCGCAGCTCGCGCTTCACCATTTCGGATTCTTCCGGATGGATCAGCGCCAGCCAGTCATCCATGGCGCTGAAGCGGTCCTCCGGCTGATAGCCGAGGAGCTCGCGCCACCGCGGTGAGAAGTAGACGCTGTCGTCAGTCAGGCGCCAATCCCAGATTCCGTCGCCGGCGCCACGAACAACGAGATCGAAGCGTTGCCGCTGATCGACGCCCTCAGCCATCTCCCGGAGCCGCCCCAACAGCACGCGGATACGGGCCAGCGCGAGCGGTGGATAGATCGGCGCCTCGAGGCAGTCATCCGCTCCGACCTCGAGCGCACGGACCATCAGCTCCTCGCGACCTTTGGCCGCCAGAATGACGATCGGCAAAGTCGCCGAATTGAAGCTCTTGCGCAGGCGCGTGACCATGCGAAGCGCTTCATCGGCCGGAGAGACTGCGAACAGTACCAAGAGCGCCCGTCCGCGTTCCTCGATCTGTCCCTCGGCCTCGATCAGGTCGGGCACCCGTTCCACCGGCATGCCGGCCTTCGCCAACATCGTGGATAGCTCGTCCAAGGCGGCATCGCTACCGGCGATGATGATCCCATCAGTCAGCGCGGCATCGATGCCCGCATTCATGGCTGGCACGCCCCGTGGGAGGCAGCTGGCGCCCGACCCGCCCTGACGGTGCCCATAGTGGTCCTCGTGGCCTGAGAGGTGGAACCGGCAGGTTAACTATCGCTGATTAATCGTTCCTTACCCACTGGCACCCTGAGAGGTTGCTATTCCTGCCCCCGGCGACGGATCGCCACCGAATTAACCGTTTCAGATCAATACGCTAAAACAACACGGCCGCCGCCCTACGCCACTTGCACCCTGGCAATCACGCCGGTCCTGCCTATACTGGCGCCCGGCGTGGAGCTTCCCGGGCGATCCTGATCAGGATGGAAGCGAACGGCCAGCAGACATTGGGGGAAGCTCCGGTTCATGAGTGTTGATCAGTCAGCCATCGGGCGCGCCGTCGCGATCCCGGATCTCGAACGCCAGCCCGTTCATCGCCGGATTCTGGCAGTCGCCCTGCCCGCGATTCTTGCCAATCTGACCTCGGTCCTGCCGGGCATCGTGGATACCGCCTGGGTCGGGACCACCGGCACCAAGCTCGACCTCGGCGGCATTGCGCTTGGAACGACCATCACCGGTTTCATCCTTTGGGCGTTCAGCTTCCTGCGCATCGGGACGGCGGGATTTGCCGCCCAGGCCTTCGGCGCGCGCGACGAGAGCGAACAGCGCTCGACTTTCCTTCGTGCACTTGGTCTTGCCGTTGTCTTCGGCTTTGCGCTGATGCTCCTGATGGTGCCGTTGGGAATGCTCGGCTTTGGGGTCTTCAACACGGGCTCCGACGCGCTCGATATCGCCGGTCGCTACTATCACATCCGCATGTTCGCGGCCCCGTTCGATCTCGTTCTCTACGTCGTGATCGGCTGGATGCTTGGTCGGCAACGCGTCCGAGACATGGTCGCGATCCAGATATTCCTGAATCTCCTGAACATCGCGCTTTGTTACTTGTTCGTCGTGCTGATGGGTCGTGGTGTGGACGGTGCGGCATCAGCGACCGCAATTGCCGTCGTCGCCACCTGTGCAGTCGGTCTCATCAGTGTGCGCAGGCAGTTCCGGGCCCTGGCACCGCGGAGCGCAGAGTCCCGTCTCATTGAATCCGAGAAGCTGCTCGGCTTGATGGCGGTCAACCGCGACATTTTCCTGCGCACATTCGTGCTGATGGCGTTCCTGGCGTATCTCGTCCGGGTCGGCGCGCAGATGGGCGATACAGTCCTCGCCGCCAACCACATCCTGTTCGGCTTCATTTCGGTGATTGCCCAGGGCCTCGACGGTTTTGCTCAGGCGACAGAGGCGCTGACCGGCCAGGCAATCGGTGCGCGCGACAGAAGGCGGCTCAGCCGAGTCGTATGGGCCGGCAGCTTCTGGTGCCTGCTGTTCGCGGCCCTCATCGGCGGCGCACTTTACAAATGGGGGCCGTTGCTCCTGCCCTATTTCACCCAGGACGTTGACGTGCTGAAGATCGCCCGCGATCACTTCGTGTGGATTGCGGCGGCACCACTTGTCGCGGTCTGGTGCTTTCAGCTCGACGGCATCTATTTCGGCGCAACTCGCGGAACGGAAATCCGCAATGGCATGATCCTTGCCGCCTTGTTCGGCCTGGGGGCGAGCGTCGTATTGCCGTCGATCTTCGGCAATCAGGGAATCTGGGCCGCGTTGTATGTGTTCTACGTGATGCGTGCGTTGCCGCTGATGTTCTGGTACAGACGGATTCCGCGTGCGCTGGCGCGCTGATCCGGAGCGTCTTCCATGCCGAGCTTTGACATCGTTTCCAAGACCGACCTCGCGGAAGTCGACAATGCCGTTCAGGGTGTCGCGCGCGAGATCGGAACACGCTTCGATTTCAAGGGGTCGAAGTGCTCGATCGAGCGCAAGGAGGCGCTGATCGCCATTCTCGCCGACGATGACATGAAGCTGCGCCAGATGCAGGAGCTGCTGCGGGGCTATATGGTGCGCCGCAAGCTCGACGCCGGTGCCCTGGAGTTCAAGGACCCGCAGAAGGCCTCCGGAAACGCCGTGCGCCAGGAGGTCGTGGTCAAGCAGGGGATTGACCAGACGTTAGGCAAGCGCATCGTCAAGGAGATCAAGGATCGCAAGATGAAGGTCCAGGTCTCGATCCAGGGTGACGAGCTTAGAGTCAGCGGCAAGAAAAAGGATGATCTGCAGGAGGCAATCGCCTTCGTGCGCGGCCTGAAGATCGAGCAACCGCTGCAATTCGTGAATTTCCGCGACTAGGCGCCAACAGGAGCTTTGCAAGCATCGATGCCGTCCAAGAAGAATCCTCTGAACCTCAATCCGCTCCAGCTCAAGACCCTGACTCTGTTCCAGGCTCTGTCGCAGATGGAAGACATCGCCGCCCCGCATGACGACCCGAGCGGAGATCCGGGTCATATCATGATCTCGCATATGCCGCGACCGCATGGCGACCACTTCCATCTTGGCCCGTACGTCGTGCGCGCTCAGGATGCATCCGGCCTTGCGAACGAAAGTGTCTGGGTTGCCCTGGAGCGCAAGAAACTGATCAAGTCGTTGTTCCCGATGGCTTGCGTGCTGACACCTGCCGGTGGTTCATACGAAACCGGTCTCAAGGATCAGATCCTCCATCAGGGCGGCCATCACTAGACTTGGCGGAAGAGCGCGCCATGAACGTGGATATCGACCTCTGCTACATGCCGGCAACGGAGATCGCCGCGCGCATCCGCGCCGGAACGCTGACCGCGAGCCGTGTCGTCGAGAACAGCCTCGCCCGGATCCATGCGATCAATCCCAAGCTCAACTGCTTCTGCTTCGTTTATCCAGACGAGGCGCGAGCCATCGCCGGCGAACTCGATCGCGAGGCCAAGAGTGGCACGTTTCGCGGGCCGCTCCATGGCGTACCCTTCGCCATCAAGGATCTGACGCCGACCAAAGGCAAGCGCACGACCCTGGGCTCCTACGCATATGAGCATTGGGTGCCCGACTATGACGCCCCAATTGTGGAAGCGCTGAAAGCGGCCGGTGGGATCATGGTCGGAAAGACCACGACGCCCGAGTTCGCCTATTCAGGCTTTACCGAGAGCCCGCTGTGGGGCATCACCCGCAATCCCTGGAATCCGGATCTCACCGCCGGCGGCTCATCGGGCGGCTCCGGCGTTGCCGTCGCGACTGGTTGCGTACCGATTGCCGAGGGGTCCGACATGGGTGGTTCGGTACGGATCCCTGCCAGCTTCTGTGGAACCGTTGGCTTGAAACCAAGCTTCGGCCGAATTCCGTTCACCGTCCTACCCAGTGAGTTCGACCAACTCTCTCACTTCGGTCCGCTGGCGCGGACGATCGCAGATGCGTGCCTGTTCCTGCAGGTGACGCAAGGGCCGGACGAACGCGATATCCAATCCTTGACCGAGCCGCAGAATTTTCTGGCGCCGTTCGACACCGATCTTCGCGACCTCAGCCTTGGCCTCTGTCTCGAATTTGGCAAGCGGGTCTGGCACCCGGAGGTGGAGACCGCTGTGCGTGCTGCGGCAAATGCGCTTGCAGAGGCCGGCGCCCGAGTCGAGGAGGTCAGCCTGCCGTGGGGTGTGGAACTCGACGATCTGTGGCTGAAGCACTGGGAGGTCTATCTCGCGACGTTTTTTGGCCACACGCTCAAGACCCATCGGGCAAAGATGGATCCGAAGCTGGTCGGGTATCTTGACCACGGCTTGGCCGCGTCCGCTGTCGAGTTCAAGTCGCTCGAGATCGCGCGCACCAGCGCTTGGCGCAACGATCTCGCCCCCATCCTCTCTCGCCACCACGCCTTGCTCTGTCCGACCATGGCGCGGCCTGCCGTGCCGCACGGCGGCTCCGACGCCAGTTACTGGAAAGTCGAGCCGGATGGCGCTTATCGTTGTCTCGACGTGACCTCGGTATTCAGCTTGTTCGGGATGTGCCCGGCACTGTCGGTCCCCTGCGGCTGGACCAGGGACAACCTCCCCATGGGGCTGCAGATCGTCGCACGCCGTCATGACGACCGCCTTGCGCTCAGGATCGGCGCGACGATCGAACGGCGCATCCCTTGGGCCCATCGCCGTCCGCCGGTCTAGTATCCATACATGTCCGACCTTGATGTGGTCATCATCGGAGCCGGAGCCGCCGGTATCGGCGCTTCGCGCGCGGCCGCGAGGGCTGGCCTCACGCACACGGTCATCGAGGCCTCGCATCGCATCGGCGGGCGCGCCTATACGGAGGACCTTGCGCCGGGCATCCCGTTCGATCTCGGGTGCCATTGGCTGCATTGGTCCGACATCAACCCCTTGGTCGCGGAAGCCGACAAGCTCGGCTTCACCATCGACCGCAACTTCGCCTTTTCGCCCAATCTCTGGGTGGACGGACGGCATGCCACGCCTGCACAAACGAATGCATACGGTGAATATTTCGACTGGGCGGAAAGCGGCAACAACGTTGCGCTGACGGCCCGCGGCGACTGCGATGTCCTCTCCATCCTTGATCCCGATAGCCCCTACTTCAGGGCATACGCTCACGTGTTCTCCGTCATTCATGCGGCCGATCCGGATCAGGTTTCAGCGAGGGACGTGACAGCCCAGGTCATGAGCGGCGGCGATTGGCCGGTGCGCGATGGGTTGGGCCGGATGATGGCCCGTCTCGGCGCCGATATCCCGGTTTCGCTGAACACGGTTGCCGAGGAAATCGACTGGTCCTCGCGTGACCATGTCACGGTCCGCACCAATCGCGGCGCGGTTACCGCGCGGATCGCGCTTGTCACAGTCTCCATCGGGATCCTGCAATCGGGCCTGATCACGTTCCGGCCCGCTTTGCCGGATGCCAGCGGTTCCGCACTTGACAGCTTCTCTCCGGGCGTCGCAAATCGTATCGCACTTCTCTTTGACCGCGACGTCTTCGGGGACGCCCCCAGCAATTTGACCATCGTGGACGGCGATGCCGAACCCCTGGCCATCCACATTCCGACCTTCGGCTTCAACTACGTCGTCGGCCAGACCGGCGGCCGCTTCGCGAGCCATCTCACCCGCGCAGGACCGAAGGTGGCCACGGACTACGTACTGGACCGCGTCTCGGCCGTCTTCGGCGCGGACATTCGGCGCCATTTCCTCCGTTCCATCGTTTCGGCGTGGGACAGCGACCCCTGGGTACTCGGCGCCTATGCCTCGGTCAAACCAGGGCATTTCGGCGCGCGGGACAGGCTGGCGGAATCAGTCGAGGAACGCCTGTTCTTCGCTGGCGAGGCCGTCGGAATGCCCATGGTCGCCACTTGCGGTGGTGCGTTCCTGAGCGGCACGCGGGCGATAGATCGAATCGCGGCGGTTCTGCGGCCGGCCTAGCCGTCCGACCGGCCATCCGCCAATCCGCCGGTCCATTCATGCAATCTGCCGGGTCCCGGTTCCTTGCCGTCGCTCCCCTGCTCGGCTATGTCACTGGCAGTTCAACAAGGTGTTCTCCATGGCAATTTCCGGCAATCTGCGCACTGGCGGTCAGGTCCTGATCGATGCGCTGAAGATTCATGGCGTCGATACTGCCTTCTGCGTCCCAGGCGAAAGCTATCTGGCCGCGCTCGACGCGCTGCATGATGCGCGGCACCAGATCAGGCTCATCGTCTGCCGGCAGGAAGGCGGCGCGGCCTACATGGCCGAAGCTTATGGAAAGATGACCGGGCGGCCCGGCATCTGCTTCGTCACCCGCGGACCAGGCGCCACCAATGCATCGATCGGCGTTCACACTGCGTTCCAGGATTCCACGCCGATGATTCTCTTCGTCGGACAGGTGGCCCGCGATCAGGTGGAACGTGAGGCGTTCCAGGAAATCGACTTCCGTCGCATGTTCGGCCCGATGACGAAGTGGGTAGCGGAAATCGACGATGCCGCCCGTATCCCGGAATATGTCAGCCAGGCCTTTCATCGCGCAGTCAACGGCCGGCCGGGCCCGGTCGTGCTGGCTCTGCCGGAGGACATGCTGACCGACCGCGTCGACGTGTCGGACACCGGTCCCTACAAACCGGTCCGGCCATCGCCCAGCTCCGCTCAGATGCAGGATTTGCGCGCCCGGCTTGAACGGGCGAAACGCCCATTCCTGATTCTTGGTGGCGGCGGCTGGTCGGCCGAGGCCGTGGCTGATATCGGCGACTTCGCCGAATCAGCCAATCTGCCCGTTGGCTGTTCGTTCCGTTGCCAGGATCTGTTCGACAACGGCCATGAGAACTATGCCGGCGACGTTGGCATCGGCATCAATCCCATGCTGGCCGACCGGGTGAGGAACACCGACCTTCTGATCGTAGTCGGCGCCCGTCTTGGGGAGATGACGACCTCCGGTTACACGCTCCTCGATATCCCTGTGCCGCGGCAGGACCTCGTGCACGTTCACGCCAGCGCCGAGGAGCTGGGACGGGTCTATCAGGCCGTGCTCCCGATCAATGCCGGCATGGCCGAGTTCGCCGCGATGGCCAAGGTGCTTGAGCCGGTGACCAGGCGCGCTTGGGACAACGAGACCAGATCGGCGCGTGCCGCCTATCTCGAGTGGTCGACGCCGCCCCAAGTCGAAGGCCCGGTCCAGATGGGCGAAATCATGACTTGGCTGGAGCAACGCCTTCCAGCGGATGCCATTCTCACCAACGGTGCCGGCAACTACTCGACCTGGATCCATCGATTCCATCGCTACCGGCGTTTCCGGACCCAGCTCGCTCCGACCAATGGATCGATGGGCTACGGCGTCCCCTCCGCGATCGCCGCCAAATCGGTTGCGCCAGACCGGATGGTCGTGTCCTTCAACGGCGACGGTTGCTACATGATGAATGGCCAGGAGCTGGCCACCGCCGTCCAATACGATCTGCCGGTCATCTTCGTGGTCGTGAACAACGGCAGCTACGGCACCATCCGCATGCATCAGGAGCGCACCTATCCTGGCCGTGTTTCGGGAACCGATCTCGTCAATCCGGATTTCGTCGCCCTGGCTCACGCTTACGGCGCCCACGGCGAACTCGTGCAGCAAACCTCGGACTTTGCCTCGGCCTTCGAGCGCGCGGCGAACGCGGACAGACCTGCGCTGATCGAGATTCGGCTCAGCACTGAAGTGATAACGCCGCGCCAGACCTTGTCGCAAATTCGCGCGGCAGCGCTCGCTTCGAGAGCGCGGCCTTGACCACGGACGGCCGGCTTTCGACCGAATTGTGGGTGCAGGCTCACCTGCGACGCTGTAATGCGGACGGAAGATTCGCCGCTGTCCTGCGCAAAGGCGACCAATGGGGTGGTGCGGTCATCGTAAAGCTCAACCTGCTCGATGGCACGTTCAAAGTCTTAAGCCAAACGCGCGACATGGATGGTCACGTCGCCTGGCTCGCCGCCCAACAGGGCGCCTTGCTCGCCGAGGCGGATGCCGCTGCATACATCGATCGCCAAGTCAAGCGCGATCCCGACCTTTGGGTCATCGAGGTGGAAGACAAACAGGGACGCAATCCGTTCGAGGGAAAAGTCGTTTGATGGGCTACGAATTTCGGTGGTAGTTTCCCTTGAGACCGAATGCATTGGTTCACCGAGCTGCGCAGGCGACCAATATTGGGATGAGCGAGTTGTTGAGCGGTTTGCTGACCCATCTGCGCGTTCCTGCGTGGCTGCAGTCACGCGCGCCCTACGCCATGTATGTCATTCGTGCATCTGGCCTGTTCGATGTCGCATGGTATCTGGATAGCTATCCCGACGTCGCGGATCGAGGTGTCGATCCGCTGGAGCATTATGTCCGATATGGAGCACGCGAAGGGCGCGACCCCAACCGGCTTTTCAGTTCGAGCTGGTACCTCGCCAACAACCCCGATGTCGCGGAGTCCGGACTCAATCCACTGGTCCACTTCATTTTGAAGGGCTCTGCCGAGGGCCGCAGCCCCGGACCGTTCTTCGACACCAAATGGTATCTTGACGCCAATCCGGACGTCGTAATGGCAGGCGTCGATCCTCTCCTGCATTTCCTCCGCCACGGCGCGCAAGAGGGGCGTCGCCCAAACAACAGTGCCGATTCGAGCGTTCGACTTGCTCCTTCAGCCCAAGTCGCCTCACCGCATGCCAGGAATGCGCTGCGTAAGAGCTTCGATCACGACGCAGCGCGCACATTTGTCGCAGGCGTGCGATCTGGCGCCGGTCACGCCACCCTCGCGCGCGAGCGTCCGCTGATTTCGATCATTCTGCCGGTTCGGGACCGCGCCGCTCTTCTGCCCGTTGCGATAGAGAGCATCAAGGCCCAGACGTACGATCACTGGGAGCTCCTGATCGTGGATGACGGCAGCACCGATGCGACTCCATCGGTGGCCGAGAACTTCCTGGCGGATCCGCGCATTCGGCTCCTGCAAATCGACGGCAAAGGCGTAGCCGCCGCGCGCAATGCTGCAATGGCCGAAGCAAAAGGCGTGATGTTCGCCTATCTGGATAGTGATAATCGTTGGCGCCCGGAATATCTCGAGGTCGCCGCCGCCTATCTCCTCGAGCGGAAACTCGACTTGGTCTATTCGGCCTTGGAAACGAACGACGGCTGGCGCACGCGCTATGTCGGCGCGGACTTTGATTGGATCGCCCTGAGCCGCCGCAATTTCATCGACATCAACATCGTTCTTCACCGCAGAAGCCTGTTTGATACCCGCGGTGGATGCGACGAAAGCCTCAAACGGATGTCCGATTGGGACCTGGTCCTGCGCTACGCGAAAGGGTCTCGCGTTGCGTACGCGCCTTTCATTGGCTGCGCTTATGACGGCCGGCTTACGCGCACCGATCGCATTACGGTGTCCGAGTCGGTCGGCTGGATATATGTGGTGCTGGGCAAGCACCACCTGGATTGGTCGCAACTGCAGTCGGAAATTCCGGCCAGGCGCCAGGACCTGGTTTCCATTGTCATTCCGGTGCACGGTCAAGCCGAGTTGACCGCGTCCTGCCTGTCCTCCTTGTTTGAAGTTGACGCGGGCTGCAAGTTCGAGCTCGTGCTGGTCGACAACGCCAGCGACACTGCGACCGCCAGACTGCTCGATCAATTCGCTTCGGCACACCCGAACACGCGATTGGTCCGCAACTGGGAGAACTTGAATTTCGCGCTCGGCTGCAACCTCGGTTTTGCCGCGACCCGCGGCGGCATCGTGGTCTTCCTGAACAATGACACGGAGGTTCGCCCAGGGTGGCTGCGCACGCTTGTAGCACCGCTGACCGACCCGGCGATCGGGGCGGTGCAACCCAAGCTGCTCTTTCCGGACGGCACGGTCCAGACTTTTGGCACGGTTCTCGGTGAGCACGGCCACATTCCTTACGAACTGTATCGCGGCCTGCCGGGCGACGCATCTCACCTCAGCTCGCCAAGAAAGCTCACCATGATCAGCGGCGCCTGTTTCGCGATCCGGGCAGGTGATTTTGCAGTGCTTCATGGCTTCGACCCGATCTTCATCAATGGGCAGGAGGACAACGACTTGTGCTTGAGGCTGAGAGCCCAGCTGCACAAGAGCTGTCGGGTCGAGCCTTCGTCGGTCGTCATCCATCATGAAGGGGGCACGCCCGGCCGAGGACGCTTCGCCTACAGCAACCGCCAGACTTTCGTGGAACGCTGGAGAGATAGCCTGACGTCCGACGATACGGAGATCTATCGTCGCGACGGATTCCGTGCCGGTCCATACACGCCGGACGTTCCCGAGTGGGAGCCCGCCGGGCTGGCTTCGTTTCGCCCGGTCCTGGAGCGGGCAGCCCAGCCGACCGAGAGCACGCCATCTCCCGTTCCTGCCCAGGCGCTTTCGACCATCTGCCCATCTTTCGCAATCAAGATTGCCTGCCCGAGCGAAGCCGTGCGTGAGGAGTGGGGTGACTATCACTTCGCACGCAGCCTCGCTCAGGCTCTCCTGCGCCTCGGTTGCCGCAGCCGGATAGACTATCTGCACTCGTGGAACGACCCCGATGCCGAGTGCAACGTCGACCTCGTGCTGCGCGGGCTTGAGCGGTTTGCCCCAGGACCCGGTCGCGCATCGATCTTGTGGGTGATCAGCCATCCTGATCTGGTCGATTCGACGGAGATCTTAAGCTATCGAAACGCCTTCGCCGCTTCCGACCGCCTGGCGCGCTTGTGGTCGGCAGAGTCGGGATCCCACGTTGCGTTCCTGCCGCAATGTACCGACCGGGACCTGTTCTATTCCGACCTGCCGGGTGCTGTGAGAGATAGCGAAATTCTGTTTGTGGGCAATTCCCGCAACGTGTTTCGCCCCGCTGTCCACGCTGCGATCGACGCTGGGTTGACGCCCAGCGTCTATGGCACGCGCTGGGATTCGCTGATCGATCCCACCTACATCAAAGGGGCGGTCATTCCGAACGCCATGGTCGGCGATCTCTATCGCAAGGCCGGCGTCGTGCTCAATGATCATTGGCCCGACATGCAGCGCGCCGGCATCCTCTCCAATCGCGTGTTCGATGCGCTCGCCTGCGCTGCACCAATCATCTCCGACGAAATCCAGGGCATGCCTGCAGGATTCTCCGACTTCGTCATAAGGTTCGGACCGGATTGCCCGATCGAGCTAGCAATCGCGCAGGCCCTGAACGAGGACGCCGAGCGAAGGGCGGCTCGGCGCGCTTTTGCGGAGACCGTTCGGCAAAATCACAGCTTTGATCAGCGTGCCGCGACCATTCTTGAATGCGCCCGCGTGCTCTTGGCCGAGCGCAAGCAAACGGCCGTGTCGCGGGCTTGACGGTTGCGACTTGCGTCATTCCTCCGTATCGATAAAGGCCTGCTCCAGCACCTGCATCAGATGGTCAGCGTTAGCCTGACTGAAGATCAGTCCCGGGCGTAGTTTGATGACGTTGTCATGGGGACCGTCCGTCCCCATCAGGACGCCCAACTCCCGGCAACGCTCCACGACTCGTCCCGCGCGATCCGTAGCCGGCTCTTTGGTCTTCCGGTCCTTGACCAGATCGATGCCCAGCATCAGGCCAAGCCCGCGCACGTCACCGATCGCCTCGTGCTGGTCCTTCAGGGCCCGCATACGCGCCAATAGACTAGCGCCGATAGCGGCGGCATTTTCCTTCAGCCTGTCGCGCATGATGATTTCCAGCACCTTCAGCCCGACCGCGCAGGAGACCGGATTGCCGCCGAACGTGTTGAAGTATTCCATTCCGTTGGCGAAGCTCTCCGCGACCTCCTCGGTCGTCACCAGCGCCGCCATCGGATGACCGTTCCCGATCGGCTTGCCCATGGTGATGATGTCGGGCGTCGCGGCCTGGCTTTCGAATGCCCACATGTGGCTTCCGACGCGGCCGAATCCGATCTGTACTTCGTCGGCGATCACCACAGCGCCCGCCGCCCGCGCGGCTGCATGGGCAGCTTGCAGATACCCGTCAGGAAGGACGATCTGTCCCGCTGAGCTTGGCAGCGATTCGGCGATGTAGGCCGCGACGCCACGCCCATCCTTTGCCAGCGCAGAGGCAATCTCCTCAACCGGGCGCGCATAGCGTCGACCGATTTCGGCGCTTGGCCAATCTGCCGGCGCACGGTAGGCATCGGGCAATGGTGCCTCCCAGGTCGTCCCCGGCCGCCCCTTCCCGCCTTTTCGCTTGTATTTGTATGGGCTGATCTCGATCAGCGCTTGGGTATGACCGTGATAGGCCCAATCGAGCGTGATGACGTCTTTCGCGCGCGTATGGTTCCGCGCCATACGCAACGCCAGATCGTTGGCCTCGCTGCCGGTGCAGCAGAACGCCGCGACCTTGAGCTTCGCCGGCAGGGTCGCAGTCAAGGCTTCCGCGTAGGCGATGACATTGTCGTGCAGATAACGCGTGTTGGTGTTGAGGATCGCCGCTTGTCGCGCGATCGTTTCGACAATCTCCGGGTTGCAGTGGCCAAGCTGCGCGACGTTGTTGTAGCAATCGAGATAGGCGCGACCCGTATCGTCGATCAGCCACACGCCGTCACCGCGTACGATCTTCAACGGCTTGCGATAGGAAATGCTGAGATTGCGGATCAGCTTGCTCTTGCGGGCTTTCAAGAGATCGTCCCTCGGCTTGCCTCCAGACTGCACTGCTTCCAATGGCAACCCGGCGAAACGGATAGGATCGGGAAACAGCTCCCGCCACACAGTGCGATAGCGAGGCTCTCCCGCTCCGATGATGTCGGCTGCCCGCTCAGGGTCATAGGTGATGAGCTGGATATGCACATGCGGCTGCCAATTGCCGTTCTCGTGCGTGTCCCCTACCTGCCCAAGGACATCTCCAGCTTTTAAATGTTCACCCACACTGCGGTTGCGAACGGACTGAGCCGAGAGATGCCCCCAAAGGCTATAAAAGCGAAGGCCGTTCGGCTCATGCTTGAGGAGCACCGCATGTCCATAGTCGAGCGGGACATCGGTCTCGAGCAGATCCACCACTGTCCCATCGATCGGCGTACGAACGTTCGACCCCGCCGGCGCGAACAGATCGAGCCCGAGATGGAGGGACCGCCGCTGATCAAGCGCAAGCACCGAGCGGAAGGCTTCTGAGGAATAGACCGGCCGGTCTTCACCCCATGGTCCAATGCCCAGTTGGATCCTTTCCTTCTCGGCAATTGCCCGCCACAAGCGCTCTGCCTCCTCCGGCCGGCGTGCTGCCGAAGCCTGGGCAATCGGATGCTGCGGGTCGCCGAACGGAGCAATTGCCTTGCTGAGCAGCGCAGCCGGCTTGTCGAGCACGGATGCCAATCGGCCCTTGTTCCCATCAATCCAGGCGACGATGGCCCTCGCGCCGGGCGCTGCCTCGAGACCGCACGCGTGACGCAGTATGCCGGCTGCAAGCATCGGATCCATTGCCCGCAGCCGCTCCAGCATGGTCCAGGCAGGCGCCTCGCTGATGTTGAGATAGGCGTTGTCCTTGGCTCGTTCCCGCCGCGACGCTGACAGCGTCACGCTCGTGACCAAGCGCATCGCGATCAGATCGTACAAAAGATCGAGTTCGTCGGACTGCAGGGGATAGGCCTTGTGGTACCCGGCCGCGATTCGACCAGCGACGTCAATCGGGGCCGCCTCGCCCATGATGGCGTAGGCACAAGCGACCGCGAGCTCGCCAATAGTGGCGCTATGGATTGCATCTCCGAAATCGATAAGGCCGGTGATCCGTCGTCCAACCAGCGCATCGACCAACAGGTTATGGTCGTTGGCGTCGCCGTGGATCACCTGGGCGCGTAGCCGCGCGAGCCGCGGTGCGACTTCGTGTTCGAACCGAGCTAGAAAATGCTCCAGCATGGCGCGCTGGCCCCGGTCCTCGACGAAGTCCAGCCGCGCCCGCGAGCGCCCCGCCTGCTTGATGTCCCAGTCGAAGGCGCGATGGGCCCCAGGATGGCCGAAGTTCTGCAATGCCCGATCCAGCCGCCCGAGACTTTCACCGAGGCTGTCGTGCAGATCGGGAGTCTTCCGGCAGCTTGAAAAGATCTGCCCGGGCAGCCAGCTGACCAGCCGGACTAAATGACCCCTCGCCGTGCCAAGATCGGTGCCTCCCAGAGTAGCGCGCAGGTGCGGCAAAGGCAGGTCCGGGTCAACCGCCTGCACGTGGCGCAAGAGCGCTGCCTGGAACTCCAGCGCTTGAGCCTCCTCCGCTTGATTGGCAATCTTCAGCACCCAGCTTGTGCCGTCGCTCTCGGTCAATTGAAGATTCTGGTCGCGCTCGCTATCAAGCCGCGCAAGGCTGCCGGTGAGCCCGTAGAGATCACGCGCGATGCCTGCCACCTCGTCGGAGGTGAAAGCGGGTGGCGGAGTCGTCAGAACTGACATGGAAAAATCTCCCCGAACCTGAAGATAGGCAGTCAAACCATTGACCCGGCGTCCAATTTGCTGAGGATAAACATCGGAAAGCAACCGCCCTTTTGACACCGGTGGCCGCCACTTTGCTCAGGGTTCCCGACTGATGCGTCCACTCGACGACAAGGACAGGCTGATCCTGGAGCTATTGCGGACCGATGCCCGGCTGCCGCTGAAAACCCTGGCCGCGAAGGTCGGCCTCGCGCGTTCGAGCCTCCGGGATCGCCTGTCTCGACTGGAATCAAACGGCATCATTCGGGGTTATCGCGCTGAGATTGCCGATGACCGGCCGAGCGTCTCAGCCTATCTGTTCGTTCGGCTCAAGAGCACTCCCGCGCTGGACTTGATCGCCCTCTTGCGGCGCATGCCGGAGGTAAGTTCCTGCCTCTCCCTGACTGGCGACATCGATCTCCTGATCGCGATTTCGGCGCCGTCAATGGATCGCGTCAATGCCGTGCGCGATCGCATTTCGTCGCATGATGCGGTCGCTGACCTGACGACTTCGGTCGTCCTCGATCGCAATATCTGAGCCACGACTCGGGCGCTTGCATTGCTCGCCACGCAGTCGCTGGTTACAGTTCAAAGTCAATGCGCTGCGAATCGGCAATGCATCGGGAGAGCTTGGGGACCACGGCGTTGAAGGGGAGATGCGCCAATGATCCTGCCGCCCAACCACTTGGCGCTGGCCGGCTATATGCGGCCGCCAGTGATGGCAATCGGCGATTCCATGTCCAACGGCGTGCGGTCGCTAACTATTCGCGACGAGCTCGCCGCGCTTTCTCCCGTTCAGCAATTCGCCGATGCTGTCGGCCTGCCGATGACGCGGCCGGTCTATCCGCGTGAAGTCCTGTTCGACCTTGAGTCCATGGCGCGACACGGCATCACGTCGCTGTTTTCGCTGCAATCCACGGTCATGAAGAACGCCAAAGCTTGGCTGACTGCCAAACCGAAGGCAAAGCCGCTGTTTCACGACAACGTCGCCTGCGCCGGCGCGGACTGGTCCGATATGTTCGACCGCCGCGGTGGTGATGCCCGGGCCGAGGCCGCAGCGGCCTTTGCGCAGCTCCAGGCATCGGACAACTTCGACCTTGGCGCAGCGGCGCGCCTCTGGTTCAGCATCAACGACGCCTTCCTGCTCGATCCCAATGCCGGCAGCGCCTTTGCGGAGACATCCCAGCTATCGCAGTTGGAGCAGGTCGCCTCTCGGCTGCCCGAGCGCCTGTTGGTCAATATCGGCGCCAATGAGGGCCTGTTCCGCTTCGGCATGCTCGGCGCCTACGACAGCACCGACCTCGACTTCTCAACTTGCGCCGGCGCGCAGGAGATTGTTCGCCAGGCCCACCGCCTCGGCCAGTTCTTGGCGGCCAACCTGCGCAACGATCTCAAGGTCGTCTATTTCAACACTCTGATTCGCCCACGTGCCGTGCCGAACCTGGCGCCGTACCACGACCAGGACTTCATCTCGAATGGGATACGCAAGGCCCTCAACGGAAAATACTACGGCGAGTATTCTACCAAGGTGGCCTTGCGCGCACCGGTAACGCCGAAAGCAATGAAGGCCTATGACCAGGTCATCAAGACCGCTAACGACGAGGCGGTGCTCGCGATTCAGGCGGAGCTGGCGGGTACGCCGATCAAGTTGGTCCCGGTCAATCTTTACGCGGCGATCGAGCAATATGACTCGAAGCACTACGGCGACAGCCGCGCAATCGAGGTCAAGAAATCCGGAAAGCTGGTGAAGCGCATCACCAACCTGCCTTTTGCCTCCTCGCCGCTCAAGTTCCAAGGCGGGATCGCGGGCCTCGACAACATGCATCCTTCGGCAATCGGCTATGCTGCGATCGCCAATGAAATGATCAAGGCCTACAATGCAGCCGAGGGCGCGAATGCCGCCCCGATCAACCTTGCGTCCGTCTATCGCAAGGACAGCTTGCTCAAATCCCCGCCCAAGTCCTGGGAGCCACTGAACAGCCTGGTGTCAACGCTCGTTCCGTTTTTCATGTAGACGAGGCTACAGCCAACCCGCCTTCTTGAATCGCCAATAGAGCGCGACGCAGATCAGCACGATGACGCCGAGCACGATGAAATACCCGTAGCGCCAGGTTAGTTCAGGTATGAATTGGAAGTTCATGCCGTAAATGCCGGCGATCGCCGTCGGCACGGCGAGCATGGCGGCCCATGCGGCGAGCATGCGCATCACCTCGTTCTGTCGCGTGCTGGACAGCAGCATCTTGGTTTCCACCACCGTCTTAACGCCCTCTCGCAACTGCTCGATCCGATCCAGCAGGACCACGCAGTGATCGTAGACATCGCGGAAATAAGGATGCGAATGGGGATCGATGACCGGCACATCGAAGCGCGACAGTCGCTGGCAGATGTCCGGCAAGGGCGCCACCGCATGGCGCAGTTCCGTCAGTTCGCGCCGGACCGTTGAGATCTCCGCGAGCTCATCGCGGTCGTTGACCGGACTGAAGAGCGATTCCTCCAGCTCCTCGATGCGTTCTTCCAGCTCGTCCACTGCCGGGAAGTAGTTGTCGACGATGAAATCCATCAATGCATAGAGGATGAAATCCTCGCCCTGTCGCAGCATGTTTGGCGAGTTCTCGCAGCGAGCCCGCACGGCGGCGTATGAGCGCGAAGCACCGTGCCGTACCGTGATCACATAGCCGCGCCCGACGAACACGCAGGTCTCGCCCATCGCAAATTCATCGCCGACACGCTGAAAGGTCTTCATGGCGAGGAACAGAGTCTCGCCGTAAATCTCGATCTTGGGTCGTTGATGCGCCTTATAGGCGTCCTCGACCGCAAGCTCGTGCAGTTTGAATTCGTGCTGCAGGCTACCCAACAGTTCCTGATTGGGCTCGTGAAGTCCGATCCAGATGACCCGCCCGGGTTGAACCTTCATATCCTCGGGGTTGTCGATGTCCAGGTCCCGGACCCTGAGGCCGCCCTCATACATGGCGCAATTGATGACTGGACCCATTCCCGGCGTTCCCGAACTTGGTGAGATATAGGGCCGCAGGTGCGTTTTCTGTTCCCCGACAAAGCCTTAATGCAAGCCAGCGCGGGAAACAAGCCGCCGAGTCGCCGGGCTGGAGACTTGGCGTGGGTTCTTGAATTCTATGACGCCGCCAGACCAAGCGGCGGAGCGTCCAGGGCGGCCAGGATTTCCGCGTGCGAGTGTCGTGCCCCGGCCATCTTGATCACCGTTAGAATCCGGTTCACGGCATCGCCGGCAACCGCCGCGTCCGCATAGAATTCCTCGAGCTTTTTCCGGTCATAGAGCTCCTGTCGTATCTGCTCTACGAATGCCAGCCAGTCGCCACTTTGCTCCAGGCGCGGAAGCGGCATGTAGTTCTGTGCCGAAATGCCATAGGTGACGAGCGCCACTGGTACACCGTAGCGTGCCGCGTCCAGGGCAATGGTCGATGGGGTTGTGATGACGGCAGAGGCATGCGCCAGAAACGCATCGGCCGTGAATCGCCGCCATCGCTGGGACGCTGGCTCCGCGATCTCGATGTTTCGCGGAAGTGGCGTGCCGGTGGGGCCCAGACGCGTGAACCATTGCCCGCCCATATGCGGCTTGATCACGAAAGTCAGGGCTGGCGCAGCTTCCGCGGTCGCGATGAGGTCACGCACGAACTGCCGTCGATAGGCATCATCATAGCGGCGCCAGTGCAGGTTCTCGAAAACCGCGATGAATGGCCGATCGGCGCAGGGGAAGCCCGGAAAATCATTGCGGTCGAACACCCGCTTGGGGCAGCCGACCGGGATGACTTTCGCCCTGATCTCCGGACAGGCCGCCTCGCTCAGGCGGTGCAATTCGCCCCACGTGAGAATGAGATCGGCATTGAATGCCGTCGGCGGTACCTTCGGGCCGAATGTCAGCCCGCCATTGTCGAGCCCGTGCTGCATTGTGACAGCGCGCGCTCCGGCCGCTCGGGTGGCAACAACAAACGCCCGTGCGAATCGCGCACCGACGCCGAGGCCTTCCGACGCGGTGATCGCGACATCCGCCGCGAATCGCGTGCGTTCGATCCGATCTTCGAGCAAGTCCGCTCCATGCCAGAACTCGACCTTGCCGCCATTGCCACAGATCGCGCCAAGCCGCCGCGATGCCGGAATGGCGATCTTCGACAGGACGGCAATGCGTACGTCGAGGGAAGGATCAGCGCTGGCCGCCTCGGCGACCGGCACGATGAGGTCGATGTCCTGGAATTGCTGGAGCAGCAGAAGTACCTCCAGCTTTCGTTCAGTGTGAACGGTGATCCGCGCGGCAGAGCGTGGCGGCCGCGCTGCTCGCGCAGCGTCGATCGCATGGCGCCACGCAGCCGGAACCGAGCGGTCACCGTGCTCGCGGGCCGCAGGAAGCAAGTCGAATGGCTGCTGGCCACGCTCCGCTGCACGGCCCGATAGAGCTGCTCGCATCGCCGGCAGCAAGGACGACGCGCCGTTGGATGTCAGAACCGGAACACCCAGCGCGGATGCCAGGGCCGCTCGCGCCGGCGATCCGGCCAAGCTCTCCAAATCGCCGCCATGCGGCAGCAGGCATAGGTCCGCCCCACGCAGCCGCTCACGGACGCGCCTCGGAGAATATCGATAGAATGCGATCGGCACCCCAAGGTGCTTGAGGAATCGGCGCGCGGTTCGGGGTGACGGCCCCACGATATCGAGTCGCAGCGGGTATTCCTCGGCAAGGTCCGCCAGATCGCTCGCCGCCAGCAGCAGTTCTGCAACGCCACCCTCGCAGTTTGGCCGGCGCGCGGCGCCAAACCAGACGATGCGCTTGTACGCGGCACCGGACAACGCATAGCCAGGCCATCTGCGCCGCGCCCTCGCCACAACGTCGCGCGCCAAACCATCGATCCACCGCGCGACAGTGCGCACGGCTGCGCCCGGGTGGTAGCGCAGGCTCGCAGCCATCCAATCATCACTGTCGATCGGATCAGGAACGACAACAACGCTTGTGATGCCGAGCATCCGCTCGACGCGATGCGCCAGTGCGGCATTTCCAGCCGTGATCAGGTTTGCAAGGCTCGCAAGTTCTATGAACTGCGTGTCCTGGCCGCCTGCAATGGACCCAACCAGGATGTCGACACTACCGATATCCAGAATGACCGGCACGCCCGCCTGCGAAGCGCGCTTTGCCACGTCGAGACTCTGCAAAGATGCCTTGCCAGTCAGCACGACGCACTCTGCTGCACCGAGCGCTTTGGGAGAGATATCGCCGCCGATGAGCCTGGCCGCCACACCTGCTTGCCGCAAGGCGCAGGTTGGAAGCCATGCACGCCATCGTATTTCAGGTCGATCGAAGTCTAGCGAATCGGCATGGAACAGGATCATGCGAATCGTGCCGATTGCCGCATCAGCTCGCTGGGGTACCCGACGCCAGCCGTGCGGTCAAAGCTGTGCCTGCGGATACGCGGAGCCGACAACCTTGCGCTCGCTCTCCAGTACGGCAGCTGCCTGCGGAACGTCGGTCGAGTAGCCGTAGCGCTGGAAATCCTCGGCATAGAGCCGGGCGACCCGCGCCGTCAGGTCATCGTCATAGAATGTGCTGGCGGGTGGCACCGCTCCCTTCCGGGGAAAGTTGACCAGATCCGCCGCTGGCCCGTGTTGAGGAGCACGAACGGTGTGATGGTCGGAGGTAAAAACCGGGCTCGTGAAATCCGTCGGCGGCAATCCGAAGGACCGCTCCAGCTCGCTCAGTGCCGAGGTCAAGCCCTGCTCGATCTTGATGATCCTGCGCGGCGCTATCCGGAACAGCACATGACGCTCGACAGGCGCCACCTGCACACGATGATGCGGGTTGGAATACTTGAGGTCGCTGTGCTCGAGGAAAGCTATGAACTCCCGGAAGGAGAAGCGTTCTCGGAATGTGACCGGTCGCTGCAGGACCTGGGAAATCGCCTGGTCGTCATAGCCCGTGCGATAGGCGTGAATGTATGAACTCACCGCTCGATCGAGGGGATCGCGCACGATTTTTATGATGTCGAAGGTGCTGCTGTTGAGCCGCTTCAGCCGAGAAAGATACCGGTCCGACTTCTGATACTGGCGCAGCCGGTACTTGTGGATCCAGTTGCCATAGGCCAACGCCTCTGCAAGCAACCCGTTCTGCAGGAAGACCCACTTGATCACGGTCGTGCAGGCCGCCTTGTAGGACCACATGACCGCCAGATTCGCAGATTCCACGAACGCCACGTGCGAACGCCGCAGCTCGCGGTGGTTGGGCGGTAGAAAATACCTTAATCTCATTACCTTAGATGCCTCGGCCGGTTTGCGGTCCCGCGCGAACCCTGGCCGGAAAAGTGGTGATTGACGATCGTGCTGTTGTTACCGGTCGGGGGCGTCCTGTCAATTGGACGGACCGACGCTCCCTATAGATCGATTTGCCACTCACGTCGGCTGTGCCACCTATACAATCGACCCCGGATTGGTTAGCCTATCTTTTCAGAAAACTAAAAAATAACAAGTACTTGAAGCATATGAACCGCGCTGTTGAACCGGGTGCGCGCGTGCTGCGACGGATGGGTGTGGGATGGACATGCTGAGTGCCAGGTCGGCGGATGCCGCGGCCAGCGATGGTCAGTTGCTGGCACGCATCGCGCGCGGCGACAAGGATGCCGTGACTGCACTCTATCGCCGGCTTGAGCGACCGCTCTTTGCGTTCCTTGTGAAAACACTGCGTGATCGCGAAGCGGCGGCGGATGTGCTGAACGAAACCATGCTCGACGTCTGGCGGCAGGCGGGGCGTTTCGAAGGAAAGTCGTCGGTTGCCACCTGGATCTACAGCATAGCCCATTACAAGGCGATCAGCTGGCTGCGCAAGAGGCGTGAGTTGGAACTTGATGAGGACGCGGTGGCCCAGATTGCCGATAGCACGCCGGCCGCCGATGCCAAGATCGCTGCCGAGGATTTGGCGCATATCATTGCGCGTCTGATGGAAAAGCTCAGTGTGGACCATCGTATCGTGTTGCAGCTTGCCTATTTCCAGGAATTCAGCGTGGGGCAGATCGCCGAGATCCTGGATTGCCCGGAAAATACCGTGAAGACGCGCATGTTCTACGCCCGGCAACGCCTGCGCGCGCTGCTGGAGGCCGAGGGCGTCGAGGGGGCGGCGGCATGAGACACGAGCAGAATCATCACGGGCCGCTGGAGCCGCAGGACGTCGAAGAGTTGTTGCCGTGGTACGTGACCGGCCGCGTCTCGCGTGAGGAAGCGCGCGGGATTGAAGCCGCACTGAAGACGATGCCCGATCTCGCCGAGAAGCTGGCGCAGGTCCAGCGCGAGCGCGAGGGCGTCGCCCGGGCCGCCGAGGCGGTCGAACCTGCCCCGCCTGAGACGCTCCAGCGCCTGCTGCAGCAAGTCGAAACCACGCGCCAACGGCGGGTGCCGCGCCTCGACTGGCAGGGTGACGCTGGCGGATGGTTCAAGACCACAATGCAGCGCAGCGTCGTCTGGCAGGCTGCCTTCGCCGTCGCCTGCATTGCGATTGTGGTGATGGGTGTGCAACTGCACAATCCGACCGTGACGGGCGGACTGGGCGTTTCTACCAGCATCAATGGGGCAGGCTCGGCCACATTGTCCGTCACGTTCCAGCCGACGGCGCCGGCGGGAGACATCGCAGCTCTCTTGGGCAGCATCCACGCGGCCATTGTCAATGGCCCCGCTCCGGACGGGACCTACTTGGTGCGAATCCCCAGCAGCCAACCCAGCGACGTCGATGCGGCTACGGCGGCGCTGGAATCGCGCAAGGAGCTGGTCCTGACCGTCCAGCCCGAAAAGTAGCTCCGAGCCGCCCGGCTTCGGTTGGCCGGGCAACGCGCGTGGCGGCCGACTGCGGTGAATCCAGGAAGCCCAGTGGCTTCCGCGAGCCACTTGGCAGCCAAGTGATGCTCCGGCCATGATGATGCCCCCGCACTCCGGCTCCAGGACGCCATGAACCAGATCGCCGCCCAGCCTCGTGCATTTCCCTATGACGGCCTCGCCAGGGAAGCGGTCGCCTTGGTCCTGATCGACATGCAGCGGGACTTCCTCGAGCCAGCCGGCTATCTGGCGGCCATGGGCTACGACCTTGGGGGTGTGCGGGCCGCGATCCAGCCGGCGCGCCGCCTGCTCGCGGCCGCGCGCGCTGCAGGCCTCTGCGTCCTCCACACGCGGCAGGGCTATCGGTCGGATTTGGCGGAGGTCCCGCCGCACAAACTTGCGCGGATCCAGTCGGGCCAGTCCGCAATTGGCAAGCCGGGGCCCCTTGGCCGCTTTCTCATTCGCGGCGAGCCGGGATTCCAGATCATACCCGACCTGGAGCCTGCCCCGGGGGAGTTCATCATCGATAAGACCGCAAACAGCGCCTTCTGGGGCACCGACCTCGCTGCGATCCTGGCGGCCCGCGGTGTCCGCGCGCTGATCTTCGCAGGCGTAACGACGGACGTTTGCGTGCACTGCACGCTGCGCGAAGCCAATGATCGCGGCTTCGAATGCCTGCTGGCGCGCGATGCCTGTGGCTCCGGCGACGCCGAAGCGCATCGCGCCGCTCTGCACATGGTGACCGTGGAGGACGGAGTCTTCGGCACGCTGGCCGACGTTGACGCCATCGTCGCTGCATTGGATCGGATGGAGCGTGCGCCCGCGCAACCCGCGACGCCGCCAGCGACCGTGGCGACCAGCGCGCCCGCATCTGAAGCCGAAAGCTATCTCGGCGACTGGTCGATCTAGAGTAGATCGGATAGGCTCGCGGTCGCTGCGGCAGAGCGGGATCAATCCAGTCATGTCGCGACCCTATGGTTCCTGCGCCAAGCGAGTCCTTACCGGGCTCCTTGTCATTGTTGCGCTCACCGGCATGTCGCCAAAGCCGCCGGCCAAGACGATCGAAGCAACACCGGCGGCCTATCAGGCTTGGCGCAACGCAATCGTGCAGATCGGCCCCAACCTTGCGCCGGAACATCGCCGCGGCATCTTCGGGCGGTTGAATCACTTGGAGCCGGTCTTCGCCACCATCCCGGCCGGCGCCAAGCTCCCGGCAGTGCTCTACCTGCACGATTGCTCCGGCCTCAAGATCGAGGCGATGCGCGACATCGACGAGCTGGCCGCCACCGGGTTCGCAGTGTTCGCCCCGGACAGTTTCGACAATCGGGACCGCAAGTCCGATTGCGTGCGATTCGACTTCGTCGCGGGCCTCAACCCCGACGCCTATGTGCAGCGCCAATCGGAAATTCTGGTCGCTCTCACCGAACTGAAAAAGCTGACTTTCATCGACAGCTCAGCGATCTTCCTGTTCGGGCTCGGCGAAGGCGCCATCGCCGCTGCGAACTATCCGGGTCATGATTTTCGTGGGGTGGTGCTCACCGGCTGGACCTGTGGCGCGGCACAATACCCCGAGGATGTGGCAGGGCTGAAAACGCCGCCTGACATCCCGGTCCTGGCGGTCGTTTCGCGTTTTGATCCGTGGTTCGACCGGCAGGGGCGCGCCGGCAGCTGTGGCAGTTACATGCCGGGACGCAAATATGCGCAGTCCATCGTAATCCAGAATCGCGGACTTCATCACATCACCTGGATGGATGACCGCGCAAGCGAAGCGGTGCGCCGCTTCCTCAAATCGCTGATGCCGCCGCGGCTCTAGAGCAGGTTTCTCCAGCTAGGCTGAGGGTCGCAACCCAAGCAATCCGCGCGCTTCCTTCGGCGTCGCTGGATAGCGATCATATTTCCCGCACAGGTCCGCAACACGCTTGACCAGCTCCGCATTGCTCGCGGCCAGCCGGCCCTTCTCGAAATAGATATTGTCCTCCAGGCCGGTGCGCGCGTGGCCGCCGCGCTTTAGCGCCCAATGATTGACATCGAGCTGGAAGCGCCCGATGCCGGCCGCCGTCCAGGTCGCGTCCGGCAATTGGTCCGCCAGCTCCCCGATCAGGAAGTCGAGCAGCTTCTCGCGAACCGGCAGCGCGTTTGGAATCCCAAGCACGAACTGCACGTGAGCCGGCGCCTTCATCAAGCCTTTTTCGATCAGCGTCTTTGCATTGTACAGCATCGCCGCATCGAAGATCTCCACTTCCGGCTTGACGTCGTTCGCCAGCATGTCCTTCGCCAGATCGTCGACCAGCTGCGGGGGATTCTCATAGATGATGGTCGCGAAATTCACGGAGCCGGTTGCCAGCGACGCCATGTCCGGTTTGAGCTTGATCGAGGCGCCCCGTTCCTCCGCCATGCGTCCGCGCCCTCCCGTCGAAAACTGGATGATCATTCCCGGGCAGTGTTTCTGGATCCCTGCCTGCACCTGGCGGAACCGCTCGACATCCGAGCTCGACTTGCCCTGATCGTCGCGCACATGGATATGAACCAGGCTCGCTCCGGCCTCATAGGCCTCGTGCGTGCTCTCAACCTGCTCGGCTGGATGGATGGGCACCGCTGGGTTCTGTGCCTTGGTCGGCTGGCTGCCGGTGATTGCCACGGTGATGATAGCCGGAGTGCTCATGCTGGAATTCCTGTCGCGTTAGAAACGGCCGGTAATCGCAGTTCCGAGCAGCCGCCACACATCGAATGGCGGCGCGGCGATCACCCGCGGGTCGAAAGGATCGTAAGCTGCCCGTCGCAGTCGCTCAAGGTGCAGCGCGGCCAGCTTGGCGGTCAGCGTCAGCGGCCGTGCACCGCGTGGAATCGAGCGCCGCCGGGCGGCATCGAGATCTTCGTTGGCCCGCTTTGCCAGCACACGGAGACAGTCCTGTAGCGCTGGCTGCGGACGCAGGTCGAATAGTTTGTCGAGGTCGACACCGGCCTCCGCCAGCGCCTCGGCCGGCAGGCGCACGCGGCGTCGGCGCGCGTCCAGCAGCACCGAACGGGCACATCCGACCGTGGCATATGCCCGCCCCACTTCCGCACTCGCTGCTTCCAGATCGGGCTCACCCGGGTTCAGTCCGGTCAATTCGAGTGACAGCCGCACCAGGTTGGCCGCGGTCGCATCGGCGCGCGCCTCGAAGGCTGCCCGAGCCGGTGCGTGATCCGACTCCAGTTCCTCCTCCTTGCCGGCGATCATCGCCAGCATGCGATCCGTAGAAAGTCCGTGTGTGCGAGTCGCCGCGGAGAGAGCGTCAACGACCGGATGCCGCCGTGTCGCCCCGCCGGCGCGAATCTCCTCCACCGCCTCGCGCCACCATTGGAGACGGACCAGTCCCAGCATCGACTCGCTGATCTCGCTCGCCGCTCGCGCCAGCTCTAGATTGAAGGCCGCGACCGCAGCCAAGCCGTCGCGCGCTGGCGCGGGCGAGAATAACAAGGCGAGATAGCGATCCCTGTCGCCCTGCCGCAGCTGTGTCAGGCAATATTCGTCGCGTGCGGACAAGAAATAAGCCCCAAAAAGCCTAGGGATTCCCACAAGTTCGTTGTCACAGATACCGCATTCTGTAGAATGCCGACACGGTCAACTCAGTTTCTGGGGTGGGGACATGGACAAATTCTTCGGCAACCTGCACCGCGTGCTGCTCGCGGGCCTCGTCTTGGCGATTATCGTCGCCATCATCCGGCACTATGACCAACTCGGCTCGCATGCCTTCTGGGCCTTTGTGATCCGCTGGATCCACGTGTGGTTCGGCATTCTCTGGATCGGCCTGCTCTACTACTTCAACTTCGTACAAGTCCCGTCGATGCCCAAGATCCCCGACGAGCAGAAGCCGGCGATCGGCAAGGTCATCGCGCCGTCGGCTTTGTTCTACTTCCGCTGGGCGGCGGCCGGCACCGTGTTGTTCGGACTGCTGACCGCCCTCATGAACGGTTACCTGGGCGAGGCTCTGAGTTTCCAGAGCGGCTTCACCACCATCGGCATCGGCATGTGGCTCGCGCTGATCATGGCCTTCAACGTCTGGGCCATCATTTGGCCCAACCAGAAGAAGGTTCTGGGGCTCGTCGATGCGGACGCGGACGCGAAGAAGAAAGCGGCTCGCGCTGCCCTGTTCGCCTCGCGCACCAATACGCTGCTCTCCTTCGCTATGCTCTATTGCATGGTGGGTCAGCAGAACGTCGGTTAACGGTCATTCCCTGATTGGTGGGACGGGGCTCCTCATGGGGCCCCGTTTTGCTTTATTGACGTGGCTACCGCAATTGGCCGCGATTGGCAGAATACCCTTTGCCTAGCGCCGTTCGAACACCACGATGCGATTGCTGTTGGTGCCCTTTGCGTTGTTGTCCACGCCCCAGCACTGAGCGGTCTTGGTGAATGCTTGGCGGTTGATCATGATCGCAAGGGGCTCGAGCGGCAGGCCTTCCGCCGCCGCCAGCACGGCTTGCTCCAGCGCCACCTTTCCGCCGCGCACTTCACCCACTTCGAACGCGATCTTGCCACCCGGCCGCACGACACGGGCAAACTCGCGGAAGCAGGAGGTGACGAAACTCTGCCAAGCCACCAACGAACGGTGCAGCGTGATCGGTACTGCTCCGGCATCGATCCCCGCAAACCAGCAGCGCAGCCAATTGTCCATCGGATAGTCGACGACATCCAGGAACGGCGGCGACGTCACGATCAGGTCGACGATGGTATCCGCAATCTCTGGTGTGCTCGAGGCCGCCCCCGTCAACAGACGCGTCTCCATTCCGCCGAACCCTGCCGGCAGCGGCGATTTCAACAGCGCCCTGGTCTTGCGCAAAATGATCTCGAACACATCCCGCTTTGGCGGCACCTGCCCGCGCGCCTCGTTGATCTTGCGCTGCCGCGCCGCCGAGGTCGCCTGATTCGGCGGCAGTGTGTAGACCGAAAAGAATCCGCTGGAGTGGCCAGTCAAACGGTTGATGCAAACCATCCGGATCCACTCGTTGACCGGATCGCCGGCACTTTCCAAGAAGTGAGCTCGCAGCCGCGCAATGTCCTGCAGCGTGTCGGGATGATAGAACGCCAAGAGATCGTCCGGCACATCCATGACAGGCCGCAGCGACTGTCGAAGTTCACCCAATCGTCGTGCGACAGCCTCTCCCGAAGGCGGATTGAGACGCGGCGCGATCAGGAGGCGGCTGAGCGGATTGACATCGTTACCGATGGCGCGGCGCCCGTTGAGCGCCGCTTCGATCACCGTCGTGCCGCGGCCGACGAACGGGTCGTAGATACAGGCACCGGGATGCGTGAACGCCTCGATGAAAAAACGCGGCAGCTGCGGCTTGAAACAGGCACGATACGAGATTTCGTGGAGTGGATGGGCCTGGCGTTGCCGTGCGGTCCAGAACTCGTTCTCGAAGACGGCGACACCGTGGATCTCGGCCCGCTGGGTCGCCGATCCAAAGCCCTCGAAGTCGGCGAGCATCCCCGCGAACTTGCCGTCATCGCGCTCGAACGCCGGATGTGACGTGCCTTCCATTCCCGGGAATACCTGGATTGCGACTCGGCCCCGCCCGAGAGTGTGGCGGCAAGCAGCCTGAGCGGCAAGCAGGTCGGCCTCAGTCGATGGCCATCAGGGCGGCGGCGACGCGGCGGCCTTCCGCCATCAGCACGTTGTAGGTCCGGCAGGCGGCGCCCGTGTCCATCGCCTCGATGACCACGCCGTCCGCCCGCATGGCTTGCCGCAATGCGCTGTCGATCCGCGCCATGCGTCGGCCCGTGCCAATCAGGAGAAGTTCGACTGCGCCAGTCCGCCCCGCCGCGCTGACCGCGTCGAGGCTGCCGGCGGTCAGCGTCTCAGTCTCGCTCACGGCCCAGGCTTCCACCCGGTCGGGATACACGATGACCGATCCCTCGATGCGCTGGCCAGAGATGCGGAATCCGCCCTCGCCATAGCCGTCGATGATCTGCTTGCCCTGGGGGATCAGCGGCGTGACATCCATGCCTCTCTCCTTCCCCCTCTGGTGGTGTCGAAACTAGGCGCCGCGCGTCACGCCCTTGCCAGAAGCCTTGGCGCCCTCTGCACCGCCACGGATCTTCGACTGCCGCAGGTTGGCATAGAGCAGCAGAGGCGATGCGACGCAGATGGTGGAATAGGTGCCGACCACGATGCCCCAGATCAAGGCGACGGCGAAGCCACGCAGCACCTCGCCGCCGAACAGGAACAGTGCGATCACCGAGATCAGGGTCAGGCCGCTGGTGACCGTGGTGCGGCTCAGGGTCTCGTTGATCGACAGGTTGATCAGGTCGGACATTTCCATGGTCTTGTAGCGCCGCATCTCGTAGCGGATGCGATCGAATATCACGACCGTGTCGTTGACCGAGTAGCCGGCGACCGTGAGGATCGCCGCGACCGTCGCCAGGTCGAACTGCAGCCCCAAGAGCGAGAACAGCCCGAGAGTCGTGATTACGTCGTGGAACATGGCGAGCAGCGCATTGAGCCCGAACTGCCAGTCATAGCGGATCCAGACATAGCCGAAGATGCCGAGCATCGCGAGCCCGGCCGCGATCACTGCATTCTTGACCAGTTCGCTGCCCACCTTGGGCCCGACGGTTTCGGTCCGGCGGTAGTCCCATTTGTCGCCGAGTTCCGCTTTCACTTTCGAGATCGCGGTCTGCTGCGCTTCCTCGCCGCCTTCCTGCTGCGGCAAGCGGATGAGCACATCGTTGTCGGTGCCGAACGCTTGCAGCGAGACCTCGCCGAGGCCGAGGCCACCGAGGCGCGAGCGCATATCCCCAAGGTCCGGCTGCTGCGGCGCGCGAACTTCCATCAGGATGCCGCCCGCGAAATCGATGCCGAAGTTCAGTCCCTTCGTGAACAACAGGCCGAACGAACTCAGCACCAGGATCACCGAGATCGCGAAGGTGATCTTGTGGTTGCGCATGAAGTTGATGCGCGTGTTGGGCGGAACCAGGTGAATCGGCTTCCACATATCAGCGGCCCTCCTAGAGCGGCAGCATTTTGGGCCGCGTGCGCCGCAGCCAAGTGGAGGTCATGAGCTGCGTCACGAGCAGGGCAGTGAACAGCGAGATGATGATGCCGATGGTCAGCGTGACGGCGAACCCTTTGATCGGTCCGGTGCCGAACATGAACAGCAGCAGCGTGGAGATCAGCGTGGTGACGTGCGCGTCGATGATAGTCGCCAGCGCTTCCCTGTATCCGAACTCCATCGCGGTGATGGCGGACCGGCCGTTGCGCACCTCTTCCTTGACGCGCTCCAGGATCAGCACGTTGGCATCAACCGCCATGCCCAGCGTCAGCACAATGCCCGCGATGCCCGGCAACGTCAGGGTCGCGCCGAGCGCAGACAAGGCGCCGAGTGTCAGGATGCCGTTGAAGATGAGGGCGATGTTGGCGAACAGTCCGAATATCCCGTAGAGCAGGATCATGGCGATCACGATGCCGATGATGGCGATGATGCAGGCGCGCTTGCCGGCTTCGATCGAATCCGCGCCCAGGTCGGCGCCGACGGTGCGTTCCTCGATGACGGTCAGCGGCGCCGGAAGAGCGCCGGCGCGCAGCAGCAGCGCCAAGTCGCGCGCGCTTTCGACCGTGAAATTGCCGCTGATGATCCCGCTCCCGCCCAGGATCGCATCCCTGATGACCGGCGCCGAGATGATCTTGTTGTCGAGCACGATGGCGAAGCGCCGGCCCACGTTCTTCAGGGTCGCGTCGCCGAACTTGCGCGCGCCCACCGAATCGAACTTGAACGAGACGACCGGCAGGCTGCCCTGGTCGAACGTCTGCTGCGCATCGACCAGGTTCTCGCCGGCCACCAGCGGCCGCTTCTCGACCCGCAGCAGCTGCCCGCTGTCGGCTTCGGGAAGATCGACCTGGGTCGGCGGAACAGGCCCAACACCGCCTGGCCCTTGCACCATCTGGAATGTGAGCTTCGCTTCCGATCTCAGGAGATTCTTGAGATGCTCGGGATCGGTAACGCCCGGCACTTGCACGACAATGCGGTCCTCGCCCTGCCGGATGATTGTCGGCTCCCGCGTGCCGGTCTCGTCAATGCGGCGGCGCACGATCTCGATCGACTGCTCGACCGTGTGTTGCTTCAGTTGTGTCAGGCCTGCATCGCTGAATCCGATCGACAGCCTGGTGCCGTCGGTCGCAAGATCCATGCCTTCGACCACAAGTGACTTGAGCTGCTCGCGCGCATTGTCGACCGAGCCGGCATCGCGCAGGTTGAGAGTCACCTTACCGTCCCGGACGGCGAGGTCGGTGTAGCCCACGTTGGCCTTGCGTAGTGCCGTCCTCGTCTCGTCGAGCACACCGTCGAGACGCTCCTTGATCAGCGTCTGCATGTCCACTTCGAGCAGCAGATGCGATCCGCCCTGCAGGTCGAGACCAAGATTGACAGTCTGCTTCGGCAGCCAGCCCGGCAGGCTATCGAGCGTCGCGCGCGGCAGCAGGCTGGGGATTGCCAGCACCGTGCCGACCAACAGCACGATCAGGACGGTGGCGATTTTCCATTTCGGGAAGTGCAGCATGGCTTGGTTCAGCTCGGCCCCAGATCAGCGACCGCGTCAGCGGTCGTTGGCGCCCTGCTTCGAGTCTTCCTTTTTCACGGGTTCAGGCTTGCCGGGAACGGCGCTGATCGCGTCGCGTACGACTTTGATCTTCACCCCGTCGGCGATTTCCACCATCAGATGATCGTCGGCGACATGCGAGACTTGGCCATAGATGCCGCCGGTCGTGACCACCCGATCACCCCGCTTCAGAGCCGCGACCATCGCGCGATGGTCCTTGGCTTTCTTCTGTTGGGGACGGATCAGGAGGAACCACATCACCACGAAGATCAGGATGAACGGCGCGAACTGGATGAGCATGTCGCCGGCACCTGCCGGAGCCGCCCCCGCGGCCTGTGCCCAAGCTTCGGAAATCAACATCAACTCGCTCCCTAAGTGTTTGATCCGGCTTCGTTCTTTCTGGCCGGCGCGAACCTGTTACAAAATTCGGGCGGACTATACAGATCGGAATCCGAATTGCAAATGCCAAGCCCCGGCGCGAACTGCGCCGGGCGTCAGCCGGCCTTGCGTGGAATTGGGCTAGACGTTCTTGCGGCGCCGCAGCTCTTCGAGCAGGGCCTTGTTGATAAATCCGTCCTGTGGCCGGCCCAGTTCCTTCTGGAAAGCACGGGCGGCCTTCCGGCTCTTCAGTCCGAGCACACCATCAATCGCGCCGACCTCGTAGCCGCGGGCCTGCAACAGGGTCTGCACTTCCTCGCGCTCATCCAGGCTCAGCAGCTGTTCCTGCACCGGCCAGTTCCCGACGATCCGCGGCCCGCCGAGGATGCGTTCGCCGAGATAGGCCACCGACAAGGCGTAGGACGTCGAGTAGTTGTATTTGAGGATCACCTTGAAGTTCTCGGTGATCAGGAAGGCGGGTCCGCGATAGCCGGCCAGCAGCAAGATCGAGGTGCCACCGGGCAGATTCGGCAGCGCCGAGCCGTCGGTGCGCGTGACGCCGAGCTTCTTCCAGTGGCTGATGGGCTCGACCAGATCCAGTTCCGCCTCCCCGTACGGAAACTTCGACGGCAGCTTCACCTCTAGGCCCCAAGGCAGATTGCGCTGCCAGCCATCGTTGACCAGATGATTGGCGGCCGACGCGAACGCGTCGGGCAGCGAGTTCCACAAATCGGGCGCGCCCGATCCGTCGCGATCCACCGCCAGCGTCAGGTAGTTGGAGGGCAGGAATTGCGGATGACCCATCGCGCCCGCCCACGAGCCCACCATGCGCGACGCCGGCACATTCTTCTTGGCGACGATGTCGATCGCCGCGAGCAGCTCGGTGCAGGCGAAACTCTGCCGGTTCGCGCGATAGCCGAGATTGGTCAGCGCCTCGAAAACATTTGCGTCGCCGAAATTGTTGCCGAAATCCGTCTCGATGCCCCAGATGCCCATGATGATCTCGGGCGGCACGCCGTAATCATGTTCGATGCCGGCCAGCAGCACCTTGTTCTCTTGGTATTTCACCTGGCCGCGCGCAACGCGGTCGTCGGACACCGCGCGGTCCAGATAGGTCCAGACCGGTGTCACGAATTCCGGCTGCTTGGAGGCACGGTCGCTGATCTCCGGGTTCTCTTTGACGCCGGCGAACGCTGTCTGGACCACCTCGTCCGGCTTGCCCTTGCTCAGCGCATAGGATTGGAACTTCGCGACCCACTCCTGGTAGCTGGCCGCCGTGTTCGGACATTTGGTTTCTTTGAGGGTATGGTAGTCGATCGGCTTACTCGCCACCGGCATGGTGCTCTGTCCACTGGCCGCGGGGGTTGCGCCCTCCGTTCCCGCCGGCTGGGCGGCGCAACCCGCCAGCGCCACGACCGCACCGACGACGATCACGCCCACAGACTCTCGCAGCCTCGGTCCTTCCTGAGCGCGCGTCCGCATGCCCACACCCAAATCCAGATTGCGACTCGAACGATAAGGATAGGCCGCACACCACCGTTTGTCATGGCCGGCGCGCACTGAATGTGAGCAAAGACACGTTACTGCGCCAATCCAACGCCACCCTGCACGAGGTAGATCCCGCCGATCCCCAGCACCAGGCGTCGCGACCACAACTGGAAGGCCTCGTTGCTGAAGCGGTGCAGCACCGGCTTTGCCAGGGTCGTGCCGCAGACGGCGAGGGACGCCGCCATGACATAGGCCCACAGCGGTACTTGTAGAGTGTCTGCGACCGCCGCCGACTCGCTCCGTAGGGGCGCGATCGCCACAAGGGCAAAGTAGACGAACTTGATGGCATGGCCGAGGCTTTGGGTCATGGCTTTCGTCGCGACCACGAGGCGGCGGTCCAGGTCCCGCGCCAGGAAGAACATGTCGAGTGCAGCGCCCGAGACCCCCGCCAGGACGTGCAGCGCCATCACCAGCGCGCCGACCAGTATCGGCGCGCCCCTGCGCCGGATGTCGGGCGCACGCTCCCGTGGCAACAGCCGTGCCGCAAACGGCATGATGCCGAGGCAGAGATAGACCCATGCCTTGGGCGGCGAATATTGCACCAGCGCCAGCAGCGCGAACACGATCGCGCTGCCGAGAAGATAGGCCGGCACGATGCGCCACATCACGTGCTGGCGCCAGACCAGGGCGCGCCAGCCATTGGCCGTCATCTGCGTGATGGCATGCAGGGTCATGGCCGCTGGCACGGGCAGGAACAGCAGCAGCACGCCCATCAATACGAGGCCGCCGATCATCCCGAATATCCCGCTCAGGAACGATGTACCCAGCGCCGCCGCCGCGATCGCCGCAATGATGCTCCAATCAAACATCGGTCTAGGATCCCCGTTGGGCAGGAAGGACTCTTCCGTTGGCCGCCAAATTCCGCCATGATTGCGCGTACAGCAAATCCGGTTTCTTCGACCTAGGCTGAGGATAGATTGGGGTCAGGCCATGTGGTTGCCGAGCCTGCGTGGACTGCGTGCCGTCGAAGCGGCGCTCCGCCTCGGCAGCTTTGCCGCCGCCGCCAAGGAGCTGGGCGTTACACAGACCGCGATTTCACGCTTGGTGAAGGAGGTGGAGCGCCAGCTCGGCCGACCCTTGTTCGAGCGGCGGGCCAACCAGTCGCATCCCACCGCCTTTGCCGTGTCGCTGCAGTCCGGTCTGGGCGACGGCTTCCGCCGCCTGGAAGCGACAGTGGCCGAGGCTCGGCGTGCGATCGATGATCCAACCATCACACTCATGGTTGGTCCGACGTTCGCCATGCGCTGGCTTATTCCGCACCTGACCGAATTTCACGCCAAGCATCCCGAGATCGACTTGAGACTTGCGACCACCATCAACCGCGAGGTAACGCCGGGACCCGATACGCTCGCGGCGATCCGGCTTGCCAGCGCGCAAATCCCCGGTTTCGTCAGTGATGCGTTGTTCTCCGGACGCCTGCTGGCGGTCTGCCGCCCCGACATCGCTAGGCGGCTCAAAACGCCCGCGGACCTTGTGCGCGAAAAACTGCTCGATGTACGGCATTCGCCCGAGGACTGGCCGCGCTGGCTGGAGGCCGCAGGCCTGCCGCCGCGTGCGCGTTTCCAGACCTTGTCATTCGACTATTCCGCGTTCGCGATCCAGGCCGCCCTCGACGGTTTGGGCGTCGCATTGATCCGGGCGCCCTATATCACCGATGACCTGCGGGAGGGGCGGCTTGTAGCGCCATTCGCCGTCACCATCGAGGATACCCAGCAGCGCTGGCGCCTGATCTACCGACCGGAGACGCGCAGCCACGCGGCGTTCCGCACCTTCCGCCGCTGGCTGCTGGCTAAGGCGCGCGCCGAAGGCTGACCCGCAAGGGTTTTCGGCAGCCGGCTTTGAAAGACCGGTCGAAGCCATCGCATGCCAGTCATGCGGCCGGCCGTCTTGCCAGAACCATTGCCGCCCCTATGCTGGCAGCCCTTTGTCAGGGGGATTCCTTTCCGTGTCCTGGTCGCTCCATGCGCGCGGGGTCGCGATGGTCGCCGGCGCCGCCATTGTGTGGAGCACGGGCGGCCTCATCGTGCGTCACGTCGATGCCGACGCGTGGACAATTGTCTTCTGGCGCGGCGTCTTCGCGTCCCTCACCTTGCTGCTCTACATGGCGATCCGCGATGGGCGGAATACTCTGGCCCTGTTCCGCAGCCTCGGATGGGGCGGGCTGGGTGTAGCGGTCTGCTTCGGCAGTGCCTCCACCAGCTTCGTGATCGCGCTGCAGCACACGTCGGTCGCTACAATTCTGTTCTTGCAAAGCGCCGCGCCGCTGATTGCCGGCGTACTTGCCTGGCTGTGGCTTGGCGAGCGCATGACGTGGGTGAAAGCGTCGGCCATGCTCCTGGCGTTGATCGGTGTCGGCATCACCGTGTCCGACCAGGAGGCTAGAGGCGATTTTCTCGGCATCGCCTTGTCGCTGGTCATCATGATCGCCTTCGCGCTCGCGACCGTTTTGGTGCGCCGCTTCAGCCACATCCGCATGACGCCCGCCACTTGCCTGTCTTCGCTGTGGCTGTTCGCGATCGGCGGCACTCTTGGCAGCCCCACCTCGGTCGACGGAAGCGAACTGGTACTGTTGTTCCTGTTCGGCGCGTGCCAGCTTGGCATCGGCTTCATCCTGTTCACCACCGGTGCGCGGCTTATCCCGGCAGGCGAGGCGATTCTGCTCAGCCTGCTCGAATCCATTCTGGCTCCGATCTGGGTCTGGGTGTGGCCGACCTTGCGGGAATATCCCGGAGACCGCGCCTTGATCGGCGGCGCCTTGGTAATCGCCGCCGTCATCTGGAACACGATGGCTGAGATGGGCCAGGCCAAGCGCATAGCACCTCCGATCGAGTGAGCAACGGCTGATGCAGACCGGGAGCAGCATCGATCGTATTCCATGGGCCGCCGTGTTCCGTGCGCTGCTGCCATTCGCGCTCGGCTATTTCATGTCGTATCTGTTTCGCGCGGTGATCCAGGTCGTCGCGCCAGACCTGATCGCGGAGTTTGCACTCACCCCCGGTGAGCTCGGCCGGCTGACCGCCGCCTATCTGTTCGGCTTCACCTTGTTTCAATTGCCGCTCGGGCTGCTGTTGGATCGCTTCGGCCCGCGCCGGGTGCAGACGGGCCTGCTGCTGGTATCCGCTGCCGGCGCGGCGCTATTCGCGATCGCGCCGGACCCCTGGTCACTGACCATCGCGCGCGGCATCCTCGGACTGGGTCTGTCGGGCTGTCTCATGTCCGCCTTCAAGGCGAATGCGATCTGGCTGCCGATGTCGCGCGTCGCGCTCGGCAATTCCGCGATCATCGCCATTGGAGCCCTTGGAGTCGTCACTGCGACGAGGCCGGCCGACTGGCTGGCGCAGCTGATCGGCTGGCGTGCGATGTTCGACCTGCTGGCCGCCGTCACCGCCAGCGTCGCCATGCTGATCTTTTTCCGCGTGCCGAAGGAGCAACTCGGACATCATCCGGCGCCTCACCGTGAGCGGAGCACGAGAGCCGCCCTGGTGGCGCAGCTTCGTGTCATCGGCCACATTGTGGGAGACCCGGTGTTCTGGCGCGTTGCCCCGATGGTGGCCACGATGTCGGGCACCTTCATCGCCATACAGACCTTGTGGGCGGGCCGCTGGCTGGCCGATGTCGCAGGTCTCGATCGTGCCTCGGTCGCCGACGTACTCCTGTTCATGGCAATTGGTTTCGTGATTGGTTCGCTGACGACGGGTTGGATCGCCGATTGGGCGCAACGCCGGGGCCTGACCATTGGTCTGGTCGTCGGATGTTCATTCCTGCTGTTCGCCACCGCGCAAATGCTTGTGATCCTGCATGTGCCCGTTCCAGCGATGTTGCCTTGGCTCTTGTTCGGATTTTCGGGCCAAGCCGGCAATCTGGGCTATGCAACTCTGGCGGCCCATTTCGGTACCGCCACAGCGGGGCGCGCGCAGACCACCGCGAATCTCATTCTGTTCGGGACCGCCTGGGCGCTGCAGTGGGGCATCGGCGCCATGCTGGATCTCTTTCAGGTGCAGGGAGCAGCCGAAGTCAGTGTCGATCCGGTCGGATATTTCTGGGCCTTTGGATCGGTCTTGACCCTCCAGATACTGGCTGTGATCTGGTATCTCCGCCCGAACCGGCGGAATTAACCTGCGGAATGACGGTCATGTGACCATTTCGCGCGCCTTGACCCTACTGCCGCCATTGGAAAACCATTCGTTCTTTGGCTATTGTGGCGCGCATGTCGACGACCCTTACCCAACACGCGTCTCGGTCCTTGCGGGGAATCAAGCTGTTCGAGTGCCTCTCCGATGCGGAGCTCAAGGCAGTCGAGAGTCAGTGCCGGTTCCGCAGCTACGCCAAGTCCGAGACTTTGCTGGACAAGGGCAGCCTGACGCGCGAGGTGTTCTTCGTGCTCAAGGGCGCCGCGGCCGCAGTCACCTTCTCCCCGGCCGGGCGCGAGGTCACGCTCGGCATCATCCGCAGCGGCGACATGTTCGGAGAGTTGGCGGCGATCGATCAGGAGCCGCGCTCGGCCACGGTGACGGCGATGGAGCCGACCGAGGTCGGCATCATGCCGGCCGAGCTGTTCCGCGAACTGCTGATGAAGCACGCGCCAATGGCCTTCGGCGTGCTGCAGCACCTCACGATGATCGTGCGAACCACGGGGATCCGCATCATGGAGCTGGCGACGCTGCAGGCCGCGCAGCGGGTCTATGCTGAACTGCTGCGGATGGCAAAACCTGATGCGGCGGTGCCGGGATTATGGGTGGTCCGGCCGCTGCCGCCGATGCACGAGATTGCCAGTCTGACCGGCACCACGCGGGAAACCGTCAATCGGGCGATCAGCCAGCTCTACCCGTCCGGGCTGTTGAAGCGGAAGGGCCGGAACCTATTTCTTATGGAACGGGACAAGTTGATGGAGATCGTGCAGAGCCTGCAGGTCCATCACGGCCGCAAATAACAAGAACAAGAACCCGCTCACGGCCCCTCACCCATGTTGAGCGCTGAGATCATCGGATGACCGCTGCGCGGACGCGGAAACTCGTTCGTTTCCGGCGTTGAATTGGCGAACCATCCGAATCGGACTGACAACGACGACGTGACCATGCGACGTTCATATTTGATTGCCGGAACAATTGCGCTGCTAGCCGCTGGCTGGCTGGCGTCTGGCATGCCGTTCAAGTCGAACGAGCCGGCCACGTCCGGGTCCGCGGTGACGGCAGAGGCCGCGCAACTGCCGCAGGAGCAGCCGTCGAACGACCCCGGATCGGCGGTAGACACCGCGGCTGCGGAGCAACCAGCGCCAAACCCCGGCGAGGTCATCAGCGTTCAGGTCGTGAGTTCCAACGCCGAAGCGCAGCCGCGCAACATCGTGTTGCGCGGTCGAACCGAAGCCGACCGTGTCGTCGAAGTGCGCGCTGAAACCACCGGTCGCGTCATCGAGATTCCGATCGAAGAAGGGACGCTTGTGCACACGGGCGATCTGATCGCCGTGCTGGATGGCGCGGATCGCGCTGCGCGCCTGGCAGAAGCCAAGGCGTTGCTGCAGCAGCGCAAGGCCGAATCCGAAGCGGCGAAGCGCCTGGCCGAAAAAGGCTTTGCGCCCAAGCTCAATCTCGCGGAACTGGCCGCCAACGAAGCGCTGGCGCAGGCCCAGGTCACCAGCATGGATGTCGAGATCTCGCACCTCTCGATCAAAGCGCCGATCGAAGGTGTCCTGGATCAGCGTGACGCCGAAGTGGGCCACTATCTGCAGGTGGCCGACCCGGTCGCCACCATCATCGATCTCGATCCGATCGTGCTGGTGGGTTACGCGACCGAGCGCGACGTCGGTCAGCTGGAACTCGGCGGGCCCGCCCGGGCGCGCCTGCTCGACGGCCGCGAGGTTGTAGGCGCTCTGCGCTTCATCGCCGCCCGTGCCGAGACCCAGACGCGTACATTCCGTGTCGAGGTCGAAGTGCCCAACGCCGACTATGCGATTCGCGACGGTCTGTCGGCGGAGTTGGTCATTCCGGTCGATGATGTTCCGGCGCATCGCCTTTCACCCGCCGTCCTGACGCTCGGACCGAATGGCGAAGTTGGCGTGAAGGTCGTGGACGACGGTAATGTGGTCCGCTTCAAGCCGGTCGACATCTTGCGCGAGGGTACCGACGGCCTGTGGGTCACGGGTCTCCCGCAGAGCGTGCGGCTGATCGTGGTCGGACAGGACTTTGTCATCGACGGTCAGCTGGTCCATCCGGTTGATGCCAAACCGGCGGCGAGTGGCGGCAATTCTCAATGAACCGGCTGGTTGAGGGCATCATCGCCAACAGCCGCGTCGTGCTGGCGGCACTGGTGCTCCTGCTCGGCGCCGGCTGGGTCACCTACAAGAACCTGCCGAAGGAGCTTTGGCCCGACATCCAGCTGCCCTTCATCTACGTGACGATGTCGCTGGAGGGCGTGTCGCCCGACGACGCCGAGCGGCTTCTGGCGCGGCCGATGGAGCAGAAGATCCGCACCATCGAAGGGCTCAAGGAATTCCGCTCCCTGACCTATCCAGGCGGCGCCAGCGTGGTGCTGGAATTCCAGGCCGGCTATGACATCGACAAGGCACTGGACGACGTCCGCGAGCAGGTCGATCTGGCGAAGCCCGACCTGCCGGAAGATACCGACGAGCCGCAGGTGCTCGAAGTTGCATTCAGCCGCTTTCCGGTGCTGCTCGTCACCCTCTCCGGCGATGTCCCGGAACGTTCGCTCCGTACCCTCGCCGATCGCCTCCAAGACAAGATCGAAGCCATTCCCGCGGTCCTCGAAGCAAATGTCAGCGGCAAGCGCGAAGAGCTGGTTGAGCTCATCATCGATCCGCTCAGAATGGAAGCATACGGTTTGTCGCTTGATCAGATCGGCACTGTCGTCGCGCGCTCCAACCGGTTGGTCGCCGCCGGGATGATGGATACCGGACAAGGTCGCTTCGCGATCAAGGTTCCCGGCCTGTTCGAGACGGCGGCCGACATCCTCGACATGCCGCTGAAGGTCAATGGCGACGCGATCGTGCGCGTGAGGGATATCGCCAGCCTGCGCCGCACCTTCAAAGACCCCGACTCCGTCGCGCGCATCGATGGTCTGCCGGCGATCGGCATCGAGGTGTCCAAGCGCGCCGGCGAGAACATCATTGAAACCATCAATCAGGTCCGCGCCCTGGTCACGGAGGAGAGCAAGTCCTGGCCGCCGCAGGTCAAGGTCACGTTCTCGCAGGACAGCTCGAAGCAGATTCGCGACATGCTGGGCGAGCTCGAGAACAGCCTCATCACGGCGGTCCTGCTTGTGCTCATTGTGATTGTCGCTTCGCTCGGGTTGCGCGGCGGTCTCATCGTCGGCATCGCCGTCCCCGGCTCGTTCCTGATCGGCATCCTGATGCTGGCCGGCTTCGGAATCAGCATCAACATCGTCGTGCTGTTCAGCCTGATCATGGCAACCGGCATGCTGGTCGACGGCGCAATCATCCTTGTCGAATTCGCCGATCGCTGCATGCTCAATGGCATCGATCGCCGCCGCGCCTATGCCGAGGCAGCCAAGCGCATGGCTTGGCCCATTTTCTCCTCGATCGCCACCATCATCGCCGCGTTCGGGCCGATGGCGTTCTGGCCCGGCACGACCGGCGAGTTCATGAAATATCTGCCGATCACGCTGACCGCGACCTTGTTCGCCTCGCTGATGATGGCCATGGTCTTCATTCCATGCATCGGCGCCTTGATCGGAAAGCCGAACGGCGAGGGATTGCATGCGCTCGAGGCGGAACGCTTGTCGCCGGAGGAACAGCTGGCCCGGGCGCGGGGACTGGACTGGTTCTATCTGATCGCCTTGCGCGGCGCGCTTCGGCATCCGTTCCTCGTCATCATGACGGGCATCGGCATCCTGGTCGCCACCGTCATGGCGTTCAGCGCATTCAGCGCCGGCGTGGAGTTCTTCCCGGACACCGAGCCCAACCTCGCCCAGGTCCAGATCCACGCGCGCGGCAACATGTCGGTCACGGAGCGCGATGATCTGGTCAAGACGGTCGAGCGGCAGATCCTCGCCATCAACGCCGAGCACCACGATCTGCACAGCGTTTACAGCGTGACCAAAGCCGATGTCGGCGGCCGGTCCGGCGGCGAGGAGCTGGCGGAAGACGTGATCGGAACGATCGCGCTGGAGTTCAACGACTGGGACAAGCGTCGCAAGGTCGACGCCATCCTGTCGGAAATCCGCGACCGCACCGCCCCCATTCCCGGCATCAAGATCGAGATCTCCAAGGAACAAGGCGGCCCGAGCGGCGGCAAGGCAGTTTCTCTCCAGATGACAACGAGCAACTTCCCCGCGCTGGAAGCGGCTGCCGCGCTGGTGCACAAGAAACTCGATACCATGCCCGGCCTGGTGGATGTGCAGGATTCGCGGCCCGTCCCCGGCATCGAATGGGAGCTCGCGGTCGATCGCGCCGAGGCGGCCAAATTCGGCCTGGACGTCACCGCGGTCGGCGATGTCATCCAGCTTGTGACTCGCGGCTTGAAGTTCGGAGACTATCGGCCCGACGATTCCGACGATGAGATCGACATCGTGGCGCGCTTTCCATCGGAAGTGCGCAACATCAGCGAGCTTGACCAGCTGCGCATCCCGATCAGCGGCGGTTCCGTACCGCTCAGCAATTTCGTTGAGCGCACTGCGAAACCCAAGCTCGCTCTGGTTCATCGCGTCGACGGCACGCGCGTCATCAATGTCGAAGCGGACGTGAAGCCGGGCGTCCAGGCCTACGCAGAATTGCAGGCGATCAAGGAGTGGCTCGACACCAAGCCGGGGCTTGATCCCTCGATCAACGTCACCTTCAAGGGGCAGGAAGAGGACCGCGCCGAGTCCGCCAACTTCCTGACCCTGGCGGCTGTGGCCACTATGTTCCTCATCACTCTCATCCTGCTACTGCAGTTCAACAGCTTTTTCTCGGTCTTCCTGGTCCTGACCGCCGTCGTCATGTCGTCGATCGGCGTGATGTTCGGGCTGCTCATCCTGCATCAGCCGTTCGGCATCGTGATGACCGGCATCGGCGTCATCGCGCTCGCGGGTATCATCGTGAACAACAACATCGTGCTGATCGACACCTATGACCACCTGAAGAAGACGACGAAAACGCGGCGCGAAGCGCTACTGCTGACTGGCGTCCAGCGGCTGCGGCCGGTGATCCTGACCAAGCTCACGACAGTACTCGGATTGCTGCCGCTGGTGTTTCACATGACCATCGACTTCACCAGCCGGAATATCACGTTCAACGCGCCGTCGACGCAGTGGTGGTCGCCCCTCGCCGCCGCCATCACGTTCGGCGTGCTGTTCGCTTCGCCTTTGACGCTGTTGTTCACGCCGTGCGCGCTGGAGCTGCAGGGTAGGCTCGGCGATTGGATCGCCCGCCGTCGCTCTCGGCGGATGCGGCCAGACGCAGAGCCGGCGCAGGCCGAATAGCGGCCTATTTCACCCCGCTGACGATGGCATGGCCCGCCAAGGCCCAGTGAATATCGACGCCACGGAAGCCTGCCTCGCCGAGCCATAGTAGCTGCTCCGCGACGCCGGACGGTTGATCGATGCTGTCGTCGTCAGGATGACGGAAGTAGTTCCACCTGAGCTCGCGCAACTTTTCTAGCATGCTGAGGTCGCCCCGCTCCCTCAGCGAGCGCTCGGCGACCACGCGCTCGTAGACCTCCGCCGCCACTTCGAAGCCGGTGGGCGAAGTCGGTTGCATGATGTCGGCCAGGACGAATGCCCCACCCGGCGCCAGCATCGCATGAAGATCCCGAAACAGCTTGCGTTTCCCTTGGCCATCGAGATGGTGCACGGCGAGAGAGCTGACGATCGCGCGCGGCTGCCCCCGCATCTGCCGCCAGTCATCGCTGCCGAGATCGAAGTGCTGCGTCGCGAAACGGTCTCGAAACTGCGCGCATTGGCGCGTTGCCTCCGCCCGCATCGCCTTAGATCCGTCGAGCGCAAGATATTGAGCCGTGGGAAATCGGCCAAGCAAGCAGGCCGCAAGATCACCGGCGCCGCAACATAGCTCGAGGACGAGGGGCGACGTCTCGCCGCCCAGCGCGGCGGCCACGAGGTCGCCGATCACATCGAACTGGCGCTCGCGCTCCGGGTTGAAGAAGCGTCCGTAGGCGATGAAGGTGGCGGAATTCTCTTCGCTCCAGCTCTGTGTCGGCTCTTCCGTTTGCATGCCCGGCTCCTAGCGCAATCGTTGCACCGCGGCCCCGATGCGCCCGATCGTCGTCAGCCAGCACAATGTTCCGTAGACATAGGCCGCGACCGGAAACCACCCGGGAACCAACAGGATAAGCACGAACAGGATGATTGTCTCGGTGCCTTCGGTGATGCCGCCCAGATAGTAGAAGCTCTTGTTGGTCGCCATTTGTCCGTCCAGCTTGCGCTTGGCCGCGAAGATGGCGAACGCCAGAAAGCTCGACCCCGTCCCCATGAAGGAGAAGATCAGGAACGCCGACGCCCGCGCATGGTCTGGCTCCGCCAGCGCGAAGGCAAAGGCCGTCCCTGCGTAGATGATGAAATCGAGGACGATGTCGAGATAGCCGCCTAGATCGGTTGCCCCGGCCCGCCGCGCCAGCGCCCCATCAATGCCGTCGGCCAGTCGGTTGGCCAGCAGCAACACCAGGCCCAGGCCGTAAAGCTGCACCGCAATCGCACCAATTGCAGCAACGCCGCACACGAAGCCCGCGACCGTTACCTGATTGGCGCTCAGGCCCAGCCGCTGGGCGGAAACCGCCAGCCGGTCAAGCATGGGATCGACCAGCCGCCGCGCGGCGCGATCCAACATCTAGAGAACCCGCCGCCCGGTCTTCAATTCAGGTCCAAATCCTGCTCGGCCCGCTGGTCGATTGTCGGCGCGTTCGGCCGCTGCATCGCCAGCCGATGATATTGCCGGTGGCTGAACGGAATCGAGGCGAGATAGAGCGCTCCCACCGCCAGGGCGGTGTTCCAGGTCTCGCTGACGATCAGGGCGACGAACACGGTCACGATCACCATCGCGGGCAGCACCCAGCGCTGGGTGATGGCGAGCCGCTTGAATGAGAACGTGGGTATGCGGCTGACCAGCAGGCCGGAAACAATCACCATCCACGTGCCGACCAGATAGGGCGAGTCAGCGATCCCGCCTCCATATTCGTTGTAGGCGATGAGCGGCATCAGGACCAGGCCCGCCCCCGCGGGCGCGGGCACGCCGGTGAAGAACCGCATGGTCCAGGCCGGTACGTCTGCATTGTCGAGCTTGGTATTGAAACGGGCCAAGCGCAACGCCATGCAGGCGCTGAACAGCAGTGTGCAGCCCCAGCCTATGCGGCCCGCCTGGTCCATGGTCCAGACATAGAGGATCACCGAAGGCGCGACGCCAAACGCGATGAAGTCCGATAGCGAATCCAGCTCTGCGCCGAATTTGCTGGTGCTGTCCAGCAACCGGGCGATCCGCCCGTCGAGCGCATCGAACACCGCCGCCACGATGATGGCGATGCAGGCCAGTTCCCACTTCCTCGCCGCCGCGTCCGCGACGGCGGACGGATCGGCATAGGCAGTCACGTCCATCAGCGCATTGGCGTCCAACGCGAACTTGATCGATGTCAGCCCCGCGCACAGCGCGAACAGGGTCAACATGTTCGGGATCAGTCGGTTGATCGAATGGTCCCGCAATCTGGCTCGCCGCATGGCTCTTGATCCTCCAGGATTGAACCGGCCGCAGCCGGTCCATTCTGCCGCAGACTAGCGTTGCTCGCCAAGCCTCGCGGATTCGTCTGTCTTGGCATCCGCTAATACTGTCTCGCCAGCCACCGCGCGCTGCCCAACGCAGACCAGCGGCGAGATGCCGTCCGGCAGGTAGACGTCGACCCGGCTGCCGAAGCGGATCAAGCCGAACCGCTCGCCGGCCCTCAGCGTGCGGCCTGCTGACAGATCGCACTTGATGCGGCGCGCGACCAGTCCCGCAATCTGCACCACGCAGAGATCGAGGCCATCCGACGCCCGCAGGTGAATCGACTGGCGCTCATTGTGCTCGCTCGCCTTGTCGAGCGCGGCATTGAGGAACTTGCCGGGACGATAGGCAAGCGCAACCACTTCGCCGTCGATCGGCGACCTGTTCACGTGCACATCGAACACGTTCATGAAGACGCTGATGCGCGTCAGAGGCCGCTGGTCCATGCCCAGTTCCGCTGGCGGGATCGCCGGCTGGATCATCTGAATGACGCCATCGGCGGGCGAAATGACGAGGCCGGGCCGGTTCGGCGTAATGCGTGCCGGATCGCGAAAGAAGAATGCGCACCAACAGGTCAGGATGACGCCCACCCATCCCAGCGGCTCCCAGACCCAGAACAACAGAACGGTTACCAGTGCGAACAACGCCACGAAGCGCCAGCCGTCGCGGTGGATCGGTGGGACAGTGAATGTCGACAAGAATGGCACCTCGCTTGGCCGGTCGGCGGTCCTTCAATCACTACGCAATGGCCCGCCGCTACTTCTTTGATTCGGCACATATCTGGCTGCTGGGGCCGTGCAAGTCAATGATCGGACCGAAGCAGCCAAACTGCGCCATCCTTATGCGCTGCCCTTTTTTAGCTTTCGTTAATCATCTTCCATCTAGCATCACCCTGGCCCAAACTACGCCAATTGGCGCTGATTCCATGAACATGTCATCGGTCTTCAATCACCCACCTGCTCCCGCGGAGCTGAACGAGTTGGATGTTCTGGCCGACGGCTCGGTCGCATTGAAGCAGGAACGCGCCAAGGTTGAATTCGCCTTCAAGGCATGTGGCCTGCCCTTCTCCGCGACAACGCGAGTGACCGATTCCGGCCCCGTGTTGGAGATCGCGGCCGAGATCGGAAGCGACCCCTACTCGGCGGAAGGCATCGAACTGCGCGAAGCCGTGCATGCCGTCATCCGCTCCAGCCACGGTTCGCCGGCATGCCGACTGATGGTGTCCAAGCAGAAGCGGATCTACTGTGTCGGCAAGGCGCATTTGAGCGAGACGTGGACTCCCAGCGCTCTGCTGACAGTCGCGGCCGAGTTGATTTTGGAAGCTCGTCCCTACCTGCTGGTGTTGCGGGACATCATGCCGCGCTGGGCAAAGCCCGCGAACCAGCCTTAGTCCTTCGTCAACGTGCCTTGATCGGCATGTGATCTTCGCCGGCCAGATCCGTCAGGACGGTGCTGCCATCTTCCGCCACGCGCAACAGAGCAAACTTGGCGTCCCGATAGAGCGCAGCGTCGCCCTCCTGGAAAAAGAAGGACTGCGCGCCGTAATCCAGTCGCGCCTGACGCCAGGTTTCGTGACGGCGATATTTCACCCGCAGTTCGCTGGCGTTCAGCGACGTTCCGTCGTCGAGACGCGCATAGCGGCCGACTTTGTCCTGATCCAGCGATAGGATCACCGTGCCGCGGTACGGCAAGGTCTCGATCACTGTCGCCTCCGGCTGGGTGTCGTCGGCCAGTGCCAGGGCCATGTAGTCGCCCTGGAACAGGGATCGCGGATCGGCCGGCCGCAACTCGAGCAGCAGGATCTGGCCGTCGGCAACGATCGCGCGCTTTTGCGCGATAGTCCAGTTGGCGAGCGCGAGGATGGCCGCCAGCGCCGCAACGACAATCGTCGCCCTTATCGTCCTCATGACGCCCTCCGCGACTGTGTCGCCACGACGACCAAGCCATAGCAGATCAGCACAGCACCGCCAGCCGACATCAGGATGATCGATTTGACCAGCAGCGTTTCATGCAGATCTGCGTAGAAGCGCCAGATGAAATAGGCCTCGGCCGCCGCGCCGATCGCCGCCAGCGGTCGTGATCCCAGTGTGTAGGCCAACGCCAACATGACCAAAGCGGCCGACGCTCCGCTTGATAGCACGAGTGAGAGCGCTGTGGTCACTGCGATCCCGGTCAGAATAGGCAGTCGCAATCGCATATCAACAATGCGGCGCCAGTTGGCTGCGAGCAGCAGCAGGAAGGTGGCCAGGAGCAGCGCTCTTGCCAGCCAACCCAGCCACTGGGCCCCTCCGCCGATGAAATCGTCGGCCAAAATCTCCGCCAGCAAGGGGACGATCAGCAACGCAAATCCAGCCGGTCGCAGGTCACGTCGCGGCGGATACAGCAGAAGAGCCGTGCCGCATGGAATGAGAAGCGCCGGCAGATCGCCGATCCTATCATTCCAGTCGTCCCACACCGCAAGCATGATCAGGATCAATGCGGCCGATACGACAAGGAACTGCAGCAACAAGGATCTTTGTTGCCAGATCGCCGCGGCCGCGAAAGGCAAAGTCGCGATGGACGCCAGCCAAAGACTGTCTTCCGGGGCGCCGATACCTGCCGCCGCCAGCAATGTGCCTGCGGCGGCGAAGGCCACGGCGATATGCGCCGCGAATGCTCCCTCCGGCCGGGAATGCAGCAACCGCAGGCTGGCAACGAAAATGATCATGCCGACGACGGCGACTGCAAAATTCGGCTCCTCGACGTCGAAGACGAGAACCATCATCACGCCGACAAAGAACAGTGCGGCAATCGCTGTGACCCAGGCACCGAAGCCGAGCACGGCTTGCATGTACCACGGGGCTTCATCGCGTGGGCTGCGCGCCGCCAATGCCTGGCGCGCCGCTTCCTCGTCGATCCCCACCCGGGCGCAGAATGCGGTCAGCGTCGTCATGTCGACATTCTCTCAAGGCTGCCGCGCAGCCGACGCATCATCAGCGCCGCACTGCCGGTACCGGCGATTGTCCAGACGATCATTGCACCAAAGCTGCTCAGCGCCGGCCCAACATCATCAAAGTCAAAGCCGATCGTTTCGTCGATCGCCCGAATTCCAACGCAAATAAAGAAGGCATCTGCAAAGCCGATGATCGTGACCAGCGCCGCGAAGTCAGGACGAAGGCGCCAGTACGCGCCGCCGGCGCAGCACATTGCGATCATGAATGCCGCGAGGCACAGCAGATCGGAGTGAAACTCATTGATGTCGATAGTTGCTGCTGCCGCCGGCACGAACAGAATTGTGAGGGCACCGAGGAGCAGGACCAAACGTGTCCAGTGTGCAGCCAGCCACATCAGACCGCGCCCAACACCAAGCTCCCTTCCAACGAGCGCGAGTGCCACAGTCATTCCCATGAGTACCCAGATCTCGCCCTCTGTCGCACCGTTCACCACCACCAGCACCTGCGCGCCATAGAGCGCAAGCGCGACTTCCGCCACCACCAGCCAAAGCAGCCAATGAGCGGCGCTGCGGGAAACAAGTGCCCACGGCAGGATCAGCGCCATCCACGCGCCGAACAGCTCGAACAGATCGGCGCCGGTCTGGTAGACTTGACCGATCACCGCCAGCAGCAGGCCCGTCAATACCGACGCCGCAATCAGCAGCATTTGGCCGAAGGCACGATCAAGGCCGACCAGCAGCGCACCACCGGCGGCGACAGCCAAGGCGGTCTCGACCACAGCGAACTTGGCGATGTCGGGGAGTTCGCTCCAGTTGTAGGCGAAAAAGAAGATGACGCCTGCGAGAAATTGTGCCGCGCCCAACGCCAGCAGGACGCGCCGGCCCCACGTCGCCCAGAATGCCTCGTCGCGCATTGCCGCTGCAGCGGCCGCATAACCGCGTGCCGAAACGAGCCCGGCTGAACGCAGCATTTGCAGCTCGCGCGCACCCACGTCCGCGTCGGATAGGCTCACGATGATATCTCTCTTGATGTGAAGGCGATGTCAGTTGTCCGACGGTACGGAGAACACCTGACCCGGATAGATCAGATTCGGGTTGGCGATCTGATCCTTGTTCGCTTCATAGATCACGGTGTACTGGATCCCATGGCCGTAGCTTTCGCGCGCGAGCTTCCATAGCGAATTCCCCGGCTGCACGACGATCTTGCCCTGGGCCAACGCGGCTGCGTTCGCGTTCTGGTCGCTGCTGCCGCCCGAAGTCGCGCCAGCCGACGCATTCTGCTGAGCGGCCGCGCCTGCTTGTGCCGCCAGTGGCACAGCCGCCTGTTCGAACGGCGTCTGGGCACGCGCCAGCACCTTGCCGGTCTCGTCAACCTGATCGATCCGGATGACATGCAGACCGGGCGACACGGCCGTCGGCGGGGTGAAGCTCCACTGCCCGTCCTCGTCAGCGACCGCTTCGCCGATCGGCTGATTGTCCAGATAGACGAACAGACGCGCCCCGCCGGGCGCCCGGCCGGACAGGATAGCGCGGCCGCTGGCGTCATAGTCGATTGCGGAAATTTCCGGCCCCTTTGGTGGTCCGGCGGAAGCTTCGGCGGGTTGGTTCGGCACGTTCATCACGCGGGTCGGTCCATTGCCCGATTTGGGCACTTCAATGGCGAGCGCGCCGGCCGGCTGGTTGCTGGCTCGCCCGGCAATGTCCTTCGCCACCTCCGGCACAAGCACGACCACCGAAGTCTCCGATTCCTGCTTGGGCGCCTCGGCGGTGTCGGAACTCGGCGCCTTGCTTTCGAGCGTGAAGCTGTGTTCGCCGGGATCGAGCGCGCTGTTGGGCAGGAACACCCACTCGCCGCGGCCATCTGCTCTTACGGAGCCGATCGCCTTGCCCTGGTCGAGGATCGTCACTTCGGATTCCGGTTCGGCACGACCTGCGATCACGGCATCGCCGCTCGGATTGACACGTACGACGTCGAAGCTCGGCGGCGGTGATACGCTCTCACCGCTTTCCGGCGCAGCCTGCTGCTGGGCTGGGACCGCTCCCCCACCCTGGACGCTCGCGGACTGCGTAGTCTCTCCAGAACTGGCTCCGGTGCCGGCCTCGGCCGGCGACGCGCTGCCGGTTCCGGGCGCGGCCGCCGTCTGGCCCGATGCGGGCGCATCACTGCTATCGTCCTGATCCTGCTGGTAGATTGCGAAGAACAGGCCGAGCGCGACCACAAGAACTGCAGCACCGATCGTTCCGGTCAGTGCGACCCGCGTCAACAAAACCTCCTGTGACCAGCCTGTTGCACAACAGTATCAGACCGGCTGGTGACTCAGAAGAACGAAGTCATAGGCTGTGGAACCGCATTCTGGCGCGAAAATCAACGTAAAATGCATGCTTCGATGGATAGTCGAAGCCCCGTCCGGCAGGCAAACTGTTGCTGGAATGCCACCAAATCGGCCCTTTTCTGCCCCAAATGAGCTATCCTCGCATACTTGCCCGAGCGTCTGATTCCCGCCATAAGTGTCACGACCAGAGAGGTAAAAAAGAAAGGCCGAGGGGATGGCCCCTTGGATTGGAAATGAGTCAGATTGTGAAGTCTGTTTGCGTCTATTGCGGCGCCTCGAATGGCGCTTCTGAAACCTTCCTCAAGATTGCCACTGATGTTGGACGCGCGCTCGGCGAGCATCGTATCCGCCTGATCTATGGCGGCGGCGGCATCGGCTTAATGGGGGCCGTCGCGGACGCGACCTTGGCCGCCGGCGGCGAGGTGATCGGCATCATCCCCGAGCATCTGCAGCAGGCGGAGCTTGGGCACCGCGGCCTGACCGAACTCAAGATCGTCGACAGCATGCATACCCGCAAGCGCATGATGTTCGACCTGTCTCAGGCATTTATCGTGCTGCCGGGCGGCATGGGCACGCTCGATGAGACGTTCGAGATCATCACCTGGCGCCAGCTCGGCATGCATGACAAGCCGATCATCCTGGTGAATCACGACGAATATTGGGACCCTTTCTTGGACCTCGTCGACCACGTGATCGACAATGGCTTCGCCCGACCTGCCGCACGGCAGTTGTTCTCGGTGGCCAGTAGCGTCGGCCGCCTGTTCGACCTGCTGGAGGCGGAGCCGCAGACCCGCGAGCCGAGCTACCCAGAGCGGATTTAGGTTGGCCTACCGCACGATTTCCGCGCGCTGGAAATTCCGGACCGCGATGTTATTCTGCGGCCCGATTTTGCGATGCAACATCGCGGTTCCCGCGCCCTGCGCGCTGAGCGGCGATCCTCGGAGGAATCAAGGGAATGGCGAAAATCAAGGTCAAGAATCCGATCGTGGAGCTGGATGGCGACGAGATGACGCGCATCATCTGGCGCTTCATCAAGGACAAGCTGATCCTGCCCTACCTCGATGTTGATCTGAAATACTATGACCTGGGCATCGAAAGCCGGGACAAGACCGAGGATCAGATCACGGTCGACGCCGCGAATGCCATCAAACAGCATCGCGTCGGCGTCAAATGCGCCACCATCACGCCCGACGAGGCGCGCGTGAAGGAGTTCAACCTCAAGCAGATGTGGAAGTCGCCGAACGGGACGATCCGCAACATCCTCGACGGAACCGTCTTCCGTCAGCCGATCATCTGTCAGAACGTGCCTCGCTTGGTGCCGGGCTGGACCCAACCCATCGTGATCGGTCGTCATGCTTTCGGCGACCAGTATCGCGCCACCGACTTCATCGTGCCCGGCAAAGGCAAGTTGACCATGAAGTTCGAGCCGGCCGACGGCAGTAAGCCGATCGAAAAGGAAGTCTTCAGCTTCCCGGGTGCCGGCGTTGCGCTCGGCATGTACAACCTTGACGAATCCATCCGTGGCTTTGCCCGCGCCTGCTTCAACTATGGGCTGGGACTTGGCTGGCCGGTCTATCTGTCGACCAAGAACACCATCCTCAAGACCTATGACGGGCGTTTCAAGGACATCTTCCAGGAGGTGTTCGACAAGGAGTTCGCGCCGCAGTTCAAGGACAAGAAGATCACTTACGAGCATCGCCTGATCGACGACATGGTGGCGAGTGCGCTCAAGTGGTCGGGTGCCTTCGTCTGGGCCTGCAAGAACTATGACGGTGACGTGCAGTCCGACACGGTCGCGCAGGGCTTCGGGTCGCTCGGCCTCATGACCTCGGTTCTCATGGCGCCGGACGGCAATGTGGTGGAAGCAGAAGCCGCGCACGGCACAGTCACTCGGCACTATCGCGAGCATCAGAAGGGCAAGCAGACTTCCACCAATCCGATCGCGTCAATCTATGCCTGGACCCGCGGCCTTTGGTATCGCGGCAAGTTCGACAATACGCCGGATGTGCAGAAATTTGCCGAGGCGCTGGAGAAGGTCTGCGTCGACACTGTCGAATCCGGTTTCATGACCAAGGATCTGGCGTTGCTGATCTCGCCTGACCAGAAGTGGATGACGACCACCGAGTTCCTTGACAAGCTCGACGAGAACCTGAAGAAGGCGATGGCCTAGAACCCGCCAAGGAGCTTTCCATGAGCATTATCTCCCGCCGCGCCTTTGGCGTGCTCGTCACTTCTGCGCTGGCGGCCGCCGGAACGTCCCGCGCGCTCGCGCAAGACCTCGAGAACACGCTCTACATGGATCTCAAAAATGGCCGAGTGGTGATCCAATTGCGGCCTGACCTTGCGCCGAAAACCGTCGCACGCATCAAAGAGCTGGCGCGCCAGGGATTCTATGACGGCACACCGTTCCACCGCGTCATCCCGAATTTCATGGCCCAGGGCGGCGATCCGACGGGCACCGGAACTGGCGGCTCCGGCCGGCGGTTGGAAGCGGAGTTTTCGGCGGCCAAGCACGTGCGCGGCACCGTCTCGATGGCCCGCGCGTCGGACGTGAACAGCGCGGATAGTCAGTTCTTCATCTGCTTCGCGCCGGCGCCGCACCTCGATGGCCAATACACGATCTTTGGCCAGGTGGTCGAAGGCATGGAGTTCGTGGATCGCATCAAGAAAGGCGATCCGAGCGACAACGGCCTGGTCAGCGCACCGCAGGACCGTATCGTGAAGATGCAAGTGGCGGCGGACGCACAGTAGCGGATTGCTCGCGTCACTTCAGGGCACGTGACTGGGAATCGCGACTGTCGAGCGGGAAGTCGTAATCCTCGATTCCGAAGATCTGCGTGATCCTTTGCCGGCTGTCGCCAAACGGAAAGATCGCGAACTCGCATTTTCCGGTGCTGCCGCTTTTCAGGGTCCAAGTATAGTGCCCGCAAACCGGCGTCCTGCCGGTCGCAGCGTCCGTGTAGGCATCGATCAATTGCTGTTCCTCCTGCCAGCCGATCGTGCCGAGATAGAGCCCTGTGAACTCCTGGCTGTTGAATTCGACCACGCGCGTGCCGACGAGGCGATAGCGGAATCGCAGCGGGTCATGCTCCACGTCTACGATCAGAATGTTGGGCAGGAGGTCGCGGAGCTCGGTCGGATCGAAGTCTGAGCGAAGCGGGATCATGTTCGCCGCGGTCCGCTTGGACTTCCAGTAGTCATGGAGACGGTGAATTCGCGGCGAATCGATCTGCGAAAAATCAAGTCTGAATATCTGATTTACCATCATTTCGACGACGTTTGGGTCGCCCACCTTCAAGCTGGATCAGATACCTCGCGGCTTGCGCCCTATCTGACGCCGTCATGACGCCTCGCCTTCGCTGGGTAGAGCATCGAAACGCGGAAAATCATAGTCCTCCATAGCGAGAATTCGCGACACGACCGTACCGTCCTCACTCAAGGGGAGTCGAGCGAACTCGCATCGCCCGACGGCGCCAGTGGTGAGCTTCCAAGCCAAGGATCCGAAGACCGGCTTGCGGCTGCTCACCACCTCGACATAACTGTCGAGCAGCTCCTGCTCTTCGGGCCAGCCGATGTCACCCAAATAGCGGCCAGTGAACTCGAGGCCGTTGTACTCAACCACGCTCGTTCCGACGAGCCGGTAACGGAACCGCAACGGATCGTGCTCCACATCCACAATCATGACGTTCGGCAGCAGATCCTTGATCTGATCGGGAGCAATGTCGCTCCGCCGCGGCAAGCTACCGTCCCGGAAACGCTGCTGGGCCTGCCAGTAGGCAAACAGCCGATGAATGCGCGGCGAGTTGATCTCGGCAATGTCCAATGCGGCTGTCGCCTTCGGCATTTCCGACTCGGGAGGTTCGGAACCATCGCCCATGCAGGATTACGCGCCGCGGCAGACTTTGCAATCGAAGCGGAGGGCGCATCCATTGCTATCGCTCGGCAACGCGAGGTACTCCGATTGCCTTTTCGGGCGGCTGCAGCCGCATGATCCAGCCAAAGGCGTGCGGGAACACCGACGGCGCCAGCAGAAATGCGCCGCGATACTCGTCCGATTGCACGAGCCACAGCCCCACCAGCCCGACCGCCGCGGCAGACAGCACAAAGAGCGTTCCGATCGCGCGCCACGGGCGGACCGCCCAGCGCGCGGGCAGGTAGACATCCGCGTCCGCCGTGTCGTGCGTGAATATCTCCACCATTTCGAACCGGCAGATCAGGAATGCGGCGGCGCCAGAGACGACAAGCATCGCCATCAGGAACCAGAACATTTCCCGCCATACCTGATCCGGATTTTCGAACGGCACATGCGTCAGCTCATTCCACATCATGAGCGGAAAATCGTAGAAGCCGTGGCCGAGCACAGGCACGATGAGAGCCAGGGCCCAGCTCAATATTGGCGCCTGGCCACGATAGGCTCGCGCGGCAAACAGGCCCATCACCGCGCCGAACACCACATGCGCCGGCACCGACAGCACGCCGCGCATCGTGCCGAGACCGAGCCAATCCGGGCTGCTCAGCAGGTAAAGCGCGTTCTCGAGACCGGCAAATCCGAGACCAATGAGCATCGCCCCGCAGAACAGGTCGCCGCCGGAATCGCAATCCTTGTGCTCCTGCACGATGAAGTAGAGCAGCAGGAATTTTGCAATTTCCTCGGGCCCTGCCGCGCCGAGGAAGGCGGAAGCGAGCGCGGATTCGACACCGGGCATGGCAAAACTCGTGGCCCAGTGGATGATCGGCCCCTCTGCCAGCACCAGCATGCCGGACACGACGCCGAGCGAAAGCGTGCGGACGATGAGCCGCCATCCCATCCGCTTGCGATAGTGGCTGACCAGAAACGCCGTCAGCACCGCCGCCGGAAAGATGGCGAATGCGATGACGACGAGCTTGATGAGAAGCCACATAACTCCGATCCCTATCCCCAAAGGCGGACAAGATAGCAGAGATCGGTGAGCGTCAAGCGCCCGCTATCGCCGCCACGCCTTGAGCCGCTTCACTGCCTCCGCCATATCCTCGGTCGAGCCGGCGAAGGAGAAGCGCATGGTGGCATGGCCGCGCTGGCCGTCGAAGTCGACGCCCGGCGTCGCGGCGACGCCGGTCTCGGCCAGCATGCGGCGGCAGAACTCCACGCTGTCGTTGGTGAGGCGCGCAACGTCGGCATAGACGTAGAACGCGCCGTCCGTTGCGATCAGGCGGTCGAACCCGGCGCCGGGCAGATCGTTCAGAAGCAGCTCGCGGTTGGCGGCATATCGCCGGACGTTGGCCTGGCATTCCTCGTGCGCGTCGAAAGCGGCGATGCCAGCGTGCTGCGACAAGGTCGGCGGCGAGATGAAAAGATTCTGCGCCAACCGCTCGATCGGCTGCAGCAGATCGTGTGGCGCCACCAGCCACCCGAGCCGCCAGCCGGTCATCGAAAAGTATTTGGAGAAGGAGTTGATCACGATCGCCTGCTCGTCAATCGACGCTACCGTCGTTGCGTCAACGCCGTAGGTGATGCCGTGATAGATCTCGTCGGAAATGAAGCGAATACCGCGCTGTCGGCAATAGCCAGCAAGCGCCCGCAGCTCCGTCTCCGGCACGATCGCGCCCACCGGGTTCGATGGACTGGCGACGATGAGCCCGTCCAGATGCTCTCCCATCTCGCGCTCCGCCTGCTCCAGCGCCGCAACCGTCGGCTGGAACTTGGTGTCGGCCTCCATCGGCACGATCACCGGCTCGACACCGAGCGCGCTCAGGATGTTGCGGTAGCAAGGATAGCTTGGGCTCGCGAGCGCCACACGGTCGCCGGGCTCGAACGCGGTCAGAAAGGTGAGCAGGAATCCGCCGGACGAGCCGGTGGTGACGACGATACGCTCAGCCGGAACATCGGCGCCGTAGAACTCGCGGTAGTGCCGCGAGATGCGCGCGCGCAAATCGGGGATGCCAAGCGCGAGCGTATAGCCGATCAATTCCTTGTCGAGCGCCGTCCGCGCTGCCTCCAGCACCTTGCGCGGCGCCGGCGTGGATGGCTGCCCCACTTCCAGATGCACGACGTCTGCGCCGGTGGCCGCGCGTTCCGCAGCGGCGCGCATCACCTCCATCACGATGAATGGATCGATACGGCCGCGTCGTGCAACCTTGAGAACCACGGCCCGCTTACCTCCCGCTTACCAGGGTTGCAAGCCCGTTGCCACGATAGTCGTTGCGCAACTGGCAGGAATCGGGATCGCTCGGCGTCCCGCGCGGACAGAAGATGGCATTGATGCGACCCAACGCCTCGCGCTGTTCCGTCTGATAGCCGGCGGCGGAAAGCGCGGCCTGCGGGCTATCGTCTCCACTAACGTCGAAATAGGCGATGTCCGGATCCGCGCCATTGTAGACCCGCGAACGCGCCATCGCCGTTTCAAGCGGCACCCGCTCTTCCGTCACGGCATAGAGCAGCTCGGCTTCCGTCACGTCTCCGGCCATGCCGCCGGACGCGGCGGAAATGTAGTAGAGTTCGCCATTGTTGTTGTTCGCCACGATCAGCGGAGCCAGAGCAGAGTAGCCGAAGCCGCGATCCGAGGGCGCGGGCGCGAGGATGATACCCGTACCCTGCGCAATGCGCCCCGCTCCGAACAGCGCGTTCATCGTGAAATTGCAGGCGACGCCCAATCCGTCCGCATCCACCGATACGACAGATGCAGCGAACGGGTTTTCCGGCAAGCGCTGCGCGGGAACCGGCAGGCTCGCGGCTGGCGTCGCACGACCCGACTGACGCCCCTTCATCACTTCCGCCACATGTTCGTCTGAGATGAGCGTATCGGCGGGTTCCTTGGCATCGCCGAGCGGCCCCATCCATTGCGCACGGTCGGCGGTCAGACGCATGCTGGCATCGGCGAGAAAGGCGGCGCGGTTCTTGTCATCGGCAGCGTCCAACGCCTTTAGCATCTGCGCGACCGCGACACCGCCAGCGGCCGGCGGCTGCGGCAGGAAGACGGTCTGGTCGCCCCACGGGATGCCAAGCGGCTGGTAGAACTTCGCATCGAAGCCGCGCAGATCCTCGATGGTCAGCGGCGCACCGATGGCTTGCGCCGCCGCTACCAATTGCAGTCCCAAGTTGCCCCCATAAAGCTCGGTCTGTCCCCTGGCCCTGATCTGGCCGAGGGCGCTCGCCAGTTCCGGTTGCCGGAGATTGTCTCCTTCCTTGAGCATGCTGCCGTCGGCGCGCGTGAATAGCGCAGCCGTTTGAGGATCGGCGCGCAGCTTCTTCTCCGCGAGCGAAACATCAAAGGCGAGCGCGCGGCTCGCTGCTTCACCGGTCTGCGCTATATTTTCCGCGGGCGCCACCAATTGCGCCCACTGTAGCTTGCCGTAGCGGGCCCACAGCGCCGCCATGCCACGCGCCGAGGCAGGAACCGCGACCAAGCCGCCCGCCGCCGCGCGCGGCAGAAAATCGAGCACTTCGCTCGCGATCTTGTCTTTCTCCGCGCGGTGGATGACACAGACTCCACCCCCGCCCAGGCCTGCGGTCGACGGCATGGTCGCCGACATGACGAAATAGGCGGCCACCATTGCGTCCGCGGCGTTGCCGCCGGCGCCCAGCACCTCCCGCCCCACCAGCGCGGCCCTGGGCTCATCCGCCACAATGCCGCCATAGAAGTTGTCTACGGTATAAAGCTCGCCCGCATATTGGGCGCCGCCTCGCGTGCAGGCAGTGACCGCCAGGACCGTCCCAACCAAGCCCCCGACCACGCCGGAAGTGCGCCGACGTGCCTGGATCCGGGCCCTATGGCCGGCCCGGAGGGGGGTCGCGGTTGGCTCGCCCGATGAGATATGATGGCCCAAAGACATGAAGGAACTCCGTCCGATCCTGGCGGGTTTAACGATTCGGCCGCGAGCATAAGAAGGACCATGGAACTGATCAACCGGGCTGGCCGACTTCAGCCTCGCCGCCGAGGGCCGATGCGGCGTGCCATATGCGTTGCCGTCGCAGCCGCCTTGACCTTGGCCCCGACGCTTGAGGCCGAGGCCCAGTCGCGCGGGGCCAGCCTGATCCGCGATGCGGAGATCGAGGCGACGTTGCGCGCCTACGCCGATCCGATCTTCACCGCGGCCGGCTTGGATACCTCGGCGGTCCAGATCCACATCATCGAAGACAAGTCGATCAACGCTTTCGTCTCCAACGGGATGCAGGTCTTCGTCAATACCGGCTTGTTGACCCAGACGAAAACGCCCAACGAAGTGATCGGCGTCTTCGCACACGAAACTGGACACATCGAAGGTGGCCATCTCGCCCGCCGAAAGGAAGAACTCGAGAACGCGACGATCGAAGCGATCATCGGAATCCTGGCTGGCGTTGCAGTCGGAGTCGCGAGCGGCAATGCTGGCGTCGGCGTCGGTGCTGCGACGCTCGGCCAGAATATCGCTCAGCGCGACCTGCTGCAGTATTCACAGGCCCAGGAAGGCGCCGCCGATCAGGCCGCGTTCCGCCTGTTGGACGCAACCAAGCAATCGCCAAAGGGCATGGTCGACTTCTTCCGGGTGCTGTGGCGGCAGGAAGCGCTCTCCAGCCTCAATCAGGACCCATATCTGCGCACCCACCCGCTCACCGCGACACGTATCGACGCCGCCGAAGCAGCGCTGCAGAAATCGCCCTATGCGAACGCCCAGGATTCGCCCGAGCTGATGATGCGCCATCAGCGCATGTTGGCGAAGCTCAATGGCTACCTGCTTCCGCTGGGGCGCGTCATGACGATGTATCCGGAGAAGGACCAGAGCGTGCCCGCACGCTATGCGCGCGCGATCGCCCTGTTTCGCGTATCGCGCACCGACGAAGCGATCGCCACTATGGACAGCCTGCTCAAGGAGGCGCCGGACGATCCGTTTTTCATCGAGCAGAAGGCGCAGATCTACTATGACCGCGGCCGCCTAGCCGATGCATTGCCACTCTACCAGCGGGCGCTCGATCTGGCTCCAGATGAGCCGTTGATTCGGATGGAGCTGGCGGAAGCGCAAGTGGGGTTGGAGGATCCGTCGCTGCTCGATGCGGCGACCAAGAATCTCAACGAAGTGGTGCGGCTGGAGCCGAAGAACGCCCACGCCTTTCACCTCCTTGCGACGGCGTATGGGCGGGCCGGCAACGAGCCGATGGCAACCCTGGCTCAGGCGGAGGAATTTCTGGCCCGCGGCAAGAACAAGGAAGCCAAGGCCTTCGCGGACCGTGCCATGAAGGGCCTCAAGGAAGGCTCGCCAGGCTACCTCAAGGCCCAGGACATCCAGTTCGCGGCCGACCAGGCCGAGGATGATTGACAATTTCGTGATGCCGGTGGCGCTGCACCCGCCAATCCGGCTATGGTGCAGGCGGCTGCCCCACTCTGAGAGACCGGTTCGATGCGCGCGATCCTGATCGCCCTTGCCCTGATTATTGCTGCCGCCGGCGGTTACGCCTTCAAGGAGTTCGCGGTTGCCCGCGACTCTGCCGCGCCGGCTCCGACGACTTCTGTCGACGAGCAGATTTCGGCGTTCCTCAGGAACCATCCTGACGAGGTGATGGCTGCCCTGAAGCAGGCGCAAGCGAATGCGCAGAAGCAGCAGGAAGCGGACGCGCAGATGGCCCTGGAACAGCAACAGGACCAGATCTTCAACAACCCGGCGGACCCGGTCGTCGGCAATCCACAGGGCGACGTCACGGTGGTGGAGTTCTTCGACTTTCGCTGCCCCTACTGCAAGCGGGTCTCGGATTCGCTGGCGGAGCTGCTGAAGGAGGATTCGAACATCCGCCTCGTCTACAAGGATTTCCCCATCCTCGGCCCGGACTCCGTGGTCGCCGCGAAAATCGCCTTGGCGGCGCATCGCCAGGGCAAATACGCCGAAGTGCATGAGGCGTTCATGGCGCACAAGGGTTCCTTCGACGAAGCCGCTCTATTGGAGCTGGCCGCCTCGGTCGGTGCGGATCCGGCCAAGCTGAAGTCGGACATGCAGGACCCCGCGATCCAGGGACAGTTACAGGCCAATGACTCGCTTGCCGGCGCCCTCGGAATCACGGGAACGCCTGGATTTCTGTTCGGCAAGCAGCTAGTGCCGGGCGCCGTATCGCTCGATGACATGAAGAAGCTCGTGTCGGCCGCGCGCGCCAAGGCCGGCTAGAGGCTCCGCTATTTCTGCGCCAGCCGCATGATGACGACGGATGGCGTGGAGCGCTCGACGGGTCCGTGATACACCGCCTCGATATTGTTGCCGTCAGGGTCGAATACGAACGCTCCGAAATATTGCGGATGATAGTCCCGTTTGCCTGGCGCGCCGTTGTCGCGGCCGCCGGCGGCGAGGGCGGCCGCGTGAAAGCGACGGACTGCTTCTTGATCCGCGGCCTGGAACGCCATGTGTAGCCCGGTAGTCAGCGGTTCGTGCGGCGGCTTCGCCACGCTGACAAAGAGCTCGTCGGCGGAGAAGTAGTCGGCCCCGCCTTCCGTCGCCGGCAATCCCAAGGCGGCGAGCGCGGCATCATAGAACCGCCGGCTTGCCGCAACGTCGCGCACCTTCAGGTGCACGTGATCGATCAGTCGCCCGACGTGATATTCCATGGTCCGCCTCCAATCCTGATGCATCCTCCCGCCGCCGACCGCGCTAAGAAGCTCCATGCTACTGCCGTCTTCCGCCGTGGATTGTCAGCGGATTGCGCCCGCCCACCGCCACAGCTATAAGGTCCCGAACGGTCGAATCGGCGGGGGACGGGTCTTGGCGAAATCGCCTAAGATATTGATTCTGAACGGCCCGAATCTCAACATGCTGGGAGTCCGGGAAACCGCGATCTACGGACCACATAGCTTGGCCGACATCAAGCGCATGTGCGCGCGACGGGCCAAGGAACTTGGCCTCGCTCTCGATTTCCGACAATCGAATCTGGAGGGCGAGCTTGTCACCTGGGTGCAGGAGGCCCGGACCGGCGCGGCAGGCATCATCATCAATCCCGGCGCCTACGGCCACACTTCGATCGCTTTGTTGGATGCCTTGCGCATGACCAACAAGCCGGTGATCGAATTGCACCTGTCCAACATCTTCCGCCGCGAGGCTTTCCGCCACCACACCTATACCAGCCAGGCCGCCACCAGCGTCATCTGCGGATTGGGCGCACACGGCTACGTGCTGGCGGTGGACGCGATGGCGGAGCTCGTCAGCAAGAAAGACAACGCATGAGCAAGTTCGATATCGATGAGGCCTTGATCCGCAAGCTGGCCAAGCTCCTGAAGGAGACCGGCCTCACCGAAATCGAGTTCGAGACCGATGATGCCCGTATCCGCGTGAATGCCGGTGCGGGTGGTGCAATGACGGCCGCGGTGCCGGCCGCCGCCGCGTCGGCCGCCATGCCCGCGGCGTCGCTGACGCCGCCGCCCGCCGGCGCGGAGGTTCCGGCGGCCGGCTCGGTCTCCTCGCCCATGGTCGGGACCGCCTATCTGGCGCCGGAACCCAATGCTGCCGCCTTTGTGAAGATGGGCGACCGCGTGGCGAAGGGCCAGACCATCCTGATCATCGAAGCCATGAAGGTGATGAACCCGATTCCTGCTCCGCATGCCGGCACCGTCACGCAGATCCTCGTCCAGGACGGCCAGCCGGTGGAGTTCGGCGAGCCGCTGATGGTCATCGCCTAGGCCCGGCATCAGGCGATGTTCGAAAAGATCCTGATCGCCAATCGCGGAGAGATTGCGCTCCGCATCCATCGCGCCTGCCGCGAAATGGGTATCCGCACCGTCGCCGTTCACTCGGTCGCCGACGCCGATGCGATGCATGTGCGCCTTGCGGACGAGAGCGTCTGCATCGGCCCGGCGCCGTCGCGTGAATCTTATCTCAACATGCCGGCGATCATTTCCGCGGCCACCATCACCGGCGCGGATGCCATCCATCCCGGCATCGGTTTCCTGTCGGAGAATGCGCGCTTCGCGGCCATGGTGGAGGAGCATGGCTTCACCTTCATCGGCCCGGCTCCGGATCACCTCTCGCTGATGGGCGACAAGGTTCAAGCCAAGGACGCCGCCATCCGCTTCGGGATCCCGGTCGTGCCCGGCTCGGACGGCGAGGTGAAGGATGAAGCGGACGCCAAGCGTTGGGCCAAGAGGATCGGCTACTGGTCCTGACCAAGGCGGCTGCGGGCGGCGGCGGTAATGGGCATGCGCGTCGCCAACGAGGAGAGCGCGAACTGTCCCAGGCCCGGTCGATGGCGCGCAGCGAGGCGATGAAGTCGTTCGGCAACGACGCTGTCTATATGGAGAAATATCTCTCCCATCCGCGCCACATCGAGATCCAGATCCTGGCCGACAATCACGGCAACGTGGTGCATCTGGGCGAACGCGACTGCTCGCTGCAGCGCCGTCATCAGAAGCTGGTCGAGGAGGCGCCCTCACCCGCGCTCAACGGCAAGCAGCGCGCCGAAATCGGCGAGATTGCGACCGCCGCCATGCGCAAGATGGGCTATCGCTCGGTCGGCACCATCGAGTTCCTGTTCCAGGACAGCGAGTTCTATTTCATCGAGATGAACACCCGCCTGCAGGTCGAGCATCCGGTTACCGAGATGATCACCGGCATCGATCTGGTGCGTGAGCAGATCCGCGTCGCGTCCGGCGCGCCGCTCGGAATGGGCCAGGCGGACATCTCGTTCAACGGTCACGCCATCGAATGCCGCATCAACGCCGAAAACCCCGAAACCTTCATGCCATCGCCGGGCAAAGTGACGGACTTTCATGCTCCCGGCGGACTTGGCGTGCGGGTGGATTCGGCGCTCTACGGCGGCTACCGCGTCCCGCCGCACTACGACAGCCTGATCGCCAAGCTGATTGTGCATGGCCGCAGCCGCAACGAATGCATGATGCGCCTGCGCCGCGCGCTGGAGGAGATGGTGATCAATGGCATCCACACCTCCATTCCGGTGCATCGCCGCATCATGGGCGCTGCGGACTTCCTCAACGGCAGCTACGACATCCGCTGGCTGGAGAAGTTCGTCGCGGATCAGCAGGCGTAACCCACTCCCGAAAACAAGAGCGCCGGGTGTGATGCCGGCGCTCGGAATTAACACCCGGTCGAGACGATCTATTCCTGTGACGGAACCGTCGTCTGCTGCGTCTGATTCTGTGTCAGGATGACCGTGCTGTCGGCGGCCGCGGCCGTCGATGCCGGTGCGGGTGTCGATTGGGCCACCGGCGCTGGCGTGCTTTGAGACTGCGCCGTTACGCTGGAGTGGCCTGGGCACTCGGCAAACGCCGGGGCAGCGACCAGAACAGCCGCGAGCCCCAGCGCCAGCCTTGATGTGTTTTTCATGAGCACCTCCATTCGTTGTGAATGGCGGAGCTATCCTGCGCTATCAGCCGCAAATGTAAAGGCCCCCACCGATCACATTTGTGTCGCGCTCAGCACCCCGCCGTCATAAAGCGCAGGCAGCCAGGGCAGATCCGTGACGCCCGGCTCCAGCCCCAGCTGCTTCATGAGCGTCGTGAGCTGGCCGCGATGGTGGGTCCCGTGGTTGAACATGTGCGCCACCAGGACCCAGCGCGGCAGCACCCGCGTCTTCCCGTCGTTCACGCTGACATAGGACATGTTCTCCGCCAGCCACGGCTCCGTCACGGTCACCGCCCATTCTTCGATGCGGGAGTCAATCGCGCGACGGGCCGCGTCCAGCGCGCTCCAGGATTCGTGGACGATCTCGCCAATCGGCTTGACTGGCATCGGGCTTCCAGTGAACCGCCCCATCCAGGCAATGTCCCCATAGATGAGGTGATCGAACGTGCCGTGTATGGATTTGAAGAAGGCGCCGAGATCGCGCCTCCGTTCGGCATCGGTCAGCATGCCGCACAGGTCGAGCAGGCGCCCGTTCATCCACGCGCCGTATGCCGCCATCATTCGGACTTGAATCGGTGTCATGATTTTGCGTCCCGGCTGTTGAAGCCTTGCGCGGTGACTATGCCACGGCCGCTATTTGCGTTAGGCTTGCCATGTTGAAGGAGGCGCCATGTCGAATCGTGCTGGCTCGCCCCGCATAACGCCGGAGATGCTGCTCCGGGCGTACGCCATCGGCATATTCCCGATGGCCGAATCGCGGCACGACCCGCATCTCTATTGGATCGACCCGGACGCGCGTGGCATCCTGCCGCTCGACGAGTTCCACGTTCCGCGCAGCCTCAAGAAAACCGTCCTCAAGGGCCCGTTTCATGTGACTGCCGACCGCGCATTCGAGGATGTGGTTGGGGGCTGCGCCGAGCCGGCGCCCGGTCGCCGCCAGACCTGGATCAACGACACGATCTTCGATCTGTGCCGGAAGCTCCACGTCATGGGTTACGCACATTCGGTCGAAACCTGGCTGGACGGCGAGCTGGTCGGCGGCCTCTATGGCGTCGCACTGGGCGGCGCTTTCTTCGGCGAAAGCATGTTCAGCCGCGAAACCGACGCCAGCAAGGTGGCGCTGGTCCATCTGGTGGCAAGATTGAAGCGCGGCGGGTTCGCCCTGCTTGATACGCAGTTCGTCACCAAGCACCTGGAGCGGTTCGGCGCGATCGAGATCTCGCGCGACCTCTATCGCAAGCACCTCACCGAAGCGCTCAAGCATCGCGCTTCGTTCCCGGCAGAGCTGCCGATGACCGCGCTTTCCGACATGCTGAACGGTATCGCGCCTTAGCTAGTTGGCGGGCGCCGAACCTTCCTGTGCTGGCTGGCCGTCGGGCGTCTGGCCTGGAGCCGATCCATCCTTGTTCTCGCAGTCCAGAACCCAGAGGTCGTAGACCGGATGCTCCATTGCGGAAAGCGCCGGGCTGGAAGCGAACATCCAGCCCGAAAAGCGGGTGACTGGCGCTTCGCCCGGCTTCTGCTCGACCACTTGCAGGAAGGCGGCGCTCTCCGGGGTCTCTTCGGGTGGCCGCTTGTCGCACGCCTGAACGGTAATCTGCAACGATCCGAAATTGACCGTCTCGCCCACCCCCACCTTGATGGTGGAGATCCGGGCGGTGATCTTGTCGAGCCCCTGAAGCACCGCTTCATCCATCTTGATGGCGTGCGCGGGCGTGATCGACGTGATCAGCATCGCCGCGGCAAACGCCGCAGGCAAATACCTCATTTGTCCTTCCGATAGGGGTTCTGCAGATCCTCGACCAGCGCCTGCAGGACGGCGCGCACTTGTGTTTCGTCGCAGCCCATCAGGATCGCGTCTTCGAGCGCGTCCTGCGCCAGCTGCCTGATCTCGTCGAGATTCTGGTTCAGCACCTTGATCTTTTCGATGCAGGACACGGGATTGCCGTCGGGCTGCCGCCAAACATGGCCGCCCTTTCCTCGTGTCGTCCCGCCGAACTTGTCGTTGCCCTTGGATGACATCAGCATCCTGTTTCTGTGGCCTAGTTGCTGGGGCTGCCGCTGTTGGTGCCGACCACGAACTTGTTGATCAAATCCGCCAAATTTATGGCGCCCTGCACATTGCGAATGCGCTCGCCCGGAGCGAGCATCTCGGTATCACCGCCAATATTGAGGAGGATGTAGTTGTCGCCCAGCAGACCGTCGCTGGTAACCACGGCGGACGTATCCTTGGGCAGCTTGACGGTATCATCGACTTCGATCGTCACGACCGCCTGATAGGCCTTCGGATCGAAATGCTGGTCGGTCACCGATCCCACCTTGACGCCTGCAATCCGTACGTCTGTGCCGATCGGCGTGGACCCGCCGCTGTCGAAGCGAAGCTGGAGCTGATATCCCCCGGTGTCCGCGCTCACGTCGGTCTGCGAATAGACCAAATAGAGAAACCACGCCGCGACGACCAGCACGACGGCGCCCAGGACGGTTTCGAGTGTATTGCGCTCCATTGCCCTCTCGGTCCCTCCTAAATGGCCGGAACAGCCCCAGTCTGTTCCACTACCATCGATCCTCGATCAGTTCGGCACCCACGGCTCATAGTCGCCGGTAGCTGGCGCCCGCACTCCGCCCTTGAGAACGTGCCCAGGCGGCCGATAAGCCAGGTCCGTGCCGGTGAGGTTCGGTATATGCGGCTTCTGCCAGGCACGGACCGGGGCGCGTTGGACGGGCGCCTGGGCGATTGTCCCGTGCAGCCAGGCATTCCATTCCGGCGGCACCTTGCTCGCCTCCGGCTTGCCCTTGTAGAGCACCCAGCGCCGCTCCCGCTTTTTTCCCTTGCTACGCTTGTCCAGAAAGTAGCGATTGCCGAATTCGTCGGTACCGACATGCTCGCCATGGAGCCAGGTAAAGACGCGCGTGCCGAAGGACATGGAGTCTGTGAGCCTCAAAGTCGCGAATTGCCGCGGACTATATCGGCGGGTCCTGCCGCTGGCAAGCTGACCGAAATGATCCGGAAGGCGGCCAAGTACCGGTCAAACCAGGATTTTCTCCAGCTCGACGTAGGTCGGATGAGTGAATCCGGGGTGGCAGTGCTGAGTCCCCTCCTGGAAGCCCAATACCCGGAACAGGGCCCGATTGCCCGCAAGGGCAAGCCGTGTTTCGACATGTAAGCGGTTAAAGCCAAGCCGGCGCGCGAGTGCCTCCGCTTCCATCATCAGGGCGCGCCCGAGTCCCTTGCCCTGTTGTGCCGGCTCCACCGCGAGGCGACGCGCATAGGCGACGCCGGCCCGGTCCTTGACCGAAACGCACCCGATAACCCGGCCCGCTTGCCGGGCGATGACGAATGACTCCGAGCCCAGGGCAGAGCGGATCGAGTCTTCCGTCTCCTTGAGTGCGCTTGGCTCGGGTTGCAGCGTGCCGCGATACGCCGCGAAGGCTCGTTGAATAACCGCGGCAATAGCCCCGGCATCCTCGGGCCGCGCTGGACCAAACGATACGGGGTTGCTCTCAGTCACTTGTTTCCGCACCTTGCGGGTCCTTCCGAATCCAGGAGGCCATCCTGTCGCCATTCGAACTCGCCGACCAGCGCCGCAAACGCATGCTCGGGCTGGGCGTGACGCTGCTGGCAGCGTTGTTCGTCAGCCTGGTCACGACCTTCGCGCGCATCACCTATGATTCGGGAAGCAACCCCGCCACGCAGGTGTTTCTGCGATCTCTTTGCATGATGCTGGTCCTCGGCGCGCTTCATCTCACTATGAGGCGCGGCCTCCTGCTGCCGCGCAAGACCGTCGTGACCACCATTGGATTCGGGATCTGCATCCTGGCGATGTCGTTTGGCTACTTGTCCTCGGTCTTCTACATCAGCGTCAGCCTGGCCGTGCTCCTGCTCTACACCTATCCGCTGATGGTGGGCATCGCCTCGCCTCTGCTCGGACGCGAGCGCATGACCTGGACTCAGGTGCTCTGCCTGATCGGTGCCTTTGCTGGCCTCGTGGTCGCATCATCCAACAAGCTTGGCACGTTGGACTGGCGGGGAATCGCCTTCGCGCTGGCCGCCGCCGGCGGCATTGCGATGATCGCCCTGTTCGGTGGAGCTGCCATGGCGCGAGCGCATCCGTTCATCATGAACGCATGGATGAATTTCTGGGTGGTGGTGGCTGTCGGGTTCTATCTGATCGTCAGTGGCGGACTGCAGCTACCGCAGACTTCGGTGGGCTGGCTGGCGACCCTTGCTGTGTGCGTCTGCTACACGCTCGGCATCCTGTTCCTGTTCTTGGGGCTGATGCTGATCTCTCCGGCGCAGTCCGCGCTCACCATGAACCTCGAGCCCCTGTTCTCAACTCTCGCAGCTATTCTGTTGCTGCACGAAGACGTGTCGTCGCGGCAATGGATCGGCATGCTCATGCTTTTGATTTTCCTTGCTATTTCGACATTGGTCGGAATGGCGCGGCGCGGAAATGCCTGAATTTGCTGGCATGAGTTATCCACAGGCGGCCGCAACACCTACAAGATGCTGGGGGGAGCCACTAGATGTAGGTTCGTCAAGCTCCAAATGTGACAATATGTAGAAATGTTTGCTTGCGCCGACGCGTCCCCGGCGCTCTATATTAAGCATGTCGCTGCGGGGCCACCCGCAAGATATAGCGACCGATCTGAACAACTTAGGCCACGTTGTTGAAGCGGTTTCTTCGGCAGGGTGGCGGATTCCGCGTAATGCGGCTGTAGCGGGGGATGAACATGCGTATTGAGCGCCGATTCACCAAGAATGACCAATCGCCCTACGCGGAGGTTGCGTTCCAGAAGACGACCAGCGAGATCCGCAATCCGGACGGCTCGATCGTCTTCCAACTGAAGGATATCGAGGTCCCGGCCGATTGGTCGCAGGTCGCGTCCGACGTGCTGGCGCAGAAATATTTCCGCAAGGCCGGCGTGCCGGCGAAGCTGCGCCCGGTGGTCGAGCGCGACGTCCCTGAATGGCTGTGGCGCAAGGAGCCGGACCGTGAAGAGCTGCTAAGGCTGCCGGCTGATCAGCGCTATATCGGCGAGCATTCCGCCCAGCAGGTATTCGACCGGTTGGCCGGCACCTGGACCTATTGGGGCTGGAAGGGCGGCTATTTCGATTCGGAGGAGGATGCCCGCGCCTTCTACGACGAGATGCGCTACATGCTGGCGCTGCAGATGGGCGCGCCGAATTCGCCCCAATGGTTCAACACCGGCCTGCATTGGGCCTACGGCATCGATGGGCCGGCGCAGGGCCACTACTATGTCGATTTCCAGACCGGCATGCTGACGGCCTCCGCTTCGGCCTACGAGCATCCGCAGCCCCATGCCTGCTTCATCCAGAGCGTCGCTGACGATCTGGTGAACGAAGGCGGCATCATGGACCTCTGGGTGCGCGAGGCGCGCCTGTTCAAATACGGCTCCGGCACCGGGTCGAACTTCTCGAGACTCCGCGGCGCTAACGAGAAGCTGTCGGGCGGCGGCCGGTCCTCCGGTCTCATGAGCTTCCTCAAGATCGGCGACCGGGCTGCCGGCGCCATCAAGTCGGGCGGCACCACTCGCCGCGCCGCCAAGATGGTGACCGTCGATCTCGATCACCCGGACATCGAGGAATACATCGACTGGAAGGTGGTGGAGGAGCAGAAGGTAGCGGCCCTGGTCGCCGGCTCCCAGGCTTGCAACATCCACCTCAACCGCGTGATCAAGGCCGCGCATTCGGGCGAGGGTGAAGGCAAGTTCGATCCCGCCAAGAATCCGGCGCTCAAGGCCGCGATTCGCGAGGCGCGCAAGGCCAAGATTCCCGAGAACTACGTCCAGCGCGTCATCCATTTCGCGCAACAGGGCTATCGCCAGGTCGAGTTCAAGACCTACGACACCGACTGGGACAGCGACGCGTATCTGACCGTCTCGGGTCAGAACTCGAACAACTCGGTCCGGGTCAACAACGACTTCATCCAACGGGTCATCGAGGACGGCGACTGGGACCTGATTCGTCGCACCGACCACAAGGTCCACAAGACCGTGAAGGCGCGCGATCTGTGGGAAAAGATCGGCGCCGCGGCCTGGCAGTCGGCCGACCCGGGCGTGCAGTTCGATACCACCATCAACGAGTGGCACACTTGCCCGGAATCGGGGCGCATCAATGCGTCCAATCCGTGCTCGGAATACATGTTCCTGGACGACACGGCCTGCAATCTCGCGTCGCTCAATCTCATGACCTTCCTGAAGGAAGATGGGCGGATCGACATCGAGGCCTACAGCCACGCCGTCCGCCTGTGGACCATCGTGCTCGAGATCTCGGTGATGATGGCGCAGTTCCCCTCCAGGGAGATCGCACAGCTGTCGTACGATTTCCGCACCCTCGGCCTCGGCTACGCCAATGTCGGCGGACTCTTGATGGCGATGGGCTTCTCCTATGACAGTGAGGAGGGTCGCGCCCTGACCGCCGCTTTGACCGCCGTCATGACGGGCGTTTCCTACGCCACGTCGGCGGAGATGGCGGGCGAGCTCGGCACCTTCCCGAGCTTCGACAAGAACCGCGAAGCGATGCTGCGGGTCATCCGCAATCATCGCCGCGCCGCCTATGGCGAGCCGTCGGGCTACGAGGACCTCTCGGTCCTGCCCGTGGCGCTCGACCACGACAATTGCCCGGATGCCGCCCTGCTCGACGCCGCGCACCAAGCCTGGGACCAGGCGCTGACGCTCGGCGAGTTGCACGGCTATCGCAATGCGCAGGCGACCGTGATCGCGCCGACCGGCACGATCGGCCTGGTCATGGATTGCGACACCACCGGCATCGAACCGGACTTCGCGCTCGTCAAATACAAGAAGCTGGCGGGCGGCGGCTACTTCAAGATCATCAACCGCAATGGTCCCGGCCGCCTCCGACAAGCTCGGCTATGCGCCGGAGGAGATCGAGGAGATCATCAGGCTACGCGGTCGGCCACGGCACATTGTCCGGCGCGCCCGGAATCGATCACGATGCGCTGAAGGGGAAGGGCTTCACCACCGGTTCGCTCCAATCGATCGAGAACGCCCTCGGCTCGGCCTTCGATATCCGCTTCGTGTTCAACAAGTGGACCTTGGGCGAGGAATTCTGCCAGGCCGCGCTCGGCCTCACCTCGGAACAGCTCAATGAGCCGACCTTCGACATGCTGTCGGCGCTCGGCTTCACCAAGGCCGAGATCGAGGCGGCGAACACCTACTGCTCCGGCGCCATGACGCTGGAGGGCGCGCCGTTCCTCAAGGAAGAGCATCTGCCGATTTTCGACTGCGCCAATCCGTGCGGTCGCATCGGCAAGCGGTTCCTCTCGGTGGAGAGCCACATCCGCATGATGGCGGCGGCGCAGAGCTTCATTTCCGGCGCCATCTCCAAGACCATCAACATGCCGAACCAGAGCTCGGTCGAAGCCTGCAAGGACGCTTATATGCTGTCCTGGCGGCTCGGCATCAAGGCGAACGCGCTCTACCGCGACGGCTCCAAACTGTCCCAGCCGCTCGCCAGCTCCGTGCTCGGTGACGAGGATGTGGTTGAGGAGGTGATCGAGGCGCCGATCGCCGCCCGCGCCCCGATCGTGGCGGAGCGGATCGTCGAGCGCATCATCGAGCGCCAGGTCCAGAAAGGCCGCACGCGACTGCCGGAACGCCGGAAAGGCTACACCCAGAAGGCGATCGTCGGCGGCCACAAGGTCTACCTGCGCACCGGCGAATACGAAGACGGCACATTGGGCGAAGTTTTCATCGACATGCACAAGGAAGGCGCCGCCTTCCGCAGCCTGATGAACAATTTCGCGATCGCGATCTCGATCGGCCTGCAATACGGCGTGCCGCTCGAGGAGTATGTCGAGGCCTATACCTTCACGCGGTTCGAGCCGAACGGCATCGTGGAAGGCAATGACGCGATCAAGATGTCGACCTCGATCCTCGACTACATCTTCCGCGAGCTCGCCATTTCCTATCTCGGCCGCAACGATCTGGCGCATGTCCAGTCCCACGACCTCTATCCCGATGCCTTGGGCGGCGGCGTGGCACAGGGCGACCTGCCGGACTCACAGCAGGAGATCGCAAGCGTGAAGCGCATCGCCTCGACGGGCTATGTGCGCTCCAACCTGGTGGTGCTCTCCAACGTCGCGCGTGGCGGGATCATCGGCAACACCGCCCTCGCGCCGAGCCCGCACGAAGTTCACAGCCACGTTCACGGCGACGGCCACGACGAGACCCAGCTCCACGTCCACATGGAGCGCCATGAAGAGGTGGATGCGCTGATCTCCTCGCCCAATCTTGCCAAGGAGATCGAGAGCCGGCTGGAGCGCATCCGCGAGGCCAAGATGAAAGGCTACGAGGGTGACGCTTGCGGCGAGTGCGGCAACTTCACCCTGGTCAGGAACGGGACGTGCATGAAGTGCACGACCTGCGGCTCAACAAGCGGCTGCTCGTAAGGCTCTTTTATCCCTTGCTCTGACGAGGGTCCGCTTGTTGCTCACCCCGCCCGCCATCAGCTAGGCCCTGACGGCGGGCGGGAGCGTTTAGAGGGCGTGCGCGCGGTCTATCCTGATCTCGTTCCTGAGATACTCTTCAGCCTCTGCCCGCCCGAAGATTCGCTCCACCACGTCGAACCCCTCCACCACCCGCCCGAACGCAGCGAACCCCTGGCCGTCGGGATGGCGCGCGCCGCCGAAATCCAGTGCCGGCTCGTCCCGCAGGCAGATGAAGAACGAGTGGTAGACGGCACCCGGCGCGAATCGCGCGAGCGAGACCGTCCCCTTCACGTGCCGCAGCCCCGTCATGGCGGTCGTCTCGTGCGGGATGACAGCCGGAAGGTCTTCGCTCTGGTGACGGAGCCCGCCCTGGATCACTTCGATTTGCCGACCCTTCTCAGCCCGCTGGTTGGCCAAGGTCACGAGCCGGAAGAAGGAGGCCCCGTCGTAGCGCCCGGCCCTTACGTCCGCCAGGAAATAGGCGGCGCTGGCCGGCGCGCGATCCTCGAAGACCGCGAGCACGATATCCCCCAGTTCCGCTGTCAACTGCACTGGAATCATGTGTCTTTTCCGTCGATCCCCGCGACATGATCGACCTTGCGTCCTGTTGGCAAGCCCCCGTATGAATCCGGGCGCAAGAGCCACATCTCGGGGTCAAATGGCAGGAGCACAGGCATTACGCGGGACAGAGGGCAAATCCCCCTGGCAGGCATGGCGGCGCGCCAAGATCAAGATGCTCGGGCTCGGCACACTCAAGATGCTGGCCAAGCTCTACAGCCGCCAGTCGCTGGTTCCGGACGTCCCGTTCATTCCGAACAAGTATTTTCCGTTTGTCGCGGAGCTGGAAGCGAACTGGCAGGAGGTCCGGGCCGAGCTCGAGGTCATTCTCCAAGATCGTGAGCGCATCCCCTTCCTGGACAAGATCTCGCCCGACCAGGCCCGCATCTCGCATTCGCAGAAGTGGCGCGCCTATTTCCTGTGGGGCTTGGGCGAGGAGCTGACCGGCAACACGGCCCGCTGCCCGAAGACCGCGGCCATGCTCCGCAAGGTCCCGGGATTGCGCTCGGCCTGGTTTTCCATCCTTGCGCCGAACTACCGCATCAAACCCCATCGTGGCATCACCAAGGGCGTGTTGCGTTCGCATCTCGGTCTCGTCGTTCCTCAGAAATGGCGCCTTTGCCGCATGGTGGTCGATGGACAGCCGGTTCATTGGCACGAAGGCAAGTGCTTCGTCTTCGATGATTCGATGCTGCATCGCGTGTCAAACGGCAGCGACGAAGAGCGCGCCATCCTGCTGTTCGATTTCGACCGCCCGATGCGCTGGCCGTCCAGCATGCTAAACCGGCTCGCGATGTCGCTGATGAAGCGCACGGCCTACTATCGCGACGCGCGTCGCAACCTCAAGCGGCACGCACGCGCCCAGATGACGGAAGCGGGCCGCGACCAGGCGATCGCGGACGCCATGCAGCGCATCGCGGACTAGAGGCCTTGGCAAGCGCGACGAAACCGATAACCCTGATCACCGGCGCCTCGTCGGGCATCGGCGCCGCTCTCGCCCGCCGTTTGGCGCGGCACGGTGATCATGTGATCCTGGTCGCCCGCCGCCTGCGCCTGCTCCAGGAAGTGGCTGCCGACATCGCGAAGGACGGCGGCAGCAGCGAGATCGCGGTCTGCGACGTCACGATCGGAGAGGCGACGCGCAACTGCGTGGCCGAGGTCCTGCACAAGCATGGGCGGATCGACCGGCTGATCCTCAATGCTGGCGGCGGTGGCCGCCAGTTGCCGGAGCATCTGACCAGCGACGAGATTCGCGCCGCGCTCGAGCTCAATCTGTTCGGCGTCGTCAACTTCATCGAGGCCGCCCTGCCCACATTGCTGAAACAGGGCAGCGGCCAGATCGTGGCCGTCGGCAGCATCGCCGGATATCGCGGTCTGCCACGCGCGGCCTCCTATGGCGCCGCCAAGGCCGCGCTCATGAACTATATCGAGAGCCTGCGCATCGATCTGGCGCAGAAAGGCATCTCTGTCACCCTCGCCGCGCCCGGCTTCGTGGTGACCAAGGATACGAAAAGGCAGCGCGCCAAGCCGATGTCGATGCAGCTCGATCCCGCTGCCGACATTCTCGCGCGCTCGATCCTGCGCAAGAAGCGCTTCGTCAGTTTTCCCACGCGTCTTGCCTGGATCGCCGGGTTCATGCGTCTGCTTCCGGCGCCGCTCTACGATCGCTTGATCCGCGTGCTGGATCGCGGCTAGCCCTTGACCGCGCCGGCCGTCAGGCCGGAGATGATGTAGCGCTGCAGCACCAGCACCAGGACGATGAGCGGCACGGTCACGATCACGCATGCGGCCATCACTCTTCCCCACGGCAATTCGTAGGCCGTCGCGCCGGAGATCAGCGCAATAGCGACCGGGACCGTGCGCTTGTCGGTAGAGAGCGTGAATGTCAGCGCGAACAGGAACTCGTTCCATGCCAGGATGAAGGCCAGCAATCCCGCCGCCGACAAGGACGGCCCCATGATCGGCAGGAATATGCGAGTCAGGATTCGCCAGTCGTTCGCGCCGTCGACGATCGCCGCCTGCTCCAGCTCGCGCGGCATCTCGCGCATGAAGGTGGTCAGCACCCAGGTGACGAAAGGCAATGTCAGGATGAGGTTGGCGATCACCAGCCCCGTCAAGGAATCGTACAGGCCGATGGCGCGGATCAGGTCGAACAGACCGGAAAGGACGGCGATCTGCGGGAACATCGAAATGCTCAGGATCACCAGCAGCATCGTGGTTCTCCCGCGGAACCGGATGCGGCCGAGCGCATAGGCCGCCGTCAGCGCGAGGAACAGCGAGATGCCCGTCGCCGCCACGGCGACAATCAGGGAATTGACGATGTTGTGCGCAAAGGGCTGCTCCTTGAACAGCGCGACATAGTTCTCGAGCGTCGGGTGGCTTGGCCAGAACTCGACCTGGAACAGGCTGCTCCCGGTCTTGAGCGAGGAGACGATCGCCCAATAGAACGGGAACACCGCATAGAAGATGATCCCGGCGATCAGCAGATAGAACGCCGCTCTTCCGAGGAATCGGCGGATCATGGGCGCTCTCCCGTCGCGCCGACATTGACCCGGCCCAGCGTGATCACGATTGCGGTGGCAATGGCGACGATCAGGAACAACGACGTGGCAGCGGCGGAGCCATAGCCGACATCCTGGAAGTCGACCAGCTGCTGCCTGGCATAGACCGACATGGTTGTGGTCGACGGGTTGTTGCCGGTCAGCACATAGATCACGTCGAACACGCGCATGGCATCGAGACCGCGGAAGATGATCGCGACCAGCAATGCGGGACGGATCAGCGGCAATGTCACGCGCAGAAACATGCTGATCGGCGGAACGCCATCGACCTTGGCGGCCTGATAGATCTCCTTCGGCAGCACCTGCAGCGCCGCCAGGATCAGGAGAGTCATGAACGGCGTTGCCTTCCACACATCGACGGCAACGACCGCCGCGAAGGCCAGCCTCGGCTCCGCCAGCCAGGCCCACGGCGCATCGATCAGGCCGAGCTTCAACAGCGCGGCATTCACCACGCCGTAGAGATCGTGCAGCATCCAGCCCCACATCTTGGCCGAGATGACGGTGGGGATGGCCCACGGAATTAGCACTGCCGCCCGCAGGAGCCCGCGCCCGGGCATATGAGCGTTCAGCGTCAACGCGATCGCCAGGCCAAGCAGAGTCTCCAATCCCACCGAAGTAACGGCGAACAGCAGCGTCGTCGCCACCGCACCCCACCAGAGTGGGTCCTGGAACAGCGCCGCATAGTTTGCGAACCCGATCGCCTGCCAGTGATCGAGGTCGGACAGATAGGCGTCGGTGAAGCTGAACGCGATGGTGCGCGCCAGCGGCCAGGCTGCCACCAGCGCGACGGCGCCCAGCATCGGGGCCACGAACAGCCAAGCGACGCGGGCGCGCTGCTGTTCGAGCGTCGGCCCCGCCCTGCCCGACGTTGCCTTGGTGTGGGCGGTAATCAGGTCCTGCGTGGAGGTATGCGGCCGCGCTGCCGGCATTCCCGGCCGCCGCTACCAGTGGCCGCCACGGCCCAACCGCTCCAGCTCCTTGTTCAGATCCACAAGGCTCGCCGCCGCTTCGCCCTGGCCCAGCAGCGCACCGTGAACCGCCCGTACGAATGCGCTGGACACCTGGTTGTAGCGGCGCCCCGTCACGGTCGAAGGCCGCGCCACTGCGTACTCCACGATCGGCAGGAAATCCTTGTAGAACGGATTGGCGGCGATTAATTCGGAATCCGCATATAGGCTCTGCAGGGTCGGATTGAAAGAACCTTCGAGCGCGCGCCGCTTTTGCTCCGGCGCCGAGGTCAGATAGCGCACCAGGTCGGCCGCCTCCTTCGGATGCTCCGAATAGCGCGACACGGCGAGATGCTGTCCGCCGAGTGCTGCGGCGTGCCGCGCGTCTGTGCCGTCGCCCTCCGGCAGGACAGCGATGCCCACCTTGCCCCTCACCGGGCTGTCCTCGGCATTTGCGAGCGCCCAGGCATATGGCCAATTGCGCATGAAGACGGCGTTGCCCGACTGGAACACGCCGCGTGACTCTTCTTCCGCATAGGAGAGCACGCCTTTTGGCGAGATCGTTCCGATCCAGCTTTTCGCGGTTTGCAGCGCCTTGACGGCTTGTGGATTGTCGATGGTGACCATGCCCTCATGATCGACAATGCTGCCGCCGCCGAAGCTCGCGATCCATTCCAGCGCATTGCAGGTGAGGCCTTCATAGGCCTTTCCCTGCCAGACGTAGCCCTGCATCGCGGTGTTTCCGGCCTTCGCCTCTCCTTCCATGACCGCTTTCGCCGCATCTGCTAGATCGGCCCAGGTCTTGGGGGGCTCCTTGCCGTACTTCTCAAGCAGGTCCTTTCGGTAATACAGCAGTCCGGCGTCGACAAACCACGGGATCGCAACCAGCTTGCCGTCCACCGTGTCATTCTCGATCAGTGTCTTGAACTGGTCGGTCCGCTCCTGTTCGGAAAGCGAGGCCGTGAGATCCGCGAGATGCGGCGCCAGGATCGCCGGCCAGACTACGTCGATCTGGAAGACGTCGATGTCGTGCGATTGCGCCGCCAGCAGCGTCTGGTAGAGCGACAGCCGCTCGTTGGCGTCGGCTGGCGTCGCCACCAGCTTCACCTTGTTGCCGGTCTCTTTGGCCCAGGCTTCGCTGCCTGACTGACAGAGTTGTTGTTCGATGCCGAGCGAACTGCAGGAAATCGATATGGTTACTTCCGCTCGCGCGCTCACCGAAAGAGCGCATTGGATGGCAAGGATGGTGGCCGCAAGGCCGAAGATTTGCCGCATGAGGTCCTCCCTGGACTCGTGATTGTCGTCCTCCCCCGGGCTCGCCGAACGATTAACGCAACGGGTCGCTGCGCTGTTCCGCATCTGTGCCCGAATATCTGCCATTATTGCTTGATGTTGAAGATTGCCAAGTCGGAAATAGGTCTGCAGCACCACAACCTGTGGTGATCCCACCGGACAGTTGCCGGAAGTTTGCGATTGCTCATAGACTTGCTCCGGGGGAGTTGGATGCTTCGGGATGGAGGGCCACCTGGAAGCAAGCAGCTTGGACATGTTGAGTTCGGCGCTCGACTTGGCACGGGTCGGCTTGGCGCGCTGGGATTCTGCGGACCGGTTGGTCGCGTTCAACAGGACGTATCTGACCCTGGTCTATCCCACTCAGCAGGATGAGGTCCAAATCGGCCGTCCGTTCGCCGAGCTCGTATCGATCTTCTACAGCCTGCCCAGCAATGTTCCCGCCGGCCAAACGGCGGCGGCCATGGTGGCGCAGAGGCTCAAGCGTCACGCTGCGCAGAGCACCTCTTACGAATATCATTCCGGCGGGCGTTGGTTTCGCGTCGCGGAGTGCCGGACGGCCGATGGTGGCGCGGTTGGAGTCTATATCGACGTCACGGAAGAACGCCGCAACGAGCAGATGGCGCGCGAAGGCGAACGGCGCCTGCAGTTGCTGTTCGACAATATGCGCAACATTGCCTATTGCCATGGCAGTCAGGGCAAGAACGAATTCGGCTATGACGAGGCAGGCGTCAAGGTCTACGGCCGCGATGCCATCGCAATGTTCGGGACGATTTCGCCCGACGGCTACGCCGACATTCGCGCTTGGTACAAGGCTGTTCATCCGGAGGACCGTCCGCTCTACCTGGCGGCGGAACAGCGCCGTCGCGATCAGGGCGGCGTCTACGATCTGGAATACCGCTTCACCCATCCTGTGACCCAAGAACAACGCTGGGCGCGCGAGGTCGGATGGACGACGGAAGATCCGGAAACTCATCGGAAGTCCCTGGAAAGTTATATTATCGACATCACCGACCTGAAGGAACGCGAAGAGCAGCTTGCAAGTGCTCAAGCGCGCATGGTCGCGGCGCTAGACGAGGCGCACCATGCGAATCTGGCAAAGTCGCGTTTCCTCGCGCACATGAGTCACGAACTGCGGACGCCGCTCAACGCGATCATCGGCTTTGCGCAGCTGATCGCAGAGGAACATGTCGGGCCGGGTGTTTCCCCGATCTATCGCGGATATGCCGAGGCCATTCTCTCAGGCGGACATCACCTGCTCAACTTGATCAATGACGTACTCGATCTATCGAAGATCGAAGCCGGCAAGATGGAGTTGACCGAAACCGAGTTCGACGTCTCCGAAGTAATTGCGGAAGCGGTTGCGATGCTGCAGGGGCAGTTCGCGACAAAGGGCCAGCGTCTCGATGTCGCGCCGGGCGGCACCGGCGTTCGATTGCGCGCGGATCGTCAGAAGCTGTTGCAGATCTTGGTAAACCTCCTCGGCAATGCGTACAAGTTCGTGCCCGAGGGCGGGCGCGTCGCGGTCGCCGTCGCACGCGACGCCGAGGGCGGCATCACTCTGGAGATCGCCGACAACGGACCGGGCATGACAGCGGAGGAGATCGAAGCCGCCTGGTCGCCTTTCACCCGCAGCACCAGTTCCTTCACAGCGCACGAAGGTACGGGCCTCGGCCTGCCGATCTCGCGCAGCCTCGCCGCGCTCCATGGCGGAACGCTCGATATCGAAAGCCGCAAGGGCCATGGCACGACAGTGCGGCTGCGCCTCCCGGCCTGGCGAATCGTTTGAGTCGATTCACCTTGACCCCGCGCAGGCGTGCAGGTCAGGTTCCCTGACCTCCGTCAACCGCCCGTTAGGACAGTGCGCCGATGAAGCCGGTGACAATCAGGATTGAAGAGATCTATGTGCCTCAGGCACTGCGCAAGCCGGTCGATTCAGCGAAGGTCTTGTCGCTGGCGGAGAGCATCGCGGACAAGGGGCAGGAAACGCCGATCCTGGTGCGGTCGGACAAGGCGCGCTACGTGCTGGTGAGCGGGCTCCATCGGATCGAGGCATGTAAAGCACTGGGCGAGACCACGATCATCGCGAACATCGTGCAATCCCGGAAGTTCTAGGTCGCAGCTCTGCGCGCCTGGGCTAATACCGCTCATCACCTGGGATGGGGCTAGCGGCAAGCTAGAGAACGAGCCAGGCGATCCCCAGAATCAGCACAAGTCCTGCGGCCAGGACGGGAAGACGCAACCAGAATGGCTGCTCCATGACCACGCCTTCCCATTCCTGGGCAGGTCGGTCGCTATGGCGCAGATTGGCAGCAGCACGGCGGAGGCCCGCCGGGTTGAGATTTGGCCCCAAACTCGACAATTGGAGCGAATTGGTCTCGAGGCCGAGCTGCGACGGCGCGATGGAGCGACTTTCCGCCGCTGCTCCCAGCTTCGCGAGCAAAGCACCCGAGGGGACCTCGCGGTCGCGCAGCAACAGATACTCGCCTGCTCCGGTTCGCGAAGCGATGCCATCGTAGGCGTCGTTGAGGACGATCTGGTCGAACTCGGCCTGCAAGTCGGCGCGCGCCTCCGGCGAGGCTACTGCGTCGTTGCCCAGGACGGCCGCATTCACCCGCATCAGATCCAGCCGCTCGCCGACCTGTTGGGCGGCGCTTTCCACCAGAAGCATGAATTCGTGACCGGATGCGAGTGCCGGCTTGTCCGGTTTGCGGACTGCCGGGCGCAGCGCCTCCGGCAAATTGGCGGTCAACATCAGCCACCATTTGTCCCGTGTCTTGGCCGGACGGGCCGTGACGAAGAATGGACGTGGCGCGACGGCGCCGGTTTGCAAGTCCGCGGTGATGACGCCGAGTTCCTCCCCAGCCGCGACCTTGGCAAGGCAACGCCTAAACCAGGCGCGCTGCTCCGGCGTCACGAAGTCGATAAAGGCCCGGTCCGCGATGTGCCGCAGCTCCATGCCGAGATGCTGCATGGTCATGCCGCGCGCTTCGTGGATGCGTGTTCCCTTGTCGATCAGGGCAGAGACGTCCCAGGTTTCCTGCATGGCCGCCGCGGTGATTGGTTTCCGCGTGCCAGCAAAGCGCAAACGCCATTAAGGAAACGTTAGGAACCAGGCTGTTCAGGCCGCGACCGTCCGCCGCTGACCGCCGGACCGCTGGTGCCAGAGCGGCCGAAGGGCCGCAGCCGCTGCGACAGCAAGCCCCGCGCCACCGACCACCCAGGCCGGGCGCAGGCCGATGGCGAACGACCAATTGGTCGCTAGAACACGCATCAAATCTACGCCAGTCTTGAGATGATAATAGAGCGCCTCCGCACCTGCCGACGCAGCGGCACACGCCAAGGCCAGGGCGACCAAAGTGACGAGTGATACTGCGCCGCCCCGCACCAGGCCGCGGCGTGAGGCGACCCGCCAGAGCATCAGCCACAAGAACATGCCTCCCATGACAAAGGGCTCGGTCACGTCCGCTTTGGACTGGATGAAGAAATGGATGACGGCAAGCGTGCCCGCGGCGTAGACCAGCCGATGGAGGGCCACCCATTTCTTGCCGCCCAATCGGCGCACCATTCCATCCGTAGAAGTCGCGGCCAGCGCCAGCAGGATCATCAATCCAGCAAAGCCGATCGTGAGGTAGTAGCGCAGCACGATCTCACTCGCGACGACAGACAACTGCAGCGACTTGTCGAGGGCATAGAACGTGAAGTGCGCGAAGGCGTAGCAGAACGCCGAAACGCCCACCATTCGCCGCACCAGGATCAGCTTCGGCAATCCGAGCGACTGTCGGAACGGCGTGACGGCCAAGGTAACGAACAGCAACCGTATCGCCCACAAACCGAGATCATGGTTGGCGAGGATGTAGGGCCGCGCATATCCATGGGTCGCAAGCTGCCACCCGACATAGATCCCGGGAAGCAACAACAGCGCGAACACCAGCGTCTTGAATGCCGACACCCGTCCTCCCCGATCGAGCCAGGGAAGATAGGGGGTCAGCGATGGCGCCGTGCGCGTTGATGAAGACATCCGACCGCTCGTGACTTGAGACACCGACATGACAGGCAACTTAGCCCGTCAGCCGGTGCTCACAAGTCACGGGAGCGTGTACATCCCACTAGCCCCAGGCGGACGCGCTAAGCGCCTGTGCAATATAGCCGATTTTACCATGCTTGCACGGCATTGGATCGATGCTGCGATCCGGCGCGACTAGAGGTCTCGACCGCTGCGGACAATATGAGGAATCTGTTCGCGGCTAATCCCAATGTCCCGCAAGTGATAGTCGCTCAATTCCTGCAGCAGCCTTTGGTCGGAACGTGCGGTCCAAGCTCGCCGCATTGCGCTCAACGCCAGCGGCAGGAGTGCACCCAGCCACCGCAATGGAGGCTCATGACGGACATGGAGTTCGAGGCCGCTCGACCTGCGTGAAATTAATTGCAACATGACCGGCTCCTTACAATTCGTCGTTGTTTGTCCATTTCCTCTCACGGTCTAGTTTGTATCTCAGACCAGTGACAAGAATTGGCAGCAGCCTAACCGACGCCGGCGCGCAGATTTTTCGGGATTTGCGTGTCGCCGACGGTACGCATCCGCAGCGCTTCGCGCCGTAGCGGATGCCACGTGAGCGGTTCGTTCGGCAGAACGGCCCGCCACCGCATGGAGCCGGAAAAGAAAGAGGGGCGCCCGACCTTGGGCGCCCCTCACCTCGAGACCGATGGAGGCTATTTCTGGATGCAGGTGTTGACCGTATCCTTGGTGCATTCGTCGAGGCCGGTGAACACCGGATCGTCGACTTTCTTGCCGGCGATCAGATCCAGCATGACGGATGGGGCCTTGTAGCCCATCTCAAACGGCCGCTGGCCGACCAGCGCCGTTACCAAGCCCTCACCCGCGATCGCGACCTCGTCGCCGATCGTGTCGGCGGCGGAAATCACGAAATCGCCGCTGGCGATCCGGCTCGCATAGGGCTTGACCAAGTCGCGATAAGGCTGCGGCGCCCCGAACAGCGGCCAGCCGCCCTCGATCGCGAACGCATCGAGCTTCGGATTCGCGGCCAGGATGTCGGTCATCGCCTGGACGCCCTTGGCGCCGTCGTCATTGGTGAAGACGGGACAACCGGCAACCTCCGTCCATCCGCCTTCGCCCTTCAGTGCCGTCAGGCCCTTCTGCCCGCTCAGGGAATCGCGCGTGCCTTGCGCCCGACGCAGGATGTTGTCGGCACCGGGGTTGCCTTCGATGGTGCAGATGGTGCCGCCCTTCGGCTTGTGCTGCTTGATATATTCGCCGATCCGATAGCCCATCAGATAGTTGTCGGTGCCGAGATACGTCATGCGCAGCGCCGAGTCTTCAGCCGCGAGGTCGGCGTCAACCGTCATCACCGGAATCGACGGGTTCGCGGTCTTGATGGTCTGTGCGATCAGCTTTGCGTTGGAGGGCGAGATTGCGATGGCTGCGGTGTCGGCCTTGCCGAGCACGTCCTGAACGATCTGCGCCTCGCCGGCTTCATCGGAGGTCGACGCCGGGCCGGTGTAGAAGCATTCGTACTCAGAGCTTGCATTCTCCTTGTTCCACTTTTCGCAACCCTGATGAATGGCCTCGAAGAACGGGTTGTCGAGACCCTTCACAACGATGACGAGTTGTTTCTTGGCCAGGGCGGGTCCGGCGCTGAAGGCCAGAGCCGCCGCGGCGACGAGTAATGATAGTTTTTTCATTCAGTCCTCCCAGTATGAAAGACGGGCACGATGTGCACGCCACACATGATCAACCCGGATACCAGACAATACGAGGGTCGCTCTGCGAGCGCTCGTAGCTCCAGGCCGAGTCGATCAGCATCTCCAAGTCGTAGTCCGGCCGCCAGTCCAATAGGTATTTGGCTTTGCTGTTGTCCATCCAGTTCGAGTGGAACTTGCTCGGGATGTCGACGGAATTCAGGCCGCGCGTGCGGTGGAGATAGTCGGCCACCTCGCCATAGTCGACTGGCCGGTCCATGCAGATGTTGAACAGCTGCCGCTCCGCCCGCGGATTGTCGATCGCCGCCACGATGGCCGAGACGAGGTCGTCGACATGGACGAAATTGCGCTTGAGCGGCCGGCCGTCGGCATCCCTGAGCAACGGGACCGTGCCGTCCTTGGAATAGCGCAGGGCATCTTCGGCCGGCACCATGGTCTTCCAGTCCGGACCACCGAACACGTCGTCGCCGAACGACAACGTGTATTTGAAATCATCCGTCTCCATGATCCATGGCGCGCGCAGGCAGCATCCGTTGGTGCCGTACTGGATCCCGAACTGTTCCAGCATCACTTCCTCGAGAACCTTGGACAGCGCATAGCAGCCCGGATAAGCCATATGCGGAACGTCTTCCGTGATCGGTCCGTCGTGGCGATAGTAGAAATGGCCGATTCCGGCATCGCCGCCGATCAGGATGAACTGGCGCGCCGTCTTGCTGAGGTGAAATCCCTCAAGCAGCCAGAACAGGCCTTTCACTGTCACGTCCATCACATCGGCGGGTGTCTCCTTGCAAGTTGCAAGGTGCACGACGTGCGTCACGCTGGCTAACGCTTGGTCGACGACTGAGCGCTCTGCAATCGAGCCCCGCATGATGTCGACGCGATCATGCGCCTCGCAAGTACGATTGTGACAAAGCGCGCGGATACGCGCGTCGGAAAAGCGCGGGTCCTCGAGCAGACGAGCGATCAGGTTCCGCCCAACCTTGCCTGTCGCACCGGTCACGAGGATCAACATCGCCCCCTCCCGAGGTTAGCTAATATCGGAGTTACGCATGCGTCAACGGTTTTGTCCTACAAAACCCGTAGCTTGAGGTATTTGAGGTTTGATTTTTCGACAGTCGATTGACGCCCGTAACGGGGTTTGCATAAATTCATCACGGCCTTGGTCTGACGCCAGACGCAAAGCTGCATCGCAGCAATATCCGCGTTGACGGTTCAAGCGATACCGATCAAAGAACGGCGCGGAGTGGGAGGCAAGACGGGTGGCACTGCTCGAACTCATCGGCATATCGAAGCACTTTGGTGCAATTCAGGCGGTCAACGACGTCTCGCTCTCCCTCGAGGGAGGCCAGGTCGTGGGGCTGATGGGGGACAATGGCGCCGGCAAGTCAACGCTGGTCAAGATGATTGCGGGCAACTTCCGCCCAAGTCATGGCACGATGCGGATGGAAGATCGCGAACTCGTACTGCATCGCCCGGTGGATGCGCGCCGGCATGGTATCGAGATCGTGCATCAGGATCTTGCGCTTTGCGACAACCTGACGGCGGCTGCGAATGTGTTCTTAGGTAGAGAGATGCGCATCGGCCTTGGGCCCCTTGGGGTGCTCGACTACGCGACCATGTACAAGCGCGCCGGTCAGCTGTTTGGCGAACTCAAGTCTGAAACGCGGCCGCGTGACTTGGTTAAGCAGATGTCTGGCGGCCAGCGTCAGGCGGTTGCGATTGCCCGCACCATGCTGTCAGAGGCGAAGATTGTGCTGATGGATGAGCCGACGGCGGCCATCTCCGTGCGGCAGGTAGCTGAGGTGCTGCACCACATCCGCCATCTGCGCGACCAGGGGCTTGCGATCGTCCTCATCAGTCATCGTATGCCCGATGTCTTTTCCGTCGCGGACCGCGTCATCGTCATGCGCCGCGGCCGCAAGGTCGCCGACAAGTCGATCGCGGCGAGTTCACCCGAAGAAGTGACCGGGCTCATCACCGGCGCTATTGAACAGGCTTGATCATGGCAACCACCCTTGACCAGACCATCGCCCAGAAGCAGCACAACTGGCTGTCAACCATCGCAGGCAGTCAGACCTTCTGGGTGCTGATCGCCGTCGCTCTGGCCTGCATCTTCCTGTCATTTGCCACGGATTCCTTCGCAACCACGAAGAATCTCTACAACATCACCCGCAACGTCACATTCGTCGCAATCATTGCGCTCGGCATGACGCTGGTGATCATCACCGGCGGAATCGACTTGTCGGTCGGCTCGGTGCTTTGCCTCTGTAGCATGGTTCTCGCCGTCACCATGCATGCTGGCTACAGCATCGAAATCGGCATCGCCGCTGCGCTCGGCACCGCCATCCTGATCGGCCTGTTCAACGGCATTCTGATCGCCTATCTCGGCTTCCCGCCTTTCGTGGTGACGCTTGGGATGTTGTCCATCGCGCGCAGTCTGGCGATGGTCGCGTCCAACAATACAGTCGTCTTCCAGTTCGGCCCGGACCACGACTTGCTGCTGGCGCTCGGCGGCGGTGCTTGGCTGTTCGGCATCGCCAATCCAGTTCTCTATATGATCGCGCTGGCGCTCTTAACCGGGTTCGTTTTGCGCTGGACCAAGTTCGGCCGCCATGTGTTCGCGATCGGCGGCAATGAACATGCCGCGACCCTGACCGGCGTCCCCGTTCGCCCCATCAAGGTGGCCGTCTATGTGATTTCGGCACTATCGGCCGGCATCGCCGGAATCGTGGAGACTGGTTGGCTCGGCGCCGTGACCACCAATATCGGTGCCGGCATGGAGCTGCAGGTCATCGCCGCCGCTGTCATCGGCGGCGCCAACCTGGCCGGCGGCGTCGGCACCGCCCTTGGCGCCCTGGTCGGCGCCGCGCTGATCGAAGTGATCCGCAACAGCCTGGGCCTTCTCGGCATCAACGCATTCTGGCAGGGCACGTTCATCGGCGGCGCCATCATTCTGGCGGTCCTGTTCGACCGCATCCGCAACCTGCGCCAAAGCGAATAGGCGTTTCACGTTCCCGCGGCATCTGTGGTGTGCGCTGAAGTTCTTGCAGCGCATTCAGTTTACGCATCTTTTTGAGGGTCGGTTGTGCAGTTGGCGTAATTGCTGCCACCTTCATTGACGCCCGCCACGCAACTCGCGTATTGAGATATTGTCAGACAAATAGACTGGCCAAGATCGGCGGCGAGAGCGAAGTCCGATCGTCACACGAAACGCACGCATTCAGTCACGCGTGGGAGGAAATGATGAAGCGAATCATACTGGCCGGCGCCGCCCTGGCGCTGGCAATGAGCGTCGGCCTGTCGGCACAGGCCGCGGACAAGAAGACCCTGGCATTCGTGGTCAACGGCGCTTCCGATTTCTGGAAGGCGGCAGAGGCCGGCGTTGCAAAGGCGCAGGAGGAGCTGCCGAACTACAATCTGGTCTTCAAGTATCCTGAGACTGCATCTGCCGCGGTGCAGCAGCGCCTCATGGACGACCTCGTGGCGGCGGGCGTCGCCGGCATCATGGTGAGCCCGGACGATCCCAAGCACTCGACCGAGGCGCTCAACCGCATCGCCGGCCAGGCGGCCTTGTTCACCACCGACAGCGACGCGCCGGATTCCAACCGCATCGCCTATATCGGCAGCTCGAACGTCGATGCCGGCGTGCAGGCAGGCGAGTTGATGAAGAAAGCCCTGCCCAACGGCGGGAAGTGCATCATGTTCGTCGGCATTCTCGCCAACGACAACGCGCGCGAGCGCGTCGAAGGCATCAAGAAGTCGATCGAAGGCTCCAAGATCGAGATCCTGGACGTCCGCGAGGACGATATCGACATGGCGCGCGCCAAGCGCAACGTCGAGGATGCCCTCTCCGCCCACCCCGACATCGACTGCCTGGCGGGCCTCTACTCTTACAACACGCCGCGGATCTACGAGGTGGTGAAGAACGCCGGCGAGCTCGGCAAGATCAAGATCATCGGTTTTGACGAGGATCCGGTCACCTTGGGCGGCGTCAAGGAGGGCTCCATCGTCGGCACCGTGGTCCAGCAGCCATACGAATGGGGCTACGAAGGCATGAAGATGATGGCCAAGTACCTGGAAGGCGATAAGAGCTTCATCCCAGAGAACAAGCTGATCATCGTGCCGACCAAGATCATCGACCAGTCCAACGTCGACGAGTTCTGGGCCGAGCTGAAGAAGCGTCAAGGCAAGAGCTGACAAGTATCAGGCGATGGAGGCGGGGCCGGCGTGATGCTATGATCGCGCCGGCTCCTCCGCCTCCACCGTGACCCACCGATGATCGAACTATGTCAGCACCGCATGCGGCCCCGACCGCGCCCTTCCTCGATCTGATTGATATCGGCAAGACCTATCCCGGAGTCATCGCCCTTTCGGGCGTTAGCCTGTCGGTGACGGCCGGCGAGATTATCGGCCTGGTGGGCGAGAACGGGGCCGGAAAGTCGACCTTGATGAAGATCCTGGGCGGAGTCGCGGCGCCCAGCGAAGGCGCTATCCGGATTGATGGCGCCGAGCGTGCCACGATGAGCGTCACGGATGCCACCAAGGCCGGCATCGCATTCGTCCATCAGGAACTCAACCTGTTCGACAATCTCGACGTCGCGGCCAATGTCTTTATCGGGCGAGAGCCGCGCTATGGCGGACCGCTCGGCCTGATCGACACGCAGGCGCTGCACGAAAAGGTCGCCCCGCTGCTGCGCCGCCTCGGCGCCGATTTCGGCCCGGCAACACCGGTCGCGAATCTCTCCCTGGCGCAGCGTCAGCTGGTGGAGATCGCCAAAGCCCTGTCGCTCGATGCACGCCTCGTCATCATGGATGAGCCGACGTCGAGCCTGACCGCCAGCGAGACCGCGCGGCTGCTCGACGTGATCGCCGATCTGAAAGCGAACCTGGTGAGCGTGATCTTCATTTCGCACCGCTTGCAGGAAGTCGAGCGCTGCGCCGATCGCGTGATCGTGCTGCGTGACGGCAAGGTGGTTGGCAGGCTCGACCGTGGCCAGATCCAGCACGATGCCATGATCCGCCTGATGATCGGGCGCGACCTGAAATCGCTTTACATACCACCGGCAACTCCGGCGCAAGAGACGGCACTCGATCTCACCGAGGTGCGCACAACTGCTTTTCCCGCCCAATCGGTCACGCTCACTTTGCGCTCGGGCGAGATCCTGGGACTGGCCGGACTGGTCGGTTCGGGCCGCACGGAGCTGGCGCGCGCGATTTTCGGCATTGACCGGCGCCTGGATGGCCGGATTACCCTTTCCGGCCGGCCGCTCGATATCGTGGAGCCGCGCGATGCGATCGACCGCGGGCTCTATCTCATTCCTGAGGACCGCAAGCAGTGCGGCCTGCTCTTGGATTTCACGGTTGCGGAGAATATTTCCCTTGCCAACCTGCGCGCCTACGCGCGCGCTGCGATCGTGCAGGGGGGCGCCGAAGCTGCCAATGCCGAGCAGCAGAAAACCAAGCTCAAGATCAAGGTGCCCTCGGTCGCGACCCAGACTTCGTCGCTCTCCGGCGGCAATCAGCAAAAGGTCGTCCTCGCCAAGTGGCTCAGCATGAGCCCGAAAGTCATCATCTTCGACGAGCCGACCCGAGGCATTGACGTCGGCGCGAAGGGTGAAATCTACGAGCTGATGCGCGGCTTGGCGGATTCAGGTGTCGCAATCCTCATGATCTCCAGCGACATGGAGGAAGTGATCGGCGTCAGCGACCGGATCGCCGTCATGCACGAAGGCCGGATCAGCGGCTTCCTGGAGCGCAGCGAATTCAGCGAGGATCGGGTTCTGCAGCTCGCGGTCGGCAAAGATCTGAATGGGCGCGCGACGACAAGAATGGCGGTGGGGGGATAGGGGGACGATGTACAAGAAAGATCTCAGTCTTCTCGTCCTCATCCTGGTGGTGGGCACGGTGGTGGCCATCATCAACCCCCGCTTCCTATCGCCCATCAATATCGCCAATACCGCCAACCTGATCGGCTTGTTCGGCATGTTCTCGATCGGCATGGGGTTCGTCATCATCACCGGCGGCATCGAACTGTCGGTCGGATCGATCTTCGCCCTGCTCGGTGTCATCTTCATCGACCTCCTGGTGACTCATGAGATGTACTGGCCGCTGGCCGTGGTGCTGATCGTCCTGGGCGGAACGGCGATGGGCTGGCTGCACGGCTTCCTGGTCACCAAGGCGAAGCTGCAGCCCTTCGTCGTGACGCTGTGCGGCCTGCTGATCTATCGCGGGATCGCGCGCTATTACACCGACGACGGCACGGCGGGTTTCGAGTTCGGCATGAACTTTCCGACCCTGGAATGGCTGACCACCGGCCGGGCGTTCGGCCTCATCCCGCACAGCTTCATAGTGTTCATCCTGCTGGCTGTCATTATGGGTGTGGTCCTGCATATGTCGGTGTTCGGCCGCTATCTGTTCGCCGTCGGCAAGAACGAGGAAGCGGCCCGCTATTCGGGCATCCGCAGCGATCGCATCATCGCGGCCGCCTATGTCATCAACGGCGCCCTGTGCGGCCTGTCCTCGATCTATCTGGCCATGTATACGCGTTCGATCTCTCCCGCCTCGCATGGCAATTTCTACGAGCTCTACGCGATCGCGGCAGCAGTCCTCGGCGGCTGCTCGCTGCGCGGGGGCGAAGGTTCGATGCTCGGCATCGTGTTGGGTGCGATTCTGCTGCAGGTGCTGCAGAACCTGGTGAACCTGCTCGGCATTCCCTCGTCGCTCAATTTCGCGGTGATCGGCGGGGTCATCCTGATCGGTGTGCTGGCCGATCAGCAGATCGTCCGGCGGCGCCGGCTCAAGCTGGCGAAGAAATAACGCTCCCCGGCTGCGGGGGCCGGCCGGGGAGCGTCTGGACCTACTGCGCGGCGTATTGGTTGATTTGCGCGTTCAGGTCCTCGAATTCCTCGCAATCACCGCAGGCCTGGCGCAGTACGTCGAGCCGTTCCCGGGCTTTCACCGGCTGCTTCGTTTCCAGATACAGCTCGCCCAGATATTCGTTGGCGCCGCGATGCTGAGGATTCAGGGCAAGGGCACGATTATAGTAGTCGAGCGCCTCGTCCAGCTTGCCCGTCTTGCGCAGCGAGAATCCGATCAAGTTAAGCACATCGGGATTGTTGGGGCTTTGCTGGTCGAGCTGACGAAGGCCGGTCAGCGCCTCATCGTACTTCTGGGCATCGACCAGCGTGCGCAATGAATCGAAGTCGCTCGAACTTGCGCTCGCTGGCGTTTCTTCCGTGTCGGCGCCGAGCGCGCTGACGGGTCCAAGCAGCGCGCAGGCGAGAGCCAACGCCGCAAAACGCAACGTGTAGGTAGGCATTTGGAATCCTTTCAGGTTGGTGGTTTTGAATTTGCCGAATGCGAGCCGATCAGACCGTCGGATGCTCCTCGGTCTTGACGTCCGCTCCAGCCATCGCGATGGCACGCCAGCCAATGCCGTGATCCTGGGCGCTGGCATCCCAGGGCAACGGCGCCTTTTTCGGCTGGCTGCCCGGCGCCGGCAGCGGATAGAGCGCGGAGCGCGCTGAGATGTGCGTGACGCTGCCGGCCTTGTGATGGTTCTCCTGGTGGATGTGGCCGTAGAACACCGTCGCAGTCTTGAATGTCGAAAGCAGGTCGGTGACCCGCGCGCCATCACCGGTGAACCAGTCCCAATCCGGCTTCAGGTCCCATAGCGGCCGATGGGTGAAGACGACGACCGGCCCATCCCGGTCCAGCGGCTTCAGATCGGCGGCGAGCCAGGCAAGCTGCTGCTCTCCGACCAGCCCTTTCGGGTCGGACACATTGTCGAGGGTGACGAAGTGGATGCCCTTGTGGTCGAAGCTCTGATGCGTTGCGCCGAAATTCTCCATGAACGCGGCGCCCTGGTCGGCGGCAGCGTCGTGCTCGCCCGGCAGGAAGATGGTCCGCAGGCCCGACAGCGGCTGGATGATTTCCTTGAACTCCGCCATCCGCTTGCGGCGCACCGCCCCGTCGTCGGTCTTGTGGGTCAAGTCCCCAGTGAACACCACAAAATCGGGTGCCTGGCTCAGGGACTTGATGGCCTTGACGGCGTCGTCCAGCGATGCGCGCGGGTCCGGATTGGATTTTGGGTCGTCAAACCCCCAGTGGGTGTCGCTGAGCTGAACGAAGTAGAAGTCGTCGGCGGCCCGGGCCATGGGCGCCAGGCGCGACGCGAATACAATGCCCCCTCCGATGGCGGCCAGCCTCAGAGCGTCTCGTCTCGTCAATTTGATCTGCATACGGGTGTCTCCCGGGATAGGGTGCGCAAACACCCAACAGACCCGGGCGGGCGGCCCGTCTATTCCCCGAAATTGCCCCGGGAATAAAATTCCGGACCGGGCGGTATAGTGGAAGTCGCGTCGTGTCGCGTCGAGCGGCCGGGGACTTGAGGAACTGGAGACCTGATCTTGCCCGAAACCGATCGGCGCGTCCGCTTCGAGCGTTTGGCCGTTCCCTTGCTCGACGACGCAATGAAGCTGGCGGTCTGGCTGGCCGGCAGCAGGACCGACGGCGAGGACATCGTCCAGGAGGCCATGCTACGCGCCTACAAATACCTTGACCGTTTCTCGGGCGCCGCATTCCGGCCATGGCTGCTGGCGATCGTCCGCAACACGGCCATGACCTGGCTGAGCCGCAACCGCTCGGCAAACGTCGTCTATGTTCCCGACTTTCAGGAGACCGAGCCCGACATGGACATGACCGGCGCAGAGCAGGAGAGCCCCGAAAGTGCGCTGCTGCATCGCGACCGCGCAGAGCAGGTCAATCGCGCAGTGGCGGCACTCCCCTGCGAATTTCGCGAGGTGGTCGTCCTGCGCGAGCTGCACGATCTCTCCTACAAGGAGATTGCCGCCGTCATCAACGTGCCGATTGGCACCGTGATGTCCCGCCTGTCACGGGCGCGCCGTCTCCTGATGGAGGCATTGCCGGAGCAGCAGCCATGAACACCATCGCCATCGATTGCGAGAGCCTGGAGGCCTATGTCGACGGCGAACTGTCCGCCGCCGAAAGCGCGGCGTTCGACAAGCACGCCGCCGATTGCGCCGCCTGCCGGCAGCAGATCGAGCGGCAGCTCCGCCTGCGCGCCCGGTTGCGAGCCGATCTGGCAAAGCCCGTCGCCAGCGATGCGCTCCGAGAGCGTATCCTGTCATCCTTGCCGCAGTCTCAGCCGGTATCGATTGCACGCCCATTGCCCCGGCGGCAATGGATGGCCATGGCGATGGCCGCCTCGGTGGCCGCCATTCTCGCCAGCAGCACGACTTTCTATCTCGTTCGCCCCGATACCGAGCAGAACTGGCAACAGGCGATCCTCGCCTCCCATCTGCGCGCGACCATGTCGGGTCACGTGATCGATGTCGCTTCGTCCGATCGGCACACCGTGAAGCCGTGGTTCGGTGGAAAGACCAAGGTCGCTCCGGTCGTCATGGACTTGACCCAGGCCGGCTACCCGCTGGTCGGCGGACGGCTCGACATTCCGCAACGCGACGCGCTCCCCGTCCTCGTCTACAAGGCGGGCCCGCATGTCATCAGCGTCTTCGTACACGCCGGAACCAGTCCCAGCGGGCTCACGAAGATCAACGGTTTCTCGATCCTGAGCTGGTCAGACGACGGCCTCACCTACTCCGCTGTATCCGATGCGGACAGCACGGAACTCGGAGCCTTCCTGAAAGCCTTCGCCGCAGCAAGGCAGAAGCTGCCATAACTAGTTCTATTTCTCAGTGCGACGCGCTTTAGGACGATACGCGTACTTAGAGTTCTCACCAAACAGTGTCTTCTGCTCGCCCTCAGAGAGTGCCTCAATGGCACGACTAAGGCGCTGAAGATGATAGCGCACTTCTCTTATTGCGGCGGGTGATGCGACATCCTTTAATTCGGGTTCCTTCTTGATCTCCCTCGGAATCCTAAATGTTCCATAAATCGTCGGGAATACCTCAACCGAAACCGCATTTGAATGTTCGGTTCGAACTCTTATGTCCAATCGCCGCTCAGGCATCAAAACCAGCAGTTCGTCAGCCGACAGATCACCTCTCGGCATGTCAAAAACTGATCCAATATTTCCAGCGTGACGAACGATCCTTCTGCCCAAACAATCCCCGGATGTCAGGACATCTGTGTCTGGATGAATGGAGGTGAAAAGCCCAAACCACATCGCTGACATCGGGAGTAGCTCGGTAATTGGCTGAAGCAGCTCTAGAAAGCGAATTGACCCACCGGCGACCTGCGAACACAAATACCCTGCAACAACCTCTCTTACCTTCTTGTCGACCTTATCTGTTGTTAGAATCTCAGCCAACACACCGTCGAGCGCACGGACACGATCCTCTCTCGACTCGATCATCTGCAGTATCGCCGCCTGCGCACTGGGAAGTCCGTCAGTGAGCTGTCCCCACTCATCCAGAAGGCGATGACCGTTCGCACTCAGCGCAACCATCAAAAACCGAAGAATTCGGCGCAGAGCTGGTTCCGGCGAGTAACCAAGGCCTAGATCCTCGCGCTGAGCAGCCAATACCAGGCTCCAAAACTCACGTACTCCCGCTGGAGGCAACTTCAGTGCTTCATCGGTCAGCTGTGTTCGGGTGCGAATCCAGCCATCGGCAAGAATATCAAACTGCCGCCTTTCAAGCCCAAGTGAGAGGCCCAACATTGCAGCATACGAAAAAGTAGCGAGACAGGCTTGGATTGCCAACTCGGATAAGGCCCGACCCCGAATACCCGCTTGTACACTAGCTTCTGCGATCACCGCGCCCATGAGCTGGTTGGGTCTTAGACGAGAACCATGCGATTGCGGTTCAACCAAGCTATCAAACAGATCTAGAGACACCACGCGAAAAAAAGCGGAAAATGGTTGGTACGTGGAGATGTAAGTCGCTGTGAAGGCAAAGAACTCCTTTATGTCTCGTTGAGGCATGCAAATAAGCGGCCCCGGTAGTCCTACCAGTCCGGTATCTGGCTTTTCCCTCCAGACCAGCAAAATATCCCCGCCTCTAGACAGCGAGCTCCGCACATTCGCCAATCGGACGGGCTTCGCCTCTAACTTGCCACCTATCCAACCGAGAAACTCTTCGCGGCTTAAAGAAGTTGCGAACATCATCGGGCACTATTTCCTTTTGAATAGGTCCGCAAGAGGGGGTGGGGTGACTACTCCCCCCTGCGCACCTACTATTCCGCTCTCAAGATACCCTGGTAAGCCTCTCTCGTGATAGATTGTTAACGAGGTCTTTGCTCGGGTGACGGCAGTGTAAGCGACATTTTTCTGAAGCTTCTTGAATTTAGAAAGATGGTCCATTCCCAGAAGATGGAGAGCCCGAAATTCTAGCCCTTTGGCTCCATGAATCGTTGCTACCACTATTCGGCGATCAAGATCCAATGCATCGTATCCTTCCGTGAACTGCTGTAGCTGTGCATTCGAGGCTAGAGAGGAAGCTGAGATCTCATTCCAAATTTCTGTCAGCCCTTTGTTCGTCGGACTCAGCACGCCGATAATGCTCTCTGGATATGCGCGCAGTTGCGTCGCGATATCTGGAATTGCTGCGGCGACTTGGTCTCTAAGTGAAAGTGGACCACGTACCGTAACCGTAGACGGAAATTTCGCTTCGTCGTAGTTCGAATTCGCCTCCAGACCGTCCGGATCATCTAGCAACCCCCGAATCCCATCTGCTACCCGGCATATCTTGATGCCATTGCGATAGTGGTACGGCAGCTCCTTGATGCTCGATATCGAGGACCGAAGCATCTCAATCGATCCGGATTCGTCGTAAATGCGTTGCTTGTCGTCACCAACCACAAAAACATTCTTTGCAAAGGCGCGGATCGCATTCACTTCTTCCACGGAATAATCTTGGACCTCGTCAAGCAAGATGCAGTCTTGCTGATTCTCGCGATCCCGACGGCTAGCAATGTCTCTTAGCTGAGATAGCAAGCGATGGCGCACATCCCTAAAATCACCTGAGCTATCAAATGTGCCACCCGCCTGTACAACCATATTGGCGCCCCACGCGACGTAGGTTTGTATCTTATTGTCAGGGAACGGGTAATTATCGGTACCAGTGATCAAGAATTCACGCAGAACGCGACCGAAGGTTAGAACACTGATATTCTTGATTCCGGCTGCGTACAAGTGCGTCGCACGCAGCACGAGTAGATTAGTCTTGCCGGAACCCGGTGGCCCGAGAACCAAATGATCGCCTCCAAGCGGAAGCGCGACCACGGCCTTCTGAAAGTCATCGAGTTGCTCTGGCTGCGTCCACCAAGTATTCTCCATATACCTAGCCTCTGAAATAGAGCCACGTAGCTGTTGTGTTCCCACCTGATACGGCGGCCTGTTGCTGCGCTTGGTCTATGAAATCATAGACGCAAGCTTCCAAGTGCAAGTAGACGGCCGTTGCGTCGTAGGTACCCTGAAATATCTGCTTGTGTGACTTCACGTGTTCATCGTCACTCGTGAAGGAGCCCATGCAAGCACATGTCCAGAGAGCAATTGCGCGGGCATTTACATCAACTATTTCGACGCGTATTAGAATAGTGAGATCACGTGCTAGGCAAGATGTCTCAGATTTTGCAAACTGCACCGCAAAGCCAGATTTCTCGGGCACATCCGCGATAATTCGCAAAGGAGGCAGAAGCGAATTTTCAGATCGAATTGTCCGCGCGGCAGCCTTCAGGTAGCCAAGGACCTCCGTTTGCAGTTCAACAATCTTGACTCGATCATCCTCAGCACTCGCACCCGTTGCCTCTGCGATTTGTGCCTGAGCTAGCACCACTCGGTTTGTCACCCGTTGCTTGGCCGACGAATGTTGGTCAGAGGCATCAGCCTTAATTTCGAATGATTCCCACGTGACTAGCCGAAGACGCTTACGCCAGTCCTTCAACAGACAACATCTGGCAGTCTCGACCAGATAATGTGGAACATCCGCACTTTGGATTTCTGGAGTGGCCGACTGGACGGCATTCACCAATCTGGCGTAGGGAGTTGAGAACTCCTCAAAGAGCGGGCGACGCATGATCAAATCATGAAGCACGCCACCGATCTGGTAGAAGGTGAGAGCTCGCCAACCTTCAGCGCTGTCCTCCTCAGATCTCAACAGGAATTCAGGCGAGCTATACTGAAGCGTTCCGACAAAAGGCAAGGTTCCGTCGCCATCAGTGAGACTAGACCCTGCAATCGGTCGCAGAACTCCAAGATCAAGGAGCACTAGCTTGGTTAGCTCGTGAGTAAGAACGATATTCTCTGGTTTAATATCTCGATGAACCAGCCCAAGGTCCTCCAGAAACCTAGCAGCGGCGGCAAGTTGGCGCACAAACTCCGGCACTCGTTCCTTTGGCACATCTGCGAGGCAGTCGCGCAGGTTTGGGCCATCGAGATAGTCCATGACTATATAGTGATTGCCCGATAGTCGATCGACGCCACCTCCAAGTATTCCAACTAGATTGGGGTGGTTCTTGCCAACTAGGTCCAGCTCTCGCTCGATCCGCGCTAGTTGAACGGAGTCGCCGTAACGCAAGATTAGTTCGTCGTCGAAGATCTTGATGGCAACTGGTCGTCCTGACTCGTCGACACCAGCAAGCACTGCTGCTGACTTGCCGTGATTAATGAGCGACTGAACTTGCCATTTGCTGATTTTTGCCCCGCGAAGCTGCTCTTCGAGCAACCTAGCCTTGACTACATCCATGTTCACCCACCCTCAGGTGGATATAATATTAGTTGAGTTGTCCGAGAATCGCAATCACAACAATGGAGCCGCTAGCTGTCCGCGCCTTCCAGCACCAGCAGGTCTTCGCGGCCGAACGACACGGTTACCTGCGTGCCGCGCTCGGGCGGCGCGGCGTTGGGATTATTGAAGGTGTCGAGCGAGATCGCGCTTTCCTGGAACCGGACGCGGACTCGCACGACCGAGCCGAGAAAGCTGACCTCCTCCACCGTGCCGACCATGCGGTTGCGCGGGCCGCTCTCCTTGGCAAAGCTGCTGGCGATCTTTGCGGCCTCCTGCAACTCGTTCTGATGCAGGGTCGCGGCCTCCGGGCGCAGCGCCGCCGTGCAGGGCTCGCCGGCCTGCAGATGCGAGATGCGCTTGGACGAGAACACTTCCTGGCTGTCGACCACGATCTTGCCGGTGGCCGGATCGACGACTTTGCCTTTGAGGATGTTGAGCGTGCCGACGAAGGATGCGACGAAGCGCGTCTTGGGATTGTTGTAGATCTCGAACGGCGTGCCGATCTGCTCCACCCGCCCCTCGTTCATCACGACAATGCGGTCCGACATGGAGAGCGCTTCCTCCTGGTCGTGCGTCACGTAGATGGTGGTGATGCCGAGGCTGCGTTGCAGGGAGCGGATCTCCTCCCGCAGCGAGACCCGGATCTTGGCATCCAGCGCCGACAATGGCTCATCCAGCAGCAGGACCTGCGGCTTGATCGCGAGCGCGCGGGCCAGCGCCACGCGCTGCTGCTGGCCGCCGGACAATTGATAGGGATAGCGGCCGCCGAGCTGCGGCAGCTTGATGATCCGCAGCATCTCCTCGACCCGACTCTTGATCTCGGCCGCCGGCTTCTTGGCGATCTTGAGGCCGAAGGCGACGTTGTCCTCGACCGTCATGTTGGGAAAGAGCGCGTAGGATTGGAACACCATGCCGACATTGCGCTGATTGGGGCGCAGGCGCGTGATGTCCTTGCCGTCGATGCGGATCGCGCCGGCCGATGGCATCTCGAAGCCCGCCACCATGCGCAGGGTCGTCGTCTTGCCGCAGCCGGAGGGGCCGAGGAACGAGATGAACTCGCCGCGCTCCACGTCGAGGTCGAATTGATGCACAACCGTCTGCGGGCCGTACTTCTTGCGCACGTCGGTGAGATCCAGGAACGCCATACTCACTTCCCCCTTCGACGGCACCCGGTCACGGCGTCGCCTTGATCTGTTTTCCGCGCCCAACGATGTTGATCAGGCCCATGCAGGCCCACGTCACCAGGAACGTGATGACGGCCAGGGCCGACGGTTCATAGGCGCGGTTGGCGCCGATCAATTGCAGATACGGTCCGAAGGCCGGACGGTTGAGCAGGCTGGCCATCGTGAATTCTCCGATCACGGTCGCGAAGGTCAGGAACGCGCCGCTCAATATGGCGACCCGCACATTGGGCAGGATGACCTTCAGCAGGATGGTCGGCCAGCCGGCGCCCAGGTTCTCCGCGGCCTCGGTGAGAACGCGCACGTCGATCGCCCGCATGCCGGTATCGACCGCACGATAGAGATATGGCAGCGCCAACGTCACGTAGCTGAAGACCAGCAGTAGGTCGGTGGAGCGCGCGCTCGCGGTCATCGGCAGGATCGAGGAGCTGTTGTACAGGCGGAGATAGCCGAACACGATGACGATGGCCGGAATAACCAGCGGCATCAGCGTGATGAATTCGACCAGCGGCCGCAGCTTCGGCAGACGCAACTGGATCCAATAAGAGGTCGGCACGACGATCAATACGCCCACCAGGATCGTGAGCAGCGCCATGAGCGTCGAATAGCCGAAAGTCGCCTGGAACCTCGGATCAGAGAACACAACCCGGTAGGCATCGAAGCTGTATTCGCCGCGCCGCATGCGCAGCGAGAACTCGAAGGTTCCGACCAGCGGCACGACGAAATAGAGCGTACCGATGATGATGGCGATCCAGGAACCGATCTTCTGCTGGTTCATCGCTGCCACCGGTCACTGCGGGCGCGCAGCCAGATATAGGCTCCGTTGGAGATGCCGGTGATCAGGATCATGCCGAGCGCCAGCGCATAACCGAGATTCTGGTCATGCAGCACGTCGCCGCGGATCTGCGCGTAGAGCAGGATGGTGACGATGTTGAGCGACGAGCCGGTCAGCGCATAGGCGGTGGCGATCGCGCCGAATGAGTTCGCGAACAGCAGCAGCGTGGTGCCGAGGATCGCCGGCCACAGGATCGGCAGGGCGACATGTCGCCAATATTCCCAGTAGCTGGCGCCGAGGATCGCAGCAGCTTCGCGCCATTCGCGCCTCAGGCCATCCAGCGCCGGCGTAATGATGAGGACCATGAGCGGGATCTGGAAATAGAGATAGGTGAGCGTCAGGCCCCAGAAGCTGAGCAGGTTGAAGCCGGTCGAATAGATGTTGAAGCCGAAGTAGGTGATGAGCAGCGACGTGACGATGCCGGTGCGTCCCAACGTCGCCAGGAATGCGAAAGCGAGCGGCAGGCCAGCGAAATTCGACGCGACGCCGGAGAACGTCATCAAGGTCGGCCGGATCCATTGCGGCAGACCACCCATCACCGCCGCATATGCCAGGGCAAAACCCAGCAGCGCACCGACGACGGCGGAAGCAACGCTGACCTTGATGCTGATCCAATAAGCGCTGCGGATCGAAGCCTGGGTGAAGAGCTGCTCAATGTTGGCCAGGGTGAAATTGCCTTGCGCATCCTGGAACGAGCCGACCACCAGATAGAGTGTCGGGATGATCAGGAACATAAGCGCGAAGATGAAGAACGGCATCACGCCGACCCAGGCCCATGCAGTCTGCCCAAGCTGGACCGATTGCGCCGGCGGCGCCGAAGCCTGCGGTATGGCTTGCCCCTCTTGAGCCATCGAATTCTCTACCCCGCCTGCCGGCGCGTTACCCGGCAAATGCAATGCTCCCCCGCCCGCACGGATCATTGGCGGGAGCGGGGGAGCCTTGCAAGGCAAAAAGCCAGTTGGACGCGTCGGCCTACGCTACTGCACGTTGGCGCCGACCACCGTGTCCCACTGCTTTGTGATCACTTCCTTCCCCGCCGCCTGTTCATCGAGCGTCGGGAACACGGCGGCCTCGTAAGCAGCCGCCGGCGGAAGCTTGTCCAGCATCTCCTGCGGCACCTTGCCGTTCTTCACCAGATCGTTGAACCGGATCGGATGGCAATAGCCCTTGAGCCACAGCAGCTGGCCTTCATCGGAGTAGAGGTGCTCCATCCACAATTTGGCCGCGTTCGGATGGGGCGCGTAGGCGCTGATCGCCTGCACGTAGACGCCCGCGACCACGCCGCTCTTGGGGATCACGACATCCACCTTGGGGTTGCCCTTGAGCGTGTCGCGATCGGCCAGCGCGTTGTAGTCCCAGCGGATGATGATCGGAGTCGAGCCTTGCGCCAGCGAGGCGGCCTTGCCGATCACCGGCACGAAGTTGCCGGCCTTGTTGAGGTCGGAGAAGAACTTCAGGCCTGCATCGCCGGCCTTCGAAGCATCGCCGCCCCCTTGTGAAAGACCGGCAGCGTAGACGCCCTGGATCGCCTGGTTGGAGGAACGCGGATCACCGGCCAGCGCAACTGCGTTGGCGTAGTCCGGCTTCAGCAGATCGCTCCAATCCTGCGGCAGGGCCTTGACGATGTCCGAGTTCACCTCGAACGCGAGCACGCCATAATAGTCGCCGTACCAGTGACCGTCGGCGTCCTTGGCGCTGTCGGGGATCGAATCCCAGGTCGAGACCTTGTACGGCTGGAGCAGCCCGTCTGCCTTGGAGGACGGGCCGAATGACAAGCCGACATCGATCACGTCCGGTGCCTGCGGGCCCGTGTTGCCCTTGTTCGCCTTGATCGCCTCGACCTCGTCGCCGGAGCCGGCGTCGGGATTGAGCTCATTGACCTGCAGGCCGTACTTGTCCTTGAAGCTCTGGATCAGTTCGCCGTAGTTGCACCAGTCGTGCGGCAGGGCGATCGTGGTCAACGATCCTTCCTTCTTCGCTGCGTCGACCAGCGCCGCCATCGGATCGGCAGCAGGTGCCGCTGTCTCGGTCGATGCGGTCTGCGTGCTGGTCGCCGGCTGAGCGGGCTGCTCGGTCGCGGCCGGCGCCGCCGCCTGCTCCTCGCTCTTCTTCTCCTCGCCGCATCCAGCAATCGTCAACGCCGCCGCAAATGACGCGGCGGTCGTGAATAGTTTCCATCGGTAGGTCACGTATGTCTCCCTCTTGACAGGTGCTCGTATCGCTCGGACGAGCGATGCATCAGGTGCCGGCACCTTCGGCATCGGAATGGTCTTAGTGTCATCAAAAGTTCACTTGACGGCGTGGAGTCTCACGACCGGCGAATTTTTGTCAAGGCGACTTCCTTTCGCATCGCGTGCCACGCCCGGCACCCCGCGGAGCGACCGCTTAGAGCACGGAGATCATTGCCGTCTCGTGGCACGGGCGTGTCAGTTTGGTGGAGGGCATCAAGACCCGGGCTAGGCGGTCGTCGGCCAACTTGCGACATGCGCTGGCGCTATTACGCCATCACACGGCCACCTGGAATCGCGGAGGGCCGCCGCGCGCTGATCGCACCAGGCGAGATCAATATGCGCGCTTATAGCAATCGAACTACGATCACAGCAGATACTGCCAGGTACGTTGGAAGAAATCGTTCAAACGATCGGTCAGCGGCCTCTGGCGCCATTGCTCCAGCTTGATCTCCTCCGCCGTCGCCTGGTCCTGTTCGAAGATCGCCTGGAGGCCCTTGGCGGTCTTTCGGCCGAGCACGATGGCATCCACTTCGTCATTGAACACCACGCTGCGGTGATCGAAGTTCGAGGAGCCCACGGCCGACCAGACACCGTCAATCGTAATCGTCTTGGAATGCAGGATGACGTCATTGAGCTCGAAGATGCGCACACCGGATTCCAGGAGGTCTGCGTAGTGGGAGTGCGCCACGGAGATCGCCTGGCTGGCATCGCTGACTGCCGGGAGCATCAACCGCACGTCGACGCCGCGCTCGGCTGCGTACATCAGTTCATGCTTCTCCTCGAACGTAGGAACGAAGTAGGCCGTGGTCAGCCAGATGCTGTGCTGCGCGCTGCGGATCGCGGACACCAAGGTCACGTAGTAGCGCGACTTGTCCTGCTCCGGCGAACTGCCGATGATCCGCATGACCTCGTCGCCGGTGCTCGAAAGCGTCGGGAAGAAACTTGTCTGGTCAAGCGCCTTCCCACCTTCGCTCCGCCAGTGTCCGAGGAATAGTCCCTGCAATTGTTCCACGACCGGACCTTCGATCCGAATGGAGAGGTCGTGCCAGGTTTCAGATTGATCGTCGTTTGCTGCATCGTTCTGCGTCGATTCCTGAATCGTCGCTTGTTCCTTTGACGCCTCGCTTCCCGGCGTCTTGCTTTGATAGTAGGTGGCGAGATTGACTCCACCGACGACAGCAACCCTGCCGTCAACGATCATGATCTTCCGATGGTCGCGGTCGTTGGGAGAGTATTGATCGGCGACCGCTTCGACCGGATTGACGGGATGAAATGCCAGCAGATTGACTCCGGCGCCCTTCAGACGTGCGAAGAATTCGTCCGGGGTCTTGCTCGATCCATAAGCGTCGTAGATGACGTTCACTACAACGCCTTCACGGCGTTTTGCAATCAGCAGGTCGCTCAGATGGCGGCCGCCATAGACGACATCTTCGAGCGTGTAGTACTCGAGATTGACATGATGCCGCGCCGCCTTGATTGCGTCGAAGATCTCGGCAAATGTGCCGTCGCCGTCTCGGAGCAGTTTGACCGCATTCCCCGCCATCAGCGGCGTTCCTGCAACAGCTTGCTCAACGCGCAAGTGACGTTCGAGCAAGGGATCCCGTGCCTCCTTGCCCGCCACACGGCTCAGCAGGTGGCGGCTTTGCGACGCGGTCAGAGCGCCATCCGCGCCCTGGATCACAGGGCTTGTGGACGATGTCGCCGCTGCCTCTGAAATGTCGGAATCGACGTCCGGTACTGTCGCGCAGCCGGCCGCGATCAACACCAACAACGCTAAGGCCGCGTAACTTCTGGACTTTCCGATTCCACTTATGAAGTGGTCTTCCATGGTGGCGAACAACGGTCAGGTGCGACGAAAGGTTCCACCCAATCGAGGCCACCTAGCCGCACGATTTTCGCAGGGAACCTTGCCCATCGTCCGTTGTTTCTCCCGACAATGGCACGCGCGTCGGCCCGGTGCGCCACCCCACGCTCCGGTCCCGCTCCAGCATCCCCCCATGCATCGGGACCTTGAGGGTGCGGCGCGCGTCGCCATTGCCACTATCGGCGTGATCGGGAGAAATCCATGATGAAGCTCAATCTGGTGACGCTGGCAATCATGCTGGCGATGTCAGGCGCGCCTGCCGGGGCGCAGACTGCGAGCCAAACTCCGACCGGCATGTCTCCCGGAACTGAAATGGTTGGTGTTCCCGGCTGTCACTTCGGAGAAAAAATCGACAGCTCGACCGTGAGCGACGCACGTCGCGTGCTGACCAAAGCCGGCTACACCTCGATCTCCGGCCTCAAGAAGTCGTGCGACAACCACTGGCACGGCCACGCCCAGTTGAACGGCGTGATGACCAACGTGATGGTGACGCCCGACGGCCGGGTGGTCCAGGAAGGGTCCTAGGCGGCAGGCGGCCCTTTCAGCTCGATGACGTTGCCCTCGGGGTCGCTGACATAGAGCGAGGGCCCCTCGCCTTCGGCGCCGTAGCGCGATCCTGACTCACCAACTTCGACATCGCGCGCGGCGAGATACGCGCGGATCGCGCTTTCGTCGTAGCCCGCGACGGTGACGCAGAAGTGATCGAGATTGCGGCCCTCCCTGGTTGGGGGCGCGCCGCCCATCCGGCCGAGCTTGCCGTCAACCGTCACCAGATCGATCAGGGACTGGCCCGCTCTGATCTGCGTCAACCCGATCTCTTGTTGAACGCGTTCGACCCGACAGCCAAGGACGTCGCAGTAGAAGTGCAGCATGCGATCAAGATCCCGCACCCTGAGCACGAGGTGATCGAGTCCCTTGATTCGAAACGGAGCCGAAGTCATGTGCTTGAATCCTAACTTTCCGATGTCTTCATTGCACCACCCGGTCGCCACAATCGCGCCGCCAGGTAGCCATCTTGCCGACCTGTTGTCGGTGTGTCATCGGGCAATCGGAAACTGCCGTCAGGTGCACCATGAAATGGCGTCTTGACCTCGTGCTGCCCGCTATCCTCCTTGCCACCGCGGGGAGCGAGCTGGTGGCGCCGGATGCGCTGTCCGCCGGCACGGCGATCCAAGCTTGCCAATCCGCTGACGGGTCGGACGCTTCGAGCCGTGCCGCAGCCAAGCAAAAGATTCTCGCCGAGGGCTATACCGAGGTCCGGATCCTCGCCAAGAGCTGCGACAATGTCTGGCACGCCCTCGCGCTCGCGGACGGCGACCCCGTGAATGTCGAGGTCACGCCGCAGGGCACGGTCGTGACGGAATAGCACGGATTCCGAGTGGCGCTGGTATGCGGCCTCATGGCGGCATCGCCGCCACCGACATGCATCGCGCGCAACCTGCTGTGTACAGCTCTTGGACATGCCGTCGCGCCGTGGCGACGCGGCGAAGTCCGAACTTGTCGCCTTCAACCTGGATTTGGTACTGGGCTTGCGGCTATGCTCCGCGCCGATTTCCGTACCGAAACAAAACGTGTTTTCCAGATCAGGAGCGTCCCATGCCCGGAAAGATTGCCGCTCGCATCGCAGAGTTGAAGATCGAACTGCCCAAGGCGGCCGCGCCGGTCGCCAACTATGTGCCGGTGGTCATCACCGGCAATCAGGCCTTTGTGTCAGGTCAGGTCACGGTCTGGAACGGCGAGTTCAGATACATCGGACAGATGGGCAAGGAGTTTCAAGTCGAGGATGGTCAGAAGGCAGCGCGCCTCTGCGGCCACAACATCATCGCGCAGCTCCAGGCAGCACTGGGCGATCTCGATCGCGTGAAACGTTGTGTCAAATTGAATGTATTTGTGAACTCCGCGCCTGGATTCACCGATCAGCCGAAGGTAGCCAACGGAGTCTCGGATTTCATGGTCGAGGTGTTTGGCGATGCGGGCAAACACGCCCGATCTGCCGTTGGCGTGGCACAATTGCCACTAGGCGTTGCGGTAGAGGTTGACGCGACCTTCGAAATTGCATGATCTTGGTGCGCCCAAGGGGACTCCGCGGTGAGTCCCCGTGAGGCGGGACCAGAGCTGCGAGCGGGGAATCATGTACCTACCCGGCCAGATGCCGGTGATCAGCACACCGCAACTACAGACTCTGGCTGATCTATGGCTGTCCAAGCGCAAGGGCGACGCGTTGCCCTGCCGCAGCGATTTCTCCGATGACGATCTGCGCCCATGGTTTGGCAATATGCTTGTGGTCGAGCTCGTCGAGGGTCCGCACCGGTTCCGATTCCGCCTGATGGGCACATCCCTGGTCAACGCCGCCAGCCGGGAGTTGACGGGCAAGTTTTTCGATGAGGCCGACATTTCGGGCTACGACCCGGATGTCCTTCAGGACTATGACGAGGTGGTGCGGTCGCGTGCTCCCCTGTGCAAGACCCGCCACTATCGGCCCGTGCCGGGCGCCTTCATGGAACATTGGCGGATCTATGAGCGGCTGCTGCTGCCGCTTGCGAGCGACGGAAAGACGATCGACCGGATTCTCGGTTGCTCCTATCCGCTGGCGGAAAAGCAGCACTTGTCTCCCGTCGACGACTAGGCTGCTTGACCAGGTGAGCCACAGTCTCACAATGCAGGCATGAATAGGCCTGCCGCCACCCTGTCCGCGCGCGTCGTCGATAGCATCGCGCGCATTCCCGCCGCCGAATGGGATGCCTGCGCCGCCGGTGAATCCGGAGCAGACGATGGCAGACCAGACAATCCATTCATCAGCCATGCTTTCCTGGATGCGTTGGAGCAGTCTGGATCGGTCGGCCGCAGGACTGGCTGGTTGCCTCAGCATCTGGTCGTCGAAGATGCGTCAGGCGCTGTCCTCGCCGCAGCACCGCTCTACGTCAAGTCGCACAGTCAAGGTGAGTACGTATTCGACTACGGCTGGGCCGACGCCTATGACCGCGCCGGCGGCCGGTACTACCCCAAGCTCCAGGTCGCCGTGCCTTTCACTCCGGTCCCAGGCCCGCGCTTGCTGGTGCGACCGGGCCGCCAAGCTACCGAGGCGCGCGCCGCCTTGATTTCGGCGCTCATCTCCGCTGTCGAGAATTCCGGCATGTCGTCACTGCACCTGACGTTCGCGACGCGGGCGGAGTGCGATTTGCTGGAACAGGTCGGGTTCCTGACCCGGATTGGTCTGCAATATCACTGGGCCAACAACGGATATGCCGAGTTCGGCGATTTTCTGGCTGCACTGAACTCGCGCAAGCGCAAAGCCATCCGCAAGGAGCGCAGCGCGGTCGCCGACTATGGACTCCATATCCACGACTATGAAGGTACGGAAATGACTGCGAGGCACTGGGACGCCTTCTTCGCTTTCTACATGGATACTGGCGGCCGGAAATGGGGACGGCCCTATCTCAACCGGGACTTCTTTGCCCGCATCGCGGACAGCCTCCGGGACCGCATCGTCCTGATGATGGCCGCCAAGGACGGGCAATGGGTGGCCGGCGCACTCAATCTCAAGGGTCCCCAGGCACTTTACGGGCGCAACTGGGGTTGCCTGGAGGATTTCCGATTTCTGCATTTCGAGCTGTGCTACTACCGCGCTCTCGATTACGCGATCGCCCACAAGCTGCCGCGGGTCGAGGCCGGCGCCCAGGGCGAACACAAGATTCAGCGCGGCTACTTGCCGACCGAAACTTACAGCGCTCATTGGATCGCGGACCGGCGCCTGAGGGCCGCAATCTCAGATTTCCTGGATCGGGAGCGCGCTCATATCGCGCAGGAGAAGGCAGCGCTCGATGCGCTGTCGCCGTACCGGCAGGTGGAACAGGACCCGGGATGATTTCGGCAGCGGCCGATGCTCAGATCAGCGCTTGCCCATTACATCCGTGAGCGGCCAGACGGTGCAGCTGGGCCGCATGGGCGGCATCGCGGAAATCACCGTGCTTGTCGGCGAAGAGTTCGCGGGTCGCCTGCTCGATCTGCTCGAGCACCACGTCCAGCCTGTGGAGCAGCGTTTCGCTCCAGGTGGCGGACAATCGAAAACTGATATGTGCCATTCGTCGTACCTCGCTTGTCGCCGTTATCGCGCCAGCTCGCAGCCGAGCTTGCGGGCTACGTCCCCGCCATTCACGGTGTAGAAGTCGAAGTCGCTGTCGTCGGATGCGCGCATGAAGCCGCCGACATAGTCACCACAGCCAGCCATCAGCCCCTTCATGTCGGATTCCATCGGGCCCGCGACGATCATCATCGCGCGCTCGTGGGTCTCGCGATCGAGCACGCGATGGCCGGCGCTCACGCATTCGGTCGCCTGCTTCAAGGTGAACAAGCTGTTTTCTACCTTGGCATTGTCCGCTTCCAGTCGCGCCAGCAGGGTACGGGACACCGTCTCGGCGCCGCCGTCGCTTGTGCTTTCGGCGATGCACATCACGGCGGGCAAAGCCGACTTGCGGCGCATTTCGCTGATCTGGTCGGAGATGATGTTGTAGAGGATGGCATCTTCGCTGCTCATCACACTCTGCTTCGGTCGGGTCGCTTCGACGTCGGCAATGAGGCTGACGGGTGTGACTTGCGGCGCTTGCGGCTCGGCCGAGGCAACCGTCACGCGGTTGGTCGCCAATACGCCCTTGGAATCCGATTCGGCGGAAGCGGTGATCGCACCGGCAGCAAGGCTGACGGGCACGGCGATTGCGAAGACGGCTGAAAGGAGCGTCTGACGCGGCATGCGAGGGCCTCCGGTTGGCTTGGCGGTGCACAGAACCGCACCCCGCCAGGTTTCACAGGGCCCCCATCGAAACGAACCAGCGCACCATTCCCGTCCGCCTGATGCTCGCCGGCGCCTGTCCCATGATCGGATGCCCGGGTTCCCAACCGGGCGTCGCGGACGCCGCCGACGCTGCTGATTCGCGCGTTAATAATTTTGGCCAGAATTCTTAAGAATTAGTAAGGATGGTTGTGACAAGGCCATGATCCGTCACGATTTTGCGACACACCCTCGTCACAGGGTGTATTTTGACCAAAGAAAAAACCGCGGCTCGGGGATCAGTTCCCCGGCCGCGGCTGACATGGCTGTGATTGGCTAGAACAACGCCGTGAGGGTTACGAACCCTGGCGCAAACGGCTTATGCATCGACCGGTTCAACGGTTTCCTCGCGCGGGGTCGACTTGCTCTCGACGATCTCGAAAGTGAGCTTGTCATTTTCGCGATCGAGGCCGACGCGCACCGTCCCGCCCTTCTCGAGCCTGCCGAACAGGATGTCCTCGGCCAGCGGCTTCTTGATGTTCTCCTGGATCACCCGGGCCAGCGGGCGAGCGCCATACAGTGGATCGAAGCCCTTCTGTGCCAACCACTTGCGAGCTTCCTCGGACAGCTCGATGGTCACGTGCCGGTCGGCCAGCTGGGCCTCGAGCTGCATGACGAACTTGTCCACCACCTGCGCGACAATGTCCGGCGGCAGGTTGCTGAAGGCGATGATCTGGTCCAGGCGGTTGCGGAATTCCGGCGTGAACATCCGGTTGATCGCTTCCTGATCCTCGCCTTCCCGCCGCTCCCGGCCGAAGCCGATCGCCGCCTTGGACATCTCCTGAGCGCCGGCATTGGTGGTCATGATCAGGATGACGTTCCGGAAATCGACCGTCTTGCCGTTGTGGTCTGTGAGCTTTCCGTGATCCATCACCTGCAGCAGGATATTAAAGAGATCGGGGTGTGCCTTTTCGATCTCATCCAACAGCAGCACGGAATGCGGATGCTGGTCGATCGCGTCGGTCAGCAGGCCGCCCTGGTCGAACCCGACATAGCCCGGAGGGGCGCCGATCAGGCGTGAGACCGTGTGCCGCTCCATATACTCCGACATATCGAAGCGGGTGAGCTCGATCCCCATGCAGAGGGCCAATTGGCGGGCGACCTCGGTCTTGCCGACGCCGGTCGGGCCGGAGAACAAGTAGCAGCCGATCGGCTTTTCCGGCTCGCGCAGGCCGGCGCGGCTGAGCTTGATCGCCGCGACCAGGGCTTCGATCGCCTTGTCCTGGCCGAACACCATGGTCTTCAGGTCGCGCAGCAGGTTCTTCAGCGTGCTCTTGTCGTCCTTGCTGACCGACTTGGGTGGGATGCGGGCGATGGTGGCGACCGTCGCTTCGACATCCTTCACGGTGATCGTCTTCTTGCGCTTGGATTCGGGCAGCAGCATCTGCGCCGCGCCAACTTCATCGATCACGTCGATCGCCTTGTCGGGCAGCTTGCGGTCATTGATGTAGCGCGCAGCCAACTCGACTGAGGCGCGGATCGCCTCCTGGGTGTAGCGCACCGAATGGTGCTTCTCGTAGTACGGCTTGAGGCCGCGCAGGATCTTCACAGCATCCTCGACCGACGGCTCGTTGACGTCGATCTTCTGGAAGCGGCGAACCAGCGCGCGATCCTTCTCGAAATACTGTCGGTATTCCTTGTAGGTGGTAGATCCGATGCAACGCAGGAGGCCGGATTGCAGGGCCGGCTTCAGCAGATTGGAGGCATCCATCGAGCCGCCGGATGTCGCGCCGGCGCCGATCACGGTATGGATCTCGTCGATGAAGAGGATGGCGCCCTCGGTCGCCTCCAGTTCTTTCACCACCGCCTTCAGCCGCTCCTCGAAATCGCCGCGATAACGGGTGCCGGCCAGCAGCGCGCCCATATCGAGGGCGAAAATGGTGGCGTTCTTGAGCACGTCCGGCACATCACCGTTGACGATCCGGCGCGCCAGACCCTCCGCAATGGCGGTCTTTCCGACGCCCGGGTCGCCCACATAGAGCGGGTTGTTCTTGGTTCGCCGGCATAGCACCTGGATGGTGCGGTTGACCTCCGCCTCGCGCCCGATCAGCGGATCGATCCGCCCATCCTTGGCCTTCTGGTTGAGATTGACGCAGTAGGCTTCCAGGGCATCGCTGCCCGTCTTCACCCCGCTGCTGCCCTCGGCCTCCGGATCGGCGCCGCGCACGCGCCGAGCCTCGGAACGGCCGGGCGCCTTGGCGATGCCGTGGCTGATATAGTTGACGGCGTCGAGCCGCGACATCTCCTGCTCCTGCAGGAAGAAGACGGCATGGCTCTCGCGCTCGGAGAACAGCGCAACCAGGATATTGGCGCCGGTCACCTCTTCGCGGCCGGAGGACTGCACGTGGATCGCCGCCCGTTGCAGCACGCGCTGGAAGCCGGAGGTCGGCTTCGCCTCGTTGTGATGGGTGCCGACGATGTTGCCCAGCTGGTTGTCGACATAGTCGGTCAGGTCGCGGCGCAGCCGCTCGATATCGACGTTGCACGCCCGCATCACCGCGATCGCATCCTGGTCGTCGACCAGCGCCAGCAACAGATGCTCGAGGGTTGCGTAATCGTGCCGCCGTTCGTTTGCGTAGGCGAGAGCCCGGCGCAAGGTTTGTTCTAGATTCGGCGACAGCATTCTACCCTCTCTTTCACTCTACTGACGCCCGCATGGCGGCGGGACGCCTCACTCTTTCTCCATCGTGCATTGCAGCGGGTGCTGGTGCCGGCGTGCGAAATCGATGGTCTGGGTGACCTTCGTTTCCGCCACCTCATAGGTGTAGACGCCGCACACCCCGACACCGCGGTGATGCACATGGAGCATAATCTCGGTGGCCGCCTCGCGGCTCTTGTTGAAGAACCGTTCCAGCACGTGGACCACAAATTCCATAGGCGTGTAGTCGTCGTTCAGAAGCAGGACCCGGTACATCGACGGCTTCTTGGTCTTTGGGCGCGCCTTGACGACCGTGCCGGTGCCCGTTCCGGTACCAGTCACGTCGTCATCGTTCCGGTCTGGTCCGCTCGCTCGCGGTGCCGTCACGCCCCTCATCCCGCTATGGGCCCTATCGGTATCCGGTCTCCACATTGCTCTATAATATTGGAAGTCAACGCCAAGTTAAAAGATAGAGCGCGCAGCGCGCCGATCAACCACGACAATCGTGGGTGAATCCGGCAGCAATCTCAATGGACCATTGGGCCAATTGAGCGCTCAGAACGCATTGACCAACCCACCGATCCCTTCTCCTGAGACAGTCAAGGCAAAAATCGTCGCGAAATGCTCGTTCGGCTGCCCCCGCTCGACCCGGTCGATGGGCAGCACCTTGAACGGCTTCCGGAACGGGACGCCCGTCTTGTCGCGCGCCAACAGGAAATCCTGGAACTTCACCTTCTGGAAATCGCCTTGAGCGTCGACCCAGGCATCGAAGTGAAATTGCCCGTCGTGACAGCCGGCGGCGACCCAGTAGAAGTCGCGGGAGTGGAGGATCTTGCCTTGCGGCGCGCCATGTCCCCACCCGCTTTGCGTCAGAAAGTCGCGGAACTGTGCGAATTCGTCGCCGCTCAAATTCGCTTCCGATTTCTGCCATCGCCAGGGCGAAAGGACATCGTCGAGGCTCGCTTCCACCAAGTTTGTCCGTCCTAACGCACGGGCGACGAAGTAGGCTCCACCGGGATTGGAGCTGGCCTGTGTGATTTCGTACGAGCGTACCTGCTTCTCGTACTGGCCGTTATAGACCAAGCGGAAGCGATCGAGCGAACCGGACACGCAACCATTACGGATGTCATTGCCATCGAGATAGCTGAACCACGCAACCTTGCGAACCGCCGGGTTGTCGATGTCGGTCCTGGCCGGTCCGTGGTAGGCGCACCCGCCAACGAGGTAGGCCATTAAGGTTACTTTGACCAGTGTTCTCAGCATCTCGTCCACATCCCGGAAATGATTGACTCATTTTTGCGTTAAGGGGCCATAAACCAGCATCTTGATATAGACAAGATTCAGTCGGATTCGTATCATCTATTAACAAACTTGCGCCGCGCGCGTCGGCTTGAGGGGAAGTGTTGATGGCGTCCCAATTCGCGGTCAAGGCAAGACGCGGCAGTCTGTCTTCATTTCGAATCACGTTCGCGTTTGTGCTGCTGGCAGTGGTCGGGAGTCTTATCGGCTCGGCGGCTCCCGCTTATGCACGTCCGGTCCAGGCGTCGATCGTGGTCGACGCAGCGACTGGCGAAGTGCTGCAGGCGTCGAACGCAGACGTCTCGACCTACCCCGCATCGCTCACCAAGATGATGACGCTCTACCTGCTGTTCGATGCGCTGCAGGATGGCCGGGTCAAACTGACCGACACCATCACCTTTTCGGACCATGCTGCCGGCATGGCGGCCACCAATCTGAATGTCGACGGCGGCGACCGCATCTCGGTCGAGACGGCGATTTTGGCCCTGGTCGTACGGTCAGCCAACGATGTCGCGGCGGCGATTGCCGAGCATCTGGGCGGCACCGAGTCGGGTTTCGCGCGGCTGATGACGAACAAGGCCCAGATGTTGGGGATGACGCGCACGACATTCCGCAATGCCAACGGCCTGCCGAACCCGAATCAACGCACGACTGCACGCGACATGGCGACGTTGTCGATCGCACTGATCCGCGACTTCCCGCAGTACTATGGCTATTTCAAGCGGACCAGCTTCACCTATCGCGGCGTCACCTTCCGCGGCCATAACAAGCTGCTGAAGACCTTCCCTGGCTATGACGGGATCAAGACCGGCTATATCCGTGCCTCCGGGTTCAATCTGGCGAGCTCGGCGGAGCGCAATGGTCGCCGCCTTGTGGTGGTCGTCATGGGCGGTACCAGCCCGTCGATGCGCGATCGGAAGGTCGCGGATCTGTTGGGCCAAGGGTTCAGGATGCAGCATGGCACCGGCATTTTGCTTGCGGCCAAGGCGCCCGCCGGCGGCAAGCTCAAAGCGGCCACGCCCGCTCCCACGGACTTGGTGGTCGAGGATCTGATCGCCAACGTGCTGGTGAAGCCGGCTGAGGCCGATGAGGACGTGGACGATGATACGGATGGCGGCGCGTTTGACGTTGCGAGCGCCAAGAGTTTCACGCCGGCCTTGAAGCCTGGAACCGGGCCGAAGGTGGCCACCCCGAAAGTGATTACGCTGGCCGCAGTTGCTGCTCCCACGCCTGCTCCGGCTCCGGCCCTGGCTTCAGCTGCCGCTTCACGTCCAGGCGTGCTCGGTCTGGCGCCGGTGCTCAAGCCGGGAACACGGCCGGAGGTTCCGACGCTGGCGGCCCAGACAGCACCGGACACGCAGGCGATGACTGTCGTATGGCGGCCGGATGGCGACTACGGCATACAGGTCGGCGCCTATTCCAAGTATGCCGCGGCCCAGCAGGCTGCTCAGACTGCAACGAATTCCGAGGCAGAATTGCTGGCCGATGCGCGCATCATCATCGACACCCAGAAGATGAATAACGGCAGCAAGATCTATCGGGCCCGCGTTGCCGGCCTCAGCAAGAACGATGCGCAGACTGCCTGCCGCAATCTCAAAGCCAAGCGGACCGATTGCCTGGTCCTGAAGATCGACCCGACATTGGCAATGGGCAACTAGCCGCTGGTTGCGTGCGTGCTGGTCTTTCCGGCCAGCCTCGATAGACGTGTTCACACCCCGCCGGCGTGAGTCAGGCATTGGTTGCCGACCCTAGTCCCTCAAATGCGATCTATTCTTGAAATCCGGGCTAGGAGCGTAGCTCTTGATGTGGTCGTGAACGAATATTTAACCGGCCGGGGCAACTCTGCCTAAGCGGCGGGGGAACCGCCCCCTGGCCAGCGCAAGTCCTGGACCTGGCCCCGGAAACAGTGCGATCGGAGCATCCCCAGTGAACATGGAACGGACCGTATCGACGCTGCGGGTTGCCGGCTTGCGCAAGAGCTTTCAGCGGCCGGCGGTCGACGGTCTTGATCTGCGAGTCGGCCAAGGCGAGTTCTATGCGCTGCTCGGACCAAACGGAGCCGGCAAGACCACGACGCTCCGCATGGTGGCTGGTCTTATGCAGCCCGACGCCGGGGAAATATCCATCTTCGGCATCGATGCGCTGGCCGAACCCATCGCCGCCAAGCGGATCACCGCATGGGTCAGCGACGAGCCCATGATTTACGACAAGCTGTCTCCAACCGAGTACCTCGCCTTCATCGCCGGCCTCTGGGGCATGGACGCCGCGGCGGCGGAAAAGAAGGCGGAGGCCCTGCTCGAGTGGCTGGAACTGAAGCCGCACGCACATGAACGCTGCGAGGACTTCTCCAAAGGCATGCGGCAGAAAGTGGCGCTGGCCGGCGCCTTGGTCCACGAACCCAAGCTGATCATTCTCGACGAGCCGCTGACCGGGCTCGACGCGCGTGCGGCGCGCCTGGTCAAGGACGCGCTCCTTGCCCGCGTGCGCCAGGGCTGCACCGTCATCATGACGACGCACATTCTCGAGGTTGCGGAACGTATGGCCGAGCGCATCGGCGTCATTTCCCGTGGCCGTCTGATCGCGGAAGGCACGCTTGAGGAACTTCGCAAACAATCCGGGTCCAGCAACACCAGCCTCGAGGACGTCTTCCTGACGCTGGTGGCCGAGCAAGAGCCGGCGCAGTGACCGAAGCCGCCTCCTGGCTCTGGCTTGCACGTCACGAAGGCCGCCTCGCCTGGCGCGATCTGCGCTATCTGATGACCGGCGGCGGGCGATGGCGCGGGCGCAACGTCATCATCGTGTTCGTGCTGCTGGGAATCGGCCTGCATCTCGTCGCTCTTGGCGTGGTCGCGCCCCATGCCGACATGACATTGGCGGCCGGCACACGCGGCTTCACGTCGATCACCGGCAGCGTACTCTTGATCTTTTTCCTCCTGCTGTCGCAGGCGCTCGAGCAGGTAACGCGATTGTTCTACGGCAGGGGCGATCTCGACCTGTTTCGGTCGTCGCCGGCGCCGCTCCGGCGCCTGTTTGTGATCCGCGTGTTGTCGATCGGGGTTTCGACCACCGTCATGGCGCTGGTAGTAGCGCTGCCGGCGATCAACGTACTTGTCCTGTTGGGCGGTTTGCACTGGTTCACGGCGCTGGCCGTCGCCGTTGCCGGGGCAGCCGCGACGTCCGGGATCGCGCTCGTTCTGGCATCCGTCCTGTTCGACACGTTGGGTCCCAGGCGGACACGCTTCGCTGCCCAGGTGGCATCGGCGATCGTTGGCTCGGCATTCGTGATCGGCGTGCAAGCGGTTGCGATCCTGTCCATCGGCACTTTGTCGCCGCGCGCCTTTTTCGACTCCGATCTGGTATTGAGCCACATGCCGCCGGCCGACAGCGCTCTCTGGATTCCTGCCCGCGCGATCCTCGGCAGCGGTTGGGATCTCGCCATCACCGTCATCGGCGCCGCGGCGGTTCTGGTGGTGCCCATGATACTGTTGTCGGACCGCCTTGGCGGCTATGCGATCGCGACGGCAAGCGTCCATCAAGGCGGCAGACGGGCGTGGAGTGCGCGCCTCTTCCACACGGTCTCGTCCCGCCAGCTGCTCCAGCGCAAGGAATGGATCCTGCTGGTCCGCGATCCGTGGTTGGCCTCCCAGACCTTGATGCAGCTCCTCTATCTCATCCCGGCTGCATTGCTGTTGTGGCGCTTCTATGGTGACAGCCGCGGCGCGCTGATTGTGCTGGCGCCCGTGCTGACCATGGCGGCGGGACAGCTGGGCGGCGGACTTTCCTGGCTTGCGGTCTCCGGCGAGGACGCGCCCGACCTCATCGCGTCCGCCCCGATCTCTCCGATGCGCAACCTCTCGGCCAAGGTCGAAGCGGTTCTGATCGCGGTGTTTGCGATCTTCACGCCGTTCCTGATCGGGATCCTCACGCACTCCTGGGTGATGGCGCTCGTTGTCTCGGTATCCATCGTGATCGCCGCTTTCTCTTCGACCCTGATCCAGATCTGGTTCCGCAGCCAGGCGCGCCGGCGCTATTTCCGCCGGCGGCAGACCTCGTCACGCATCGCCACCTTTGCCGAAGCTTTCTCGTCCGTCGCCTGGGCTTCGGCCGCGGCCTTGGCGGCCAATGAATCGTGGTATGCGGTGGCGCCGGCAGTTGTCGCCATGCTGGTGCTCGCCGGCACCTGGAGTATCCGCCCGCGCTGAGCCTATCGCCTGAGATTGACCAGGATCACGCCGCCCAGCGCCATCACCCCGCCGATCAGGCTCAGCGCCGATGGCTCCTCTCCCAGCCAGAGGAACCCCATCGCGGTCGCAACCGGTGGAACGCAATACATGAAGTTCGAGGCCCTGCTGGCCGGCAGGCGAGATAACGCGATGTTCCAGCTCGCGTAGGCGATGAGGCTGGGCACGACGCCAAGGTAGATGGCAGCCATCAGCCCTTCGGTGGAAGCGATCCGCGTCTCAGCCAGCGCGCCAGGCAGGAACGGCGCCAGCAGCAGCGCGCCGACCACCATGTTCCAAGCCGATACGGTCAAGGGCTTGTGCCGCGCGAAAAGCGGCTTCTGCACGACCGTGGTGATGGAGTTGCAGAAGGCGGAGCCGAGGATCAGCAGCGCCCCCAGATCAATGCGCAGAGTATCGCCTTCGCCCAGCGCGATGAGCCCGATACCAGCGAACGAGATCGCGGTTCCAAGCCAGGCGCCGCGACCGAAGCGTTCGCCGAGGAACACCATCGCAAAGACGGCGGTGATGATCGGATTGACGTTGATGATGAAACTTGCCGGTCCTGCCGATACCGTCCGCTCGCCGAGATTCAGCAAGGTTGTGTAGAGCGCCACGAAGAACAGACCCCCCGTGAAAAATCTCCAAGCCTCCGACCAGCGCGGCAGGGCCGGGCGGGTGATGATCAGGAACAAGGCGGCGGGGAGCGCCGCGATTGCGAAGCGCACTGCGCCAAGTTCGAGGGGCCCGAAGGCCTGGAGCCCGGCCCGGATCGCCGGGAAGGCCGAGGCCCAGGCCATGACTGTGACCAGGACGGCGACCGCCGTGGCGCCGTCGATGGCGCGATTGTTGGGTTGATCTGCGATGACGCTCATGAGGAGGACCTTCAGGGCTGGGACCAAGGGGGAGATAGGGTCCCGGTGAGCCTATTGACAAACGATCATTTCCTGCATGAGCTGTGAGTATGGCTCACAGCTTGGAATCGCTCCCACCCTTGGACACGTTGCAGGCCTTTGAAGCCGCTGCGCGTGCCGGCAGCTTCTCAGCCGCCGCGGCCGCCCTGAACCTGACCCATGGGGCCATCAGTCGCCGGATCGCCAGGCTGGAAGGCTGGCTCGGTCTTCGTGTGTTCGAGCGGCAGGCGCGTGGCATTGCCCTGACCCCCGAGGGCCAGCGCCTGTTCCAGCGCACCCAGGAAGCCTTTGCGCTGATCGCCGACACCTCGGACCGATGGAGCGAGCCGCGCGGCCCGGCGGTCGTGCGCGTCAACTCCATGCCGTCCGTGAGCAGCCTGTGGCTGATGCCCCGCGTCGCCAAATTCGAAGGCGGCGACCCGCCCTTGCGCGTCATTCTCCTGATCGACCAGCGCACCGTCGATCTGGCGGATGAGGGCATTGATCTCGCCATCCGCTGCGGCCGCGGCACGCTGCCCGGACGCCATTCAGTCAAGCTTTTCGAGGAATGGTGCTTTCCGATCGCCGCTCCAAGTCTCGCCAAGCGGTTCGGCGCCGGCGATCCGGAGCGGCTGCTGAAGGCGCCGCTGATCCATGATTCCGACGCTTCGGGCTGGCGCGCGTGGTTCGCCGCTCAAGGGCTCGACTACCGGCCCAGGTCGCAGGACCGGCGGTTCGAGGACTACAATCTGGTGCTGGACGCCGCCGCCTGCGGCCTCGGCGTCGCGCTGGCGCGCCCGCCCCTGGCGCAAGGTCCGCTCGAATCCGGCCGCCTCGTCGCGGTCGATGAACGACGAATGCTCAATCCGGTGTCCTATTGGCTGGACCGCCCGGCCGGAACAATCCGCGCTGCAGCAGCCACCCTCGCCGGACGGATTGCGGCCGAGGCCGGGATGGAGCCGGCGGCCCTGTCGGGCTTCCTGAAATCCGACCGCGCGTGAAAAGCTCTTGATCGCCGCGTCCACCACCGCCAAGAAGACCGGCCGAAGGGCCACAATGGGACGATCATGAAGCTGGATACCGTCAAGGACGCCATCGCCGCCATGCGCCAAGGAGAGTTGGTCATCGTGGTCGACGACACGGACCGCGAGAACGAGGGCGACCTCATCATGGCTGCCGGGGCGGCCATGCCGGAGAAGATGGCCTTCATGATCCGCCATACCAGCGGCATCATCTGCGTGCCGATGACGTCGGACCGGGCGCTGCGCCTCCATCTCGACCCGATGGTCGCCAACAACCTGGATCCCATGCGGACCGCCTTTACGGTGAGCGTCGACTATCGGGTCGGCATGACGACCGGCATTTCTGCCGAAGAACGGTCCAGCACCGCCCGCGCTCTCGCCAACGACAATTGCGGTGCCAGCGATTTCCTGCGTCCTGGCCACGTATTCCCGTTGATCGCCCGCGCTGGCGGCGTGTTGACACGTTCCGGCCACACCGAAGCGGCCACCGACCTGGCGCGCCTTGCTGGCTTCGAGCCGGTCGGCGTATTGGCCGAGATCGTCAATGATGATGGGACGGTGAAGCGGCTGCCGGAGCTGTTGACCTTCGCAGCCGAACACAAATTAAAAATAGTCACGATCGAAGACCTCATCCAGTACCGCATGCAGACCGAGCAGCTGCTGGAGCGCATCGGCCCGCGCGAACTCTCGGTCGGCTCGATGAAGGCCGCCGCCTACGCCTTCCAATCCCCCTTCGAGACGCTGCAACACGTGGTGGCGGTGTTCGGCGATCTCGGCGATGGACAGGACATTCCCTGCCGCATTCATCGTGAGCAGCCGGTGATCGACATGCTGCGGCGCGCGGTGCATCGGGGGACTTGGTTCGAGAATGCGATCGAGCATTTCAAACAAGAAGGGCGCGGCGTCCTGATCGTGATCCGCAATCCGGCTGCCGACGAACTTCTGCGGCCTGACGAACCAGCTTCTAGCACCCAGGACGCTGGCGAAAAGCACGGCAGCGCGCGCTCCCGCATGCAGCGCTGGCGCGATATCGGAGTTGGCGCCCAGATTCTGAAGAGCCTCGGCGTCAAATCCATTGCCTTGCTGGCGCCGCAGGAGCAGCGTTACATCGGCCTGGCTGGCTTCGGGATCGAGATCAGCCGTACAATCCTGGTGGAGGATTGAATGAGCATCGATGTCACGAGATTGCCCGAGCTCATCCGCGAGAAGAAGCGCCAAGTCCGCCAGCAGATCGGCGATGTCGACAAGGTCCTTGCCGAGGTCGAAGCCGAATTGCGCGCCGACGTGCAGGAGATCGCTGATCGGCGCGCGCGTGGTGAACCCATCATTCCGGAGATCGACTATCGCCTGGTCCACGACGGCAAGGTGAGTGAAGCGACCAAAGCCGAGATCAAGCGGCGCGGTGCCGTTGTTGTCCGCAACGTCTTCACGCGCGCGCAAGCCGAAGCGTGGAACAATGAGATCGGCAATTATCTGACGCGCAACGACTATCTTGCAAAGCTGTCGGCTCACGAATCGACCGACCGGTACTTCACGTCGTTGAAATCGAAGTTCCCGCAGATCTACGGCATCTACTGGTCGAAACCGCAGATGCAAGCAAGGCAGGGCGTCTCAATTGCAGAGACTCGCGCCTTCCTCAATCGGCTGTGGCGGTTTGAAAGTGATGGCAAGAGCTATTTCGACCCGGACCGCGAATGCACCTACGCCGACCGTATCCGACGCCGCCAGCCTGGCGATATCAGCCTCGGCCTCTCGCCCCACATGGATGCGGGATCGGTCGAGCGCTGGCTGGATCCAGCCTATTCGGCAGCCTATCGCGAAGTGTTCGCCGGCAATTGGCGCGCTTATGATCCGTTTGACGCGGCCTACAGGACCGAAACCGAGGAAATCCCCTCGGCCGCCGTCTGCAGCGCCTTCCGTACGTTTCAGGGTTGGACCGCCTTGACCCGCCAGGGACCGGGCGACGGCACGCTGCAGCTGCTGCCGATTGCGCGCGCCATCGTCTATCTGCTGTTGCGTCCTATGGCCAAGGATGTGCCGGAGGACGATCTATGCGGCGCGCAACCCGGCCGGGCGCTGTCTCTGGTCGATCGCTGGCACGCGATCCTGAAGCCTGCGATCACGCCGATCCCCGTCGTCGAGCCGGGTGACACGGTGTGGTGGCACAGCGACATCATCCACGCGGTCGAGGACGAACACAAAGGCAGCGGCTACAGCAACGTGATCTATATCGGCGCCGCGCCTTATTGCACCAAGAACGCCACCTATCTCGAGCGCCAGAAAGACGCCTTTCTATCCGGCGCCAGCGCGCCTGACTTCTCGTCGGAGAATTTCGAGATCGATTTCGAGGGCCGGGCCACCGTCAACGACCTGACGGAATTGGGCAAACGGCAGATGGGCTTGGCGTCTTGGTGAGGCGCGGCAATGACCGCCGTGAGGCGGTCGTCGACGGATGCATGGCTGGCTTGTGAAATTTGAAGGTTTTCGATCGCTGACGGCCCTTCGCAACATCTAGCCGGCGTGTTACGCACTCGCTCGCTGGTAGCCGCTCGAAACCTCATCCATTGCCTGCATGACCGCCGCCCCGTCGCCGATCAAAGGCATCGCCCTCGGCTTCCTCGCCTACTTCCTTTTTTCGTGCAGTGACGCCAATGTGAAGGCGCTCGGCGGACGGCTCCCGGTTTTCGAAATCGGATTCTTCTCCACGTTGTTCGCCGCCGCTGTCCTGTTGCTCTTGAAGCCGCGCGGCGAACGCTGGCGCGACGCGATCTACATGCATCGTCCGCGTCTGGTTGCCTTGCGCGGCATTGCCGGCGCATCCGCCGGCATCCTTGGAATTTACGCGTTCACCCATCTGCCCTTTGCGGAAGCTTACGCCCTTATCTTCCTCTCACCATCGATCGCCACGATCCTGTCGATTTTCATCCTCGGCGAGCAGGTCGGGTGGCGCCGGTGGCTTGCCGTCGCACTCGGCTTCGGCGGCGTGCTCGCGATCGTGCGGCCCGGATTCGAGACGCTGGAGCCGGGTCACCTCGCGGCATTCGCTGTCTCATTCTGCGCGGCCGGCACCATCATCATCCTGCGAACCCTGGGGCAGACCGAGCGGCGGGTCAGTCTGTTGGCTGCCGTCATCGTGACGGCGCTGGCACTGAACGGTGTGTTGATGCTGCAGGATTTCCACTGGCCCGCTTTCGCGGACCTGCCGCATTTGGCCGTTGCCGGCGTGTTCGCGGGCGCGGCCCAGTTGTGCCTGATCCTGGCGACCCGATCGGCGCCGGCCAATCAGGTCGCACCCGCCCAGTACAGTCAGATGGTCTGGGCGATCGTCATCGGCGGCCTGTTCTTTGCGGAGTTTCCAGACCTGCCCGCGATTGTCGGAATCTGCCTGATCGCGATTTCAGGCCTTTTTACGTTCCTGCGAGAAGAGACGAAAGGGCGCTGGTGGTCACGGATCATTCTTCAGCGCGATCGTGTCTAGCGAACCGCACTCTGCATTGCGCATATGCAACTTTACAAACCGGCAGCTCAAGCGGGAAACTGAGTTATGTCAGTGGCTCATCCCGATTTGAGAGAGGCGGCCATGAAGTTTTCCAAATTCGAATCATCTCTCGACGGCAAGGCGCCGCCGGCCTCCCTTCACTCTGCGCTCCAGGCATTGTGGTGGGATGCGAAAGGCGACTGGAACAAGGCGCATGAATGCGCACAAGGCGATGAAGGCAATCCGTCTTGCGACTGGGTTCATGCCTATCTGCATCGCAAGGAAGGAGATGCATCCAATGCGCGCTACTGGTACGGCCAAGCCGGAAAGCCGGTCGCCGCAGGTGCCTTGAAAGAGGAATGGCGTGCAATCGCAGCGGCGCTTACCGAATCCTGATGTGACGGCCGCGGATTGGTCCCAGCTGCTGACGCGGATCCGGGCCTGCAAGGCGTGTGATCTCCCGCTCGGCCCGCGACCCATCTTGTCCGCTTCACCGACGGCGCGCCTGCTGATCACCAGCCAGGCGCCGGGGCGGCGCGCTCATGAGGCTGGCCGCACTTTCGCGGACGCCTCCGGTGACCGGCTGCGTGCGTGGCTCGGCCTGACGCCGGACCAGTTCTACGACAGTTCGCGCATCGCCATCATTCCCATGGGAATGTGCTACCCCGGCACGCAAGAAGGCGGAGGCGACCTTCTGCCTGAAGCGCGCTGCGCCGCGACCTGGCATCCGCCTTTGCTCGCCCACTTGTCAAAAGTCAGGCTGACTCTGCTGGTCGGCAGGCTTGCTCAGATGCGCTACCTGCCGGAGCCGCGTTCTTCGATGTCTGATGCAGTCGCCCATTGGCGCGACTACCTGCCGAGGCACGTGCCTCTGCCCCACCCGTCATGGCGGACGCTCGGTTGGGCGCGCCGGAACCCCTGGTTCGAGGTGGAGATGCTGCCGGAACTGCGCTCCCGCATTGCCGAAATCCTCGCCTAGGCCGATCACGCTTGCCGGGCGGCATCGCATGCCCGACAATCTGTTGACATCCGGAAAGGGGCTGCACCGCATGACCGCGCAAGCCATGAACCATTTCACCATCCTCGCGGAGAATCTGCGAGAGACCTGCGAGTTTTATCGCGACCTGCTCGGGCTGACCGAAGGCTACCGCCCCGACATGGGATTTCCCGGCGCCTGGCTCTACGCGAGCGATCAGGCCGTGCTCCACATCGTCATCCGTGATCCCCTGCCGCAGCCGCGCGCCGGTGTGTTGGATCACATGGCATTCAGCGCGATCGATCTCGCCGGCACCGTGCGCAAGCTCGAGCGGAAAGGCGTGCGATATCAACTCGGCCGCCAGGTCGAGACCAGCGTCTGGCAGCTGTTCTTTCACGATCCGAATGGTGCGCGGGTCGAGCTGGACTTTGCGCCAACGGAAGAAGGGCCGGCTAGATGAACGGCCGGGCCGAATCGATCGCCAGATCATATTTGGCGCATTCGATCGCCGCCTCCATATCGTGAACGCCGATCCGGTCCGGCGTCCATTCGATGATCTTCGAACGCCGGAGCGATTGCAGAGTCTTGTTGGTGTGAACGACCGACATGCCGATCGTATCGGCGATTTGAGTCTGGGTCATGGAAATGTTGAGATAGGTGCGCCCGGACAGGCCGGTCGCCCGACCGCGCAGAAACAGGAACAAGGCCAGATAGGCGATGCGCTCCCGTGCGGTGCGCCGGCCAACGGAAAGCAGGTGCTCGTCGAGCGAACTTTCCTCGCGCGCCGCAAGCCACGCTATGTCGAAACCCAGCCTGGGGTGATTGCTGAAAAGGTCCAGGAACCGCTCGCGCTGGAAGATGCAGACCCTTGCTTCCGTCACGGCTTCAATGCCGAAAAGCAGCGGATCCTCCATCGCCCCCTGCAGCCCGATCATGTCGCCGGGGAACAGGAAGTTCACGATCTGGCGCCTTCCGTCCTCCATCATCTTGAAACGGAACAGGACACCCTGCAGCAGCGAATAGAGATGCGGATTGACAGCGCCTTGCGCAAGCATTTGCGCGCCCTTGGCGACGTACAGCTCGCCCTGCTTGAAGCCTTGCATGAACTCAATTTGATTCGAGCTCAGCGATCGGAGACCTGGCAAGGTCTGCAACGGGCAGTTGACGCAGGGGATGATCGGGCTTTCTTGTATCTTGACACCCATTCTTACGGGAACTCCTTGGGCTCCGTGTCAAATCTTAATGCGCCCAGTCCCGACATAACGGCATAAGTGGAGCAATCGTTCCCCGAAGACCGGCTCTTGTTCATCGGAAAAAGACTGAAATGTCCAACGCGGATCGGATGCTGGAGCCACTGCAGGGACTGCGAATCCTGATTCTGGAGGACGATCCGTTGATCTGCCTTGATCTCGAAACCAGCTTGTCCGAACTCGGAGCAAGGGTGCGGGCGGTATCGAGCGCGGCGGCGGCTTTGCAGGAATTGGCAACATCCGATCTCGATTTTGCCGTGCTCGATTTCGAGCTTGGCGCGGAAACCAGCGATCCGGTCGCCATCGCTGCCGAAGATCGGCGAGTGCCATTCGTCTTTCTATCTGGCTACAGCAAGCACGACGAACGCTTTTCCCGCTGGCCGAACATCGACGTGCTCACGAAGCCCATTTTCGCCGAAACGATTGCTCAGCACATTCGAGGTCGGCTCGGTCACCAACCGTAGTTTGTGACGCCGGGCGTGTCCGCGGCTCTGATTGTTGCCGGTCCCGGCAGCGGTTCGGGAACTATGCTGCCGTTTGATTGTTCGCCGGTCACCGACTGATCGCAGGAGAAGCGCATGCCTCGCGGCGGCAACTCCAGATACTCGAACAAGCAGAAGCGCACGGCCGAACATATCGAGGAGGGCTACGAAAGACGCGCCATCGGCAAAGGGGAGGCAGAGCGCCGCGCCTGGGCAACGGTCAACAGGATGACCGGCGGCGGCAGGAAGGAAGGCGGCTCGGACCGCGACAGGAAAGCGAACAAGGCCCCGGCGCGTCAAGGCGGTCGCCTTGGCGGCAAGGCGGCAGCCCAAGGCCCGGCGGCTGCGCGATCCGCTTCGGCACGCAAGGCTGCGGCGAGACGCAAGAGCGGCAGAAATTCTCGCTAGTTCTCGACTTTGCCAATGAAAACGCTTCAGTACATTGCTCTCATTCTGACTGCTCTGGCTTTGGTGCCGGGCGGTGCCCATCTGATGTCTATGCTGGCAAAAATCGACATGCCGGAGCAGCCCTATTTCGTGGCACAGCAGATCTATCGAGGCTGGGCTTGGGCGGGCGTTGCGATCATTGCCGCGCTGCTGGCGAATCTCGGTAGCGCCCTGCTCGCGCGGCAGTTTCCTCGACAGTTCTGCCTGTCACTGGCCGCCGCGCTATTGGTGGCTGCGAGCCTCGCGGTTTTCTTTGCCTGGACCTATCCAGCGAACCAGGCCACCGGGAACTGGACTTCGATTCCGGATGGTTGGGAGCAGCTGCGGACTCAGTGGGAATACTCCCACGCTGCCGGTGCAATCCTCATGTTCGCCGCGCTGCTCTGCTCGGCCGGCGCTGCGATATCGAGTGCCGTCCCGTCATCGCTTTCTGAACATCCCTCCAGGGGGGATTCAATCCGGGGCACTACGCGAGGTGCATGACTGCCGCCTATGCGCGGCCGATGCTCGAGTAGCGGAAGCCAGCGGTGCGCATCTCCGACGGACGGTAGATGTTGCGCAGATCGACGATGACCGGCTGCCGCAAGATGGACTTCATCCGCTTGAGATCGAGCGCCCGGTAGGAGTTCCACTCGGTGAGAAGGACCACCGCATCGGCGCCGGTCATCGCTTCGTAGGGATCGGCGCAATAAACAACATCCGGCATCAGCTTTCTGGCTTCAGCCATTCCTTCCGGATCGTGCGCTCTCACCTCGGCACCGGCCTTGATCAGCGCCGGTGCGATGGCAAGGCTGGGCGCTTCGCGCATGTCGTCGGTGTTGGGCTTGAAAGTGAGGCCGAGCAGCGCGACCACCTTGCCGGCCGCTGAACCTCCGAGCGCGGCCAGGACCCGCTCAGCCATCTGCAGTTTACGCGCCTCGTTGTACTCGGCCGTCGATTCGATCAGGCTGATCGGCGCGCCTGCCTGGCGCGCGATCTCGACCAATGCCCGGGTATCTTTGGGAAAGCAGGAGCCGCCATATCCAGGACCCGGATGCAGGAATTTCTGACCGATCCGCCCGTCCAGCCCGACGCCGCGCGCGACGTCGTGGACGTCCGCCCCGACTTTCTCGCACAGATCCGCGATCTGGTTGATGAAGGAGATCTTCATCGCCAGGAAGCCGTTGGCCGCATATTTGATGAGCTCCGCAGTCTCAAGACCCGTGAAGAGAATCGGCGTCTCGATGAGGAACAGCGGCCGGTAAAGTTCGCGCATCCGTTCGCGGGCACGATCGCTTTCGGCGCCGATAACCACGCGGTTCGGCCGCATGAAATCGTCAATGGCCGAGCCTTCGCGCAGGAATTCCGGATTGGACACGACGTCAAAGTCGGCTTTGAGATTGGTCGCGCGGATGATCTCGGCAACTTCCCGCCCTGTTCCCACCGGCACCGTCGACTTGGTCACCACGACGGTATAGCCCCGAATGGCCTCGGCGATCTGCTTCGCCGCCTCGCGTACGTAGGATAGGTCGGCGTGGCCGTCGCCGCGCCGGCTGGGCGTCCCGACCGCGATGAACACCAGATCCGCGTCGGCGACCGTCGCCGACAGACTCTTCTCGAACTTGAGGCGACCGGCGGCGGCGTTGCGCGCGACCAGGGCATCCAGCCCCGGCTCGTAGATCGGAATCTCGTTGCGGCGCAGCCGCCCGATCTTCAGCTCGTCCTGGTCGATGCAAGTGACGTGATGACCGAATTCGGAAAAGCAGGCTCCCGAAACCAAACCGACATAGCCGGCGCCGATCATTGCTATTTTCATGGCGACCTAGTGTCCCGATGTCGTTCAGGGCTTCAGATCTTGCGCGAGCGTGAGGATGGCGTCCCGCACCTTTCCGCCGATCTTCGGGTGGTTGAGCGCATAGGCGATGTTGGCTTCGATGAAACCGGCCTTGTCGCCGCAATCGAAGCGCCGCCCCTCGAACCGATAGCCGTGGAACCGGCCGCGGCCGCACATCTGCGCCATCGCGTCGGTCAGCTGAATTTCGCCGCCCGCTCCCGGCGATTGCCGGTCCAGATGCGCGAACACGTCCGGCTGCAGGATATAGCGGCCGATGATCGACAGGGTCGAGGGTGCAACGTCGGGCTTCGGCTTCTCGACCAGGCCCAGCGCCTCGACCAGCCGCCCGCTCTCCTTGCCTGTTCTAAGAATACCGTAGCGGTCGGTCTGGGCCTTCGGCACGTCCATCACCGCCACCACATTGCCTCCGACCTCATTGTAGACTTCCACCATCTGCTTCAGGCAGGGCGTCCCGGCCTGCACCAAATCGTCCGCCAGCAGCACCGCGAACGGCTCGTTGCCGACCAGGTTCCGTGCGCACCACACCGCATGGCCAAGGCCACGCGCCTCCTGCTGGCGGATATAGGCCACCTCGCCCGGATTCGGGACCAGGTCGTTGATCAGCGCCAGCTCAACATCCTTGTGACGTTCCTTGAGAGTATCCTGCAACTCATAGGAATAATCGAAGTGATCCTCGATCGCGCTCTTGCCGCGTCCGGTCACGAAAATCAGTTCCTCGATCCCGGCGGCGCGCGCTTCCTCGACTGCATATTGGATCAGCGGTTTGTCCACGACCGGGAGCATCTCCTTCGGCATGGCCTTGGTCGCCGGCAAGAACCGCGTCCCCAGCCCGCCAACCGGAAAGATCGCCTTACGCAGCGGCTTGCGCATTCGTCAGTCCCTTTCCTGGTGGCCGGTCATCCGGCCCAAATTGGCGCGGTTGTGCCACAGCGGCCACCGACCGGCAACCCGTCGCGCCCGCGGCAAACTTACTGTCGCCCGGCATATCATTGTAATTACAGGTTATTTGCTCAGGCGGCGTGCGCGTTGCTAAGACCGAGCGCGGTCACCAGAGCGCGCACTTCCTGCCGGGCCGCGACGTGGGAAATACGCCAGGTGACACCGGAATCCTTGCGGCTGAGATCGAGCAGCGTCAGGCCGCGCGGAAACAACTCGCGGAAGATCACGCGCTCCGTGAAGCCCGGCGCAATGCGGAACCCGATGCGCCGCGACAGGTGATCGAGCAACCGGCCGATGTCGCGCTTGTTCTTGGCGTCGAGACTGCTGAGCCGATTACGCATCACGATCCAGTCGATCGGCCGGCCGCGATTGATCGCACGCTGCTTCCGTTGATCCCAGACCATCTCGCTATAGACACTGGGTTTCAGGATCTTTGCGCCGTCGTGATCGATGCGTCCAAGCAGGTCGAGATCGAGGAAACTGTCGTTCAGCGGCGTGATCAGGGTGTCAGCCATGGTATGCGCCAGTCGCGACAGCGACGTATCGGAGCCCGGCGTATCGATGACGATGAAATCGCAGCCCGCCAGCTCAGAAAGCGCGCTGCTCAGCCGCGCGGCCTCGTCTTCGCGCTGAGCCAACGCGCTGTCCGCCGCCGAGCGCTGAACCGGGATATGGCGGGGAACCGGCAGCGGCACCAGCATCGCGGCCGCCGTCGCCTTGCGATGCTCGACATAGCGCGTAAAGGAGCCCTGGCGCGCGTCGCAATCGATCGAGCCAACCGTATAGCCGTCATGCAGCAGCGCAACGACCAGATGCATGGCGGTGGTCGACTTGCCCGACCCGCCCTTCTCATTGCCCAGCACGATGATATGCGGCTTGCCCGTGCGATGGGGCGTCACGCCCGCGACTCGGCTGCTTTGCAGATCCATACCGCAGTGTCATGAAACACCGCACCGCCATTTGGCAAGCCCGGGTCGTCGCTGGTCAGGGTATTGATACCGTTGCCGCCGACAAAAGCCGCGTTGGGCCAGATCGATTCGACCACCACAACGCCCCGCAGCAGGCCATCGAACGGCTTCACATGAATAAGGACCCGGCCTCGATTGTTGCCGATTTCCGCCAGGTCGCCTCCCGCCAGGCCGAGTGGCGCGGCATCGTCCGGGTGGATCAGCAGGGTCGGCCGCCCCTCCCGCTTCTGGGAGCCCGGCGTTTCGGTGAAAGTGGAGTTCAGGAACGACCGAGCCGGCGCCGTCACCATGCGGAACGGCCGCTCTGGCGTCGACGCATCGAACACCGGCGCCATATCGGGCAATGCTGGCAGCCGAGCGTGATTCGTGCCGATTTTCGCCCAGTCCGCCTTGAAGTGGAATTTCTTGTCTGGATGGCCGAAGCCGTTCTGGAAATGCGCCGTCTCGAAATCGAGCGCGCACTCCTGCCAGTGCTTCCCGTAGATGGCGTCGGGCTCCGGCCAGCCGGAGCGCTTCAGTGTCTCGCCGATGATCTCCCACTCGGTCATGGCGAAGGCCGGGTGCCGGCATCCCAGTCGCTTGGCGAGCTCGCAAATGACGTAGTGGTTGGTGCGCGCCTCGGCAAAGGGCTCCACCACCTTGCGCGTCACTTGCAGGAACGTGTGACCGCTGCCGCGGTAGATGTCGTCATGTTCCAGGAACGTAGTCGCCGGCAGCACGATGTCCGCCATCGCTGCCGTCTCGGTCATGAATTGCTCATGCACGCAGGTAAACAGATCCGGACGTGACAGGCCCCGGCGCACAAGGTTCGTGTTCGGGCAGACCATCATCGGGTTGGTGTTCTGCACGATCATCGCCATGACCGGTGGGCCGTCGCCCAGGTCGCGCTTGTCGCCGGTCAGGACAGCGCCCAGGCGAGACTGGTCGAGCTCGCGCACGCTGCGATCCTGCAGCTCTTTCCCCACGATCACCGAATCGTCGATGTGATAGAGCGAGCGATTGGAATAGAGCGCGCCGCCGCCCTTGTGAGCCCAGGCGCCCGTCACGGTCGGCAGGCAGGTGACGGCATGCAACGACACAGCGCCGTTGCGGGCTCGCGCAAACCCGAACCCCACGCGGATATAAGCGCGCTTGGTCCTGCCATAGAGCCGTGCGAACGCGCGGATGGTTTCGGCCGGAACGCCTGTCACACCTTCCGCCCATTCCGGCGTACGATCGCGCACGTGAGCTTCCAGCGCCGCAGGATCATCCGCGTAGCGCGCCATGTAGTCGCGATCCGCGTAGCCCTCCGCGAACAGCACGTGCATCATGCCGAGCGCGAGGGCCGCATCCGTCCCGGGCCGAAGCATGATGTGCTGATCCGCGACTTCGGCCGTCGGATTGCGATACGGGTCGACGCAGATGAACTTGGCACCGCGCTCCTTGCGGGCGCGCGCCACATGGGTCATCACGTTGACCTGGGTCGAGACCGGATTGGTGCCCCACGCGATGATGAGGTCGCTATCCGCAATCTCCCGCGCGTCGACGCCGCGCATGATCCCGACGCCCGCCATCCAGCCGGAATCGGAGAGCGCGACGCAGATCGTGCTCTTCTGCCGGGAATATTTCTTCTCGTGGCGCAGGCGCTCGATCCCGTCGCGCTGCACCAGCCCCATGGTGCCGGCATAGAAATACGGCCAGACCGATTCAGCGCCCCAGGTCTGCTCGGCCTTGACGAAGCGCTCGGCAGTCTCGTCGAGCGCCTGTTCCCAGGATATCGGGGCAAAAGCGGCGAGGCCGACGCCCTTGTCGCCAACGCGCCTCATCGGCTGCGCGAGCCGGTCGGGATGGTGCTGCCGCTCGGCGTAGCGCGCGACTTTGGCGCAGATCACGCCTGCGGTGTACGGATTGCCTTTCGCACCATGGACACGGCCGATCCGCGTCGCGCTGAGGCGCTCGACCTCCAGAGCGCAGGTGGAGGGACAATCGTGTGGACAGGCGCTGTGCACAATCTCCGGCTTGGCGGTAGCAGCAGAATCCAAAGGCATGAAATCATCTCAGCCGCTCTTGGCGGCACGCTCCAAAGTTCCTAGAGTGCCGCGACTTTACCCGCCGCGGCCCGCCAATTCCAGGGCCCGCCCGGGACCTTCGGGGATGTATCGTGACAAGTTTGGCGACCGCGGGCCAGCTTCAATTCAAGCCCAAATTGGGCGTGTTCTACATGATTGCTGCCATCTTTGTTCTCGGCAGCACCGATGCCATCGTCAAATGGACGAGCAGTAGTGTCGATCCGATCCAGATCGGATTCTCGCGCTTCGTCGTATCGCTCATCATGGTGCTTGGACTGGTGGGACGTTCCGAGACCGGCTTCGCGGCTCTGCGCACCAAGCGGCCGATCGAACATGCAGCGCGCGCTTTCTGCGCCGCCGTAGAACTGACCGCCTTCTATTTCGCAATCAGCCTCATCCCGTTGCCGACGGCGATGAGCATCGTTTCGACCTCTCCCATCTTCGGCACCTTGTTGGGTGTGATGTTCCTGCGCGAGCGGCTGCGTCTCCGCGGATGGGTCGCGGTGTTTGCCGGCTTCTGCGGGATGTTGCTGGTGGTGCAGCCGGAAGAAGGGACGAACAGCTTCTATGGCACCATCGCCGTCCTGACGTCCGTCTGCCTTTGGTGCTTCGCCCAGTTATTTGCGCGCCGCCTCAGCACGACGGAAAGCAACCTCAGCATCCTGTTCTACTACGCGCTCGGTGGCGTGGTGATCCTCGGTATTGCCACGCCGTTCGTGTGGGTCAATCCGACCCCGATCGAATGGGCGGGAATCGTGGCAGTCGGAGTATTCGGCTGTCTTGGGCAGTACCTGCTGATTCTCGCGCTGCGCTATGCGCCGCTGTCGCTGCTTGCGCCGTTCGAATACAGCGCGCTGCTGTGGGCCAGCCTCTACGGCTACGTGTTCTGGGGCGATGTGCTCGGGCCGATAGCGATCGTCGGTGTCGTCATCATCATCGCGGCCTGTCTCTACATTACCCGTACGATGGAGCACTGATGGAGCGCGCCGAGGTCGATTGCGTCGTCATCGGCGCCGGTGTCATCGGCCTCGCCTGCGCGCGGCGAATCGCGCTGAGCGGCCGAGAGGTCCTGATCCTTGAATCGGCAGGTGAGATCGGGTCGGGCGTTTCCGCGCGCAACAGCGAAGTCATTCACGCCGGCATCTACTATCCGACCGGCAGCCTCAAAGCGCGCTTGTGCGTCGCTGGCCGAGAGCAGCTCTACGCCTATTGCGCCGACCATAGAGTGACGGCTCGCAAGGTCGGCAAGCTGGTGGTCGCCACCTCCTCCGTGCAGGTTCCCGCCCTGCATCGGCTCATGGAGCAGGCGCATGCCAATGGGGTCGATGATCTGACAGTGCTGAGCGCCGACGAGGCGCATCGGATGGAGCCTGCGCTCTCCTGTGTCGCAGCATTCCATTCGCCGTCGACCGGCATCATCGACACACACGGATTGATGCTGAGCCTCCTGGGCGAAGCGGAGGCGCGCGGCGCTGCGCCCGCGCTCCGAGCGCCAGTCGAGAACGGATGTATGGAGGACGACGGCCGCATCACGCTCTCGATCGGCGGCGCCGAGCCAATGCGAGTCACCGCCCGCTTGCTCGTGAACGCCGCGGGCCTCGGCGCCCAGGCGATTGCACACAAACTGCATGGTTATCCGACTGACCGCATCCCGCCGCTGCACTATGCCAAGGGCAACTATTTCTCCCTGAGCGGGCGGTCGCCGTTCTCGCGGCTCATCTATCCGATGCCGGAAGCGGCGGGGTTGGGTGTCCATCTGACATTGGATCTGGCTGGGCAGGCCCGTTTCGGGCCAGATGTCGAATGGGTTGATCACCCTCACTACGATGTCGATCCCGAGCGCGGCAACGTCTTCTACGCGGCAATCCGGAACTATTGGCCCGCTCTGCCTGATGGCGCCTTGCAGCCCGCCTATGCAGGCATCCGTCCGAAGATCCAGGCACCCGGTGCGCAAGCTGCGGATTTCCGCATCGATGGACCGGAAACGCATGGCCTGCTGGGCCAGGTTCACTTGTTCGGGATCGAGTCACCCGGCCTCACCTCGTGCCTTGCGATTGCCGACGAGGTTGCGCTGAGACTCGCGCTGAAGTAGCCGACGGGCGCAAAGCGCACAGCGATTGCACCACCAAACCTGAAGGTGCGCTGCAGCGCATTCAGCACTAACCCCATTTTGCCATCGCGATAATCCTTTCGGTGCAGTGCAACAGAACTGGCCTTGCAGAAGGCCCAATTGAGGAATTGGTCGCCGAGGTCTAGGCTCCGCCCACCAAAAGCAAACAGGAGTTCACGTGTAACCGTCTCTACAAGCCACATGGGGGAGATCATGGAACAGCAGTCTGGCCCATCCGGTGTCAGCTACGAAAAGGTTGGCACCGAGTATTTCGAGAAGCGAGGTTTGCGCCGGCACGCCCGCGCATGGTCGCTCTGGGCGCTCGGGGTCGGCGCCGTCATCTCCGGGGATTTCTTCGGCTGGAACTACGGTCTCGCGACCGGCGGCTTCGGCGGACTGTTCATCGCGACCGTCATCGTCAGCATCATGTATATCGGCCTGTGCTACTGCCTGGCCGAGATGTCGCCGGCGTTGCCGCACACCGGCGGCGCCTACTCATTCGCCCGCACGGCCATGGGCCCCTGGGGCGGCTTCCTCACCGGCCTCGGCGAGAACATGGAATATGTCATCACGCCGGGCGTGATCATCATCTCGGTCGGCGCCTATCTGGAGACCATCTTTGGCACGCCGACGGAGTTGCAGTGGGTGTGGTGGGTGATCGTATTCGTCATCTTCGTCGGCCTCAATGTCTGGGGCGTCGAGCTGTCGTTCCGCTTCACCGTCGTCATCACTTTCGTCGCGCTGGCGATCCTCATCTTCTTCTTCCTTGCGGCGCTATCGTCGTTCGATTTCGCCAAGTTCGCCCTCAACATCGGCATCGGGGCCGATGGCGCGGCGGTCGAGCTGCCGGACGGCGGCGGGCCGTTCAACCCGTTCGGCATCGACGGCATCCTCAAGTCGCTGCCGTTCGCGATCTGGTTCCTGCTCGCGATCGAGCAGCTGCCACTCGCCGCGGAGGAAAGCCACGATCCGAAGCGGGACATGCCGAAGGGTCTGATATGGGGCATCGCCACGCTGGTGGTGCTTGGTTTCCTGACCTTGTTCTTCAACGCCTCGGTCTCACCGGGCGCTTTCAAGCTGGGAAGCTCGGCGCAGCCGCTGCTTGACGGCCTGATCGGCATTTTCGGCGAAGGGTTGGGCACCAAGCTCCTGGCGTTGCTCGCCGTGGCGGGGCTGATCGCCAGCTTCCACACGATCATCTACGCCTACGGACGCAACATCTACTCGTTGAGCCGCGCGGGCTACTTCCCGCGCTGGATGTCGATCACGCACGGCGCGCGCAGGACGCCGCACGTCGCGCTGATCCTCGGCGGCGCGGTCGGCCTGATCCTGGCCCTGTTCATGAACTACGTGTTCGGCACGGCGTCGTACGTCGGCGCTGCCTTGCTCAACATGGCGGTGTTCGGAGCGGTCATATCCTACACCATGCAAGGACTGTCGTACTACATCCTGAAGCGCGACTTCCCGACCATTGATCGGCCCTATGTCAGCCCGCTCGGCAATTTCGGGGCGTTCGCGTGCATGGCAATCGCCCTGCTGACACTCATCTACATGTTCCTGAACGAGGCCTATCGGCCGGGCCTTTGGGGCGCACTGATCTGGTACGCCCTGGGCGTGCTCTATTTCGCGCTCGCCGGACGTCACAAGTTGGTGCTCTCTCCTGAGGAGGAGTTCGCCATGACGCACCGCAAGTCCATCGCCAAGATGGCCAAGTAAGACGCATCGTTCTTGACCGCACTGGAAGCGGCGGCGCCACCAGCGCCGCCGCCTCTGTTTCGGGCAGAGCTAGGAACCGATGCACTGTTAGCAGGCATTCTCAGGACGGCTTTACAACCAAATTGCGCCTGCTCATACTCTGCCCGCGCAACGTCCTAAGGCATGGATGCTTGCGCTCGGCGTCGCGGAGTCCGCGACCAAGGGGGTTCGGGCCGCTCAGGCGCGACTAACAGCTTCATCAGAAATCAAGTTGGCAGGTCAGCCAAACGACCGGCCATGATCGAGCACTCGATCATGGCGGCGCACGGCTGTGGCAATGACATAGGGGAGCCTACATGGCGCAACAGGACCTACACCATGACGAGGACGTGAAGCAGCTTCACTCCATGGGATATGCACAGGAGCTATCCCGCCGCATGGGACTATTCCAGAACTTCGCGATCTCGTTTTCGATCATCTGCATACTTGCGGGCGGCATCACGGCCTTTCCGCTTTCCTTGAGCGCAGCGGGCGGCGCATCGCTTGGTATCGGCTGGCCGATCGCCAGCGTCTTTGCCTTGCTGGTCGCATGCGCCCTGGGTCAGGTCGCATCGGCTTATCCGACGGCCGGCGGCATCTACCATTGGGCCTCGATCCTCGGCAACAAGGGCTATGGCTGGGCCGCCGCCTGGCTCAACTTGCTTGGTCTGATGTTCGTCGTGTCATCCGTGAACTTTGGCGTATTCCTGCTGTTCCGCGACCTGTTCCTGGTCGAGGTCATGCACATGGACGTGTCCGGCTGGGTATCATCGGCCGCGTTCGACCAGGGCTGGTGGATCCAAACGATTTTCATTGCGGGCGTCACCATCGTTCAGGCGATCATCAACCATCGCGGCATTAAACTCACGACGTTGCTGACGGATTTTAGCGGCTACTTGATCTTCATCGCGGCTGTTGTGCTGATCATCGCCCTGCTGGCCTTCGCGCCGGTTGCGCTCGATCTGGGCCGTCTTTTCACCTTCGCGGACTATACCGGTGACGCCGGCGGCGGCGTTTGGCCGACGCCAACCAGCGATCGCTGGCTGGGCGCGATCTTCCCGGGCGCCATTGCGGCGCTGATCCTCGGGTTGCTGCAGGGCGTATATACGATTACCGGCTTTGACGCGTCCGGACACACTTCGGAGGAAACGCGCAATGCGGCGCGCGAGGTGCCGAAAGGCATGATCCACTCCGTATTCTGGTCCTGCCTGTTCGGCTACATCATGGTCTGCGCCTTCGTGCTCGCCATGCCGTCGGTCGAGGAAGGCGCCAAGCAGGGCTGGCTGTCGTTCCCCTGGACCATGAACCAATCGGGAATGCCGGTGTTCCTGAAGGATCTGCTCATCATCTCGATCGTGGTAGCGAATTTCCTGTGCGCGTTGGCGGGCCTCACCTCCTGCTCCCGCATGCTCTTCGCTTTCTCGCGCGATGGGGGCGTCCCTTGGTTCTCCCGCTATCTGCGCCAAGTAAGCAGGGAACATCGCACGCCGGCACACGCCATCTGGGCGAGCGCGGTTTTGTCGGTCATTGCCACGCTCTATGGCGATGCCTTCATCGTGCTCTCTACCGGCTGCGCGGTGTTCCTCTATGTGTCCTATGCCATGCCGGTCGCGGCCGGTTTGCTCAGCGAGGGAAAGAGCTGGACCAAGAAAGGCCCGTTCAACCTGGGCGGACTCTCCAAGCCGGTCGGTTTCCTGGCCGTGGTCGGCTGCATCCTGCTGGTGGTCGTCGGCGTGCAGCCGCCCAACGAAAAGGTCGGGTATCTGCTGTTCTGGGGCGTGATCGCGCTCATCGTCATCTGGTTCGCGGTCGAGAAGCGGCGGTTTTCTGGCCCGCCGCTGACGGAAGAGGCCGTGAAGGCACGGCAGGCCGAAATCGCGCGCGAGGAGGCAGAACTCGGCGGCGCCGGATAACGTTCATCCCCGACCACGAAGCCCATGGGCCGCTCTTCGGAGCGGCCCTTCTCTTTGGCGGTGCTAGAGGTCAC
>JAWKVL010000004.1:0-153434 GCA_041398065.1 Dongiaceae bacterium | reverse complement strand
GTGCCTTGGCGGTCACTTCGCCGGCGAATGCGGGGGCGCTAACCGCGAGGGGAAGCGCCATCCCGAATAGCAACATCAATTTCCGCAACATCTTCGACCTCTTGTCCTGTCCCAAGTGTCTAGAATTCGCCCGTCGTGGGCGTGTACGGTGAGCCGAAACGATCGATCAGTGGGATCACGTCCTGGGCACGCCCCTTGAGTGAACCTTCCGGCGAGAACTCCTTGTTCGGGGGCGTGTTGGTATTCACCATCACAAGGATCACGCCGCCCCACTCTTCGGCGAAGCGATCGATCGGCCGCGAGCGGTTGCCGAACGCCGGATCGGCGATGAAGACCTGCCCGCGATCGATTCCCTTCAGCACGACAAAGTGCGAGTAGCCGCGAATCGTGATCAATGTGAGTGCCGGCACCTTGAGCTTGGCCAGCTTGTTTACATCGTCGATACGGAACCCGCCGGCCGCGAAACCACGGCTCTCGCCGTAATGCTTGAGCTCGAGCATCGAGAAGCCAAGTCCGTTGATCTGCTTCTTCTCGTTGTCGTCGCTCGTCGCCATGATCCCGTCGATGACTTCCTTCTCGCTGACCTTCACGCCGTAATAGTAAGTCAGCAGAGTCGCCAGCGCCGCAGCGCCGCAGCTGACGTCGTAGCCCTGTTTCACGATGTCCTTGAAGCGCAATGCGACGTAGCTCGTCACCGGCGCCCGGATGCTGGTCTTGCCCGGCAGCGCGATCGGCTGATCCGCTTTCGCCACGACGGGGGCCAGCAGGAAGGCCGCACTCACCAGCAATGCGATCAGCCGCTTCATGGCGCACCCGGTGTCGTGACCGAGATGCCGATCGACTGGGTGACGCGGTTCATGTCTCCCGTGGTCTGGCTGATCTGGGCGATGCCGTGAAAATCGTTGAACGAGTTGCTGAGGGTGTTGGTCCGCGGACCTTGGACACCATCCTCGCTATGGCTGTTGTCGGCGTCGGTGCCGATCTGCCCGAGCTGCGCATCGCCGAGCTGGATCACCGTCGAGCCGGCGTTGAAGCCGAGGCCGATCGCGACCACGCTGAGCTGCTGGTTCAGATTGCCGGCCGACTGGTTGATGCCGACGATGCCGGTGCCATTGTTGAAGCTGTCGGTGATCGATACGGACCGAGGCCCGGTATCATGCAGCACCAGGCTGTTGCCCGTCAGCTCCTGGCTCGTATTGATGTCGAGATGCAGAACCGCCGGCCCGCCGCCCGCATCGACCACCACGATCGACCGGATGTTGGCCTGCTGGTTCATGTTGCCGGCTTCCTGATTGATGCTCAGGACGCCACTCAAATCGTTGCCGCCACCTGTGAAGTCGATCGCGGATTCGCCGCCTTCGACCGTCACGACGTTTCCGACCAGGCTCTGGGTCGCTTCGACATGAGCCTCACCCAGCCCAATCGTCGTGGAATTGATGATGACTGCCGCATCCTCGGCCCCGGGAATCGCGGCCAGCAGGCCGGTTTCCGGCTCCATGAAGATGGCAATCGGCGGATCATCCGCCCTGGCCAAAACCGTGGCCCCGAGCAGAGCGGAAACTCCGACCGTCAGGAGCAACAAGCGTTTCACGTGCAAGGCCCGCATTCGATAAAACAAATGCAACTCCTCTCTCGAAAAAGCACGGTCAAGAGAGGATGGAGAGGGAGGCAAGGCCTCCCTCTCCGTCAAACATCGTCGCCTACTGTATCGGCGACTGTGTATTGATGAACGCACCGGAGGTAATCGCGGAGAAGCTCACCACGTTACCCTGGTTGTTCATGTTGCCAGTCGACTGATTGACGTTGACGATTCCGTTGTTCCCGTTCACGGAACCCTGGATCGACGACACCTTCACAGTCTGGACTTCCTGGACAGTGTTGTGGCTGTTCTCCTGGCCGAGGTCGCCCTCGGACATGGCGAACTCCGCCCCAATGCCGACCGCCGCGGCAACGGCGTTGTTCTGATTGTTATTGTTACCGGCATTCTGGTTGACGTTGATGATGCCGGCGTTGCCGTTAACCGAACGGGTCAGCCTCGCCTCTTTGTTGGTGTCGAACGAGGCGGGATCGGTATCGGCCAGGTTCTCCAGAGACACCGGATCGCCACCGCTCCGCAGCACTTCGAGCTCCCTTGAGCGGTTGTTCGTATTCGCCTGATCGACGTGAGCCTGCGACTGGGCAAAGGCCTCGATTTGGTCGGCGATACCTGCCACCGAGACCACGTTACCCTGGTTCACCATGTTGCCGACGTCCTGGTTGTAGCCCCAGACACCGCGATTGTTGTTGACCGAATTTGCGGTATCGGCGCTGTAGTGGAGGCCATACTCGGGCTCCGACTCGGAACTGCCCGGAATGGCTTGGCCGTCAACGGTGTTGCCCGCGTTGGTTACGTTCAGCAGAGCCTGTGCTTCCGCACCACCCTGCAGGTCGAACGTGACGGCGACATGGATGTCGACAGTCTTGGTGATATAGACGTTTTCCGTGATGTTGATGTCTTTGTCCTTGCTGATCGTCGCAACAGCATCGACATCCGCCATCACGGGCTTTGCCGTACCGGCAATGGCCAACGCCAGTGCGATACCGGTGGTCGCGTAGAGAATGTGTTTCATGGTTCTGTCCTCCCTACCGGCCTAGCCCAACGCCGCCGCCGCCATCGATGAACGACAGCGAGAAGACGTTGGCCTGATTGGCGTTGTTGCCGACGGCCTGGTTCACGCCACCGACGCCCACGTTGCCGGTGAGCGAACCGGTCATGCTGGCCGTCTTGACCACGCCGGCCTCTTGCACGGTATTGCCGCCACCAGTGTCCTGGCCGAACGCGCCATTGACCTGCCCCAGCGCCGCCTCGGAGAGCGCGACACCAGCCAGATCGATCGCTACAGCCAGAGCCTCGGAGTTGGCCTGGTTGTTGTTGTTGCCGGCGTTCTGGTTGACGTTGACGATGCCGGTGTTGCCGTTGATCGAGTTGGCAATCGACGCGGACTTGTTGACGCCATCAACAAGGCCGCCCTCTAGACCCTGCGTCGCCGGATCTTCGAGTTCGCGCACCCGGTTGTACTGGTTCTTCTGCTCGGCTTCGGACTGCGAGTTGACCACCACTTCGTGCGGCACGTCCGCTGTGCCTCCTTGCGGCGTCGCAACTGCCAAGGCAACCTGGTTGCCCTGGTTCGCCATGTTGCCGACATCCTGGTTCACATCCACGATGCCGCTGTTGCCGTTGATCGATCCGCGAATCGTTGCCTCGAGATCGATGCCGTAGTTGACCAAGTCTTCTGCAGGAGCAGTCGAAGTCAACTGCGTCTGCGTATGGTCGACCGTGTTGTGCGCGTTCTCCTGATTCACGATCGCATCGGCCTCGGCGGCAGACGCGTAGTTGAGGTCGAGCGCCTCAACGAACAGGTCGACTGTCTTGGTGATCGTGATGTTCTCGGTCACCGTGATGTCCTTCGTCTTCTGGATCGACGCGAAGACGTGGACGTCCGCTGATGCGGGCAGGCTATAGGCAAGCAGGGCCATAGCCAACGCCGAACCGGCAGTCGCGTACAGTGCGTTCCGTTTCATGGCTGGTCCTCCTCTCACCGGACAATGACCACGGCCGCGGAGACATTATTGGCCTGGTTGGCCATGTTCCCCGCACCCTGGTTCACGTTGGTGATGCCCTGGTTGTTGTTGATCGAACCCGCAATCGTCGTCGACTTGTTGATACCGAGCAACGGTTCCGACGTCGAAGTCGGGTCGCTGTCCGACTCAAAGACTCTGTTGAAGGTATTGACCTGACCGAGGTCCGCCTCCGACAGCGCCACGCCGGCTGTTCCCTGCTCCGGATCAACAAAGCTGACCGCCAGGGCAACCATGTTGGCCTGGTTGTTCATGTTGCCGGTCGACTGATTGACATTGACGATGCCCTGATTGCCGTTGATCGAGTTCTGGATCAAAGCATCGCGGAACAGCAGATTGACGGTGTCCACCAGGTTACCGCCACCCTCATTGTCCTCCGCGCCATTCACCTGCTCGACATGAGCTTGCGAATTCGCGAAGCCCGAGCTGCCCAGATTCGGATCCGGTGGCGTGCCCGGCGGCGGCGGCGGCACATTCGGCGGCTGCTTCACGGCGTCCACGGCAACCGAAACCGCGTTGCCCTGGTTGTTCATGTTGCCGGCCGATTGGTTGACGTTGACGATACCGTTGTTGCCGGAGCCGCCGCCGATCGAGTTGATGATCTCGTCGCGCTTCTCCGCGCAGTTGCCGCACGCTGTGTTGTACTGGTTCGTCTGGTTGATGATTCCGTCGGCTTCCGCTGCCTTGCCGGGCAGGATGCTGACTGTCACGTCGAGATCGATCGTCTTGTTGATCGTGATGTTCTCGGTGACGGTGATGTCCTTGGTCTTGTTGATATCAGCTTCGACGAAGACGTCTGCCGACGCTTCCGTCGCGACGAGTAGCGCTGAACTTGCTACCCCCGCATAGAGCAGTGTCCTGATTTTCATTGAGCGCCCCCTATCAAGGGTTATGGACGTGGTAGACCGCTCGTATCCTCGCGCCGACGCCAACGGGGTCGCCTTATACTTTGTAAAGTTTGGGAATCATTTTTCGCGAATTCGCGATTTTCGGCAGTTATGTTACCAAACATGGTTAATGGGCAACACCTACACATTCCTATGCGGAAAGCGGCGAGGACTGCGCATATCTTGTTCCGCCTATCGGCGATTAGGAGCTCTCGCTGCAGCGCAGCAACGATCCGTGCGTGACCTCATATTGGCCGAAAGTACAATGTTGGTGCCCCCGACATGGACCGAACGCCGCATGCGACCAAGACCGGCTTCTTCACGAGATGAATTTCAGGCTTAATGAGGCTTCCGACCGGGAGGGACCGGTGAAGCTGATTTTCTACGCACTCGGACACGGAGACGGAAAGCTGCGGGCGGCATTGCCGACGCGGCAATGGATGGACGAGACGAGCGAGGCATTCGCCTATCGATGCCTGCCGCTCAATATCGCCAATTCGCACGGCTGGGAGATCCTCTGCCCGGCGTCATTCAGCGCACGCTGGAACGGCGGGGAGGGAGTTAGCGATCTCGATATTCGCTGCGCCGCCGATCCCTCGATTCGACCAACCAGCATCTTCGGTCATGGTGTACTGACATTTCACGTTGGAGGCATCTTCCGTACCGAGCCCGGATGGAACCTCATCGCCAGCGGATCGCCGAACCGGCCCAAGGATGGCATTTACCCGCTCAGCGGCGTGATCGAAACCGACTGGGCGCCGTACACCTTCACAATGAACTGGCGGTTCACGCGCCCCAATCACTGGATCAGCTTCGAGGGAGGGCGAGCCATTCTGCTTTGTCTTCCCGGTGCAACGCGGAGCGCTCGACAAAATCGAGCCGGAAATTCGCCAGCTCGCAAGCAACACAGAACTGTCGACCAGTTCAGACGTTGAGGCAAGCGCGCAGAAGCTTTTCCGACAATGCCAATGTCAAAGATTCGTCCGAGGCGAGGATGCGCTGGCAGAAGCACTACTACCGTGGGTTGACAATGGGAGGCGAGCCGGGCACGCAAGATCATCAAGCAAAGCTCCGGCTTTCAGAGTTCGTCGATAAGCGACTCAAGGGATCGATAGCGGGATCCGTGGCTCCGTTACTTCCGACGTTCTTCCGCAACGTCACCGCTCTGTCGCGGGCGAAGCATGCGAAGCTCGGCCTGCGTAAAGACAACTACGCGTTCGCCGCGACCATGCCGCTGATCCACTTGGCTGCCATCGAGTGCGCCTACGCCGCCAGGGATTATCCGCTCGCTTTCACCGACAGCAATCCGCCGCGGCCGGTTTGTGTCCTAGGGGCGCTCCCGGGCATCAATCTTCATGTCAACCAGGCGGGCCAATGGCGCCGCGACTGCTACCTCCCGGCGGCCGTGCGGCGGTTTCCGTTCATCACCCTGGTCAATCGGGAGAAGCCCGATCTCCTCACGCTCGGGATCGAGGAGGACAGTGGTCTGCTCAGCGCGGACGCGCCCGACAAGCTGCTCGAGCGCAATGGCGAAATGACCGCGCTATGCAAGGAAAAATTGCAGTTCACCGCCAAGCTGGCGTCTGAATACGAGGCGACCGAGGCGCTCTGCGACAAGCTGCCGAAGGATCTACTGATGTCGGCACGCAATGTGGCCCCGCCACGTCTCGCCGGGCGCAGCGTCATTCGCGAGCTCAGGGTGATCGACCCAGAGCGGCTGCAGAGCCTGCCCGAAAGCCTGCGGGCCGAGTGGCAAGCGAACGGCTGGCTGGCGGCGCTCGAAGCACACGTGGCATCCGCGCGCAACTGGCAGCGTCTGCTCGCGCTCGAGGATGAGATGTCCAGCGACGTGCGATCGCGGGAGCCCGTTCCCTCTCTTTAGTCCCGCGCGATACGTTTGGCGCACCAAGCCCGCCACATCGTTCGATATGCAGATTCCAAATTTCGCGCAAACCGGGCGCCGTCGACCAGCGGCGATGCATTGAATTGCGCGCGCAGTCCGCTTCGAATCGCCTCCAGCCGGGGCAGGTCGGCGGCCAGTGCACTGGCAATCCGTATGTAGGCGTCCGGCCCGTCCGCAATCATCTCAGGCAAGCCAACCGCGGTCAGGTGCGCAACCGAATGGCGGGCGCAAAAGCGGTCGCCGCCGAGTGACACCACCGGCACACCCATCCACAAGCTCTCGAGCGTCGTGAGGCCCCCGGAATACGGGAACGGGTCAAGTGCGATGTCGATCTTGTTGTATTCCGCCAGCAACGCGCGATGCTGCGACTTGCCGAGCAGGCTAACCCTGTTCGTATCGACGCCTTCGTCTGAAAGCATCCCCGCTATCCGCCGGCGCATCGCCGGATCGCTCAGCTGATGTGTCTTGAGGATCAGCCGCGCCTCCGGCACGCGCTTCAGAAGCTCGCACCACAGCGCGATGACCGATCGGTTGATCTTTGCCAGATTGTTGAAGCAGCCGAAAGTCGGATAGCCGCTGCTGCGCGCCGGCAGCGGCCCGACATCGGGCGCATAGGTCGGCGGTGCGAAGCAGACGTAACAATCGGGCAGAAGCGCCAGCTTTTCGACATAGTCGCCCTCGCTGCCGGGCGGCGTCTCGCGCGCATCGGAGATCAGGTAGTCCATGGCGGAGAGGCCCGTCGTGCCGACATAGCCCGCCCACGTCGCCTGCACCGGCGCCGGCTTGCGCGCGAAGACCAACAATCGGTTCTCCGCGGTATGCCCCGACAGGTCCACGAGGATGTCGATCTGATCCTCGCGGACGCGCGCGGCGACCTCTACGTCCTCGAGACCGACGATCGAACGCCATCTGTCGCACGATGCCCGCAGCTTTCCGGTCATCTCGTCCTCGACGGCGCGGTCCGAGTAGGCGGTGATATCAACCTGGCCGCGGTCATGGTTGGGCAGAACGGGCACCAGGAAATGGCCGACTGGGTGGCGGCAAAGATCGCCGGACACATAGCCGATGCGCAACCGACGCTCGGGATCTGGCGCATTGGCGTGACGCACCACATCGGGCATCAGCGGCCGCGCAAAGCGGCGATCGAACTCCACGTGCGCTTCGCGCAAAGCGTCCGGCGTGATAGTCGGATCATACTGCACCGACATCAGGAGGTTGTGGTAAGCGGTCGCGAAGTTGGGCTGGATCTCAAGCGCCTTGCGGAATGCCGCCTGCGAACCAGTGAAGTCTCCACAGTCTTTCAGAAGTGACCCAAGATTATTGAAAGTCTCCGGGCTTTTGGGTTTGATTTCCAGTGCGTGTCGATAGGCTTCCTCGCCCTCGATGAGGCGCCCGGTATCCCGCAAGGCGTTGCCCAGATTGTTCCATGCCTCCGAAAACTTCGGATCGATCTCAAGCGCGGCACGATAGGAAGTAACAGCCGCATCATGCTTGCCAAGAGCACTCAGCACGCCAGCTAGGTTGTTGTGCGCGGCAGCCATTTTCGGATTGAGCTCGATTGCTTTCCTGTAGCCCTTGACCGCGCGCTCGAGTTCGCCTGTGTTCTTGAACGCATTGGCAAGGTTGTTGTGCAGCTCGGGCACTTTCGGATCGAGGCGGAGGGCGTGTTCGTACTGCGCGATCGCTTCGCTGCGCCGGCCGGTCGTTTGCAGCAGGTTGGCGAGGTTGTTGTAGGCGACGGCGAAAGCCGGTTTCTGCGCGATCGCCCGCCGATAGCACTCTTCGGCCCCTGCAACGTCGTTCTGCTCGTTCAAAGCCATGCCGAGATTGTTGAGCGCTTCCACGAGACTCGGATCCAATTCCAGGGCCCGGCGGAGAGCGGTCACCGCCTCCGCGGTACGCCCCGCTGTCCTCAGCAAGTTGCCGTAATTGTTGTAGATCGCCGCCCGGTCTGGACGCAGCCGCAACGCCTGTTCCATGTGCGCGACGGCCTCATTGAACCTGCCTACATTCTGCAGTGACATGGCAAGATTGTGCGATGCCTCGAAGAAATCCGGCTTCAGGTCCAGCGCGCGCTCGAAATGCTTGATGGCCGGGGCAAACTCGCCGAGCCGTTGATGCGCCGTGCCTAGCCCGAAATGCGCATCGGCATAGTTTGGGTTCGCCGCAAGCGCGCGCCGGAAATGTTCGACCGCCTCCTTCGCGCGGCCGGTGCGCTGGAGCAGATCGCCAAAGAGCCGGAGCGCCGCTGGGTTATTCGGCTGCAGATTGAGGCGCTGCAGCAGATCGCTTCGGCCTGCTTGAACCGCCCCCGGTCAATATGCGCCGGGCCTCGCGCAGCATCTTGGACAGCTTGTCCGGAGGGTGCGCCCTCTGCCAAGATGCATCCCTGCCCGCACTGCCTGCTCCTGGTTCGCCATAAATTTTCCGCCCCAAGGCCGATATATTCTACGGATCGCGGCCGGATCACCAAGCGGGACAAAGACTGCTGCCGCATTCGGAGCGGCGTCAAGGGCGGGACCGGGCGACCGGCCCCTCAGACGAAACTTGACATTGTTTGTATTTGGGGTTGGCTATGGCCGGTTAGCGTGATTGAGGGGGTCGTTTGTCTCGAAAGTTTCACGCTTTTCGAGCAGCCGGTGGTGAAGCGTACAGCAGCGTCCTCCACGAGCGCTTATCGTTGTTTGTTTGTCCAGCCGGTCTCTTGTCATGTCGATCCAGACGCTGACTCGCGCCAGCACGCCGGAAACGCTGACGGCGCCGGTTATCGTCATCGATGATTTCATGCCCGTCGAGGTCGCGCAGGCGATGCGGGCGGATATCGAAAAGCATTTTTCCGATCCGTCACATCATCAGCCGCAGATCCATCAAGTGTGGAACTACTGGTACATCCCCGGCCTCTATACCTATCTCAAGACCCAACCCGAAAAGGTGATCCGGCACGAGCTGGTTGATCAGTTCATTGCCTCGCTGCGGAGCTGGTCTACGGACACACTCGGCCTGGCCGGGGTGACGTGGCCGTATCTAAGCCTCTATGTCGACGGCTGTAGCCAGGGACTTCACAACGATTCCAAGAATGGGCGCTTTGCCTTCGTCTATTCTCTGACGCCAAACGAACGGCGCACCAGTGGCGGCGAAACCATCGTGCTCCATGAAGGCGATCCGTTCCGGCGGAACCTGCGTCGCGCAAATGCTGGGCGCGGGCTCTATGACCTGATCGAGCCTCGCTTCAACCGGCTGGTGCTATTCGACGATCGGCTGGTGCATGGCGTGCAACGTGTCAGCGGCTCGATGGATCCGATTGAAGCGCGCTGCGTGATGCACGGCCATATCGAGGAATCGGGACCGGTCGTCACCGGCCCATTGTCCCGGCAGGACGTCGGCGATGGGATCCGGCGGGCGCTGTCCAGCTTCGCCGCCGACCGGCTCGGGCTTATTCAGCGCCTGCATGGCCTCCTCGTCTTGCGTTTCTCCATCACACCGGCAGGGAACACAATGGACGTTCGGATCGCAGTCGATCGGGTATTCCACGAGCAGGAGGGCGATTCCGAGTGGCCACCCACTCGCGGCAAGCTGGTGGAAGCCTTCCAGGCGGTGGCGTATCCGGCCGCACCGGCGGATACCGCCGTTACCGTGCCATTGACATTCGGCGGCCCGGTCAAGCCCCCCAACCCATAGCGAATGGTTCCATTGAAAATAAGAAAGGCTTGATGTGACTCTAGCAACGCCATTGCGAATCCTGGTGACTGGCGGAGCCGGCTTCCTCGGCAGCTTCCTGTGCGAGCGGCTGGTCGAGCGCGGCGATGACGTACTGTGCGTCGACAATTTCTATACCGGTCAGCGCCGCAACGTCGCCCACCTGCTGGACCGTCCGAATTTCGAGCTGCTGCGGCACGACATCACCTTCCCGCTCTTCGTGGAAGTCGACCAGATCTACAATCTCGCCTGCCCCGCCTCGCCGATCCACTACCAGCGGGACCCGGTGCAGACCACCAAGACCTCGGTCCACGGCGCCATCAACATGCTGGGCCTCGCCAAGCGGACCGGCTCGAAGATCCTGCAGGCATCGACCAGCGAAGTGTATGGCGACCCGCGGGTTCACCCGCAGACGGAAGAGTATTGGGGCAACGTGAACCCGATCGGCGTGCGCGCCTGCTACGACGAAGGGAAGCGGTGCGCGGAGACCCTGTTCTTCGACTATCACCGGCAGCACGGACTGCGCATCAAGGTCGCGCGCATCTTCAACACCTACGGGCCGCGCATGCACCCGAACGACCAGCGGGTTGTATCGAACTTCATAGTTCAGGCGCTGCAAGGGCAGCCCATCACGATCTTCGGCGACGGGTCGCAGACACGTTCCTTTTGCTACGTGAACGACCTGGTCGATGGGCTGATTCGCCTGATGGAATCGGATGATGCCGTCACCGGACCGGTCAATCTCGGCAATCCCAACGAGATCTCCGTCAAGGAACTTGCCGAGCGCGTGATCGCCCTGACCGGATCACAGTCGCGCATCGAAACCCGGCCACTGCCCCAGGACGACCCGGTGCGCAGGAAGCCGGACATAAGTTCGGCCAAGCGCTTGCTCGGATGGGAACCGACGGTCGCGATCGACGATGGCCTGGCAAACACGATCGCGTTCTTCAGAAGACTGGCGCAGCAACCACATAGCTGATCACGCATCGCGTCCACCTTGGTCGCAAGTGGCGCTGCGAGCCCGGACGCGAGTCCTTCATGCCTTCGCGGTATCACGCGGCGCAGGACGTAATTCGTCTCGGATGAACGCGACCCAAGCACTGTCCTCTTTACTCGACGCGACGAATATTGCGCACGAGGCGCGATTCAACTTGATATTTATCAAGCTGCATTTTCTCGACTTGGAGAAATAGCGAGATTATTTTTTCCCTCGGCGGCTCAAGCTCAACGATAAGAAATCTCGCCGCCACACCGTCGTTGTATCTGCCACGGTACCCCCAAGACCGTGCCTTCGCCAGGCCCTCTTGGTGAAGGTGGCCCTTGGCTGAGCGTGATGCAATGTCGTGACTTGCCCCGCCGGATGTGTCCCAACTTGCCGGCGGGGACCCTGCACAACACCTGGAGAGACGCTCTCTCGCTGGGCGTGCGAGCCGCATTTCGAAGCGCCATATCTCCGGCGGGAACGGCTGCTCGATGTCTCCGCCGAATTGATGATCGCGCCGATCGGGCGCCAGCCGTTCTGCTCGAAGAACCGTGCGACGCGATGATTGCCGACCGCGCTTGCGAGCCATGCCGTCTCGACACCGTGCGCGGAGAGTCGCGAAACTGGGATCCGGATCTATGCTGCGGCCTACGAGATTCCCATAGATCAGGAGCGGACGGCGCGACGTGCGCGGCTGCGGTTATCCACTCGACTAGACAACGTGAGCCACGACCGCAACGCAGTCGCCACTCTTGACCAGGCCCGGGAAGTGGCGTCCGGCCAGGATCCCGTCCATTGCCGCGCGGTAGTCGGCTGGCATCACACCCGTGCGATCCAATGGCCAGACGCGTGCAATGACATCACCCTTGCGCACGGACTGGCCGAGATCGCGGCACGGCTCTATCAATCCATCCTGCTCGCTGAAGGTGAAGCACGCACCGCTCTGCATGTCGAGCATCTGCGAAGACGCAGGTTCCGGTTCGCCTTTCAGAATGCCGGCGTGAATCAGCAGATTGCGCACGCCGCGCTTGGCGACCGCGATCGTGCTGGCGCGCGTCGTGCCGCCGCCGCCGAGCTCGGTCGAGATGAAGACCTTGCCCAGTTCCTCGGCCGCCGTGTCGTACATGCCGACACTGTCGATCTCCAGCAACATTGCGGAGTAAGGTGCGCCGAACGCCCGCATCGCGGCGACACAGGCCCGCTCCTGCGCCTTGTCAGGCAGCTGGTGCGCGCAGCAGAACGGCACGAACTCCAGTGTCTTGCCACCGGAATGGATATCCAGCACCACGTCGGCGAGCGGCAGCAGCGTACGTTGGAAATAGTCGGCGACCTTCTCCGTGACCGTGCCGTCCGGCCGGCCGGGGAAAATCCGGTTCATGTTCCCCTTGTCGATTGGCGACGTCCGCGTTGCAGCACGGAACGCTGGAAAATTCATCGCGGGCACAATGATGACGCGGCCTCTGATTGCGGAATGATCGATCGAGGATGCCAGACTCATCAGTGCGACCGGTCCTTCATATTCGTCACCATGGTTGGCGCCGGTCAGCAACGCGGTCGGACCCTCACCGTTCTTCGCGACTGTGATCGGGATCATGACAGCGCCCCATGCGGAATCGTCGCGGCTGTACGGCAGCCGCAGAAATCCGTGCTGCACGCCGTCGCGCTCGAAATCCACAGTCGCAGAGATGGGACTGGCCCGCTTCCCCATGTCACGCACTCCCCTGCCCGATCCTAGCGCCGGCCGTCCGGATAGCGCTTCATGCGCTTGACGCTCATGGAGATGTGACTGCGGCGGATATGGCCGACCGCCTCGAGATCGCCAATCTCCATCGCTTGCAGGATGTCGGCCATCTCGCGCCGAAACACCACGATCTCGTCCGGCAGGTTGAGATGCGGCACCGATTTCAGCCAGATTCGAGTCGTCAAGTAGTAGAGCCGCTCCGAGATTTCGCGCAACGGCGCATTGCCGATCATGGCGCCGAGCTCCTGGAAGAAATCCATGTTGAGACGCGCGTAGGCCTTGGCGTCCGGCTTTTGCAGCAGCTTGTCGCAGCGCGCCAGCAGGGCGCGAACCCGTGCCAGGTCGTCCTCGCTTCGCGGGATCGGGTCGAGCTTGCCGACCAGCTCGGCCAACTCCATGCGGAGCTGGTAGACCTGCGCCAGGGAATCGATGTCGACATCGGTGACGAAGGTCCCGACGCCGTGGCGGCTTTCCAGCAACCCTTCGCTTTCGAGTCGCGACAGCACCCGGCGGATCGGTGTGCGCGAGACGTCGAACTCGCGCGCAAGTTCTTCTTCGCCCAGCCGTTCGCCGGGCTGGTATTCGAGCAGGCAGATGCGATCGCGGATGGTCTTGTAGATCCGCTCGAACCGCTCCCGCGACATGCTGAGCGGCCGCTCCAGAGTCTCGTCATACGTGCTCATACCGCCTCCAGCACGGCACGCAGGAACTGCTGGGTCCGTTCGTTTTTCGGGGCGGTGAACAATTCCTTGGGCTCTCCCTGCTCGCAGATCTTGCCCTGATAGAAGAAGCAGACTCGGTCGGCGAATTCCTTGGCGAAGCCCATCTGATGGGTGACCATCAGCATGGTCAAGTCGTGTTCGCTGCCGAGCTTACGGATGACCTGCAGCACCTCCCCGCACAGCTCGGGATCGAGGGCCGAGGTCACTTCGTCGAACAGCATGACCTTTGGTCGCATCGCCAGCGCGCGGGCGATCGCCACCCGCTGCTGCTGCCCGCCGGACAACTGCGCCGGATAGTGCCCTTTCTTGTCGCTGAGGCCCACCATATCCAGAAGTTCGGCCGCCCGCGCCTCCGCCTCGGCCCGCGGCAGGCCGAGCACCGTGACCGGCGCCTCGGTGCAATTGGCCAGCGCCGTCATGTGCGGGAACAGGTTGAAGTGCTGGAACACCATGCCAATCTTGCTGCGCACCCGGCGCAAGTGCTTCGGCTCGGCCGGAACCAGCTGTCCGTTCTTCTGCATATGGGTCATCGGCTCGCCATCGACCCAGATGACGCCACCGTCGATCCGCTCCAAGGTCATCAACATGCGCAGCACGGTGGTCTTTCCGGAGCCGGATGGGCCGATGATCGCCACCTTCTCGCCGCGCCCGACCTCGAGGTTGAGATCGTCGAGGACTGTCAATGCACCGTAGCGTTTGGTGACGCCGTCGAACCGCACCATCGGCTGCTGGGCGGATTCGTTCATCGCACCCTCCTGAGGTTAAGGCGCCGCTCCAGCCATCGGATGCCGGCCGAGGAGATTAGGCTGAGGATGAGGAAGATCAGTCCGACGATGGTCATCGGCTCGGTATAGCGGAAATTCTCGGACCCCAGGACCTTGGCGGTTTGCACCAGCTCCAGCACCGCAATGGCAGAAAGCAGGGGTGTGTCCTTGAACAAGGCGACCAGATAGTTGCCGAGCGCAGGCACGATCGGTGGGATCGCCTGGGGCAGGATGATGTCCTTGAACGTGCTCCAGGCGCTGAGATTGAGCGCTGTGCAGGCCTCCCACTGCCCGCGCGGCACGGCTTCCAGCCCGGCGCGATAGACTTCCGAACAATAGCACGCATAGTGCAAGCTGAGCGCGATGACGCCTGCAACGAACGCGTCCAGCACAATGCCAAGGCGCGGCAAGACGAAGAACAGAAAGAAGATCTGGATCAGCAGCGGCGTGGAACGCACCAACTCAACGAAGGCCGAGGTGACCCAGCCCACGACCGAACTGCTCATGCGCAACATCGCCAGGACGAGGCCAAAGACCAGCGCGATCGCAAAGCTCAACAAGGTCGCCTCTATCGTCACGATGGACGCCTTGGCGAGCACCGGCAGGATTTCGATCGTATAGTCCCAGCTCCAAATCATCAGCGCCCCAGCCCCCGCGCCATGCCGCGCATCGAGACTCGCTCCAGCCGGCGCATGCCGATCGTGATCGCGAGCGACAGCACCAGGTACATCAGCAGCGCCATGGTGAAGATCGGAATCGTCTTGAGCGAGAAGTCGTTGAGCGTCCTGGCCTTGAAGGTGAGGTCGCTCATGGTGATGAGCGAGACAAGCGCAGTCGACTTTAGCAGTTCGATGAATAGATTGCCCCAAGGCGGGATCATGGCGACGAAGGCCTGGGGCAGGATGATGCGCCGCAGCGCCTGCCAGCGTGTCATGTTGAGCGCGACCGTGGCTTCCCACTGACCGCGCTGAATGCCCTGGATGGCGCCGCGCACGACTTCGGCGCCATAGGCCCCGACATTGAGGCCGAGGCCCAGCACCGCGACCGTGAACGGCGCCATCGAGATGCCGAAGTCGGGCAGCACGAAGAACAGCCAGAACAGCTGCACCAATGCGGAGGTTCCGCGGAAGAACTCGACATAGGCAACGGCCAGCCAGCGCAGCGGCGCCGCCCCATACAGCCGGCACAGCGCAGCGACGGTCGCGACGATTACGGCGAGCGCGCAGCCGCAGGCGGCGATCTGGACGGTCAGCCACGCGCCCTGCAGCAAGCCGGGCAAGAAGATTGCGTTCTCGCCACCCAGCGCCACGATCGCAATCGCGACCAATGCCGCCGCCAGCATCGCGCCGAGCGAGAATATGCCCATGGCGAATTCTCTCGTCCTATGGGAGAGGCGCTACCTCCGCAAAGTAGCGCAGGGCGGGCACGCGGCCCGCCCCGTCCAGGCTACTCACCCTTGCAGAGCTGTTCCATCGTCTTGTTCGGCAGGTAGTCCTTGCCGAAGCCGAACGGCGTCACCAGAGCGATGTGCTCGGGCGTGCCGATGAACTTCTTCAGCTCGGTGTTGAAGGCTGCGTAGAGATCCTTGTCCTCCTTGCGGAAGCCGAACCCGCCATGACCTTTGACCGACTTGCCGGCGACTTCGCCGAACGGCGTGGTCGATTCGACACCGTCGCCCTTCTTGGCCATGTCTGCGATCGACAGCGCCGTCAGCGCCGCGGCGTCGGCCCGGCCGGACTGCACGGCGGCCAGCAGGCTGGACTGATCGGGAAGAATCACCAGCTGCGATTCCGGGACGCCGGCGTCCTTGGCGTAACCGACTTCGACGGCACCGGCCATCACCGCCAGCTTCAAATCCTTGTTGGCGGCGAACGTGGAATAGTCCTTGATGCCCTTGGGATCGCCGGTCTTCACCAGCATCGCCTGCCCGATGCCGTAGGACGGCTCGGAGAAGGCAATCTCGGCGCAGCGCTTGGGATTGATGAACATGCCTGCCGCGATGATGTCGAAGCGCCCAGCCTTGAGGCCCGGGATGAGCGAGCCGAACTCGGTCAGCACACCGTCGACCTGCGGGATGCCGATCGTCGCCAACACCGCCTTCGCCACTTCCGGTGCTTCTCCGGTCAGCTTACCGTCCGGCGTCGCATAGCCGAAGGGCGCTTCGTTCGCGAAGCCGACACGGATGAAGCCAGCCGCCTTGGCGCGCTCCAGCGTGGTCTCGGCGAATGCCAGCCTGCTGCGCGCGCCGAGTGTCGCGCTCGCCGCGCCGAGGCCCATGGCCGACAGCAATAAGCCGCGCCGCGTTACCCGCAATTCGTGATTCATGCCCGCCTCCTCTGTTGTCTGGTCGCGTTTTCTTGCGGTTCCCGGATCGGGATGAATGAGACCAGCGCCCCGCCCGGAGACTTCATTGTTGTCTAGTTGTATACAACCTATCTTTTCTTCGCGCAAGTTCCACGCTAGTCTGAGCCTTATCCAGCAGAAACCCCTCGTGCAATGGGCGCTATCTGCCTATGATGTATACATTCATCCATGACTTTGCCTGAATCCGCGCCAACGCTCACCGACGTGCGCGGCGCGCGCGCGGCGATTGCCGGGGTGGCCGTGCACACACCTCTGATCGCGGCGCCTGCTCTTTCCGCGCTATGCGGCCGAGAGATCCTGCTGAAGCTTGAATCCCTGCAACCGATCGGAGCCTTCAAGGTGCGCGGCGCGACGAACGCGATCACGCGACTCACGGAAGAACAGCGACGCCGCGGCATCGGCTGCTGCTCGACCGGCAATCACGGCCGCGCGGTCGCCTATGCGGCGGCGCGCGCCGGCATCCGCGCAACCGTCTGCCTCTCCGCATTGGTGCCGAGCACGAAAGTTCGCGCGATCGAGATGCTGGGTGCGGAGGTTCGCCGCGTCGGGAACAGCCAGGACGATGCGCAGGCGGAAGTCGACCGCCTGACCCATAACCGCGGACTGACGGACATACCGCCGTTCGATCACCCCCACGTCATCGCTGGACAAGGCACCATAGCACTCGAACTGCTGGAAGAGCGCCCGGACCTTTCGGCAATCGTCGTTCCGCTGTCGGGTGGCGGACTCATCGGCGGCATCGCCATCGCCGCCAAGGCGCTGAAGCCTGCGATCAAGGTCATCGGCGTGTCGATGGAGAACGGCGCCGCCATGCATGAGAGCCTGGCAGCCGGACGCCCGGTCGACGTGACAGAGGTTCCTTCTCTCGCCGACTGTCTGGGCGGCGGCATCGGCCTGGCCAACCGGTGGACTTTCGCGATCTGCCGCGCACTCGTCGATCAGACCATCCTGGTGAGCGAGCAGGAGATCTACCGCGGCATGCAGGCGTTGTTCGGCAACTTGAAGCTCGTCACGGAGGGCGCCGCCGCGGTCGGGCCGGCAGCGCTCATCGCCGGCAAGCTCGCGATCGATGGGCCTACCGCCATGATCATCAGCGGCTGCAATGTCGATCCGGACCAATTCCTCGCCGTCGCAGGCGGCCAGCCCGTCGCGGTCGGCGATCGCGTGATCAGGGGGTGACGATGCGCGACATCCTTGTGTTGACGGAACGGGACCTGCGCGGCTGCGTGCTAATCGATCGTGATGCGGTCGACGTTGTCGAGCAAGCATTCCGCGCACTTGCCTCCGACAGGGTCGTCATGCCGCCCATCCTCTCCATGGAGATCCCGGATGCTCATGGCGAGGTCGATGTGAAGACGGCCTATATTCCAGGCTTCGATGGCTTCGCCATCAAGGTCAGCCCGGGATTCTTCGACAATCCCAAGATCGGCCTGCCCAGCCTCAACGGCCTGATGATCCTGTTCTCCGCAAAGACAGGTCTGGTCGATGCGCTTCTGCTCGACAACGGCTATCTGACCGATGTCCGGACCGCAGCCGCCGGCGCGGTCGCCGCGCGTCACCTGGCGCCGCGCGAAGTGCGCGTGGCCGGCGTTCTCGGCACGGGCGTGCAGGCGCGGTTGCAGATTCAGGCTGCTCACCTCGCCCGCCCCTTTTCCAAGGTCCTGGTCTGGGGCCGGGATTCGGAAAAAGCAGCCGCCTGCGCCCGCGACATTGCGGCGGCGATCGGAGTCGAAGCATCGATAGTCAGCGATCCTGCGGCGCTGGTGCGCGACAGCCAGCTTGTCGTCACCACCACGCCGGCGCGCGAGCCGATCGTGAACGCTGCGTGGCTTCATCCCGGCCTGCACATTACGGCCATGGGGTCGGACCAGGATGGCAAGAACGAGATTGAGCCGGCGGCGATGGCGGCAGCCGATCTCTTCGTCTGCGACCGCGTTTCGCAGAGCGCAAAGGTTGGCGAGCTGCGATCCGCACGCGCGGCCGGTCATCTCACGAACATCGATCCGCCCGAACTCGGCGAGATCATCGCCAGTGTCAAGCCAGGTCGCAAGTCGGATCAGGACGTGACGATCTGCGACCTGACCGGCACCGGGGCCCAGGATACCGCCATCGCGACCTATGCCCTTGGCGCCGCCCGCAAGGCCGGCAGCGGCGCCATCATCCAAGCCTGAAACGGGAATTGACCATGAGCATCTACGATAAGCCCTTCGACAAAGCCGAATACGCCAAGCGGGTCGCCGATACCAAGCGCCGCATGCAGGGAGCCGGCTTCGACCTCATCATCTGCCAGGATCCGGCGAACATGTGCTGGCTGACCGGCTTCAACGGCTGGTCGTTCTATGTGCCGCAATGCGTCTTGGTGCATGCCGACGAGGAATGGCCGCTCTGGTTCGGCCGCGCGCAAGACGCCAAATGCGCGTGCGTCACCACTGATCTGCCGGATCGCAACATCGTGCCGTTCTCCGAACGGCTGGTTCAGCACAAGATCGAGCATCCGTATGACGAGTTGGTGCAGCTGATCCGGTCGCGCAGCTGGGACAAGGCGCGCATCGGCGTCGAGATGGATGCGCACTATTATACCGCGCGCTGCCACGCCCACCTGGTGAAGGGCCTGCCGAACGCCAGGTTCTCCAACAACGGCGACCTGGTGAATTGGGCGCGGCTGGTGAAGTCGCCGGCCGAGCTAAAACTGATGCGCGAAGCGGAAGCATCTGCACCGGCGCCATGAACGCGGCAATCGCCAAAATGAAGCCGGGTGTCCCGCAGAACCACGTGATCGCTGATATCTATCATGCGCAGACCATTGGCGTTGGAGGGTTTGGCGGCGACTATGCTGCGATCTGCCCCCTGATGCCGGTGGGGGAAGGCACCAGTACGCCGCACCTCACCTGGTCGGATGCACCGCTGCCGGCCAATGCGCTGACCATGCTGGAGATCGCCGGGTCGCGCTGCGGTTATCACGCGCCGCCTGCACGATTCACCTGGGTAGACCACCAGCCGGGATCCAGACGTGGCAAAGGCCGTGGTCGAAGGGGTCGATGCCGGCCTCGCCACCGCGAGACCCGGTGCAACCGCCGAGCAGGTCGAAGCCGCCTGGCAGGCCGTCCTGCGCAAGAACGGACTCAAGAAGGAAAGCCGGGTCGGCTATTCGGTCGGCCTCGCCTATCCACCGGACTGGGGCGAACGCACCGTTTCCCTGCGGCCGGGCGACAAGACCGAGCTGCAGTTGCGAGCAAGCCCACATCCAGGCCGGGTCTGGCCGCAGGAATGGGGCGCTGCAACTGGAATCGTTCGTGGTCACCGACAAAGGCGGCGATCGCTTCTGCAATGTTGCGCGCGAGCTGATCGTAGTCGACTAGCCAGTCTTGGTATGGAAGCCTCTTTTTATAGACGCTGAACATGTGTGCCAGGATTTTGCCACGAGCACAGATTGAGGAGTTCCGCCATGTTGCGCAACGACCAGCTCGACCAGTGGGATCGCGCCCACTTTCCTTGAATTCCTCGACCCACCTGGGCAGTTCGCGCGCGCCGAGATGCCGAACTGGATCGTCGCCGGCGGCGAAGGGGTGTTTATATCCGCGATCAACGGCAACAAGCCCTGGATGCGTCTGCCGGCCTCTATTGCGTCAATGTCGGCTATGGTCGGACCGAGATCGCCGATGCGATCTCGAAGCAGGCGCACGAGCTTGCCTACTACCGGCTTATGTTTCGGGCACGGCACCGAGGCCGGGATCACGCTGGCGCATATGGTGCTGAGCGCGCCGAAGACCATGTCGAAGGTCTATTTGGCCTTAGCGGTTCCGACGCCAACGAGACCAACATCAAGCTGACCAGCATTACAACAATATCCTGGCAGACCGGGAAAGACCATCATCTCGCGCTGGCGCGGCTATCACGGTTCCGGATTGATGACGGGTTCGCTGACGGGGCTGGAACTCTTCCACAAGAAGTTCGACCTGCCTTTGGATCAGGTCACCCACACCGAGGCGCCATACTACTTCCGCCGTCCCGATCCCTCCATGTCGGAAGAGCAATTCTCCACCTATTGCGCACAAAAGCTTGAAGACCGGACCCGGAAGGAAGGGCCCGACACCACCGCCGCCTGCATCGGCGAGCCAGTACTCGGCACCGGCGGCATCGTGCCGCCGCCGAAGGGCTATTGGGCTGCCATTCAGGCCGTGCTGAGGAGATACGACATCCTGCTGATCGCCGACGAGGTGGTTACCGGTTTCGGACGGCTCGGCAGCATGTTCGGCTCGGACCACTATGGCATCGAGCCCGACATCATCACCATCGCCAAGGGCCTCACCTCGGCCTATGCGCCGCTCTCCGGCTCGATCATCTCCGAGAAGGTGTGGAAGGTGCTGGAGCACGGCACCGACGAGAACGGCGCGATCGGCCACGGCTGGACCTATTCCGCCCACCCGATCGGCGCGGCCGCCGGCGTCGCCAATCTCAAGCTGATCGATCAGCTGGGTCTGGTCGACAATGCGCGCAATGTCGGGGCCTATCTCCTCGCCACCATGCGGGAGGCGCTGGCGCGGCAGCCGATCGTGGGAGATGTACGCGGCGAAGGCATGCTGTGCGCCGTGGAACTGGTCGAGGATCGCGAGGCGCGCCGCTTCTTCGATCCCGCCAAGAAGGTCGGGCCGCAAGTGGCGGCCGCGCTGCTCAAGCGCGGCGTCATAGCGCGCGCCATGCCGCAGGGCGACATCCTCGGCTTCGCACCGCCGCTGTGCCTCAGCCGCGCCGAAGCAGACGTCATCGTCATGGCGACGCGCGATGCGATTGAGGAGGTTGCCGCCGGGACGCGCCGCTAGCTGACTCGTCCGGCGCGGACATTCTGGGGGCGTCCGGCGCGCGGGATCGCGGACGCCGATATGCCCTGGCGCCGGAAGCGGCTCAGCCATGCGCATCCTGGCGACCGCGCCGCTCTTCGCGGCCGTTCGTCCCTGACGATCACACGGCTGGACGAGGCACGAAGAGAGAAGCGGAACGCCGGAGTGGAAACCGCCGCTGACCGCAGTGAAAACCGCCCGAGGACGGATCAGGATAAGTAATTGATTCGATTGGTGGGCGCAGCAGGACTCGAACCTGCGACCCGCTGATTAAGAGTCAGCTGCTCTACCAACTGAGCTATGCGCCCGCCCGATGGCAAGGCGCGCGGTATAGCAAAAGCCCCGCGCGTTTGTCGATAGCCAAATTGGGGGTGATTTCTCGTGCCCGGCCAAGACCTTAGCCGGTCGTCAGTCCTCGCCGGAGGTGCGCCGGCCGACCCGGTAGTCGCGCTGGATATAGACCGCCATCAGGAGGCCGAATCCGACCATCACCGTCATCATGGCGGTGCCACCGTAGGAGATGAGCGGCAGCGGGATGCCGACCACCGGGATCAGTCCCATCACCATCGCGGTATTGATGAAGAAATAGAGGAACAGGTTCATGGTGACGCCAAAGGCGAGCAGGCGCCCGAAATGGCTGCGGGTCCTGAGCGCGATGGCGAAACCATAGACCACCAGCAGGGAATAGAGCGTCAGCACCAAAATGCCGCCGACCAGCCCGAGCTCCTCGCCCAGCATGGTGAAGATGAAGTCGGTCTGGCGCTCGGGCAGGAAATCCAGCTGCGCCTGAGAACCTTGCAGCAGCCCCTTCCCCCATACCCCGCCAGAACCGAGCGCGATCTTCGACTGCGTGATGTGATAGCCGGTGCCCAAGGCATCCTGCGAGGGATCGAGGAACGTGATGAGGCGCGCTTTCTGATAGTCGTGCAGGAATCCGGAGTTCCAGGCGCCGATCGATCCGGCAATCCCCAGCACGAAGACGATCGCGAACTTCCACCACCGCACGCCCGCGACGAAGAAGATTCCGGCACCGGCCAGCAGCAGCATGCCGGCGGTCCCGAGGTCAGGCTGCTTCAACACCAGGCCGGCCGGCAGCACGACCAGCAGCGTCGGGACGATCAGGTTCCAGGGCCGGCCGATCTCTTCGTAGGTGAGGCCATGGAAATAGCGCGCCAGCACCAGGCACAGCGAGATCTTCATCAGCTCGGACGGCTGAAGCTGGAAGAACTTGAGATCGATCCAGCGCTGCGCGCCCATGCCGATTTCGCCCAGGAACTCGACATAGACCAGCAGAAGAAAAGCGACGGCATAGAGCGGATAGGCGATCTTCGCCAACCGCTGCAGGTCGACCATGCCGATCGCGATCATGATGCAGACGCCGGCGGCGAACCGCACCATCTGCTTGTTCATCCACTGGTCGGCATCGCCGCCGGCCGCCGAATAGAGCATCGCAAAGCCGATCGACGCTACCATCGTGATGAGGATGATCAGGCTCCACGGAATCTGGCGGATGCGCTGCGAGAACCGCAGGCCCGGCGCCGATCCAACGCTATGTAGCTCCACGCCCATGTTCGCTCGGCCCTATGGCATCTCGCGCCGACCGCCTTCGGCGTTCGGGTTGCGCCGCGACGGATCGCGCCGCTGGCATTCGATCAGGATGTCGCGCGCGATCGGAGCGGCCACGGCCGAACCGCCGCCGCCATGCTCCACCACGACAGCGCAGGCATAGCGCGGCGCATGCACCGGCGCGAACGCGATAAACAACGCGTGGTCACGCTGGTTCCACGGCAAGTCCTGATTCTTGATCACGCCGCGCGCGCGCTCGGCCATGCTGATGCGCCGAACCTGGCTGGTGCCGGTCTTGCCCGCCATCTCCATGCCCGGAATGTCGATGCGCGACCGGTACGCCGTTCCGTGGTCGCCGTTGGTCACCTGGTCCATACCGGTGCGCAGGATCCTCAGGAAGTCGTCCGGCACCTCCAGCTTCGGAAATACCGGGCTGCCTTCATCGTTCGACGACGCGTCGGAGATGCGCCGCACCAGGCGGGGCTTCACCGCATAGCCGCCATTGGCGATACGGGCCGCCATCACGCACAGCTGGAGCGGGGTCGCTGTGATGAAGCCCTGGCCGATGCCCGCGACCAAGGTCTCGCCGGGGTGCCAGATGTCGCCGAAGGTCGCCTTCTTCCAGGCAGAGTCGGGGATCAGTCCCGGCTTCTCGCCCGGCAGATCGAGACCCTCGAGACTGCCGAGGCCGAACATGCGCGCGGTCTCGGCAATCTTGTCGATGCCGGCGCGGCGCGCGACCTCATAGAAATACACGTCGCAGGAGTTCTTGATGCCATTGATCATGTCCTGTGAACCATGGCCCTGGCGCTTCCAGCAATGGAACCGCGCAGAGCCGAGGACAGTGACACCGTTGCAGAAGACGTGATCATCCGGGCTGACACCAGCGCGCAGGCCGGCAAGCGCCGTCATCATCTTGAAGGTCGAGCCGGGCGCATATTGTCCGGCAACCGCCTTGTTGGTGAGCGGACCGTAGATATCGTTGCTCAGCTCCTGCCACTCGTCGACCGTCAAGCCGCGATAGAACGCCGACGGATCATAGGAAGGAGTCGAGACCAAGGTCAGCAGATCGCCGGTATAGACATCCATCACCGCCGCGGCGCCGGCGACCTCGCTCGAGAGGCGCTGGTGCGCGAACTGGTGCAACCCGACATCCAGCGTCGTGACCAGGTCGCCGCCGGGGTCGCCTTCCTGCCGCGCCAGTTCACGGATCACGCGTCCAAAGGAATTGACCTCGAGCTGGCTTTCGCCGGCGCTGCCGCGCAGCGCCTCGTCGTACTGCCGCTCCAATCCGTTCTTGCCGATGCGGAAGCCGGGCTGCTTCAGCAGCGGGTCCGGATCGTTCTCGACGTCCCTTTCGTTCGGCGCCGCGACATAGCCCAGAATGTGCGACGTGATACCGCCGAACGGATAGACCCGCTTCTGATCGATCTCGATCGAGATGCCGGGCAGGTCCGGCAGGTTCAGCTCGACTGCGTTGACGTCATCCCAGGTGAGATCTTCCTTGACGGTGATCGGCTTGAAATCCTGGGTATGCTGCCGCTCCTTCATCGTGCGCGAGATGTCGCGCTCGCTCAAGGGCACGATCTCGGAGAATGCTTCGAGGGCCTCCTGCAGGTTCGGAGTCTGCTCCGCCACGAGTATGGCGCGATAGCTGGGCGAATTGGTCGCGAGCGGAACGCCGAAACGATCGAGGATGAGGCCGCGCGGCGGAAACAGGATGCGGTGATTGATGCGGTTCTCGTCGGACAGCAGCTTGTATTTCTCGCCTTCGATCACCTGCAGGTAGTAGAGCCGGCTGGCCAGCGTCGACACCATGATCATCTGCAGCCCGCCCAGGATCGCAAGGCGGCGCGTGAAGACCTTCTGCTGGCTCTGCTGCTGTTGCTGCTTGATCCGGCCCATCGTCAGCGCCTCACTGATCGAACAGCGCGCGCTGCAGGCGACCGCATAGCAGCGTCAGGACGGGATAGAGCGCGACATTGACGATGTTCTGCAGCGCAATCGGCCAGGGATCCGGCCATTGCTCCAGGAGCAATGCCGCCAGCGCCCAAGCGACGAAGAACGTCGCCAGCGAGGTGCCGGCGAATGACAGCCACACCAGGAAGAACGATGCGTCGGCCAGTTCGCGCCGCCAGAACTGCGCACTCCCGCAGACGATCAGGGCCAGCAGCATGCTGAGCCCGAATGGCGACAGGCCTAGCATATCGCTGGCGAGGCCGACCAGCGCCGCCACCCAGGGCGTCATCGCCTCGGGCTGGTAGATGGTCCAGTAGAAGATCGAGCCGGCAACCAGCGCACCGGCCAGCGGCGCGTCGAACGGGCGCCACGGCGCGATGCTGATCAGCAGCAACAGCAGCGAAACCAGAGCCGGCGTCGCGAGACGCAGCCACTCGCCCAGCTGTTGCTTCATGGTCAGCCCGATCACTCGCTCGATCCTTCGACCGGCTTCAGCATGGGCTTGGTCAACACAGGTTTGGCCGGCTTGGACAGGTGCACCGGCGAAGTCGCTGGTTTCACAATTTGCTGGCTGCTCGCATCGATGCCCAGATCTTCGCTCAGGATGCCCGGCAGCCCGTAATCCACCATGCGGATGAACTCCAGTCGGCCCAGATCCGCGAACGGCTGAACATAGATCTTGCCATCGACGATATCCACGACTTCACCGACCGGCAGACCGGCCGGAAAAGCGCCGCCGACGCCTGACGTCACCACACGATCGCCAACTTTGATGTCTGCATCGCGCGGCAGGTAGTTGATGTCCGGAAAGTCCGAGTTGTTGCCGGCCAGCACGGCCTGGTCGCGCGTGCGTTCGATCAGGATCGGCAGACGGCTGTTGATGTCGGTCAGCAGCATGATGCGGGAAACCCGATCGCCGACATCCTGAACGCGGCCGACCATGCCGTTGCCGACCAATGCCGCCTGGCCCTTGCTCACGCCGTTCTGGCGGCCGGCCAGCGCGATGACGCCGCGCACGAAGCCGGAGGAGGCATCGGCGATGACCGGCGCGCTGATGAAAGCGACGCGCGGATTCGGCGTCATCTTCAGCATCGCGCGCAAGGACTCATTCTCGGCCTTGAGATTGCGCGACTGCTGTTCCCAATCCTTCAACGCCTGGTTCTCCAGCGTCAGGGCTTCGACCTGCTGCTTCAACGAGAAGTAGGATTGGACCTCGCCGGCGGTGTCGCGGGCGGCCTCGACCGGGGCTGAAACGACATGCACCAGCGGCCCGACCTTGTCAGCGACCCAGACGCGCAAGCGCGACAGCATGACGGTATCCGCCTTGCCGATCAGCAGCACCCCGAAAGCCGCGATCGTCAGCAGGACGAAAGAAAACCGCTGGAACCACACCTTCAGGGAGGAAGTCGCGCCGATAGCGCTAGAACGTTGTTTCACGTCCCGCCCTCCGGGAATTCATGTTGGCCTTCAAAGCCTTGAAATCCCGTCCCTTGTGCAATTTTTCCACAGGCTGACCAAGGCCGCAAAGGAAAACTGCGGCTAAGCTACTTGAATGTGGTTAATACATGCTGATCAGGACATGCCGATGCTGCTTGATATCCTCCAGGCAGCGGCCGGTTCCGAGCGCGACACAGGAGAGGGCATCGTCGGCAACCGAGACCGGCAGTCCGGTTGCATGCCGCAGCACGTAGTCGAGGTTGGAGAGCAGCGCGCCGCCGCCGGTCAGGACAATACCCTTGTCGACGATATCGCCGGCCAGTTCCGGAGCGGTGTGCTCGAGCGCCACTTTCACCGCTTCGATGATGGCGCCGACCGGCTCGGCCAAAGCCTCCGCCACCTGGCGCTCGGTAATGACCAGCTCCTTGGGCACGCCATTCATCAGGTCCCGGCCCTTGATCTCCATGACCTTGCCCTCGCCGTCTTCCGGCGGGCAGGCGGACCCGATCTCCTTCTTGATGCGCTCGGCGGAACCCTCGCCGACCAGCAGATTATGATTGCGGCGGATATAGCCGATGATCGCCTCGTCCATCTTGTCGCCGCCGACCCGGACAGAGCGCGAATAGACGATACCGCCCAGCGACAGGACCGCGACTTCGGTCGTGCCCCCGCCGATATCAACCACCATGGAGCCGGTCGGCTCGGTCACCGGCAGCCCGGCGCCAATCGCTGCCGCCATCGGCTCCTCGATCAGCCATACCTTGCTGGCGCCGGCGGATTCAGCGGATTCCTGGATGGCGCGGCGCTCCACAGCCGTCGATCCGGATGGAACGCACACGATGATCTGTGGCCGGGCGAACGACCTGCGGTTGTTATGGACCTTGCGGATGAAATGCTTGATCATTTCCTCCGCGACTTCGAAATCGGCAATGACCCCATCGCGTAAGGGTCGGATTGCTTGGATATTTCCCGGCGTTCGGCCCAGCATCAGCTTGGCTTCGTCGCCCACAGCCAAAACGTGTTTTTTGCCGCGGTTGTCGGCGATGGCGACGACGGATGGTTCGTTGAGGACGATTCCCCGGCCTTTGACGTACACAAGGGTGTTCGCCGTCCCCAGGTCGATCGCCATATCGGACGAGAACATACCCACCAGCTTAGAAAACATCCAACTTCACCCGTCTTGCTCAGACTCAAGTGCACCCGCTCAACCTACCCGCGTCTTTGCTGATAAGAGGTTACCAAAGGACGCTGGGCGGAGAGCCCGTTCTAAAAAAGCCGCGCTGCTTTCGGGGGCGGCAGGCTGATGCGCCACGGCACAGGAGACCGCGTCAGATATGCCCAAGAGGCCGGCCTGTTCGCGACTCAGCAGGTCGATCCCCCGGCTGGCCGGGTATGCTTTTACCCCCCGCCTACAAGTCAAGACAAGAGTGAAATTGGCGCGCGAATCGCTGCGAGAGCCAACCGCGTGATTGGCTCTCGCGCGCACGATGAGCGAGCGTCGTTGCGAGCTAGTTCTTGGACTTGTCGACGAGCCGATTGCTCGAGATCCAAGGCATCATGCTGCGCAGCTTGCCGCCGACTTCTTCGATCGGATGATCCGCCGCGCGGCGGCGCATCGCCTTGAAGCTGGGCTGGCCGGCATTGCACTCCTGCACCCAGTCGCGCGCGAAGCGGCCCGACTGAATGTCGTCCAGGATGCGCTTCATTTCGCGCTTGGTCTCTTCGGTCACGATCCGGGGCCCGCGCGTATAGTCGCCATATTCCGCCGTGTTGGAGATCGAATAGCGCATGTTCGCGATGCCGCCCTCGTAGATCAGGTCGACGATCAGCTTCACTTCATGCAGGCATTCGAAATAGGCCATTTCCGGCGCATATCCCGCTTCGACCAAGGTCTCGTAGCCGGCCTGGATCAGGGCGGTAAGGCCGCCGCACAGCACCACCTGCTCGCCGAACAGGTCGGTTTCGCACTCCTCGCGGAAGTTGGTCTCGATGATGCCGGAGCGGCCGCCGCCGATCGCGCTGGCATAGGACAAAGCGAGTTCGAGCGCGTTGCCGGATGCGTTCTGCGCCACCGCCACGAGGCAGGGCACACCGCCGCCCTTCAGATACTCGCCGCGCACGGTATGACCCGGACCCTTTGGCGCGACCATCAGGACATCGAGATCGGCGCGTGGCTCGATCAGCCTGAAGTGGATGTTGAGGCCGTGCGCGAAAGCGAGCGCCGCGCCCTGCTTCATGTTGGGCGCGAGGTCATCGGTATAGAGTTTCGCCTGCAGCTCGTCGGGCGTCAGGATCATCACGAGGTCGGCCCACTTCGCGGCCTCGGCCGGCGTCATGACCTTCAGGCCTGCATTCTCCGCCTTCTTGGCGGATGCGGACCCCGGGCGGAGCGCCACGCGCACCTCCTTGACCCCGCTGTCCTTGAGGTTCAGCGCGTGGGCATGGCCCTGGCTGCCGTAGCCGACAACGGCGACGTTCTTTCCCTTGATCAGGTTCACGTCGGCATCGCGATCGTAATAGACTCTCATGTCCGTCTCCTTGAATTCAAAACCTTCGGGTCATCGCCCGTTGTCACCGCTCTAGCGCCAGCTTCACGCCCAGCGCCGTCAAGAAACCGCCGAACAGCGCGTCTAGACCGCGCTTGGCACTCTGATAGATCCGCCGCGGCCGTGGCGCCGACAGCACCAGCGCGACCAAGCCGTAGAATCCGAACTCGTTGATGCCCATGATGGCCAAGGCGCTGCCCTTCACCCACAGTGGCGCCGCGGCCGGCAACAAGGTCACAAAGATGGAGCCGAAGAACACGGCAGCCTTGGGATTGGAAAGCTGCACGCCGAGCGAGCGCAGGAATGTGCGCCGGCCGACCGACGCCGGAGGCAGCTCGGTCTTGCTGCCGCCCCGCCAAGCGCAGCGCAACATGCCGAGCCCCAGATAGATCAGATAAGCCGCGCCGCCCAGGCGCATGGCGTCGTAGAGCCAGGGCGCCTTGGCGAACAGGACATGGAGCCCGAACAAGGTCGCGACAGCCCAGATCAGCGCACCGGTCGCCATCGCCGCCGCGGCGGTCACGCCAGCCGAGCGCGAGACGCCGATGGCGGTGCGGGAAACCGCCAGGAATGCCGGTCCCGGACTGGCCACCACTAGCAGGTGGACGGCGAACAGGGCCGCCAAGGCCGATAGTCCCTGCGACAGGCTGACGTCCGGCATCGCGGGTTCCCTAGATCGCTTCCGGGCCGCGCGAGATCGCGACCACCCCGGTGCGAGACACCTCAACCAGGCCCAGCGGCTGCATGAGGTTGATGAAGGCGGTGAGCTTCTCGGTCGAGCCGGTCATCTCGAACACAAAGGATTCGATGGTCGAATCCACCACCCGCGCCCGAAAGATGTCGGCGATGCGGAGGGACTCGACCCGTTTGTCGCCCGTGCCCTTGACCTTTACGAGCACGAGCTCGCGCTCCAGCGACGGCCCTTCGATCGTCAGGTCGGTGACGCGGTGCACCGGCACCAGGCGGCGAAGCTGGTTCTTGATCTGCTCGATCACCATCGGGGTTCCGCTGGTCACGACCGTGATGCGCGAGAAGTGGCGCTCGGCGTCGACCTCGGCGACCGTGAGGCTTTCGATGTTGTAGCCGCGGCCGGAGAACAGGCCGATGACGCGCGCCAGGACGCCGGCCTCGTTGTCCACAATCACTGATATGGTGTGACGTTCGATCTGCTGTTGCTGCACCCCTGGAGTTCCCTTCCTGGCCGGTTCGCGACTACGCAATGGCTGAGCACGCGTCACACCAGCACCATCCCTTCCTCGGACACCGGGCTTGCGCTCTGATCCTCGGGGCCGAGCAGCATCTCGTTGTGCGCGGAACCCGAGGGAATCATCGGGAAGCAGTTCTCCTTCTCGTCGACGGCGACATCGACAATCACCGGACCGGGCGTTTCGATCATCTTCTTGATGATGTCGTCCATCTCCGCCGGCTTGGTCGCGCGCAGGCCGGTCCAGCCGAACGCATCCGCCAGTTTCACGAAGTCCGGCAGCGCATCGCTGTAGCTTTCGGAATAGCGCCCGCCGTGCAGCAGCTCCTGCCACTGGCGCACCATGCCCATCCAGCGGTTGTTCATGATGAAGAGCTTCACCGGCGTGCGGTACTGCGCCGCCGTCGACATCTCCTGGATGTTCATCATGATCGAGGCTTCGCCCGCCACGTCGATGACCAGGGCCTCCGGGTGCGCGATCTGCACGCCGATGGCCGCCGGCAGGCCATAGCCCATGGTGCCCAGCCCGCCCGACGTCATCCAGTGGTTCGGCTTCTCGAACTTGATGAACTGGGCGGCCCACATCTGGTGCTGGCCGACTTCGGTCGTGATGTAGAAGTCGCGGCCCTTGATCGCGTCATACAGGCGCTGCAGGGCGTATTGCGGCTTGATCACATCGGCGGACGGGCGATAGCGCAGGCACTCGCGCGCGCGCCACTTGTTGATCTGGTCCCACCAGGCCGCCAGCGCCTTGCCGTTCGGCTTGAGCTGCCGCGACTTCCACAGCCGCAGCATGTCTTCCAGAACATGGCCGACATCGCCGACCACGGCGAGATCGACGTGCACGTTCTTGTTGATCGAGGACGGGTCGATGTCGACGTGGATCTTCTTGGAGCCGGGCGAGAAGGCCGCGAGCTTGCCGGTCACGCGGTCGTCGAACCGCGCGCCGATGGCGATCATCAGGTCGCAGTCGTGCATCGCATGGTTGGATTCGTACATGCCGTGCATGCCGACCATGCCAAGCGAGAGCGGATCGGACGCCGGGAATGCGCCGAGGCCCATCAACGTCTGGGTGCACGGAAACCCGGTCAGCCGCACCAGTTCGGTCAGCAGTTGCGAGGCCGCGTTGCCGGAATTCACCACGCCACCGCCGATATAGAACAGCGGCCGTTCCGCCGCCGCCATCATCTCGACGACCTTCTCGACCAGGGCGCGGTCCGGCTTCACTTGCGGATTGTACGAACGGTGCCGCTGGTTGGCGTGATTGGCATATTCGTACTTCGCCTGCTGCACGTCCTTGGGCAGATCGACCACCACGGGACCGGGCCGGCCGCTGCGCGCGACATGGAAGGCTTCATGGATCACGCGCGACAGGTCGGCGATCGATTTGACCAGGTAGTTGTGCTTGGTGACCGGGCGGGTGATGCCGGTCGTGTCCGCTTCCTGGAACGCATCATTGCCGATCAGGTGCGTCGGCACCTGCCCGGTCAGGCAGACGACCGGCACGGAATCCATCAGGGCGTCAGTGAGACCGGTGACCGCATTGGTCGCGCCCGGGCCGGACGTCACCAGCACCACGCCGACCTTGCCGGTCGAACGCGCATACCCTTCCGCCGCATGGACCGCGGCCTGCTCATGCCGCACCAGGATGTGGCGGATCTGGTTCTGCTTGAACAGCGCGTCATAGAGCGGAAGGACGGCGCCGCCGGGATATCCGAAAATGACCTCGACGCCCTGATCCACCAGGGCCTTCACCACGATATCCGCGCCTGAAATCGGTTCCGTCGCCATGGCAAGCGCTCCTTGTTCCGCCCGCTCCACATTGAAAATAGCTGCCGCGCGGCCGGTTTCCGCCACGGGCCGGCGGAACCTAGTGGCAGATCACTGGTCGGTCAACAGGAAACCGCGAATTTTCTGGCTGATTCCCGCATAGGAACTTTCTGAAAATTGCATATCAGGCGCCTCAGGAGTTATAAAATTCCCATACGGCATCTGATTCCGGAACCAAGTTCCCTGGCGCTTGGCGTAGTTCCGTGTTTCCTGCTGCGCTGCAGCAATCGTCTCGCTGGAGACCTCGGTCCCCTCCCGCGCATGACGGCCCAGCGCCCAGAAACCGAGCGCCTTGGCGCCGCCTTCCGGCGGCCGCGTGCCGGGGCGATAGAGGTCCGGATAGTGCGCGAGCGCGGCCCGCACCTCGTCCAGAGCACCGTGCGCCAGCATCGCCAGAAAGCGCTGATCACAGGCCCGATAGAGTGCGGTGCGCTCCGGCAGCAGCACGAACGTCAGGAACTTGAGATCGCCCGGGCCGGTTGGCGGCTCCATCTGCCATTCGGAAAGCGGCTTGCCGGTTGCCTGCAGCACCTCCCACGCGCGCACGATGCGCTGCCGGTCGTTGGCATGCAGGCGCGCCGCGCTCATCGGATCACCGGCCGCGAGGCGTTCGTGCAAGGCTGCCGAGCCGATCTCGTCCAGCAGCGCGCGCGACGCCCGGCGCACGCCGGCGGGGACATCGGGGATGGGCGAGAAACCCTGCATCAGCGCACGCAGATAAAGCCCAGTGCCGCCGCACAGGATGGGCAGCTTGCCCGAGCGATGCGCCGCGTCGATCTCTTGCCGTGCCAGCGCGGACCAGCGTTCCGCCGAGCAGACGTCGTCGAGCGCCAGGAAGCCATAGAGCCGATGCGGCGCCACTTCCATGTCGGCCGCGCTCGGCTGCGCGGTCAGGATCGGCAAGTCGCGATAGATCTGCATGGAATCGGCGTTGACGACGATGCCGGCGAGGCCGCGCGCCAGCCGCATCGCCAGCGCCGATTTGCCGCTGGCCGTCGGCCCGGCGATCACCAGGACCGGCTTGTGCCGCTCTCCCGCCTCGCCTATACCCGCGCTCGCCATGACCTTCGTGCTATCGCTCATTTGCCCTCCTGACGCGGCGGAGCTTACACCGGCTCTCATCGAGCGGGTCAATCACGGGCTGGACGCGGCTGGTGCGAATGCCCGCCCGATCGTCTGGCTCGATCGCGAGCGCGCGGCGGACATTCCGTTCGAGGGCGACGACGCTGCGGTGCTGGAAGAGCTGCGCCGGCGCCTGAACGACGTGCCGGTCGATGTCAACGTGCTCGGTGCGAGCGGCCGCCGCAAGAAGCTGCTGCTGTCCGACATGGATGCGACCGCCATCATCGGCGAGACACTGGATGAGCTGTCGAACTTCACGGCACACAAGGCGGAGATCGACAATCTGACGCGCCAGTCGGTGAACGGCTTGATGAACTTCGCCGAAACCCTGGTTGCGCGCATGGAGCTGATGCGCGGCCTGCCCGAGGACGCGCTCGCCAAGACCTGGAGCAAGGTCGAGCCGACGCCCGGCATGAAGACCGCCATCGCGACCATGCGGGCGCACGGCGCCTACACGGCGCTCGTCTCCGGCGGCTTCACCTACTTCACCGGCCGCGTACGCGATCTGATCGGCTTCGATTGCGATATCGCCAACGACTTGGAACTGATCGACGGTCGCCTGACGGGTCGCGTACCGCCGCCGATCATCGATCCCGCAGGCAAGGTGGCGGCGCTGCGGCGGCTGACCGCCGACCGCGGCGTGACACAGCCGGAAACGCTGGCGATCGGCGACGGCTCCAACGACATCCCGATGTTGAAAGAAGCCGGCCTCGGCATCGCCTTCTGCGGCAAGCCAAAGGTCAAGCAGGCGATCCCCGTGTGGCTTGACTATGCCGGCCCGACCGGATTGCTCTATCTGCAAGGCTTCAGACGTGCTGAATTTGCCGAGGTGAGCTGAGCGCCCACGCCAATCGGCTGCCGGGCGTTCTAGCCTGGAGGTTTCGTCTTGCCGTAGCTTGGCCTCAACCAACGCTTCAGGCGGCGCTTGATTCTCTTCAAACGCGTAACAGGACGGGGTGGCGGCAGGGTCGATAGGATGTGCCTGGCACCAGGGTTAGTCGCCGCCAAAGCGAAAGCTCCCTTGCGACCCATATGTTTGACGAGCAATTTCGCGATATATTCCGGGGAGAGCGTCGTGCACAGTTGCTCAGCCCTGTCGCATAGGCACCGGACGAATTCCTCGTTGCAGGCAAGGACGATATCGTCGGGCGGTTTGCCAAGCGCGCTCAGGTCGCCGAGCAGCTTGTTGCGCGCGAACCCGTTGCTCTTGTGCACCCTGTAGGCACCCAGGCTCTGCTCGATCCGAACAGTACCACCGAGCATATGGGCACCCTTGGCGTAGTGGTAGTCCGCGCAGATGCGCAGCCGTTCCGGACGGGCCGGCCGGAGAACGTCGAGGACGGTTCGTCGGAACATCATTGCCGACGTTGATGACCAGATCCACCCGACCGAAGGCGCGGGTGCGATGAAGTTGCGTATTTCCGTCTCGAGCGCCTCCTCCACGGCTACTACGCCGGACAGCAACCGCCGCGGGTCGGCAGCGATGAAGTTGGGTTTCCCGCCAGACAGCTGAGTTCCATCCATGTCGATGATAGCGAGGTTCGAGCACGACAGCGCGGCAATCCCCCGCTCCGACATGTGTGCACGGACATGTCGCTCAAGGAACTCAGGATGCCAAAAATCATCGGCATCGAGGAAAGCGACAAAGGGGCTGGAGGTGGCATCCAACCCCTCCAGCATTGTAGCCATCTGACCGCCATTCTCCCGGCGAAGAATCGTCCGGAAGCGAGCATCTCCAAGAGATGCCAGCGCATCACCAATCCGATCCGCACTTCCGTCAGCCGAATTGTCGTCAAGCACGACGCATTCAAAGTTCCCATAGTCCTGCGATGCGACCGAACGGATCGCTGTCTCGACGTAGGCTGCTTGATTGTAACAACCGATCACGACGGCAACGCGCGGCAGCCGGACCCCAAGAAGCTCAGTGAGCCTCCAGGGCGTAGCTTCCGCTGCATCAGTTGCAGCTCGGTGTACCCGCGCATCCATCTAGGTATCGTTCCAACCCCAAGTGCATGTAGACATCCGGCAACCGGTTCCCACATTTCCCATGGACGTGACATTGCACAGCAACAGCCAAGCGCGCCCCCGGCCCAAGGCTCTGCTGGTAAATACGACATCGGTCCGGTCCAGGGGACGCCCAGCAGCTCCAATACCAAGCTCTCCAAGGAATGCCGGAACTCGCGCATGGACAACGGAATCACGGACGACGGGTTGTCGCCTGCGGGCACGCGAACCCAGGAATGCAAACCAGAAGAAGCCGCGCCGACCGGCGACTGGAACTCTCGCGTCTTTCCCCAGTCGCAATTCAACCATAGCATGGCAACGAAGCACTAGCCATTTCGGCACTATAGCTTCGGACGCGCTGATGACGCCGCCGCCTCTCGAACAGCGATACAATCTACGCAGCGCGATCGCCGGAACCACTTCGTTGATTGGCTCTTGCGCTTCGAACAGCCGTCGGCGCTCTGATCGTGATCTGCGCCATTGCCGATCCTAGGAAAGTTTGACTGACACATCGAAGGACGCGACGCTTGCGGCTGAAGAAGCTGGTATCCCGGATAGTCAGACGAGGTTGGAGACGTGTGTTCGGACGCAGCCTTGCGCTTAAGAACCTACGAGGGAGCGGCCTCGCCCCGCGACGGCGCGTGCCGGGTCTGCCGTCGGGAGTGTCGAATATTCCGACCAACATCGGGCCTGTACGCCTCCTGTCGGTGAGGCCACCGGTCTTCCTTTCAGGCCTCTCCTACAATAACTATTTGGGCATCGCGAGCGCGTTTGCTCGGCATTATGGGAACACGAAGGCAGGCTTCGCGATCTTTCCAACTTGGTCCATCGAACACCCACGCTTTTCAAAGGCGATCAAGCGGAAATTCGCACGATATTCCAAGCGCTATCCGAACTTTCGATTCCGCTTCATGTGCAATACCCGCAAGGAGACGGAAATGCTGATGGCGCTCGGCCTGCCTGCGGTATTCCTCAACAAGAATTTCATGGTATCCGACCAGATCTTCCGACCCTGCCGAGGGGTCGAAGTGGAATTTGACGCTGTCTACAACGCCCGCTTCGTGCCGGAAAAGCGACATGAGCTTGCGGCGGCGATCCCGCGGGTCGGCTACCTGACTTATATCGACAGCGAGCCACAGCGGCGGGAGCAGTTCCATATGCTCTACGCCGCAGCCCTGGCAAGAAACCCCAACCATGTGCTGTTGAATGAACTGGCGGATGGCCAGCCAGCCACCATGTCGCACGAACAGGTGAATATCGCACTAGGGCGCGCCGCCATTGGTCTCATCCTTTCCAAGGTAGAAGGCTCCAGCTACGCCTCCATGGAATATCTATTGGCGGGACTTCCCGTGGTCAGCACGCCTTCTACGGGTGGTCGCGATGTCTTCTTTGATCCGGAATACTGCATCGTGTGTGAACCCACTCCTGCAGCAGTACGCGATGCCGTTGCCGCTCTGCGCGCGCGAAATATCCCTCGGGAAATTGTCCGAGCGCGGACGCTCGCCAAGGTTCAGATGGAGCGCAAGCGCTTCCTGGCCATGGCCGACAACCTGATCGAAGAGCTTGGTGGCCAACGGCCATACCGCGACAACCCTTGGCCCTTCGGCGATACGAGCGGCGTCAGGTGGCTCCCTTTCGAGGCGCACCTCGCTGCATTCGCCGACCGGCTTCGCACCGATCTGGGAGAGGAGTTCGGATTTCCTCCCGATGCATTCGCCCAGTTCCAGCTCAGAATGGAGGAGCTCTATCCAATTGTATCGAAGATCAGGGAGCGGCGCGGATGCGCTCTCTTGGTGTTTGGGTGCGGCAATGATTCGCTCTTCTGGGCGAAAGTCAATCGTGGCGGCACCACTGTCTTTCTGGAGGATAACCAAGAATGGATTGCCCGCGCAGCGGTCGCAGCCGCAACCGTTCACCAGGTGAGTTACGGCACCAAACTGGCCGATTGGCTCGACCTGCTGGACAATCCGTCCAAGCTCAAGATGGACCTGCCTGCGGAAGTCGGTTCCCGCCGCTGGGATGTCATCATCGTTGATGGACCGTCCGGATACGACGACACCCAGCCGGGCCGGATGAAAAGCATCTACGCGGCGTCAAGACTGGTCGCGCAAGGGGGATGCGTATTCGTGCACGATTGCGAGCGGCCCGCCGAACGGGCATTCGCAACCCGATTTCTGGGCGACCACCGCCTGTTCCTCGAGGCGAAGGGCCGTGCCTTGCTAAGAGGCTACGCGTTCTAGAACGCCAGGCATCAACGCGGATGCCCGATCGCCGATCGCGCGTGAATGTCGTCGGTGGACCTCAGCAGCGATCGCTTTCCGGACCCCTACTGCGTGATCTTCAGTGCGATCCACTGGAACTCGCCGGCGCGATTGACCAGCAGCGTCACGACCCGGTAGCCGTTGTCCTGCGCGGCCTTGACTCGCTGGCTCACATCCGCAGGCGTGGATACGGCCTTCTGATCGACTTCGGCGATGATGTCGCCGGGGCGCATATCCTTCTCGGCGGCGGGGCCGCTCTGCGCCACATCCACGACCACGACGCCCTCGGCATCGTCGGCAAACTGGAACTTCTTGCGCAGATCGTCGGTGATGGCGGACAGCTTCAAGCCCAGCAGATCAACCGTCGCCGAGGTATCCGGCGCTTGCTGCTGGACACTGGCCAAGGTCTTCTGCTCGGCCTCCTCGGTCAGCTCGCCGACCTTGACCTTCAACGTTACCTCCGAGCCTTTGCGCCAGACCACCACGTCGGCCGTCTTGCCGGTCTCGGTTTCCGCCACGACACGCGGCAGGCCACGCATCTGCGTGATCTCCTTGCCGTCGAACTTCAGCACCACGTCGCCCTGCTTGATACCCGCTTTGTCGGCCGGGCCGTCCTTGGTGACGCTGGCGACCAGGGCGCCCTTCGGCTCCTTGAGGCGCAGGCCCTCGGCGAGCTCCGGGCTCACGGTCTGGATGCGCACGCCGAGCCAGCCGCGCTTGGGCTTACCGAACTGCTTGATCTGCGCGATGATCGGCTTGGCGAGGTTCGACGGAATCGCAAAGCCGATGCCGACGGAGCCGCCCGACGGCGAGAAGATGGCGGTGTTGATGCCGACCACTTGGCCGTCCATGTTGAACATCGGGCCGCCCGAATTGCCGCGATTGATCGAGGCGTCGGTCTGGATGTAGTCGTCGTACGGGCCCGAATTGATGTCGCGCTGGCGCGCCGAAACGATGCCGGCAGTGACCGATCCGCCCAGGCCGAACGGATTGCCGATCGCCATCACCCAGTCGCCGATGCGCAGGGCTTCCGAATCGCCCCAGCTCACGAACGGCAAGGGATGCTTGGCGTCGACCTTCAACAGGGCGAGGTCGGTCTTCTCGTCGCGGCCCACGATGGTCGCCTTCAGCTCCTCGTTGTCGTGGGTCAGCACCATGATCTCTTCGGCATCCTCGATCACGTGGTTATTGGTGACGATGTAGCCGGCGGGATCGATGATGAAGCCAGAGCCGAGCGAGGTGCCGCCGCGCGGCTTCTGCTCGGGCTGGCCGTCGCGCTTGTCCAGGAAGTCACGGAACATCTCGTCCAGATCCTGCGACTGCTGGTTCTGCGGCACCTTCTGGGTGCTGGAGACGTTGACCACGGCCGGCAGCACCTGATCCACCAGATCGGCGAAGCTTTCCGGCGCCGAGCGCGCAAAGGCCTGCTGCGCCCACAGCAGCGCCAGCATGGCCAATGCGGCCGCGGTGGCGATCCTGAGCCACAGGCGCGCCTGCGCAGTTGTATCACCCGCCATCACTCGCGCTGCGGCGCGGCTCCGGTGGCTTCCTATGGTCCTGACGCTCAAAGTCTCCTCCACGCATCTCGATCCGGCGAGGCGGCGGAATCCGATCCGGCGCCTGATCGCCCGATCATAGTCCTCAAATCGTTGCCAATCGACCGATCTTTCGGATCACAACCCCGTCATCCGCACTATTGCTGCGGCCGCTCGGGGGCGCTCTGGCTCTGCTCGAAGAAGCGGAAGAAATCGCCTTTCGGCTCGCCGACGAACGTCGTGTTGCTGCCGCCGAGACCGGTACGCATCGCCTGCAGCGAGCGGTAGAAATCGAAGAACTTCGGGTCCTTCCCGAACGAGTCATTGTAAATCTGGGTCGCTTGGGCGTCGCCTTGGCCGCGCAGCACCTCGGCCTGCTGGCGCGCCTCCGCCAGCATGACCACCACCTGCTTGTCGGCCTCGGCCCGCTTCTCGCGCGCTTCGCGCTCGCCTTGCGCGCGGAAGTTGGCCGCCTCCTGCGCGCGCTGGGTCTTCATGCGGTTATAGATCGCCGCGCTGTTCTCCGCCGGCAGATCGACGCGCTTGAACCGGACATCGACCACCTCCATGCCGAACATCTTGCCCTGCGGCTCAAGCCGCTTCGTGACGTTCGTCATCAAGGTGGCGCGCTTCTCGGTCAACACATCCTGCATCGGGACCGAGCCGAACTGGTCGCGCAGCACCTGGTTGAGGACGGCGACCAGCCGGCGCTCGGCCTGCTGCTCGGTGCGCGCGACACGATAGAACGTCTCCGGATCCAGGATCCGGTAGCGGACATATGCGGAGATGACGATCCGCTTCTGGTCCTCGGTCGTCACCGTGAAGGACGGCGCATCGATGTTGATGACGCGACGATCGACGTAATAGACGTGATCGATGAACGGTATGCGCCAATGCAAGCCGGGCTGGTTGATCACCGTGTCGATCAGCTCGCCGAACCGGACCACGACCGCATTGTAAGACTGCTGCACAAAGAAGGTCGCTGAATAGAGCAGGACAAGCGCCACAACCGCAACGACCGCGCCGGCGCCAATGGTGCGATTCATCAGTTGCCCTCCACATTCGAGCTGGTGGTGGTGGACGGCGCGCCTTGCGGCGCCGGCGCCGGCGCCGGTGATTGCTGCTTCAGCAGCTGATCCAGCGGCAGGTAGGGCACGGGACCGCCGCCATTTCCGGTGTCAATCAGCACCTTGTTCATCTTCCCCATGATGCCTTCGATGGTCTCGAGATAGAGCCGCCGCGTGGTCACGCTCGGATTGTTCTTGTACTGCTCGTAGACCGAGAGGAAACGCTGTGCGTCGCCCTTGGACAAGGCGACCTTCTCGGCCTTGTAGGCCTCGGCCTGCTTGACGATCTGGGTTGCCTGGCCCTGGGCCTCCTGGGTCACCTTGTTGAAGTAGGCCTGCGCCTGGTTGACGGTACTTTCGCGGTCCGCCTTGGCGCGCTGCACGTCGATGAAGGCTTCGATCGCCTCCTGTGGCGGCTGCGCCTGCTGCAGCGCCAGGCTGTCGATGCGGATTCCGGAATTGTAGCGGTCCAGGATTCGCTGGGCGAGCGCCTGCGCCGTCTCGCCGATCGGGCCGCGGCCGGTGGTGACGAGATATTCGAACGTGTTCTGGCCGACGATCTCGCGGATCGCCGCCTCCACGGCATTCTTCACGGTGTCGTTCTTTGGTTCGTCCGCCGCTTTCGTCTCATTGGGGTCGCGAATCGCGAACAGGTATTTCTCGACGTCCTCGATGTGCCACTGGACGACCGCTTCGACCTGCACGATGTTCTCATCGCCGGTCAGCATCAGGCTCTCTTCTTCGATGCTGCTGCTGCCGGTTCCGCTGGTTCCGCGGAAGCCGATCTCGACGGTGTTGCGCTCATAGACGTTCGGCGTGAGCACGCTGCCGATCGGCGCTGGCCAGTTCCAGTGCAGACCGTTCTCCGTGGTCTCGCCGGTGAATTTCCCGAACACCAGCGGCACGCCGACTTCGGACGGCTGCACCTGGTAGAGGCCGCTTGCCAGCCACAGCAGCACCGCCACGCCGGCAATCAGACCGCCGACCTTGCCCGGGCCCATTCCGCCCGGCACCAGATTCTTCATACGGTCCTGGCCGCGGCGTAGCATTTCCTCGAAGTCGGGTGGCTGGCCGCCGCCGCCCCCCGGGCCACGCGACCATGGGCTTTGACCGCCCCCTTGACCGCCGCCACCGCCCCAAGGGCCGCCGCCCTGATTGTTCCAAGCCATGCTAACTCCAGACGATTCCTGGAAAATTGATGTTCGCCGGGACGGAGACCCAATCCCCGCTGCGGTTCCCTGGATAGCCCGCTATCAAGCAATTGCAAGGCCGACCCGCGGCCTTATATGACAGGGGCGCGCCGGTCGCGCAACGTGGGTAAGCCCTCCCTGGAACCGACCTCGGACGCCCCCTGCGGCGGGCCCGGCCACACCGCATAATGCATATCGTCCGCCTTGGAGGGTGTTTCAAGCATGGCTCTTACCGAATCCCAGATCATGCAGGCGCTGAGCGCCGTTCGACTGCCGCAAGGCGGCGACATCGTGACGGCACACATGGTGAGCGGCTTGATGATTCGCGACGGCCATGTGGGGTTCGCAATCGAGGTCGACCCCTCCCAGGCGCCCGTGATGGAGCCCGTGCGCAAGGCCGCAGAAAAGGCGGTCATGGACCTGCCGGGGGTGCTCAGCGCCACCGTCGTGCTGACGGCCCATCGCGCCGCGCCCCAAACTGCAGGCGGGGCATCACAGCGGTCGAGCGGCCCGCAGCGACCGCACGGCCACGCGCACGCGCAGCCCGGCGGCGGCAAGCTCTCTCTCCCCGGGGTCAAGCACATCATCGCGGTCGCGAGCGGCAAGGGCGGCGTCGGCAAGTCCACCACCGCCGTCAATCTGGCGCTCGCCCTGCATGCCAACGGCCTCAAGGTCGGGCTGCTCGACGCCGACGTCTATGGCCCCTCGCAGCCACGCATGATGGGAATCACCGGCAAGCCGACCAGCAAGGACGGCAAGGCGATGGAGCCGATGTCCAATCACGGCATCAAGGTGATGTCGATGGGCTTCCTGATCGACGAAGAGACGCCGATGATCTGGCGCGGCCCGATGGTGATGAGCGCGATCACCCAGCTGCTGCGCGATGTCGCCTGGGGCGATCTGGACGTGCTGGTCTGCGATCTGCCGCCCGGCACCGGCGATACCCAGCTCACCATGGCGCAGAACGTGCCGTTGTCCGGCGCGGTCATCGTCTCGACGCCGCAGGACATCGCGCTGCTCGACGCCAAGAAGGGCCTCAACATGTTCCGCAAGGTCGACGTGCCGGTCCTCGGCATCATCGAGAACATGAGCTACTTCTTCTGCCCGCATTGCGGCCAGCGCAGCGACATCTTCTCCCACGGCGGCGCGCGGCGCGAAGCCGAGCGTTTCGGCGTCGACTTCCTGGGCGAGATTCCGCTCGATATCGCGATCCGCGAGACTTCCGATGGCGGCAACCCGATCGTCGTCAGCGACCCGAAGTCGCCGCACGCCGCCGCCTATCGCGACATCGCGCAGAAGGTCTGGGCCAAGCTCGCCGGCACGCAAGCGCGCCAGGGCCCGCGCATCGTCATCCAGTAGGTGCTATCGCCGCCACGCCGGAAGTCCGACCTCCTTGAGCGCGCCGACTTCGCGCGCTGCAAGCCAGCGGAACAGGCGGTCGCCGGTCAGCCGGCCGAGGGACAGCGCGGCATAGCACAGCTTCACGGTGTGCTCGTCCTCTTCCGCGACCGCGCGCTGCAGCAGGTCGGGCCAGGCCGGCGTCTCGGTCGCGCGCCAAGCGTCAATTGTATCGGCGTCAGGAATCGCCGGGCGTCCAATGGCGACATAGGCGGCCGCCATGCCTTGCCACAGCCAAGGAAGCAAGACTTTCGGCGCCTGAGCATAGGGCAGCAGAACCGCGACCGCTTGCGTGCCGGTGACGGCATGCAGCGCCGTGAAGTCGCCGGTCGCGGCATAGAGGACGCCCGCCGCGCGCGCGAGATCGCCAATGCCGCAGGCTGACAGGTCGAGCCAATCCATGACTTCGCCGAAGCCGCCCAGCGCGCCGACGGCAAGCAGCGCATCGTCGATCAGGCCAGGCGCTTTCTTTGGATCGAAATCGAATCGCGGATCGCTGTGCAGACGGTTCAGCAATGCGATCGGATCCGGCGACGGCGGCTCTTGCGCCGGAGCGCCGAGCGCGACGCCGAGGCGCTGCCAATGCGCCGCCCAATAGGCGAGGCCGGCCGCGACCTCGCCAACGTGACGGCTCACGACGCCCATCGCAGTTCGGATCAGCCCATGAAAGGCGGCCGCCGACAATCCGGGTGCGAGGTCCGGCAGCGCGGCACGCAGCACTGCCTCCCAGCCGTCACGCGCGATGCGCCGGCGGAAATCGGCTTGCAGGTCGGGGAAGGCCACGTGGTCGGCCTTGCGGAACGGCCAGGCGCCGGCCGGCGTCGCCTCATGCGGTGGGAGCTTCTCCAGCCAGGAAACGTGGGTGCGGCGATAGTCGTTGAGCCGGCCTGGCGTCGCGCCCATCTGGTCGAGCGCGACGAGCGCCATCGGCAGATGATTGCACAGGCCACCGCCATATTCCGGGTCGTAGCTCTCGGCCTCGGTCAGATGCGTCGCGAGAATCGACATCGGGCGCCCACTAAATAAAAAAGCACTTGTGTTTTTATATTAGCACCGCCGGAATTGCAAACGGTCCACTACCACCGCCCGTGCCGCTTGTTCCAGGCGAACAGGCGGTCGGCGAACCGGTTGTAGCCCCAACGCGCCAGCTGGCGGATGACCGGCAGTCCGACCAGCCAGCCGAGCCAGCGCCGTCCGGGCGTCATGGACCACACCGCGATCGCCACGTCGGCGCCGACCAGCAGATTTCCGTCCTCGTCGACCATGTGCAGGCTGTGGCGGATCTGATCGACGCTGCGGTCGATCTCGCGCGCGGCTTCCGGCGTCTCGGCGATATCGCACCACGCGATGATGTCGCTGCCGCCAGGCAACGATCCATCCATCTTTGCGCGCTGCTGCTCGATCCCGGTGCGGCACACCGGGCAGGCCGAGTTGTAGTAGAGCTTCGGCTTTCCAGATACCGATTCTGCCAAACCTACTCCTTGAGGAGCGCCTGCAGCTCGTTCCATTCGCGCTTGCCGAGGCCGCTCGCTTCCTGGGTGACGGCTTCGCCAGCCAGCATACGCTTGATCGCACCCCAGGCGGACTTGGACAAAGTGACGCCGTGCAACCGGTGCTCGATGAAGGCTTCGGCGGTCAGCGGCACCCAGCGCTTCATCAGGTCGATCATGACATCCGCATAGACGCGGATTTCGTACTGCGCGTGGGCATCGGCACGCAGGCTGAGGAAGTGCATGAGATTGTGCAGGTCCACCTTCCAGTACCATTGGGTATAGAAGTTGAGCCCGAGATTCATGCGCGCAAGCTCGCGCGCCAGGCCCTGCCGGGACTCATCGATCTTCTGCCCGTCCTCGCTCTCATTCAGCATGGTGAGATAGTGATCGTAGGCGTGGGTCGCGTCGGTGCGCAGCAGGTCGAGGACCTGCGCCGCCTCTCTGCCTTCCAGCACGTCGCCGCGGCCCTGCCGGTTGCTGACCGACTGTGCGGCCAGGTTCTGCTCGGCCGGGATATAGAATTCGCGGTCCAGAATCGAGTAGCGCGCGGAATACTCATTCACATTCGCCGTGCGGTGGCGGATCCACTGCCGCGCCACGAAGATCGGCAGCTTCACATGGAACTTGATCTCGCACATCTCGAACGGAGTCGAGTGGCGGTGCCGCATCAGATAGTGGATGAGGCCGCGATCCTCCGACACTTTCTTGGTGCCGCGGCCGTAGGAAACGCGCGCCGCCTGGACCACCGCCGAATCGTCGCCCATGTAGTCGATGACCCGGACGAAGCCGTGATCCAGCACCGGAAAGGCCTGGTACAACACGTCTTCCAGCTCAGGTGACACCGCGCGGCGGGTGGCTGCGGTTTCCGCGCGCTGGCGGTCGATCTCTGCTTGCTGCTCTTTGGTCAGGGGCATGGGAATCGGTGCTTGAGTCGCTGTTGGGTCAGGTCCGCCTTATGCCCCCTTTCGAACTGACAGACAACGCACCAGAGAGTGCGCCTTTACGCCCTGTTAACCCTTTCGATTCCGACCGAGAGTCCTTATATTTGGTGGGTCGGGAAACCGACTATGGCGATAAACGCCTTATGGAATAAGCGTTGCGGACCCGGGGGCGGTACCCGGCGCCTCCACCATTCCGACCGGCACGGCTGTCGGCGGCTTATGGGGGCGAAACAGGATCGACGCGCGTGGTAAAGGTAAGGTTTTCGCCCGGCATGGTATCCACCGTTATCGGGCCAACCTAGAAGTGCCAACGACAATAGCCGTTTGGCTCTCGCTGCCTAATAGGTAAGCGCGGTCCGGGGGGCGCCGGGCAACAGAATGCCCCCCACTGAATTTGGGAGCATGTGGAGTACGAGTTCAGGGATTGCTGGCGTGTCCGCCGGAGAGCGGATTGGGGAGAATGCCGGGCGCATGAGCAAAGATTGGCTGCGATATGACCGGATGGTCGAAGACGCACTGCGCGGCGTTGTGCGGCGCGCGTTGAACGACGTGTCGGCGAGCGGCCTGCCGGGCGATCACCATTTCTATCTGACCTTCCGCACGGGAGAGCCCGGCGTGCAGATAGCCCCCGCCTTGAAATCGCAGTATCCGAAGGAAATGACCATCGTCCTCCAGCACCAGTTCTGGGGCCTGGAAGTCGGCGAAGAGCAGTTTGCCGTGACACTGAGCTTTGGCGGCAAGCATGAGCGGCTGGTCGTTCCGTACCGTTCCATTGTCAGCTTCGCTGACCCGTCGGTGAAATTCGGCCTGCAATTCGAATCGTCTGCGCACGAAGGCGAGGCCGCGGACACCGACGCCGCCACCGGCCGAACCGTTTCGTCCAAGGACCTCAACGATCTGCCGCGTCTGATCGAGGACAAGGCTGCCGGCGGGAAGTCCACGGCGCAGATCGTCGCGCTCGACGCATTCCGCAAGAAATAGCGATTTCACCTCCACCGAAACCCCTGCCGTCTCGTGCGACGCAGTGACGAGGCGCGAGGAGTGCCGCATGACCGAACTCACGAACCGCGCTTCGGCGCGCGACCCTCAAGACCTGGAGCGCCTGCTGGTGACGCGCCAGCACATTGGCGACCTCGACGGAATGGTCGCCTTGTATGAGTCGCAGGCCGTGATCGACTGCGGCGCGGGACATAAGCTGCATGGCCTGGATGCGATTCGCCGGTATTTCGGCGAATCGATTGCCTCGGGGAGAAAGTTCGCGCGCGGCGCTCAGCAACCCGCGCTGCTCTGCGGAGATCTGGCGCTCACCTCCACGCGGCTGCCCGACGGCAGCGTGACGGCCGAAGTCGCGCGACGACAGAGCGATGGACAGACCGATGGAAGGTGGTTGTGGGCGATCGATCGCATCACGACTGCGGCCGAGACGTCGAACGCGTGAAGCGGTGCATCTCACTGGTGCATCCTCGACACAGGCGCGCGCAAATGTCGCGCTTCGCGTGCATCGTGTGTTGACCCGTCGCACTGGCGTCGGATACAAACACCGCTCTTCTCAAGTGAGGAGGGTGCGCATGATGTCTCAAACCTTCGTAGGCCTTCGAGCCTGATAGCTGCCGTCGACGCTGGTCGATCCCGGCTCCGCACCTTCTGCGTTTCCAGAACTAGCTGAAAAGAACTGACGACCGCTCACGCGGCGTCGCATTTCCGAGTCACCGCATTTTGCGGCCTCATTGACTTCTCGGTCTTCCGTCAATCGGGAAGGCCGGAGGCGTCGGTTCTCTTCAGGGGTGTGGCTCCGTTCATCGCCGGCGCACAGGCAGCGCGGGTTTGGGACCCGTGCACACGTCACGCAACCCCAATGCAGATGGAGAACATCATGCCGATTCATTCGACTCTTCTGTCCTGGCTGTTCGGTCACCCCCAGGTTGCCGGCCAAGATATCCGTTTGACCACCTCCGACAGGCGGTTCGGGCGCGAGCCCGACTACAAGTCGCTGCGCTGGCTGAACGGACAATCGCCACCCGACGTCCCGGACGGACTGAACCGCAAGCTGTTGCAGGATATCGGTCTGGACCGCAGCCGGACATAATGCCGGCTCCGAATCGGAGCGGGTGCAAACCCGCTCCGATTCGATCCCTGCGACGACGGTGACCGATGCCGGCTTGGCGTCTGACTTTGCTGCTGTGCCTTGCCGAAGCGCTCAACATGGCGGGCTACAGCGCCGTCGCCGCGCTGTTGCCGGAGCTGAAGCTTTCCTGGTCGCTGGGCAATGCCGAGATCGGCATCGTCGAAGGGGCCTTCAACGTCGGCTACGTCGCCGCCGTTCCGGTCCTCGTCACCTGGACCGACCGGCGCGATCCCCGCAGCATCTACCTTTTCGCCACACTGCTCGGACTCGCGGGCTGCCTCGGCTTGGCTTTCGCCGCGCGCGATCTGTGGTCTGCCGCGTTGTTCCGATGCGTCGCCGGCATCGCCCTCGCCGGTACCTACATGCCCGGGCTCAAGATCCTGACCGACACGATCGGCGGCCCGAAACAAAGCCGCTGGCTCGCTTTCTACACCGCGAGCTTCAGCCTCGGCGCCAGCCTGTCGACGGCTGCAGCCGGCGCGATCGGCCATGCCATCGACCCCACCGCCGCCTTCGTCTTTGCAGCTGTGGGCAGTGGACTGGCGTGGGTGCTGGTCGCGACGACGATCGGGTCTCGCGCTCCAGCATCGCGGCCCCAGGGTGCTGCGTGGGGCGCACTGTGGCAGGCGGCAAGAAACCGCCGCGCCCTCGCCTACTCTCTCGGCTATGCCACGCATATGTGGGAGCTCTATGGCTTCCGCGCCTGGCTGGTCGCTTATCTGACATTCGCCGCGACCGGCAGCCTGGCGCCGACCGGCGATACCTCCTACGCGCTGTGGGGCGCCATCCTGCTACTGCTCGGCATGCCCTCCAGCATCATCGGCAATGAAGTCGCGCTGAGGATCGGCCGGCACCGCCAGCTCATACTCGCAATGAGCCTTTCCGCCGCGCTCGCCCTCGCGTTCGGCGCGAGTGCGTCGCTTCCATTCCCCGCGCTCATCGTCATCGGCGCACTCTATTCCCTGTTCGTGACAGCCGATTCCGCCTCGCTCACCGCTGGCGCGGTCACCGCGGCGCGGCCGGGCCAGAGCGGCGCCACCATGGCGCTGCATTCGCTGCTGGGCTTTGCTGCCGCCAGCCTCGGCCCGCTTGCTTTCGGGCTGGTGCTGGATGCCGGCGGCGATCATGCTCCCGCTTCGTGGTTCGCGGGCTTCGCCATCCTGGGCGCCGGCGTCGCGTGTGGACCGCTGATCCTGAGAATCATGCTGGTGCGCAATGACACCGAAAGCCGCCGCGATCATCCGGAAGCTTGAAACAAGCCTGACGCCGCTCGGCGCATTCCGCTCGCGCGCGATGTTCGGCGGGCATGGTCTCTATTTGGACGATCTGTTTTTCGGCCTCATCGCGTACGACAAGTTCTATCTCAAGACGGACGAAGAGAACCGCGGCGATTTCATCAAGGCTAAGTCCAAGCCGTTTTCCTTCGAAAGCAGCCGCAAAGGTCTTGTCACCACGTCCTATTGGCAGTGCCCATCCGAGGTCTTCGAGGACGGCCGCAAGCTGCGGCGCTGGATCGGTAAGTCGCTCGAAGCGGCGCGCCGCGCCAAGGCAGCCAAGCCAAAGCGCGCACCGCGCAAGCCGAAGGACTTTCCGTTCTAGCTACTTCCGCGCGGCGATCGAGAACAACAGCGGCAGCTTGCCAGGATGATGCTTCACCACAAAGCGGCCCGGCTCGGCCTCTTCAAGGAAGTGCCAGCAATTGTGCACGCAATAGGGAAACTCCCGGAGGCTGGTGAGCGTGAGGCCGGCGTCTAACAGCGCCTGCACGATCTCCGCCAGGCCGTGCGGCCATTCGTAGGATTCGATCGGTGCGTGGCCGCCGCCAGCATAGCTCGACGTCGATTCGAAGCGCAGCGCCTCGCCGACGTTGAAATATCCGGACGCGATTTCCTTCGCGTCCTCGTCGAGGATGGAAATGATCGGGTGAAACTCCACCACGTGGAAGCGGCCGCCGGGCTTCAGGTGGCGCGCGATCACCCGCGCCCAGGCGCTGAGATCGGGCAGCCAGTTGAGCGCCCCGTACGACGTGAAGACGATGTCGAACTGCGTGTCGCCCAATTCCTTTGGGTCGAGCACGTCGGCGCAGATGAAGCGGGCGTCGATGCCGAGATCCTTGGCCAGCGCCTGCGCGCGGCCGATCGCCTCGGGCGACAAATCGACTCCCGTCACCTGCGCCCCGAGCCGCGCCCAGGAGAGCGTGTCCTGTCCGAAATGGCACTGCAGATGCAGGAGGCTCTTGCCCGCGACGTCGCCCACTTCCTCCAGCTCGATATGCTTGAGCGAGCTGTTGCCGGCGCGGAATCCGGCCATGTCGTAGAAGTCCGAGTCCTGGTTGATGCGCGCCCATTCGTTCCACAGGCGGCGATTGGCGGCGATGCGGCTGTCCATGATCCCCTCGCATGAAGCGCGGGAGCCTAAGACCTTGCATTCCCTTGGGTCAATGCGCCGCTTCAAAAGTCGCGGATTTCCGGCTAGAACCTCGCCATCCCATCCGCCGACGAGGACCCTCCATGGCCAAGCAGAAGAACACGCGCACCGAAACCGATTCCTTCGGCCCGATCGACGTGCCCGCGGACAAGCTGTGGGGCGCGCAGACCCAGCGCTCGTTCCAGAATTTCAGGATCGGCGGCGAACGCATGCCGGCCCCCCTGATCCGCGCCTTCGGCCTGCTGAAGCAGGCGGCGGCGGAGGCCAACATGGCGGCGAGCAAGCTCGACAAGAAGATCGGCAAGGCGATCGCCGCGGCCTCGGCGGAGGTGGCATCGGGCCAGCTCGACGATCATTTTCCGCTGGTGGTGTGGCAGACCGGATCCGGCACCCAGACCAACATGAACGTCAACGAAGTCGTCGCCAACCGCGCCAACGAGATGCTGGGCGGCAAGCGCGGCGACAAGAAGCCGGTCCATCCGAACGACCAGGTGAATTACGGCCAATCCTCCAACGATTCGTTCCCGACCGCGATGCATATCGCGGCGGTGCAGCAGATCCACGATCTGGTCCTGCCCGCGCTCGATCACCTGGCGAAGGCGCTCGAGAAGAAGAGCAAGGAGTTCACCAAGATCATCAAGATCGGTCGTACCCATCTGCAGGATGCGACGCCGGTTACGCTGGGCCAGGAATTCTCCGGCTACGCCACGCAGGTGCGATTGGGCATCGACCGCGTGAGGGCCTGTTTGCCGCGGCTCTATGCGCTGGCGCAGGGCGGCACTGCCGTCGGCACCGGTCTCAACAGCGCGAAGGGATTCGACAAGGCGTTCGCCGACGAGCTCAAGAAGCTGACCGGCCTGCCCTTCCTGCCCGCCAAGAACAAGTTCGAGGCCTTGGCCGCGCACGACGCGATGGTGGAACTGTCCGGCGCCTACAATGTGCTGGCCGCGTCACTGATGAAGATCGCCAACGATCTGCGGCTGCTGGGCTCCGGGCCGCGTTCCGGCATCGCGGAGATCAACCTGCCGGAGAACGAGCCCGGCTCCTCCATCATGCCGGGCAAGGTCAACCCGACCCAGGCCGAGGCCATGACCATGGTCTGCGCGCAGGTGATGGGCAACAACGTGACGGTGACGGTCGCCGGCTCCAACGGCCATCTCGAGCTCAACGTGTTCAAGCCGGTCATCATCTTCAACGTGCTGCAGTCGGGGCGGCTGATCGCCGATGCCTGCCGCAGCTTCACCGACAATTGCGTCTCCGGCATCACCGTCAACCTGCCGCGCATCAAGCAGCTGCTCGAGCAGTCGCTGATGCTGGTGACTGCGCTCAATACCCACATCGGCTACGACAACGCCGCCAAGGTCGCCAAGAAGGCGCACAAGGAAGGCAAGAGCTTGAAACAGGCCGCGCTGGAGCTCGACCTGCTGACGTCGCAACAATTCGACCAGTGGGTGAAGCCGGCCGACATGCTGGGACCGAAATGACGCGAGCAGCGATGCTTCTGCTTCCATATGCACCCTATAGCGTCATGGTCGTGCTTGGCACGACCATCCACGAGTTTGCCGGCGGCCGGTGGGATATAGCCCATAGAAACTCGTGGATGGTCGGACCAAGTCCGACCATGACGAACTAGAGAGACTGCGGCGTAGATGTCTGCCGCCGACCATCGCCTCGAGAAGCATTCCGTCGCGATCGCCGGCCATCGCACTAGCGTGACGCTGGAAGCCGCCTTCTGGCGCGCGCTCAAGTCCATCGCCAAGGCGCGTGGACGGTCGCTCTCCGAACTGATCGCCGAGATCGACCGCGGCCGCGGGGAGATCGAGCCGGCGCCCAATCTTTCCAGCGCGCTGCGCGTCTATGTGCTATCCCAATCCTCAGCGCCCCCGGGAAAGGCATGATGCAGGCAGCAACGCTCGGCACCTACGACTACATCATCATCGGCGGCGGGACCGCCGGGTGCCTGCTCGCCAACCGCCTCTCGGCCGATCCGCAAGTGTCGGTCCTGCTGCTCGAAGCAGGTGGCAAGGACGACTATCTCTGGATCCACATCCCGGTCGGCTATCTCTATTGCATGGGCAACCCCCGCACCGACTGGTGCTTCAAGACCGAGATCGAGCCGGGCCTCGGCGGGCGCGCCATCAACTATCCGCGCGGCAAGGTGCTGGGCGGCTGTTCTTCCATCAACGGCATGATCTACATGCGCGGCCAGGCGCGCGACTACGATCACTGGCGCCAGCTCGGCAACCGGGGCTGGGGCTGGGAGGATGTGCTGCCGCATTTCCGGCAGCACGAGGACTACCTGCATGGCGCGGACGAGGCGCATGGCGCTGGCGGCGAATGGCGCATCGACCGGCAGCGCCTGCACTGGCCGATCCTGGACACGATCCGCGATGCCGCGGCCGAAGCCGGCATTCCGCGCGTGACCGACTTCAACCGCGGCGACAATCACGGCGTTGCCTATTTCCATGTCACGCAACGTGGCGGCATCCGCGTCAACACTGCGAAGGCGTTCCTCAAGCCCGCAAGCAACCGATCCAACCTGCGTGTCGTCTCCCATGCCCAGGCGAAGCGCGTGCTGATCGAGAATCGCCGCGCCGTCGGCGTCGAAGCACGCGTCGACGGCGCGGACCAGATCGCGTTGGCGCAAGGCGAAGTGATCCTGAGCGCGGGCGCCATCGGTTCGCCGCATCTGCTGGAGCTCTCTGGGGTCGGCGAGGCGACGCGGCTATACGATCTCGGCATAGAGATCGTGCATGCGCTGCCCGGCGTCGGCGAGAATCTGCAGGATCATCTGCAGCTGCGCCTGATCTACAGGGTCGCCAACGCGCTGACCCTCAACACCATGTCCGCGAGCTTGTGGGGCAAGGCTAGGATCGGTCTGGAATATCTGTTGCGGCGAAGCGGCCCGATGTCCATGGCGCCGAGCCAGCTGGGCGCCTTCGCCAAGTCCGACGCGAGTCTGGAGACGCCTGATCTCGAATACCACATCCAGCCCTTGTCGCTCGACCGCTTCGGCGAGCCGCTGCATCCATTTCCCGCCGTCACCATGAGCGTGTGCAATCTGCGCCCGGAGAGTCGCGGCAGCGTCCATGCGGTGAGCGCAGACTTTGGCGAATCGCCGTCGATCCGGCCCAACTATCTCACCACTGTGCGCGACCGGCTGGTGGCCGCTTCCGCCATCCGCCTCACCCGCCGCATCATGCTGGCGGCCCCCATGCGGCCGCACGCACCCGAGGAAATCAAGCCGGGTCCGTCGTTCCAGAGCGATGACGAGCTGGCGATTGCGGCGGGCCAGATCGGCACCACCATCTTTCATCCAGTGGGCACCGCCAAGATGGGCAGCGACGACAAGGCTGTGGTCGATGCGCGGCTGCGGGTCCGTGGCATCGAAGGCCTGCGCGTGGTCGACGCCTCGATCATGCCCACCATCACCTCCGGCAACACCAACGCCCCGACCCTGATGATCGCGGAGAAAGGGGCCGCCATGATTCGCGAAGACCGCAAGAGCGGCGGTGTTCACGGCTGACTCGTGTGCGCCTTGTCCGGCGCTATCGACGCAATGGTCCCGCTGGGCGTACCATCGCGTCTCAGGCCGAGTCGGGGGATATCATGGAAAGCATCGCGCAGAAGATCGCCGATCTGATCGGCGTCGATGTCGGATACGGCTTTCTCATCATCGGTGCCGTGATCGGCCTGGTGGTGGGCTATATCGCCAGAGGCAGTCGCAGCGATAGCAGCTTGCGGATCGAGTCCGGACTGCAATCCGGCCTATCGACACGGCGCAGCTCGACCATCACGCGGATTACGTCCGGCGGCGCGACCGCGCTCGAAACCGAAGGCCAGACGACTGAGATCGATCCGGAAACCATGGATGAGATCGCCCACTTGAGCGACGCGGGTCGGAAGATCGAAGCGATCAAGCGCCTGCGCGAGGTAACGGGCCTCGGCCTGGCCGAAGCCAAGCAATTGGTCGAAGCGCTGGAGAGAATGAGAGCGAAGTGAGCTCCGATTTTGTCGTCGGTCAGGCGATCTTCGCCAAGCTGGTTCATTCGTCAAACGACTCTCCGACGCAAAACTCGGCAAACCTGCAGATACGTGCCCGCCTGATGATCCATTCCTCGGCGATGAAAACCTAGCGCAGCGGCAGATAGATGTCGGCCAGCAATTCGGTCGGCGGCGTGTCGCGGGGCGAGTTGAGATATTCTTCGATGCACGGCGCATCCGCGGGTTCGCGGCCCGACTGCGGCAGCCAGGTCCCGTAGAGCCATTGATAGGCCGACCTCATGTCGGCATAGGGACCCTTGTGGCGCACGACCGCATAGTCGCCGCCGGCGATGGCCGCGGCCTCCAGCGGCGGCTCGACCGGTATCGGCGTCGAGCCGACAATCGCCGCGCGCGAACGCAAATCGGCTTCGGCCACGGAATCCGGATCGTCATAGTAGATGCCGAACATCCTGACGCCCGGCCCCATCAGATTGCGTGCCGCCAATGCGCCGAACAGCTTCTCGAAGGCGCGGCCGATCTCCATGTAGGAGCCGCGGTGCGAAACGGTCGCCGCCGGCATTTCCGGCAAGGTGCGAATCTCGACATGCTGCATGACGCTGCTCCTCTCCTTGATATCCGGGTCGAATCGGCGATGGCTGCCTTCCCGGCGATATTTCGCGGGCGGCATGCCGTAGGCCGCCTTGAACAACCGCGTGAAGGATTCGACGCTGCCGAGGCCGGACTTCGTGGCGACCTCCTCGATCGGCATCGCGGTGTGGGTGAGCCAGCCAGTCGCGCGATGCAGGCGCAGGCGCCGCACCGTCGCTGCAACAGTCTCGCCGCGCATCGCGTGATAGACGCGGTGCCAGTGATAGGGCGACAGGCAGGCCACCTCCGCCAGCCTGTTCAGATCCAGCGCGTCATCCAGATGATCGAATACATAGGCCGTGACGCGGTCCATGCGATCGCCATATTCGATCCAGTCGTTGCTATCCGTCCGTGCCATGCCGCGCAGCTAAGCACAGTCCGGTTTGACAAATCTTGCGGAATGCATGTCGCAAAGAAGAACGGGCGGTACTACGACCGCCCGTTCCGCTTAAGATCATGAGAGACAGGTCAGTTGCCGATTCCCGGCAGCTTCAGCCCTGGAATGACGATGCCCGGCTGCTGATCCTGCTGTTGTTGATCCTGCTGCGGCTGGGTCTCGCCAGGCGGCGCGGCGCCCGGCTCGGTCGCGCCGGGCTCAGCCTGCGGCGCCGACTCTTGGGTGGGGGCCGGCTGCTCCGGCTCCACCGCGGGCGCCTGATCCAGCGACGGCTGCTCGAGCGGAACTTGTTCAGCGGGCGCGCTGCCCGGCATTGCAGCACCAGGCTCCGCAGCGCCCGGCTCGGTCTGCTGTTGCTGCTGCTGTTGTTGTTGCTCCTGCTGCTGCTTTTTCTTCTTGCTGCCGCCGAACAGGTCGCCCACTCCAGGCAAGACCGTGCCCGGCTGCTGCTGTTGCTGGTTCTGGTCCTGCGTCTTCTTGCTGCCGTTCAGCAGATCGCCCACGCCAGGCAAATTGACGCCGGGCACTGTGCCCACGCCTGGAATCGCAGCGCCCGGCTGGCCTTCCGTGCTGGTGGCCGGCGCAGCCTGTCCACCACCCAGCAGATTGCCGATACCCGGCAGACCCTTGAGGCCCGGGATTTCCTGCACCAGCCCGGCCGGGTTGAAGGCGCCATTCTGGCTAAGGCCCATCAGGCCGGACGGGCCCGCCGCGCCGTTCGATGCGAATTTCGGCGAAGGCGAGTCGACCGGCCCGGTCAAAGCGACGCTCATGAAGGCCTGCTGCTGGTCCGCGCTGAACAGGTCGATCAGCATGTTCATCGCCCAGGCGGCGATATCGACCTGGCCTTTCGCGGTCCCGCGCGCCCGCGGATTTGAGAAGGCGAAGTCCTGGGTGTCGAGCACGCCCTGCTTGATGTTGAAGGTGCCGCCCAGCTTGTTGTCAACGCCGGTGTAGGAAGAGAGGATGCCGTTGACGGCGCTGGTGATGCCTTGCACCTGCTTTACCTTTGCACCCAGCACGCCCAGCAGAGCGGAGCCGACCTGCTGCTCCATCTTGCCGATGATCATGATGGTGCCGTCGACATTGCCGTTGCCGCCGAGCGAGCGCATCAGCGCCGCCTGGCTTTCGCCGGTGCCGGTGGCGTTGAGCTTGAGCGACAGCGGCCCCTTGATCTGGTTTCCGGCAATGCCGCCGCCCATCACCTGGCCGACCTGAATCTGGTTCACGGCAACCTTGGCGTCGACCTTGGCGGCCTGCTGGCTGGCATCGACCGTGGTGCCGGAGAGGTCGAAGCCGCCGCCATAGATCTTGCCGTTCAGCGTCTGCATGTTGAGCAGGCCGTTGCGCAGTGTGATCTTGGCGACCAGATCGTCGATCTGCTGGCCCGGCATGATCAGTGACTGCGCGGAGAAGTCGATATCGGCGTCCTGGTTCCGAAGGGCGGAGAGGTCCAACGGCTCCTCCGACCAGGGCGACCCGCCCTTGCCGCCGCCGCCCGCACCGCCCGCGCCGGATTGACCGCTATCGCCGCCCATGAACGGCGTCAGATTGACGACACCGCCCTTGAGGCTGGCGACGATCATCGGCTTGGCGCCGGTGGCGTCGTAGCTGGCGTTGCCCGCGATCGAGCTGTTGCCCCAGGCGGCGTTGAGGTTGGAGACGCTGGCCTTCTGCGTCGTGCCTGAGGTCTTCAGCGAGACTTTGAGCGGCCCGGCCTTGACGCCGGAGCTCGGAATGTCCGCGACCTGCAGCAGCTGGGTAAATTCCGGGTGATCCGCCGACAAGGCGATGTCGAAGCCGATCGGCGGCGGATTGTTCGGGTCCTTGCCTTTCGGCATCTGGACGGTGCCGGCGACCTTGGCCTTGCCGCCGAGGCCGTTGAGATTGAGATCCAGCGCCATGTTCTCGGCACTGCCTTTCAGCGTGCCGGCGATGCCCAGCGCGCCGACCGACTTCGCCTTCGGACCGGCGATGCCGGCGAGCTGCAGCAGAGGCGCCGGCTTGTCGGCCGAAAGGTCCAGCGCCGTGTCGATCTGCGGCGTGGCGGACAGACCCGCCACCTTGCCCTTGAGTGTGCCCTTGCCGCCGATGCCAGCCATGCCAAGCGTGACGTCGTAGGCGAGGTCATCCGCTCCGCTCTGCGCCTGGCCGGCGAAGCTGACGGCGCCCAGGTTCCTGGCGGCGTCGCTCGGCGCGCCGGCAAGATCGGCGAGCGGGCCAAGATCCTTCGCCTTGATGTCGAAGGTCGAGTTGATCTTCGGAATGCCGGCGCCGATGCCGCTGGCGGTCCCCTTGGCAGCGCCTTCGAAGCCGATGCCGGCCATCGCCGTGGTGACATCGAAGATGACATCGGTCGGCGTCCCGGCCGCGGTGCCCTTCAGCGTCAAGGCGCCGAACTTTCCTTTGGGCTGCGCGCCCATGCCGGCCATCTGCAACACGCGGCCGGCATCCTTGGCGGTCACGTCGAATTTCGAATCGAACTTGGGATCGCCCTTGAGATCGGTGACCTTGGCCGCCACGTTCGCCTTGCCGCCCTGGAAGTCCGCGACGCTCAGTTCCTTCACGTCCAGCGTGCCGTTGGCGACCGCCGCAATCAGATGCAGGCCGTTGATCTGCTGTTCGTTCAGAGTCAACGACCCGGCCTTGAAATCGACATTGGCGTTGTAGTCGGCGAGCGGCGCCAGCGCCTTCAGCGGGTTGCCGCCCTGGTCGGCCTTCTTGTCGGCGCCGGCGGCCGGTTCCGCCGGCTTAGCGGACGGCGTCGGCAGGTAGCCGTCGAGATTGAGTTTGTCGACCGCGAGCCCAATACCGATGCCCAGTTGCTTGCGTTGCACGCCATCGGGCAGCGCCACCACCACGCCGCCATTCATGTTGGATTGGTCGAGCGCGAGCTTGAGATCGGCAAGTTCCGCCTGGGCCGGGTTGTATTTGATGCCGGTCGTAAGGGCGAGCTTGCGCAGGCGGTCGCCGGGTACGTCTTTCACGGCGCCCGGCGCGAAGGCCTCGATCAGCGCGCGCAGGTTGCTCGAGTCCGCCTTGAGCGCGCCGTTGAAATTCGGCTGTCCATTGACCGCCGTCAGAACGCCGTTGGCATTGACGCTGCTGCCGCCAGGAAGCTTCGCCGATGCGCTCTTGAGGGTGAACTGGCCGTTCGCCAGCTGCATGGAGAGCGCCGTGTCGTCGATCGCCTGGCCCTGGTAGACGATCTGTTGAACAGTCACGTCGACGCCGGCTGTGACATCGGTCGGCAGCGCGAAGGATCCTCCGCCAGGCGCGGCGGGAGCCGATCCTGTCGATGGCTGAGCGCTCTCATTCTTGGTTTCACCGGCAGGCAGCAGCTTGTCCAGGTCGACGCGGCCGATGGCAAGGTTCGCCTGCACGTTCGGTGCGCCTGCATAGTCGGCGACAACACTGGTCTTCGCGTTCAAATCGCCCAGGGTCGCGGTGAAATTGTCGGTCTTGGCGCTGGTCTTGCCGGCCTCGATGTCACCTTCCACCGCGAATGCCTGGGCCATCACTGGCGGCAGGCCATCCGCCGACTGGCCCGGCATGCCCGCGATCAACTTGGCCAGGTTGTCGCCTTTGCTGGAGAGCTTGCCGGTGACGATCGGCTTGCTGGGGTCTTCGACCGCAGCGATGTTCACCTGGCCGACGAAGCCGATGGTCGCGTTGGCGTCGGTCAGCGAGAAGCTGATGTCGACCGGCATGGGCGCCTGCTGATCGAGCGCGCCGGTTTTGACCTTGAAGCCGAGCGGAACATTGACGACGGTGGCGCCGCCTTCAGCCTGGAACGGGCCAGTCAGGCTGTCCAGCGACAGATCGATGTTGAGGTTCTCCACCTTCTGCTCGGTGCCCGCGGCCAGATCGCGATAGATCAGCGTGCCGCCGACGATCGAGGCGCTCTTGATCACCACCGACATCTCGCCGCCGCCGGACGATGCCGCGGCGCTCGGCTGGGGCGTCACACCGGCTTCCGGCGCCTGGACTTCCGGCGCGATCTGCCAGTTGCCGCTGCCATCCTTCAGCTTCTCGAAGATGAAGGTCGGCTTGTCGAGCACCACTTCCTGGACCTCGACCTTGCCGGAGAGCAGCGGCATCAGCGCCACTTTCACCGTGGCTGAGTCGAGGGTCGCCATGTCGGGCACGCTGCCGCCGGGCGCATTGCCGAAGCGGATGCCGGAGACCGTCACGCCGGGCGACGGCAGGATCGAGAGCGAGATGTTGCCATCGATTGCGAGATCGCGTCCGGTCGCCTCTTTCGCCTTCGCGGCTATCTCCGCCTTGTAGTCGTTGAGATCGATGAAGAACGGCGCAGCCACCGCCACCACGATGACGAGGCCGATGAGGCCACCGACGATCCACAGCACTTTTTTCATGGTGTCCCTGCCCTATTTGGTCCGGAGCCAGCCAGCCTGGACCGGTTCGTTTCGCGGTTCCGGGGCTGACCACAGAAGTCAGAACCGCTTGCGATCATTATCGCTGCGGGACAAAATGGCCCGCAAGCATAACCCGCCGACAGTCAGTGACTTTTTTGCGAGCGGAGAGCCCTTGAACATGGCTGATATTGTCAACCTTAACCATGTCCGCAAGGCTAAGCAGCGCGAGGAAGACAAGCGCCGGGCACGCGAACGGCGCGTCCAGTGGGGCCGCATCAAGGCCGACCGGGAGCGCGAACGCCTGCTGGACGCCAAGGCCGACAAGATTCACGACGGTCACAAACGCGAAAGATCGGATAAGGACGAGTAATAGCTCGCGCCGCCCCGTTAGTTCCTGAAGATCTTCCCCGGATTCATCCGGTTTTCCGGATCGAGCGTCTGTTTGATGAGGCGCATGAGGCCGACGGCTTCGCCGTGTTCGCGTTCCAGGAACGCGATCTTGCCGAAGCCGATTCCGTGCTCGCCGGTGCAGGTGCCGCCCATCGCGAGCGCGCGGTCGACCAGGCGATCGTTGAACGCCTCGGCGCGCTTCAGCTCTTCCGGATTGTCGGGATCGACGAGGATGGTGGTGTGAAAATTTCCGTCACCGACATGGCCAAGGATCATGGCCACCAAGCCGCTCGCCTCGATGTCCTTGCGCGTCTCGACGATGCATTCCGCCAGGCGCGAGATCGGCACGCACACGTCGGTCGGCCAGCCTTTCGAGCCTGGCCGCATGGAAAGCCCGGCATAGTAGGCGTCGTGCCGCGCCTGCCAGAGCTTGGTGCGTTCCTCCGGCTTGACGCTCCAGCGGAACTCGCCACCGCCATAGTCGGCTGCGATCGCCTTCACCAGCTCGACCTGCTCGGCGACGCCACGCTCGCTGCCGTGGAACTCGATGAACAGAGTCGGCTGCTCGGCAAAATCGAGCTTCGAGTATCTGTTGCTCGCCTTCATCTGGAACTCGTCGAGCAGCTCGATGCGCGCCACCGGAATGCCCGACTGGATAACCCGGATGACCGTGTTGACGGCATCGGCGATGGTCGGGAACGGCGTCACCGCCGCCGCCATGGTCTCGGGAATGCCGTAGAGCCGGAGGCGTACTTCGGTGATGATTCCGAGCGTTCCTTCCGATCCGACGAACAGCCGCGTCAAGTCGTAGCCCGCCGCCGACTTGCGTGCGCGGCCGCCGGTTTTCATGATGCGGCCGTCGGGCGTGACGATAGTGAGACCCAGCACGTTCTCGCGCATGGTGCCGTAGCGCACTGCGTTGGTGCCGCTGGCGCGCGTCGAGGCCATGCCGCCGATCGTCGCGTCGGCGCCGGGATCGATCGGGAAGAACAGGCCCTGGTCGCGCAGGTAGTTGTTGAGCTGCTTGCGGGTGACGCCGGCCTCCACCAGAACGTCGAGATCCTCGGCGTTCACCTCGACCACGCGGTTCATGCGGCCCATGTCGATGGAGACGCCGCCCTCCATCGCCGCGACGTGGCCCTCCAAAGAGGTGCCGACGCCGAACGGGATGACCGGGGATCCGTACTTGCGCGCCAGGCGCATGATGGCGGCAACTTCCTCGGTGTTCTCCGGGAACACTACCACGTCCGGCTTGTGCGTCTCGTGATAGCTCTCGTCGTGCCCATGCCGGTCGAGGATGCCCGGATTGACGCTGCAGCGCTCGCCCAGCATCGCCTGCAGCGCATCGATCAGCGGCTTCGGCTCCGGAACGCGTCTGGTGGTGTTGGCGATGGCCATGGGGCTACTCCGCTGCCTTGGGGACGGCGGGCTTGCCGAAGCCCCCGCCGCCGGGGGTCTCTATGATAAAGCAGTCGCCGGGCTGCATGTCGATCCTGTCCGTGCCTTTGAGTTCGACCACCGACCCGTCCGCCCGCTCCACATGGTTTCGGCCGAGGGCGCCCGGCGCGCCGCCCTCCAGCCCATAGGGCGGAATGCGCCGATGGCCGCTGAGGATGGCCGCCGTCATGGCCTCGCAGAAGCGGATGCGGCGTACCACGCCGTCGCCGCCGCGATGCAGCCCCGCCCCGCCGCTGCCGCGCCGGATGCGGAACTCCTCGACCAGGACCGGGAAGCGGAACTCCAGCACCTCCGGATCGGTCAGCCGCGAGTTGGTCATATGGGTCTGCACGGCATCGGTACCATCGAATCCCGGCCCCGCGCCCGAGCCACCGGCGACCGTCTCGTAGTACTGGTGGCGCTCATTGCCGAACGTGAAATTGTTCATCGTGCCCTGGGCCGCCGCCATCACCCGCATCGCGCCATAGAGCGCGTCGGTGATGCATTGCGAGGTCTCGACATTGCCCGCCACCACCGCCGCCGGATAGGTCGGGCGCAGCATGCAGCCTTCCGGGATCACGATGTCCAGCGGCTCCAGGCAGCCGGCATTCATCGGGATTTCATCGTCGATCATGGTGCGGAAGACGTAAAGCACGGCCGCCTTCGCCACGGAGGACGGCGCGTTGAAGTTGTTCGTCCGCTGCGGCGAAGTCCCGGTGAAATCGATCTTCGCCCGCCGCGCCTGCTTGTCGACCGTCACCGTGACGGCGATCTTGGCGCCATCATCCATCTCATAGACGAACGATCCGTCGCTCAGCCGGTCGATCACGCGCCGCACTTGCTCGGCCGCATTGTCCTTCACATGACCCATATAGGCGTGCACGACCGCAAGCCCGAACTGGCCAACCATACGGCGCAGCTCCTGCACGCCGCGCTCATTGGCCGCCACTTGCGCTTTCAGATCCGCCACATTCTGCTCGGCGTTGCGCACTGGATACTTGCCGCTGGCCAGCAGCGCGCGCAGCTCCGCTTCCAGGAATCGGCCCTGGTCCACCAGCTTGAAATTGTCGATCAGCACGCCCTCTTCCGCCACATCGCGGCTGTCGGGCGGCATAGACCCCGGCGTGATGCCGCCGATATCGGCGTGGTGGCCGCGGCTCGCGACATAGAACAGGGTCTCCTTCCCTGCATCATCGAACACCGGCGTGATGACGGTGACGTCGGGCAGGTGCGTCCCGCCATTGTACGGCGCGTTCAAGACATAGACATCGCCCGGCTTGATGGTCGATGCGCCGTTTGCCTGGCGGTTGGCGCGGATGATGGTCTCGACCGACTCGCCCATCGAGCCCAGATGCACCGGCATGTGCGGCGCGTTGGCGATCAGCTTGCCTTGCTGGTCGAACAGGGCGCAGGAGAAATCCAGCCGCTCCTTGATGTTGACCGAGTAGCTGGTCTTCTCGAGGGTCGAGCCCATCTGCTCGGCAATCGACATGAACAGGTTGTTGAAGATTTCCAGCATGACCGGATCGACGCTGGTGCCGACCGCCGCCTGGCGGGCCATTTCTTTGCGGCGCTCCAGCACCAGATGTCCGCGTGGCGTTGCGACGGCGGTCCAGCCCGGCTCGACAACCGTGGTGCTGGTCGGCTCCAGGATGATCGCGGGGCCGGCCACTTCCTGACCCGGCCGCATCTCGCTGCGCTCCAGAACGGGCGCCTGGTGGCTTGCGCCTTCCGCCCAGAACGGCACGAGCGCTTTGGGCTGCGCGTCCGTGCGACCGGCCGACGCCAACACCGGATCGGCCACCGCCTCTGTGCGCCCGATCGCTTCGATACTGACCGAATCGACGATCAGCGTCTTGTTCGGCACGATGAAACCGTACTGGCGGCGATGTGCCGTTTCGAAACTCGCCTTGATGGCCGCAAGATCGCCGAAATCCGCCAGCAGTGGCGCATCGGTGCCGGCATACTTGATATGCACGTGCCGTTCGATCTCGATCGTGGATCTGTCGAGACCTTGCGCAAGCAGTTCCCCTTCGCCCTCGCGCGCCAAATCGTCAAGCACGCGCGTCAAGGTCGGCAGCGACGCCGCGCCCAGTTCGGCCTCGATCGTGCGGTGGCGCATTGCGCGTACGTCCGCGAGGCCCATGCCGTAGGCCGAGAGCACGCCGGCAAACGGATGCAGGAAGATGCGCCTCATGCCGAGTTCGTCCGCCACCCGGCAGGCATGCTGGCCGCCGGCACCGCCGAAGCAGGCCAGCGTGTATTTACTGACGTCGTAGCCGCGCTGAATCGAGATCTCCTTGATCGCATTCGCCATGTTGGCGACGGCGATCCTCATGAATCCTTCAGCCGCTTCCTCGGCAGATACCGTCTTTCCACTGGCGGCCGAGATCTCCCCCGCCAGGCGCACGAACTTTTCAGCCACGATTTCGCGATCCAGGCTCTTGTCCGCGTTCGCGCCGAAGATGCGCGGAAAGAAATCGGGATTGAGCCGGCCCAGCATCACGTTGCAGTCGGTCACGGTCAGCGGCCCGCCACGGCGATAGCTGGCGGGGCCGGGATTGGCGCCGGCCGAGTCAGGACCGACGCGGAAGCGCGCGCCGTCGAAATGCAGGATCGAGCCGCCGCCCGCCGCGACCGTATGTATCTGCATCATGGGCGCCCGCACCCGCACGCCAGCGACTTGCGCATCGAAGGTGCGTTCGTAGGCGCCGCTCCAGTGCGAGACGTCCGTTGAGGTGCCGCCCATATCGAAGCCGATGATGCGATCGAAACCGGCCAGGCGCGCCGTCTCCACCGCGCCGACGATCCCGCCGGCCGGCCCCGACAGGATGCTGTCCTTGCCCTGGAACTTGGCGGCATCAGTCAGTCCGCCATTCGATTGCATGAACATCAGGCGCGTGCGGTCGTTGCCGATCTCGCGCGCCACCTGGTCCACGTAGCGCCGCAGGATCGGCGAAAGATAGGCATCCACGACCGTGGTGTCGCCACGGCTGACCAGCTTCATCAGCGGCGAGACGCGATGGCTGACCGAGATCTGCGCGAAGCCGAGCACTTCGGCCAGATCGGCAAGCAGCTTTTCATGCTGCGTGTGACGGAAGCCGTGCATCAGCAGGATGGCGACCGACGCGAAACCCGCGGCGCGCGCCGCTTTCAAATCGCGCCGCGCGGCCGCCACGTCGAGCGGGCGAAGCACAGTGCCCTCCGCCGTGATCCGCTCATCGACCTCGATTGCTTCGGCGTAGAGCAGCTCGGGCAGCTTGATCTGGCGCGCAAAGATCTTGGGCCGGTTCTGATAAGCGATGCGCAGCGCGTCGCGGAACCCCTTGGTGATGACGAGCAGCGTGCGCTCGCCCTTGCGCTCCAGCAGCGCATTGGTCGCCACCGTCGTGCCCATTTTTATAGCAGCAACATCGGCGGGGATCGGCGCGTCGGAAGACAACGCAAGAATATCGCGGATGCCCTGGATCGCGGCGTCGCGATAGCGCTCGGGATTCTCCGACAGCAGCTTGTGCGTCACCAGCGACCCATCCGGGCGCTTCGCCACCACATCGGTAAACGTGCCGCCGCGATCGATCCAGAACTGCCAGTCTCTTTTGCTTGAACTCATGCAAAAGTCCTTGAAACCGCCGCACGTCCCTGCGACGAAGCGCCCCGACTATAACGTCTGCCTGGGAACGTTCCAGCCTTGGCGCAGCGCACCTCGGCCGTTATGGTCGAAGCAGGCGGGAGAGGCCACAATCAACACATGAGTATTTGGGGCAAAATCATCGGCGGAGTTGCCGGGTTCGCCTTGGGCGGCCCGCTGGGAGCGCTGCTCGGCGCAATCGCCGGGCACGCCGCCGATATGCGCATGGATCAGGCGGAGCCCGAATCCGACGACCAGTCGCTCGAGGACCGCTCGGCGACCCGTCAAATCGCCTTCACCATTGCGGTCGTCGTGCTCGGTGCGAAGATGGCGAAATCCGACGGCGTGGTGAACCGCGCCGAGATTGCCGCCTTCAAGGAAGTGTTCCAGGTCCCGCCGAGCGAACTCAAGAATGTCGCGCAAATCTTCGACCAGGCCAAGCTGGACCCGGCCGGTTTCGAGCCCTATGCGAAACAGATCGCGCGCCTCTTCCGCAAGGATCACCCGGTGTTGGAAGAACTGCTGGATGGCCTATTCCACATTGCCAAGGCCGACGGGCGCGTGCATGAAGCGGAGATTGTCTACCTCAGGAGCGTTGCCGACATCTTCGGCTTCGACGAAGCGGACTTCGCCCGCATCCGCGAAAGCCATCTGGGACCAGACAAGGCCGACCCCTATACCATCCTCGGCACCAGCCGCCTTGCCAGCAACGAGGAGATCAAGGCCGCGTGGCGCAAGCTGGTGCGCGACACTCACCCCGACAAGCTGATGGCCCAGGGCCTGCCGCGCGAGTTCATCGAACTCGCCAACGAAAAGCTCGCCACCATCAATGCCGCCTACGACAAGATCGCCAAAGAGCGCGGCATCAATTAGAAGACTGTCCCGATGCCACCCGCCCTGCCGCAACTTGCGTTACGCAACGCCGCGATCACGTTCGGCGGCAAGCCGCTTTTCGCCGGCATCGATGTGACGCTCGGGCGCGGGGAACGCGTGTGCCTGGTGGGCGCCAACGGATCGGGAAAGTCGACCATCCTGAAGGCGCTGGCGGGTGAGATCGAACTCGACCGCGGTGAACGCTTCCTGCAGCCGGGGTTGAAGGTCGGCTATCTGCCACAGAGCGCCGATCTGGGCGGCAACGGAACTGTTGCGGAGTACGTCGCGGCCGGCGCGCCTGGAACGGCGCCCGATGACTATCGCGTCGCCTGGGTGTTGGATCACGTCAAGCTGGAGGGCAGCCGTGCCCTTGCCAGCCTGTCGGGGGGCGAAGGACGCCGCGCGGCCCTGGCGCGCACTTTGCTGGGCCAGCCGGATTTGCTGCTGCTGGACGAACCCACCAATCACCTGGACCTGCCGACCATTGAATGGCTTGAAGAGGAGTTGGCGGCCTATCCCGGCGGCATCCTGATGATCAGCCACGACCGGGCGTTTCTGCGCAGGCTGACCAGCCGTCTGCTCTGGCTGGACCGCGGTCGGCTGTTCGAACGCGATGGTGGGTTCGCTGGTTTCGAGCAGTGGTCGCAGGAGATCATGGATCAGGAAGCGGCCGAGTTCCGGCGTCTCGAAAAACGGATCGAGACCGAGGAATATTGGCTGCAGCGCGGCGTGACCGCGCGCCGATCCCGCAATGAGGGCAGGCGACGGCGTCTCGTGGACCTGCGCAAGCAGAAGGCGGAGAGCCTGAAGGCGCGCGGCCGCGCCAGGCTGGCGCTGTCGGAAGGGGAACTGGGCGGCAAGCTCGCCATCGAGGCGATCGACATATCCAAGAGCTACGCGCAGCCCGATGGCACGACGCTCAAGATCGTCGAGGGCTTCTCGACCCGCATCATGCGCGGGGACCGCATCGGCATCCTCGGTCCCAACGGTGCCGGCAAGACGACGCTCATCAAACTGCTGACCGGAGAGATCGCACCGGACAGCGGCAGCGTGCGTCTGGGTATCGGCGTTGCGCCGATCTACCTCGATCAGCGCCGGCAGAATTTCGACCTCGATCGCACCTTGTGGCAGACCTTGGCGCCGACCGGCGGGGATTCCATCATCGTCAACGGCCAGCCGCGCCATGTCGTCGCCTATCTGCGTGACTTCCTGTTCGACGATCGGCAGGCGACCATGCCGGTGCGCCTGCTTTCCGGCGGCGAGCGCGCGCGGCTGATGCTGGCCAAGCTGTTCGCAGAGCCCGGCAATCTGATCGTGCTCGACGAGCCGACCAACGATCTCGACATGGATACGCTCGATTTGCTGCAGGACGTGCTGTCGGAGTTTGAAGGCACGCTGCTGCTGGTCAGCCACGACCGCGATTTCCTCGACCGGCTGGTCACCAGCACTATCGCGGTCGAAGGCGATGGCGACGTCGTTGAATATGCCGGCGGCTACAGTGACTATGTGATCCAACGCGGTGAGCGCCCGGTACGCGTGGAAGCCCGCAAATCCGAGCCAAAGCGCGCGGATCCACCGCGCACGCCCACGCCCGCTGCAGCGCGATTCTCCATGAAGGAGCAGCGTGAGCTGGATGAAATGACAGCCAAGCTCGACCGGCTGCATGCCGAGATTTCGACTCTCGAGACTGCTCTGGCAGACCCCACGTTCTATCAGCGCGACCCCGCCAAGGCCGCCCAGACTAGCGCCCTGCTCTCCCGCAAGCGGGACGAACTGCACGCGACCGAAGAACGCTGGCTGGAGCTGGAAGAGAAGCGCACACATTTGGCGGGGGCGCGATGAATTCGCGTCACTTCCGTCGCCCACAGGCAAACTCGTGGATGCCGAGGCCGGGCTTTGGCATGATGGAGACCGATTGGTTGGCGTGGCACACCATCTTTCAAGGCATCCCATGAAAATCACGCGCATCACCGCCTGGCGTCAGGACCAGCCGTTTCGCGATGGCCCGTACGTCTGTTCCGGAAACCGGGTCGCGCTCGGGTTCGAATCCACCATCGTGCGGATCGAGACCGACGCCGGCGTCACGGGATGGGGCGAGATGTCGCCGCTCGGCTCCTTCTACTCTCCGGCTTTCGCAGCCGGCGCGCGGGCCGGCGTCGCGGAACTGACGCCAAAGCTGCTCGGGCTCGACCCGCTGCCCTGGCGCGCGCTGGAAGCCAAGCTGGATGCGGAGATGATGGGCCAGCCCTACGTGAAAGCCGCCATCGACATGGCGCTGTGGGACCTGCGCGCCCGGGCGGCGGAACAGCCATTGGCAGAATTCCTCGGCGGCAGGTTCGGAGATGGTGTCGATCTCTATCGCTCCATCTCCCAGGATACGCCGGACCAGATGGCGGCGCGCGCCAGGAAGTACTTGGCCGAGGGCTATCGCCGTCTGCAGGTCAAGGTCGGCGGCGATCCGCGGATCGACGTGGAGCGCCTGGCCGCCGTGCGCGATGCCGTCGGGCCCGATCTCGTCCTATTTGCCGACGCCAATGGCGGCTGGACGCGATCGCAGGCGCGCCTCTTCCTGCACGCCGTGCGCGACATCTCCTTCACCATGGAGCAGCCTTGCATGGCCTATGAGGATTGCCGCGCCGTCCGCGCCCAATGCGCCCAGCCAATGGTGCTGGATGAGAGCATCGACACGCTCTCCGCTCTGGTGCACGCCCATGCCGATGGCGTCGCGGATGGCGTGACGATCAAGATCGCGCGTGTTGGCGGCGTCGGGAAGGCCGCGCGCATGCGCGATCTGTGCGTCGATCTCAAATTGCCGGTGACGGTCGAGGACACCGGCGGGGCCGAGATCGACACCGCCGCCATGGCTCACCTATCGCTCTCCACGCCGGTCGAATTGCGGCTGCACACGGTCGATTTCCACAATTGGGTGACGATCGGGCACGGGACCGGCCTCGCGCCCTGCCGCGATGGCAAGCTGTTCGCGCCGACCGGCGACGGGCTTGGCATTGACGTCGACCTGGCGGCACTCGGCGATCCGTTCATCGCGTGCACGGCCTAGCGCATGCTCCCTCAACATCTCGCCCTCATGCTGCTGGTGCAGCTGTTGTGGGGTGTCAATTTCGCGATCGCCAAGTTCGGGCTCGATTCGTTTTCGCCGATCTTCTTCGTGGCGATGCGGTTCACCCTGGTGGCCGTGCTGCTGGTGTTCGTGGTGGGCCTGCCGAAGCGCGACATGCTCAAGAGACTGTTGCCGCTGTCCGCCACCATGGGCGTCATGCACTTCACGCTGATCTTCCTCGGCATGGCGCATCTCGATGCCGCGACCAGCTCCATCGCGGTGCAGCTTCAGACGCCGTTCGCAGCCATCATGGCCGCGTTCTTTTTCGGCGAGCGGCTGGGTTGGCGGCGGATCGTCGGGATGATCATCGCATTCGCCGGAGTTCTGTTGATCGCGGGCGAGCCGCGCTTTTCCGAGAATCCGTGGCCGCTGCTGTCGATCATCGCCGCCGCACTGGTCTGGGCGGCCGGCAATATCCAGGTCAAGGCGCTGGGCGATTCGGTCGATGCGGTCCAGCTCAACGGCTGGATCGCGATCCTGGCGGCGCCGCAGCTGCTGATCGCCTCCTGGCTGATCGAGGGGCCGCAATGGCTGAACATCGGGAACACGACCCTGATAAGTTGGGGCGCCTTGCTGTTCCAGGCGGTGGTGATCGCCATCTTCACCTATTGGATCTGGTACAACATGATGCGGCGCTATCCGGTGAACCAGGTCATGCCCTTTACCCTGCTGCTGCCGATGATCGGCGTTGCCGCCGGCGCCCTGATGCGCCATGAACCGGTCACTTGGCAGATGATCGTCGGTGGCTTGGCGACGGTAGCCGGGGTCGGCATTATCGTGATACGCAGGCCCGCCGTGGTCGCCCCCGCCACCAAGACCGGAATCTAATAAGAGAGACCATGCCCGACACGCTCGTGATCGAAGAGCTGCCATCCCCCAACTGCGACGAGCGGCCCGCCGGGCAGAAGGTGGACATCCTGCTGCTCCACTACACCGGCATGCCGGACGCCGGACAGGCGCTGCGCCGGCTGCGCGACCCGCAGGCCAAGGTCAGCGCGCATTATGTCATCGACGAGGACGGCAAGATCTATCGCCTAGTGCCGGAGGAACGTCGTGCCTGGCATGCCGGAATCAGCGCCTGGAAAGGCGACCGTGACATCAACGCACGCTCCATCGGCATCGAGATCGTCAATCCCGGCCATGAATTCGGCTACCGCCCGTTCCAGCTCGCCCAGATGGATGCGCTGGTCGAGCTCTGCAAGGACATCAAGACTCGCCACGACATTCCGCCGGAGCGGGTCATCGGCCATTCCGACGTGGCGCCGTTCCGCAAGCAGGACCCGGGCGAGTTGTTCGACTGGTACCGGCTATTCGTCGAGGGCATCGCGATCTGGCCCACGCCCAAGCTGGTTCAATGGAACGATGAGCAGTTCTACCAGGCGCTGGCGGCTTTCGGGTACGACCTGACCGGCCCGAGCAACGTCAAGGTCGATCCGCAGGCTCTGCGCCGCGCCGCCTGTGTCGCGTTTTGCCGCCATTTCCGGCCCGCCGTTCTCAGGCCGGTACCCGATCCGGAGATGAAGGCGGTCCTGGCCGGCCTGGTTGACAAGCCCGCCCCGCAATCCTAGCTAAAGCCCGTGCCAGACGGCCGGATGGCCGCTGCCGCTCCGGGTTTCCGGGGCGGTGGAGGAAAGTCCGGGCTCCACGGAAGGACGGTGCCGGGTAACGCCCGGCGGGAGCGATCCTAGGGACAGTGCCACAGAGATCAGACCGCCACGGTTGCCCTCGGGCGCCGCGGTAAGGGTGAAACGGTGCGGTAAGAGCGCACCGCGGCTCCGGTAACGGCGCCGGCACGGCAAACCCCACCGGGAGCAAGACCAGATAGGAGAATGGGGCCGGGCGACCGGTCCGGGTGCCCTTCCGCATCAGATTCTCGGGTAGGTCGCGCGAGGCGTCCGGCGACGGGCGTCCCAGAGGAATGGCCATCCACGGGCGGCAACGCCCTGGACAGAACCCGGCTTACAGGCCGTCTGGCACTTTATTAAACGATTGATCCGACTTGCTTTGCAGTCCAATGACAACCGGGCGGCGATGGCCCGGTTCAACCCGCTCTCGATGCGGCTGTTCCCGGCCCGTTCCCGGGCAAACTATGCCCAAAATCCGGCGATCTGCATGCCCCCGCTCACCCGCCGGGTGAACGCGTAGTTATAAATACTTGTTAACATTGTCTTCTCAAGCACATTTGATCTTTACCAAATGTCAAAAATCCAAGATTTTCCAGAGAGTTACAGGTCAATCCCATTGACGCCCATGATATCCCATGCTATCCCACTATCCACAGAGATATTCCCATCCCTGACCGGGAGCGATTTGGGGGATTCCCAAAGCAGAGATGGGCCGACCGGCGCGTCGGGTGGAAAGGCCGTTTCAGGTGCCTTCAGGGCATCCAAAAAGGGTCGAGGGGCTAGCTCGGGACGTCATGGCAGTCTTCATCGACACGTTCGTGAACAAGATCGACCGGAAGGGCCGCGTGTCCGTGCCGGCGACTTTTCGCGCCGCCCTCGCCGATCAATCGTTCCAGGGGATCGTGGCCTTCCCGTCCTTCCAACTGCAGGCGTTGCAGTGCGCCGGCATGGACTGGATGCAGTCGCTGATCGAAGGCACCACGCGCGTCGATCTTTTTTCGCCCGAGCATGACGATCTGACCGCAGCGTTGTTCCCCGATGCGAAGCAACTGCCGTTCGACGGCGAAGGTCGCATCATGCTGCCCGAAGCCCTGTGCGCCCACGCGAAGCTGACCGACACGGCCGCTTTCGCCGGACGCGGCCGCTATTTCGAGATCTGGGAACCGAATGCGCTGGAAGCCTACAAGGCGGAAGCGCGCCGGCGCGCCGCGGACAAGCAGCGCACCTTGCGGCAGCAAGGCCCGGACCAAGGGAGCAATCGATGAACGCGGCCGCGACAGACAGCGCGCCGCATCGCCCCGTCTTGCTGGCGGAGGTGATTGAGGCTCTGTCCCCGCGCGACGGGGCGATCTATGTCGACGGCACCTTCGGCGCCGGCGGCTACAGCCGCGCGCTGCTGGAAGCCGCGCGCTGCACCGTCTGGGCGATCGATCGCGATCCCGACGCCGTCAAGGGCGCAGGACCGCTGCTCGACCGCTATTCCGGGCGGTTGCACATCGTCCAGGGCCGCTTCGGCGACATGTTCGATCTGTTGAAGGCGCGCGGCATCGGCGCGGTGCAGGGCGTAACGCTCGATCTTGGCGTTTCGTCCATGCAGCTCGACCAGGCAGAGCGCGGATTTTCCTTTCGTTTCGAAGGCCCGCTCGACATGCGCATGGAGCGCGCCGGCAAGAGCGCGGCAGATCTGGTCAACGAATTGGCGGAACGGCCGCTCGCCGACCTCATCTTCACGTTCGGCGAGGAGAAGAAGGCGCGCCGCATCGCCAAAGCGATCGTCGCCGCGCGCGCTTTGGCGCCGATCAGCACCACCCAGCATTTGGCAGAGATCGTGCGCCGCGCGATCGGCCCTGCGCATGACCGCATCGATCCGGCGACCCGCACCTTCCAGGCGCTGCGCATCGCGGTGAATGACGAGCTGGCGGAGATCGATCGCGGCCTTGCCGCCGCCGAGCGTCTGCTGGCAACCGGCGGCCGCCTGGCGGTGGTGTCGTTCCATTCGCTGGAGGATCGCCGCGTCAAGCAGTTCCTGCGCGAGCATGCGGGGCGCAATCCCAAGGCATCGCGCCATCTGCCGGTTCAGGGCGCCGAAGCGACGCCGACGCTGCGCCTGATCGCGCCCGGCGGCGTCGAGCCCGGCGCCGAGGAGATCAAGTCAAACCCGCGTGCGCGCTCGGCACGGCTGCGCGTCGCGGAGCGCACGGATGCACCGCTGGAGGCCGCAGCATGATCCGCATCAGCGCCATCGTGTGGGTGGTCGTCCTCGCTCTGCTCGGCATCGGCCTGTTCCAGGTCAAATACAACGTGCAGGCCAAGGAACGCGAGCTGCGCGAGGTGCGCCGGCAGATCGAAGCCAACTACAGCGCGATGCACGTGCTCGATGCGGAGTGGAGCTACCTCAACGATCCGCTGCGCCTCGCCGACCTGGCGCGCCGCCATACCGAACTGGTGCCGACGACGCCGGCCCAGATCGGCGATTTCGCCAGCCTGCCGCCGCGCATCGATGATGGACCCGCCACGCCCGAGCAGCCCGCCGAACCGCAGCCGCCGCTGGTCTCGGAGGCGCCGCAGGCGCCCAAGCCGGCCGAGCCCGCGACCCCGGTCGTGCGGGTAAAGGCCGACGCCGCGGCCGGAGAACAGGCGCCGGAGTCGCAGGCCAAGCAGGAGCCGCAGCCGCTCAAGCCGAAGGACGAGCAGGCCGAAGCCGACGCCACGATCGACGCCATCCTGGCCGACATGCAGCGCGCGCAGAATCAAGGCGGGACGGAATGAGCCGCCGCCCTCTTCCCGATCTGGTGGCGCAGCGTCCGCAACCGGTGATCAACCCGATGGCGCTGGAGATGGAGCCGGACGGGCCGCGCAAGCGCGCGCTCGAGGTCAGCCACAGCCGCGTGCTGCTGGGCGCCAGCCTGTTCGCTGTCGTGTTCCTGGTGATCGCGGCGCGCCTGGTCGCAGTCACGTTGCTGCCCGACAGTGGCGATACCGCGGTCGCGGCGCCGGTGAAGATCAAGACCGCCGACCGCGCCGACATCGTCGACCGCAACGGAGTCGTTCTGGCGACCAGCCTCACCACCGCCTCGCTTTATGCCAACCCGCGGCAGATTCAGGACCCCGACGGATATGCCCAGCAGCTGAACTCGGTCCTGCCCGATCTCAATATCGCCTCCACCGCCGCCAAGCTCGACAGCGAGCGTGGCTTCGTCTGGCTGAAGCGCGATCTGACGCCGCGCCAGCAGCAGGCGGTGAACCGCCTCGGCCTGCCCGGCATCTACTTCCAGGCCGAGAGCAAGCGGATCTACCCGCAGGGCAACCTGACTGCGCATCTGGTCGGCTTCACCGACGTCGACAGCCGGGGACTTTCGGGCGTCGAGAAGTCGTTCGACGACCTGTTGCAAGGCGGCGAGCGGCCGCTGCAGCTTTCGATCGACGTCAGGGTGCAACACATCCTGCATGAAGAACTGAGCCGCGCCATCGCCGACTTCAACGGTATCGGTGGCGCCGGCGTCATCATGGACCTGCATACCGGCGAGATCCTGTCCCTGGTCTCCCTGCCCGATTTCGATCCGGCGCAGCCGGGCGATGCCGACGACGATACGCGCTTCGACCGCGCCACGCTCGGGCTCTACGAAATGGGCTCGACCTTCAAGATCTTCAACACGGCGATCGCGCTGGACAGCGGCACGGCGACCCTGGCCGATGGGTTCGACGCCAGCAAGCCGATCCGGATCGGCGGCTACACGATCAGCGACTACCACGGCAAATACCGGTTCCTCTCGATCCCGGAGATCTTCACGTACTCTTCCAACATCGGCTCGGCGAAGATGGCCGATGTTTTCGGCCCGGAGATGCAGCAGGCCTACCTGAAGCGCTTCGGGCTGATGGACAAGTCGCCGGTCGAGCTGCCCGAAGTCGGCGATCCGCTCTATCCCGCGCCCAAGAACTGGAAGCGCATCAACACCATGACCATCGCCTACGGTCATGGCATCTCGGTCAGCGCGATGCAGCTTCTGACGGCGGTCGCCGGCATCGTCAATCACGGCATCATGCGCGAGCCGACACTGCTGAAGCGTGCACCCGGCGAAGTGTCCGAAGGCACGCGCATCGTCAGCGAACAGACCTCGGAGCAGTTGCGCCAGCTGATGCGCCTCGTGGTGCAGGTCGGCACCGGAAAGAAGGCGAACGCACCCGGCTATCTGGTGGGCGGCAAGACCGGCACGGCCGACAAGCAGAAGGGCCACGGCTACGCGACCAATTCGCGCCTGGCCTCTTTTGTCGCCGCCTTCCCGATGAACAACCCGCGCTTCGCGATCGTCGCCATGGTCGACGAGCCCAAGCCCAACGCGCACTCCTACGGCTATGCTACGGCGGGCTGGGTGACGGCGCCGGTGATCGGCGCCGTGGTGGAGCGGATCGCCCCGCTCTACGGCCTGAAGCCGGTTCCGGACGATGCGCCGGAAGCGCAGAACCCCCTGGTGGCGATGGTGTCGGACTACGATTCGCCATCCTCAAAAAAGGCGCATTCGACGCTCAAACAAGCCAGTGCATCGGCGCCGGCTCCGTTCGGCGCTGCCGTCGCGCCGACCCCTCTGAACGTGTCGGCGCGGCCGACACCCATTTCGGAGGTACCGCTTGAGGCTGAATGAACTGATTCTCGGCATCGACGATCTGCGCCTGCAATCCGGCGACGCGGCGATCGATGTGCGGGACCTCGCGCATGATTCGCGCCGGCTGAAGGCGGGCGCCCTGTTCGCGGCGCTGCCGGGCTCCAAGGTCGATGGCCGCAGCTTCGTGCCGGCAGCGGTGAAAGCCGGCGCATCGGCCATCCTGGCGCAGGAAGGCAGCACGTTCGCGAATCTGCCGAGCGGCGTAGCCGTGCTGACCGCGAAGGAGCCGCGGCGTGCGCTCGCCTTGATCGCGGCGCGCTTCTTCGGCGACCAGCCGCATTGCATCGCCGCCGTCACGGGAACCGGCGGCAAGACTTCGACTGTCGCCTTTGCGCGCCAGCTCTGGTCGCTGGAGGGTCGCGAAGCGGCAAGCGTCGGCACGCTCGGTATCATCTCGAGCAAGCTGAACGATCCCGGCTCTCTCACCACGCCCGATCCGATCGCCCTGCACCGTTTGCTTGCGCAGCTTGCCGACAATGGCGTCACCCATCTTGCCATGGAAGCCTCGAGCCATGGGCTCGATCAGCATCGGCTGGATGCTGTGAATATCACCGCCGCCGCATTCACCAATCTGTCGCAAGATCATCTCGATTATCACGTCGACATGGCGCGCTATTTCGAGGCCAAGCTGCGGTTGTTCTCCGAGCTCTTGCCCGAAGGCGGAAGTGCGGTCGTAAATCTGAAGCTGGCACAGGCGCCGCGCGTCATCGAAGTCGCGCGCAAGCGCCGGCAGCGCTTGATCACGTTTGGCGGCAGCGAAGCCGACATTCGCCTTCTGAAGCAGAAACCGACGCCACAGGGGCAGCTGCTGGAACTCAGCCTGTTCGGCGCGCACCATGTTGCCGAATTCCCGGTCGCCGGCGGGTTCCAGGCGGAGAACCTGCTCGCTGCCCTTGGGCTCGTCATCGGCAGCGGCTCCGACGTCAACAAGCTCGCCGGCTTGATCGGCAGCATGGTCGGTGTGCCCGGGCGCATCGAGCATGTCGCGGATACGCCGACCGGCGGCGCCGTCTATGTCGACTACGCGCACAAGCCGGGCGCGCTCGAAGCCGTCCTCACCACCTTGCGCCCGCACGCCGTCCGCCAGCTGGCCGTGGTGTTCGGTTGCGGTGGCGACCGCGATCGCGGCAAGCGTCCGATGATGGGCGAGATCGCCACGCGCCTTGCCGACCGCGTCATCGTCACCGATGACAACCCGCGTAGCGAAGCGCCGGCCGCGATCCGCGCCGAAATTCTTGCGAAAGCTCCCGGCGCGATCGAGGTCGGCGACCGGGCCGAAGCCATCCGCGTCGCCATGAGCGAGCTTCGGCAAGGCGACCTGTTGGTGATCGCCGGCAAGGGACATGAGAGCTATCAGATCGTCGGCGACAAGACCTATCCGTTCGACGATTCCGAGATTGCGCGCCAGATTGCGGCCGAGCTCGGCGGCGCGCCGGTGAGGTTGGTGCGATGACGGAACCGCTCTGGACCTCCGCCGAGATCGCCGCCGCGGTTGCCGGGCAGACATCCGGCGAATTCGCGGCCAGTGGCGTCTCGATCGAGTCCCGCAGCCTGGAGCGCGGCGACTTGTTCGTCGCCCTGCAGGGCCCGACTTTCGACGGCCACGACTTCGTTGCCGCCGCGCTGCAGCGCGGCGCAGCCGGAGCGTTGATCCATCGTCGTCCAACAAGTCTACCGTCCGACGCGCCGACCATCGAGGTGGTGGATACCATGAAGGCGCTGGAGGATCTCGGCCGCGCCGCCCGCGCGAGAACGGGCGCCAGAGTCGCTGCCGTCACCGGCAGCGTCGGCAAGACCAGCACCAAGGAAGCCTTGCGCTCCGTGCTCTCGCTGTTCGCGCCGACCTATGCGAGCGCCGGCAATCTCAACAACCAGTGGGGCGCGCCGCTCAGCCTCGCGCGCATGCCGCGCGAGACACGCTATGGCGTGTTCGAACTCGGCATGAACCACCCGGGCGAGATTTCTCCGTTGTCCCAGATGGTGCGCCCGGAGGTCGCCATCGTCACGACGGTCGAACCGGTGCATATCGAGTTCTTTGCCTCGGTCGCGGAGATCGCCGACGCAAAGGCCGAGATCTTCGACGGTCTCCAGCCCGGCGGTGCCGCCATTCTGCCGTTCGACAACCCGCATTTCGATCGGCTGGAGAGCAAGGCCAAGCGCATGGGCGCGCGCATCCTGACCTTCGGAGCCAGCGAAGGCGCCTGGGCGCAGCTCATCGACTGCCAGGTCAATCCCAACGGCAACCAGGTGACGGCCGAAATCGGCGGCAAGCGCCTGCGCTATCACATGGCGGCACCCGGCCGTCATCTCGCGCTGAATTCGGTTGCGGTCCTTGCGGCGGCGTTCGCGTTCGATCTCGATCTCGATCACGCTCTGCCGGCTTTCGGCGCGGTGGAGGCCCTGAAGGGCCGCGGCAAGCGCGAAGTCCTGCGCATCAAGGGTGGCGAGATCGAGCTGATCGACGAGGGCTACAATGCCAGCCCTGCTTCCGATGCGCCGCGCTCAATCTTCTCGATACTCTGCCGACTGCGTTCGGCGGCCGGCGCATCGCCGTCCTCGGCGACATGCGCGAGCTGGGCGCAGCGGCAGCGCAGCTGCATCGCGATCTGGCGCCGGATCTCGCCGCCGCCAAGGTGGACCTCGCATTTCTCGTCGGCCCACACATGCAGGGGCTCTACGAGCGGCTGCCCGACAAGATGAAGGGCGCGCATCGCGCCACATCGGACGAGATGGTGAAGCCGCTGCTCGCCGCGCTCAAGGCCGGCGACACGGTCCTGATCAAGGGATCGCTGGGCACGCGCATGGCGCCGCTGGTCGAGGCGGTGCGCGGCCTGGCGCCCGGTACCGGCAAGAAAGCCGCAAACGGTCACTAAAGGGGGGATTCGGGGGAATGCTCTTCAACCTGCTGGCGCCGCTGTCCGACGAACTCAATCCGCTGAACGTCTTCCGCTATCAGACGTTCCGCAGCGGCAGCGCCATCCTGTTCGCATTCTTCCTGACGCTGCTGATCGGGCCGCACATCATCGCCTGGCTCAAGGTCAAGCAGCGCGAAGGCCAGCCGATCCGCGAGGACGGGCCGGAATCGCACCTGCTGACCAAGAAGGGCACGCCCACCATGGGCGGCCTCATGTTCCTGATCTCCGCGTGCGTCACCACCATCATCTGGGCCGATGTCAGAAACATCTATGTCTGGGTCGTGCTGCTGGTCACCATCGGCTACGGCGCGATCGGCTTCGGTGACGACTTCCTGAAGCTGACCAAGCGCAACACCAAGGGCTTGCCCGGCCGCGCCAAGCTGCTGGCGCAATTCATCATCGGCGCAGTGGCGACCGCCATTGTCATGTGGGTGACGCCGGAACCGTTGACCACCACGCTGGCCGTTCCCTTCCTCAAGCAAGTGCTGTTGCCACTGGGATGGTTCTTCCTGCCATTCGCGACACTGGTGATGATGGGCTCGTCCAACGCGGTCAACCTGACCGATGGGCTCGACGGGCTCGCCATCGTGCCAGTGATGATGGCTGCGGCGACCCTCGGCTTCATCGCGTATCTGGTCGGCAACACCAACTTCGCCGAATACCTGCAGCTCCATCACGTGGAAGGCGCGGGCGAGCTGGCGGTGTTCTGCGGCGCCTTGTGCGGGGCCGGGCTCGGCTTCCTCTGGTTCAACGCGCCGCCGGCCATGGTGTTCATGGGCGACACCGGCTCGCTCAGCATGGGCGGCGCGCTCGGCGCCATCTCGGTCATCACCAAGCACGAGCTGGTGCTCGCCATCATCGGCGGCGTGTTCGTGCTGGAGACGGTCTCCGTCATCGTCCAGGTGATCTCCTTCAAGACCACCGGCCGGCGCGTGTTCCGCATGGCGCCTTTGCACCATCACTTCGAGAAGAAGGGCTGGGCCGAGCCGACCATCGTCATCCGCTTCTGGATCATCGCCGCTGTCCTGGCGCTGATCGGCCTTTCCACCTTGAAGCTCAGATAAGGAACGCCTCGCTCCGTGCAGCAGCCGATCCGCATACCCGATGTCGCAGGCAAGGTGGTTGCCGTGCTCGGACTCGGCCGTACCGGCAGCGCGACCGCGGCTGCGCTGGAGGCGAGCGGCGCGACGGTGTGGGCGTGGGATGACAGCGAGCAGGCCCGCGCCGCGGTGCCGGCCGGCATGATCGTCGAGCTGGCGAAGGCCAATTGGTCGCGTCCGGAGATGCTGGTGATGAGCCCCGGCATTCCGCACACCCATCCCGCGCCGCATCCGGTTGCCGCGCTGGCCAAGGCAGCGGGCAAGCCTCTGGTCGGCGATATCGAGCTGCTCTATCGCGCGATGCCGCGCCAGCGTTATGTCGGCATCACCGGCACCAACGGCAAATCGACCACCACCACCTTGATCGCGCACCTGCTGCGCCAGGCCGGCAAGCACGTGGCGGTCGGCGGCAATCTCGGCGCGGCGGCCTTGTCACTGGAATCGCTGCCGGGCGACGGAATCTACGTACTCGAACTGAGTTCGTACCAGCTCGAACTCACGCCGACGCCGATTTGCGACGTCGCGATCCTGCTGAATATCACACCGGACCACCTGTCCCGCCACCGCGGGATGGATGGCTACATCGACGCCAAGGCGCTGATCCTGCGTCCGAAAGGCCGTGGAAGCGTCGGCGTTCTTGGCGTCGATGACCAACCTTGCCGCGATCTGTTCGCCAAGCTGCAGAATGCGGGCCGCAAGCTCATCCCCATCTCGGTCGAGCGCGAAGTCGCCGGTAGCGTCGATGCCGTGCACGGCCTGTTGGTCGATCGACTCGGCGCACAGCCGCAATCCATTCTCGATCTGAAGTCCGTTTCGACTCTGCCCGGCAGTCACAATTGGCAGAATGCCGCGGCCGCCTATGTCGCCGCGAAAGCAATGGGCCTTGACCGCGATGCCATCGTCGCCGGGCTCAAATCATATCCGGGCCTGGCCCACAGGCAGGAGCTGATCGCGACCATTGACGGCGTGCGCTACATCAATGACAGCAAGGCGACCAATGCCGACGCCGCAGCGAAGGCTTTGGTCTGCTACGACGCCATCTACTGGATCATCGGCGGGCGGGCCAAGGAAGGCGGCCTCGCGGGGCTCGATTCGCTCTTTCCGCACGTGCGCCACGCCTACCTGATCGGCGAATGCGCCGGCGAGTTTGCCAAGCAACTGCGCGGCAAGCTTTCTTTCACGCAGTGCGGGACATTGGACAAGGCCGTGGCTGCGGCGAGCGCTGATGCGCACAAGGACCGCAAGCCTGGCGCTGTCGTGTTGCTGTCACCGGCCTGCGCTTCGTGGGATCAATATCCGAACTTCGAGGCGCGCGGTGATCATTTCCGTGCGCTGGTTAACGCCCTCACCGGTCAATGGACCGGGGGAAAGGGGGCGGCATGACGAACTTCACACGCGCCGACCGTTCCGTCGTCGGCCAGTGGTGGTGGACCGTCGATCGGTGGACCCTGGCGACCGTCGGCGCGCTTATGTTCATGGGCGCGATCCTGGTTCTCGCCGCCAGCCCGGCGGTCGCGACGCGCATCGGCCTCGACAGCTTTCATATGGTGCGCCAGCACTATGTGATGCTGCCGGCCGCATTCGCCATCGTGGTCGGAGTCTCGATGCTCTCACCGCGCCAGGTGCGCCGCCTCGGCGTCGTGCTGTTCCTCGTGTTTCTTGGCCTGACGTCGCTCACCTTGATCTACGGCACTGAGATCAAGGGCGCGACGCGCTGGGTATCGGTCGGCCCGCTATCGCTGCAGCCGTCCGAATTCCTGAAGCCGACCTTCGCGGTCTTCGCCGCCTGGATGTTCTCGCTGAAGATGAGCGAGCAGCGGGTGCCGGGCAATTTGATCGCCATCCTGGCCTACGGGCTGGTCGTGTCTCTGCTGTTGCAGCAGCCCGACCTCGGCATGACGGCAGTCGTCTCGGCCACCTGGTTCGCGCAGTTCTTCGTGGCTGGCCTGCCGTTCATCTGGGTGATCCTGTTCGCCGGTCTCGGCGTCGGCGGTCTGGTCGGCGCCTATTTCATGTTCCATCACGTGCATGAGCGCGTCGATCAGTTCCTCAAGGGCACCGGCGATTCTTACCAGGTCGATCGTGCGTTGGAGGCGTTCCAGAACGGCGGTCTCTACGGCCGCGGCCCGGGCGAAGGCTCGGTCAAGATGGTGCTGCCGGACGCACACTCGGATTTCATCTTCGCGGTCGCGGGCGAGGAATTCGGCCTCGTCCTCTGCCTGCTGCTGGTTGCCTGCTTCGCCTTCATCGTGCTGCGCGCGCTCTCGCGGATGGTGAGTGAGCACAACATGTTCGTGCTGCTGGCGGTCACCGGGCTTGCCACCGGCTTCGGCCTGCAGGCGGTCATCAACATGGCATCGAGCCTGCATCTGATGCCGACCAAAGGCATGACGCTACCTTTCATCTCTTACGGCGGCTCCTCGATTATCGCGATCGCCTTGGGTGTCGGCATGCTGCTGGCGCTCACCCGCAAGCGTTTCCCGGGGAGCCTCGACTCATGATGGCCGCGAGCGCACCCCGTATCCTGCTGGCGGCCGGCGGCACCGGCGGCCACATGTTCCCGGCGGAAGCACTGGCGCGGGCGCTGCTGGCGCGCGGCCTTGCTGTCGATCTTGCCACCGACGAGCGCGGCGGCGGCTTCGGCGACCGCCTGCCGGACGTGAAGGTACACCGCATCGCCTCCGGGGGCGTTGCCGGCAAGGGCCCGATGGCGCGCCTGCGCAATATCGTGCGGCTGGCCTGGGGCATGATGCAGTCGCGTCGTCTGTTGCGGCGGTTGCGGCCGGCGGTCGTGGTCGGGTTCGGCGGTTATCCCTCCGTCCCGCCGGTGCTGGCCGCGCAGCGCCGCGCGGTCCCGACCATCCTGCACGAGCAGAATGCGGTGATGGGCCGCGCCAACCGGTTCCTGTCGCGTGGCGCTTCGCGCCTCGCCTTGAGTTTCGAGCGAGTCGAATTCTCGGACCGCGTGGCGCCGGAGCGCCGTGTCGTGACCGGCAACCCGGTGCGGCCGGAGATCTCCGCCATCGCCAACGCGCCCTATGAAGCGCCGGGCACGGGCGAGAAGGTTCGGCTGTTCGTGATGGGCGGCTCTCTCGGCGCGCGGGTGTTCGGCAGGGCCGTTCCCGAAGCGGTCGCTCTGCTGCACGCGGACTTGCGCAACCGCCTCGCCATCGCACAGCAGGCGCGCGCGGAAGACCTGCCGCAAGCGCAGAACGACTATCGCGCCCTCGGCCTCAGCGTCGAGCTGAAGCCGTTCTTCGAAGACGTCCCGGAGCGCCTTCGCCAGGCGCACCTGCTGATCACCCGTGCCGGCGCCTCCACCTTGGCGGAGCTGACCGCTGCCGGCCGGCCGGCGATCCTCGTGCCGCTGCCCAACTCGATCGACGATCATCAGATGGCTAACGCCCGCGCTCTGGAATCAGCGGGCGGCGGCTGGGTCATGCCGGAAAGCACGTTGTCGCCGGCGACGCTGGCCAAGATCCTGGAGGAAGCGCTCGCCGAACCCACGCGCCTCGAGCGCGCGGCCGCTGCCGCCAAGGGTCTCGGCAAGCGCGACGCGGCGGACCGGCTGGCCGACCTGGTCGTCGAGCTGCTGCCGGGCAATGCGCGCGCGACGTTGCAGAGAGGGGCGGCGTGATGCGCGGGCTGCCTCTCGACATCGGTGTCATCCATTTCGTCGGCATCGGCGGCATCGGCATGAGCGGCATTGCCGAAATCCTGCACAATCTTGGCTACAAGGTGCGCGGCAGCGATCTGAGCGACTCCTATGTCACCAAGCGCCTGCGCGGCCTCAAGATCCCGGTCGAGATCGGCCACCGCGCCGAGAACCTCGCCGACGCCGAGGTCGTAGTCGTGTCCTCCGCCGTCAAGCCCGACAATCCGGAAGTGGTCGCCGCACGCGCGCGTCTGCTGCCCGTGGTGCGGCGCGCCGAGATGCTGGCGGAGCTCATGCGCCTGAAATGGTCGGTGGCGGTCGGCGGCACGCACGGCAAGACCACCACGACTTCGATGGTGGCGGCGCTGATCGACGCGGCCGGCCTCGACCCGACCGTCATCAATGGCGGCGTCATCAACAATTACGGCACCAATGCCCGGCTCGGCGCCGGCGATTGGATGGTGGTCGAAGCCGATGAATCCGACGGCACTTTCGTCAAGCTGCCGGCGGTCATCACCATCGTCACCAACATGGACCCGGAACATCTCGATCACTACGGCTCGGTCGAGGCGATGAACCGCGCCTACGAGGATTTCGTCCATAACATCCCGTTCTACGGCTTCGCGGTCTTGTGCATCGATCATCCCGTGGTGCAGGCGATGATCCCGCGCCTGAGCGACCGGCGCATCATCACCTATGGCTTCTCGCCGCAGGCCGACGTGCGCGCAATCGACCTGCGCCTCGACCCGGCGGGCAGCACCTACAATGTCGCAATCAACGACCGCTTCCGCGGAGTAGCCAGCCACATCCAAGACGTCCACCTGCCAATGGTGGGCCAGCACAATGTGCAGAACAGCCTCGCCGCCATCGCGGTCGCATACGAGATGCGCGTCAGCGAGGACGTGATCCGCAAGGGCTTTGCCGGTTTCGGCGGCGTCAAGCGGCGCTTCAGCCGGACCGGCGAAGCCAATGGCGTGACGGTGATCGACGATTACGGCCATCACCCGGTCGAGATCGCCGCGGTACTCAAGGCGGCTCGCCAAGCAGCACGCGGCAAGGTCATCGCCATCGTGCAACCGCACCGCTACACGCGCCTGCGCAATCTGTTCGAGGAATTCTGCACCTGCTTCAACGATGCCGACGTCGTGCTGGTGGCGGATGTGTATCCCGCCGGCGAGCAGCCGATCGAAGGCGCCAGCGGAGAATCCCTGGCGGCCGGCCTGCGCGCGCGCGGCCATCGCCATGTCGAGCATCTCAAGGATCCTAAGGAGCTGGCAAAGATCGTGGCGCCGTTGGCGGCACCCGGCGACCTCGTCGTCTGCCTCGGCGCGGGCAGCATCACCTATTGGGCCCAGAGCCTGCCCGCCGAACTGCAGGCGATCTACGGCAAGTCAGGGTCCGGGGCATGAGAGCGGCCATGGCACATGCTGAAACACGGTTGATCGACCGCATGCCGCAAGTCAGGGGACGCCTGAGCGAAGGTTCGGCCCTGTCTGCCGTGACGTGGTTCCGCGTTGGTGGTCCGGCAGATGTCCTGTTCCGGCCGGCGGACCGCGAGGACCTCGCGCACTTCCTGAAGCACAAGCCGGACGACGTGCCCGTCACGGTGATCGGCGTCGGCTCCAACCTGTTGGTGCGCGATGGCGGCATCGAGGGCGTGGTCATTCGCCTGGGCCGCGGCTTCACCGAAATCCAGGCCACCGGCACGACCCTTGCCGCCGGCGCCGGTGCGCTTGACCTCAATGTGGCGCTGTCGGCGCGCGATGCGGGCATCGGCGGACTCGAGTTCCTGTCCGGCATCCCGGGCACCATCGGCGGCGCCCTGCGCATGAATGCCGGCGCCTATGGCTGCGACGTCTCGGAGGTCTTCCTCCACGCCGACGCGCTGGATCCCAAGGGCGAGTTGCACCGTCTCGGCAAGGCCGGGATGGCCTTCACCTACCGCCATTGCGGCGTACCGGAAGATTGGATCTTCATCGCTGGCACCTTCGAGGGCCGTGCCGACGATTCCAAGGCCATCCATGCCCGCATCCAGGACATCCAGAACAAGCGCGAGGAAAGCCAGCCGATCCGCGCGCGCACCGGCGGCAGCACCTTCGTCAATCCGACCGGGCACAAGGCCTGGCAGCTGATCGACGATGCCGGCTGCCGCGGCCTGCGCAAGGGCGGCGCGATGGTGTCGGACAAGCATTGCAATTTCCTGATCAACACCGGCAATGCCACCGCTGCCGACATCGAGGCCCTCGGCGAGGAAGTCCGCCGCCGGGTGCGCGACAAGAGCGGGATCGAACTGACCTGGGAGATCAAGCGCATCGGCCGGCCGGCGGCCAAAGCACACATCACCAATGGAGATCCAGCATGAAACGCGTTTCAGTCCTGATGGGCGGTCCGTCGGCGGAGCGCGAGGTCTCGCTGGACAGCGGCGCCAATTGCGCGGCGGCGTTGAAAGAAGCCGGCTACAAAGTTTCGGCCATCGACGTGACGCGCGATCTGCCGGCGCTGCTCAAGGCGATCAAGGCGCAGAAGCCGGATGTCCTGTTCAACGCGCTGCACGGCCGCTGGGGCGAGGACGGCAACATCCAGGGCATCCTCAACTTCATCGGCATTCCCTACACCCATTCCGGCCTGATGGCCTCGGCCATCGCGATGGACAAGCCGATGGCCAAGCGGCTGTTCGCACAGGCCGGCTTGCGTTGTCCGGAAGGCGTCCTGCTGCACAAGTCCCAAGTCCTGAAGGGCGACCCCCTTCCCCGCCCCTATGTGGTCAAGCCTGCCAACGAAGGTTCGAGCGTCGGCGTCCAGATCATCAGGCAGAGCGACAATGCCCGGCCGTTCGACGGGATCGAATGGCCGTACGGCGAATATGTTCTGGCCGAGCAGTTCATCGAGGGGCGCGAGCTGACGGTCGGCGTGATGGGAGACCGCGCCATGACCGTCACCGAGTTGAAGGTCGAGACCGGCTTCTACGACTATGCCCACAAATACACCGGCGGGCTGACGCAGCATCTGTGTCCCGCACCGCTGCGCGAGGACATCGCGGCGGAAGCGATGCGCATGTCGGTTCTCGCGCACCAGACGCTCGGCTGCCGCGGCGTCACGCGCTGCGATTTCCGCTACGACGACACCAAGGGCGACGATGTCGGCAAGCTGTACCTGCTGGAGATCAATACCCAGCCGGGGATGACCGAGCTCTCCCTGGTGCCGGAGCAGGCCAAGCATCTCGGCATTACCTACCCGCAACTGGTGTCCTGGATGGTGGAGCACGCCGCATGCGACGCCTAGAAGCGCCGGCCGTGAAGATGGCACGCGGACGCGGCAACCCCGTCACCGCCCGCAATGTCGTGCCGCCGCGCAAGCGGCCGCAGCCGGCCTGGCTGCGCTGGATGATCCGCTTCGGGATCGGATTCGGCACCTGCGCGGCGCTCGGCGGCGCGGTGATCTGGGGTCTCCAATCCGGCTGGTTACAGAGCGAGTGGTCCATCGCCCGCGTGGCCGCGTTGGACGCGACCGCGAATGCCGGCCTCAACCTGCAGACGGTCGAGGTGCGGGGCCGTGGCGAGACTCGCCAGGCGGACATCGTTGGTGCGCTCGGCGCGCCGCGCGGTGCGCCGCTGCTGGGACTCGATATCGACGCCATGCGTGAGCGCCTGGTTGCTCTTCCGTGGATCGTGTCGGCGGAGGTCGAGCGGCGCTATCCCAGCCGGTTGCTGGTGACCGTCAAGGAAGCGGAGCCGATGGCGCTGTGGCAGCGCAATCAGAAACTCTATCTGGTGAGCCGCGCCGGCAAGGTGATCGAGACCGCCGAAATCAGGAAATACGCCAAGCTGCTGGTGATCGTGGGCGACAACGCGCCGGAGCGCGCCGATGCCCTGTTCGACCTGCTCGGCCAGCAGCCGAGGCTGCAGGAGCGCGTCACCGCCGCGGTGTTCGTGGGAAAGCGGCGCTGGAACCTGCGCTTCGACAACGGTGTCGATGTGAAGCTGCCGGAGGAGAACCCGGCAGCCGCCTGGGAGCGCTTCGCCGCGCTGCAGGACCAGTACGGTCTCCTGGAAAAAGACGTGCGCATCATCGACATGCGCCTGCCCGACCAGGTGATCGTCCGCCGGGCGCATCCAAGCGAACCCGCTGATTCCAGTTCCCGGGCTGGCGACAAGCCAAAGGACAAAGCAACATGATCAAGAAGACGCGCGTCGCGCCGCGCAACGGCCTGATCGCCGCACTCGACATCGGCACCAGCAAGATCTGTTGCTTCATCGCCCGGGTGGCGGAAGACGGCCGACCCAGCATCGCAGGCATCGGACACCAGATCTCCCGCGGGGTCCGGAGCGGCGCGATCATCGACATGGAACAGGCGGAACTTGCCCTGCGTACCACCGTCCATGCGGCGGAGCAGATGGCCGGCGACACCATCCAGGAGGTGGTGATCAACCTCTCGGGCGGCTATCCGGCCTCCCAGACCGTCGGAGTCGAGGTTCCGATCTCCGGCCGCGAGGTGGTCGACCACGATCTGCACCGCGTGCTGATGCAGGGCGCCCAGGTCCACGGCCCGGTCGACCGGCGCCTGATCCATTCCATCCCGGTCGGCTACTCGATCGACGGGTCCAAGGGCATTCGCGATCCGCGCGGCATGTTTGCCGAGAAGCTCGGCGTCGACATGCATGTGGTGACGGCGGCGGCCGGCGCGGTCAAGAACCTCACCACCTGCGTCGCGCGCTGCCACCTCGAGCCGCGCGCCATCGTGGTATCGCCGTACGCTTCCGGCCTCGCTTCGTTGGTGGATGACGAGATGGATCTCGGCGTCACCGTCATCGACATGGGCGCCGGCACCACCTCCCTCGCTGTCTTCTTCGACGGCCATGTGGTCTATACCGACTCGGTTCCGATCGGCGGCGGTCACGTGACCAACGACATCGCGCGCGGCCTCTCGACTCCGCTGGCGCATGCCGAGCGCATCAAGACGCTCTACGGCAACTGCATCGCGACACCCGCGGATGAGCGCGAGATCATCCACGTGCCGCAGGTCGGCGAAGAGGAAACCGGAATTTCGAATCAAATCCCCCGATCGATTCTGATCGGCATCGTCCAACCGCGACTTGAAGAGACGTTCGAGCTCGTTCGCTCTCGACTCGAATCGAGCGGCTTTGACAAGATCGCCGGACGACGCGTCGTCTTGACGGGGGGCGCCAGTCAGCTGAGCGGCGTTAGAGAGCTCGCTGCCTTGGTGCTCGATAAGCAAGTGCGCATGGGTCGGCCCATCCGGGTTCACGGATTGGCCGACGCGACCGGAGGCCCCGCGTTCGCGACGGGAGCCGGTCTTCTAACATTTGCGCTTGAAGGCGAATCCCAACAGCCAAGATCGACGCGCGGCGGCGAAGCCCATGCATCGGGCTTCCTGGGGCGTATCGGTTCGTGGCTGAAGGAGAACTTCTGACCACCAACCTTGAAAAGAATGGAGGCACCTCATGACGCTTAACCTCTCGCTGCCCCAGGACCCGTTCGACATCCGGCCGAAGATCACGGTTGTCGGTGTCGGCGGCGCTGGCGGCAACGCCGTCAACAACATGATCCGCTCCAAGCTGGAGGGGGTCGACTTCCTGGTCGCCAACACTGACGCCCAGGCCCTGCAGCAGTCGCAATGCGAGCGGCGCATCCAACTCGGCTCCACCGTCACCAAGGGCTTGGGCGCCGGCGCCCGGCCCGACGTCGGCCGCATGGCCGCGGAGGAAGCCGTCCGCGACATCGCCGAGCAGCTGGCCGGCTCCAACATGGTGTTCATCACCGCCGGCATGGGCGGCGGCACCGGCACTGGCGCGGGACCGGTGGTGGCGCAGATCGCCCGCGAGCAGGGCATCCTGACGGTCGGCGTGGTGACCAAGCCGTTCCACTTCGAAGGCTCCCACCGGATGAAGATGGCCGAATACGGCATCAATGAGCTGCAGACCTATGTCGACACGCTGATCATCATCCCGAACCAGAACCTGTTCCGCATCGCCAACGAGAAGACCACCTTTGCCGACGCCTTCAAGATGGCGGACGAGGTGCTCTATTCCGGCGTGCGCGGCGTCACCGACCTGATGGTGATGCCGGGCCTGATCAACCTCGACTTCGCCGACATCCGCGCGGTGATGAGCGAGATGGGCAAGGCCATGATGGGAACCGGCGAGGCTTCCGGCGACAATCGCGCGATCGCGGCGGCCGAGGCGGCGATCTCCAACCCGCTGCTGGACGAGATCAGCATGAAGGGCGCGCGCGGCGTCCTCATCAACATCACCGGCGGCATGGACATGACCTTGTTTGAGGTCGACGAGGCGGCCAATCGCATTCGCGACGAGGTCGACCCCGACGCCAACATCATCTTCGGCTCGACCTTCGACCAGACGCTCGAAGGCAAGATCCGCATCTCGGTGGTGGCGACCGGCATCGACGCCCAGGCGGTCGCTCAGCCGCGTCCGAATGCATATGGCAATCTGAGCCTAGTGCCGCGCGCAGTGCAGACTGCTGCACCGGCCGGTGGCGATGTCGGCGATCGCGCGGTCGCGCGGGTCGAGACCGGCTTCACGCCAGCGTCGGCGCCGATGACTGCCCATGCCGTAGCACCGCAGGCGCGTCCGGCCGCCGGGTTCGGCATGGTCACGACCAAGGTCGCTCAGCCGACCATGAGTGCGCCTCAACAGCCGATGACACATCCCACCGTAGGCGCCACCGCCTTGCAGGCCCAGCCGGCACGTCAGCCCATCCTCAAGGATGAGATGGCCGCATTGGATCGCTTGGTCTCACGTTCGGTAGAGCGGGTCGAGCGGCCGATCGACGACCGGCCCTTCATCGCCCCGCCTGCGAGCGAGCCGGTGATGCGCGCCCATCCGCAAGTTGCCGAGCCGGTGGTTCCGCAAGCACGCATGACGCAACCGGAACCGCAGCGTGCGCCGCAAGCGACGGCCCCTGTCCAGGCATCGGCGCCGTCGCTGCAGATGCCTTCGCCACAGGCGCCGGCCATGCAGCCGCCAACGCTCACCGTCGATCCGCCGCATGTCGAGCAGCGGCGGCGTGCGCCCAGTCTGTTCGAGAAAGTGACGAGCCGACTGACCGGTCAGCAGTCCGCCAAGACGCCGCCTGCGCCGCAGGCTCCGCGTCCGCAGGCAGAACGGCGCGCGGAACCGGCGCCGGTGCAGCCGCAGCTGCAACTGGACCCGGCCGACCGCATGACCATCAGCCGCCAGGAGGAGGACATGCTGGACATCCCGGCCTTCCTTCGTCGGCAGGCCAACTGAGCGCTTGATGTGACGCGTTCGGGCCGGTGACCGCCGCTCTCTCCGCAGCGCTCTCCGGCCCATTTGAGGTAGCCTCGACTCCGCCCGAAATCCGGTCCGTCCGGGTTTCGGGCGCTTTGTTTTTCAATGACTTGAGACGCTTGAGCGGACCTTGCCCGCCCTCTATAGTCAGCCCCGCGTTGGGGCAAGAAGCGACGGCATCATCATGCGTTTTCGGTTTCCCGGCTTTTTGAGGAGCGTCAGCCTGTGCGCCGGCTTGGCCACGGCGTTGATCGGCTGCGCGAGCGAGGAGCCGGACATCCCCGACCAGCCGGCAGAGACGCTCTATACCAACGCCCTCAGCACACTCGAGGACGGCAGCGCGCCGAAAGCCGCCAAGCTGTTCGAAGAGGTCGAGCGCCAGCACCCCTATTCCTCATGGGCGACCCAGGCGCTGGTGATGGCTGCCTATTCCTATTACCTGGCCGATGACTATGACAGCGCCATCCCCGCGCTGGAGAACTTCATCCAGCTGCATCCCGGGAACCGCAATGCCGCCTATGCCTTTTATCTGCGCGCGCTCTGCTACTACGAGCAGATCGCCGACGTGACGCGCGACCAGGGCAACACCGAGGAAGCGCAGCGTGCGCTCAGCGACGTGATCGCGCGCTTCCCCAACACGCCCTATGCGCGCGACGCCAGCTTGAAGCTCGACCTCGTCCGCGATCACCTCGCCGGCAAGGAGATGGAAATCGGGCGCTACTACTTGAAGCGCGACATGTTCCTCGCCGCCATCAACCGCTTCCGCACGGTGGTCGAGAAGTACCAGACCACCACCCACGTTCCGGAAGCGCTGCACCGGCTGGTCGAAGCCTATCTCTCGCTGGGCATTGTCAACGAGGCGCAAGCGGCGGCGGCAGTACTCGGCTATAACTACCCTGGCAGCGAGTGGTATCAGGATTCCTACGCATTGTTGGCACAACGCAATCTTCAGCCGGAACAGCCCCAAGAGGGCTCCTGGCTGCAAGGCGCTTACTGACAGCGGAAGCGAGGTTCATGCTCACAGGGCTTTCCATCCGCAATGTTGTCCTGATCGAGCAACTGATTCTGACTTTCGAGTCGGGCTTGACCGTGCTGACCGGAGAGACCGGAGCCGGCAAATCCATCCTCCTGGACGCTCTCGGACTGGCGCTCGGCGCGCGCTCTGAATCCGGACTGGTGCGGAACGGCGCGAGCCTCGCCGTCGTCACTGCGGAGTTCACGGTCGAAGAGGATCATCCCGCCATCGCCCTGCTGGCCGAGCAGGGGCTGCAGGTCGAACGCAACCTGATTCTGCGACGGCAGGTCGGCAATGACGGAAGGTCGCGCGCCTTCGTCAACGACCAGCCGATCAGCATCGCCTTGCTGCGGCAGCTCGGCGACCTGCTGGTGGAGATCGAAGGCCAGTTCGAGGCGCACGGGCTGCTCGATCCATCCACCCATCGCGGCCATCTCGATCGATTTGCGGCCCTGGAAATCCAGGTCGACAAGGTGCGGATCGCCTTTGCGGCTTGGCGCAAGGCCAAGCAGGAACATGCCGACGCCGCTGCGGTAACCGATAAGGCGCGCAGTGAAGAAGACTATCTCAGGCATGCGGTCGCGGAACTGGACCTCGCCGCGCCAAGGCCCGGCGAAGAGGCGGAACTGGCCGCCGAGCGCGCACGCCTGTCCAACCGTGAGCAGGCGATGGAAGCGTTGAACGGCGCCCTCGCCGAGATTTCCGGCGACCGCGGCGCGGAACGCACTGTAGCGTCGGCCCTGCGCCGGCTGCAACGCATGGCGGACAAGCTCGGCCCCGAAGGCGAAGCGGCGATTGCGGCACTCGACCGCGCTGCCATTGAATTGACCGAGAGTACGGCCGCGCTGGGCCGGCTGGCCGCGTCCTTCGATGCCGATCCTCAGAGGTTGGAGAAGCTGGAAGAGCGGCTCTATCTGCTGCGCGATCTTGCCCGCAAGCATCGCATCACGCCTGACGGACTGGCCGAGTTCCATGACGGGCTGAAGAAGCAGCTCGCTTCCCTGGAGACCCAGGGTGGCGGCCTGTCGAAATTGCGCGAAGCGGAGGAGAAAGCCCGCCAAGCCTATATCGCGGCGGCCGAATCGTTGAGCAAGGCGCGCGGCCGGGCCGTCAAGTTCCTGGAGGCCGCCGTGACGCAGGAACTGCCGCCTTTGAAGCTCGGCGCGCGTTTCATCGTGCAATGCGACAAGCTCGACGAGCCGCGCTGGGGCGAGCACGGCTGGGACCAGGTCAGCTTCGTGGTGGCCACCAATCCCGGCACCACGCCGGGTCCGATCGAGCAGGTCGCCTCCGGCGGCGAGCTGGCGCGCTTCATGCTGGCGCTGACGGTCGTGCTGGCGGGCGGCCAGGCGGCTGACACCTTGATCTTCGACGAGGTCGATTCCGGCATCAGCGGCGCGACCGCGACCGCCGTCGGCGAGCGGCTGAAGCGTCTGTCGGAGCATTTCCAGGTCCTGGTCGTCACCCATTCGCCCCAGGTGGCAGCACTGGGCGACCAGCATTGGTGCGTCGCCAAGGAGACGTTCCGCAGCAACGCCTACACAACGGTCACCGCTCTGGACAAGAAGCTGCGCCGGGAAGAGATCGCGCGCCTGCTGGCCGGCGCAACCATCACCGACGAAGCTCGCGCCGCCGCCGACAAGTTGCTCGCCGAAGCGCGCTAGGGGCCGGCCGCTGACAAGTGTTGGCTGGTGGCCGGAGCAGAGTGTGTACCTGACATCGTGCGCGTGACCATGGCATGAGCAACGAAGCGACCAATAAAGCACCGGAAGAGCTGACGAGTGCAGAGGCCAAGGCCGAGTTGAAACGGCTGGCCAAGGAAATCGCCCATCACGACAAGCTCTACTACCAGAAGGACGCGCCGGAGATCAGCGACGCGGCCTATGACGCACTGGCGAAACGCAACCGCGCGATCGAGGCGCTGTTCCCGAGCCTCAGGCGCACCGATTCGCCGAGCGCGCGCGTCGGCGCCGAGCCCGCGGCCGGCTTCGCCAAGGTCAAGCACCTGAATCCCATGCTGTCCCTCGACAACGCCTTCGACCGCGAGGACGTGGCCGACTTCATCGGCCGCATCCGCCGTTTCCTGGGACGCAAGGACGAGGCGGAGGTCGAGCTCAATGTCGAGCCGAAGATCGATGGCCTCTCCGCCAACCTGCGCTACGAGGGCGGCGAGCTCACCATCGGCGCGACCCGCGGTGACGGCGCGGTGGGGGAGGACATCACCGCGAACCTCAAACACGTCACCGGCATCCCGCACAAGCTCAAGGATCCGCATCCGCCGACGGTGATCGAGATCCGCGGCGAGGTGTATATGCCGCATGACGGCTTCTTCGCACTCAACAAGCAGCGCGAGAAGGAGGGCGAACCGGTCTTCGCCAATCCGCGCAACGCCGCTGCGGGATCGGTGCGCCAGCTCGACGCCAACATCACCAAGTCGCGCCCGCTGAAGTTCTTCGCCTATGCCATGGGCGAGGTGCAGGGCTGGCGCAACGAGCCGAAGCTGCATTCCGAAGCGATCGACCGGCTGAAGAAGTGGGGCTTCGCAGTCAACCCCGAGACGCGAGTTGCCGAAAATTTGGACGAGGCGCTGGCGTTCTACGACGAGATGGCGAAGAAGCGCGCCGACCTCAACTACGACATCGACGGCGTGGTCTATAAGGTCAACGACCTCGCCATGCAGAACCGGCTCGGCTTCGTCGGCCGGGCGCCGCGCTGGGCGATCGCGCACAAGTTCCCAGCCGAGCAGGCGGTCACCACGCTCAACGACATTGCGATCCAGGTGGGCCGCACCGGCGCCCTCACCCCGGTCGCCAAGCTGGAGCCGATCACGGTCGGCGGCGTGGTGGTCTCCAATGCCACCTTGCACAACGAGGATGAGATCGCGCGCAAGGACATCCGCATCGGCGACAAGGTGATCGTGCAGCGCGCCGGCGACGTCATCCCGCAGATCGTCGGCGTGGTCGATGCCGATCGCAAGAATCGCGGCAAGCCGTACAGGTTCCCCGACCGCTGTCCGGTCTGCGGCTCCCACGCCGTGCGCGAGGAAGGCGAAGCGGTGCGCCGCTGTACCGGCGGGCTGATCTGCGCGGCCCAGGCGATGGAGCGGCTGCGCCATTTCGTGTCGCGCGGCGCCTTCGACATCGAAGGGCTGGGCTCGAAGCATATCGAGGCGTTCTATCAGGATGGGCTGGTCAAGAGCCCGGTCGACATCTTCCATCTTCATCGCCGGCGCAAGGAGCTGGAAGATCGCGAAGGCTGGGGCGAATCGTCGGTCGCCAATCTGCTGAGCGCGATCGAGGCGCGGCGCACAGTTCCGCTTGATCGCTTCATCTACGGGCTCGGCATCCGGCAGGTGGGCGAGGCGACGGCCAAGCTGCTGGCGCGCCACTATCACAGCCTGAAGGACTGGCGCCACGCCATGCTGGCCGCCGCCAAGGACCGCGAAGGCGCCGAGTATCAGGATCTCAACAACATCGACCAGATCGGCGAATCGGTCGCCGGCGACATCCTCGATTTCTTCTCCGAGAAGCACAATATCGAGGTGCTCGACGCGCTCGCCAGGGAAGTGACGGCCGAGGAGGCGCAGGCGCCGAGCACATCCGGCTCGCCGGTCTCCGGCAAGACCGTGGTCTTCACCGGCGCGCTCTCCCGTATGACCCGCGACGAAGCCAAGGCCCGCGCCGAATCATTGGGCGCCAAGGTCGCCAGCTCCGTCTCCAAGAAGACCGACTACGTCATCGTCGGCGAAGACGCCGGCTCCAAGGCCGCGAAGGCGCAGGAGCTCGGCGTCAAGATGCTGAGCGAGGACGAGTGGCTGGAGCTGATTGGGGGGTAGGAACTCCCCTTCCCCCCTTGTGGGGGAAGGAGTGCTTAGAGCCTATCGCAGCTCAAATCGCCCGCGTCGCGCCCTCCAACCACTTCGCCGTCGCGGAATCGACCAGCGGCATAAGCGTTTCGCGCACGCGGGTGTGGTAGGCGTTGAGCCATGCTACCTCGTCGGCCGTCATCAGCGCGCGGTCGATCGCCTCCAGATCGATCGGCGCGAGCGTCAGCGTCTCGAAGCACAGCATGCCGGGATGATCCTTGTCCTCGATCACCGTCACCAAATTCTCGATCCGGATGCCGTATTCGCCGTCCTTGTAGTAGCCGGGTTCGTTGGAAATGATCATGCCGACTTCCAGCGCCACGCGGTTCGGCATCTTGGAGATGCGCTGCGGCCCTTCATGCACCGACAGGTACGAGCCGACGCCGTGGCCGGTGCCGTGATCGTAGTCGAGCCCGACCTCCCACAGCGGCCGGCGCGCGATCGAATCGAGCGCGCTGCCGGTCGTGCCGCGCGGGAAGCGCGTGGTGGCGAGCGCGATGTGGCCTTTCAGCACGCGGGTGAAGCGGTCCTTCATTTCAGGCGTAACCTTGCCGACCGCGATGGTGCGCGTGATGTCGGTGGTGCCGTCGAGATACTGCCCGCCGGAATCGACGAGATAGAGCCAATTGGCCGGGATTGGGCGGTTACTCTGCTCCGTCACCTTGTAGTGGCAGATAGCGCCGTTCGGTCCGGCCGCGGAGATGGTGTCGAAGGAGAAATCGCGGAACATGTCGCGCTGCCGCCGGAACGACGCCAGCTTCTCCACCGCCGCGATCTCGTCCAGCCCGCCCTTCGGCGCTTCGATCGACAGCCAGTGCAGGAACTGCGAGATCGCCGCACCGTCGCGCCGGTGCGCGGCGCGCGCGCCGTCGATCTCCACCGGGTTCTTGCACGCCTTGGGCAGCGCGCAGGGATCTTCCCCGACCATCGGCTTGGCGCCGGCCGCCTTCAGACGGTCGAAGATCGCGACACCCGCGGTCATCGCGTCGACCGCCACCGCCGCGCCGGTCTTGCCGAGCGAATCCAGGCTGGGAAGGAAGCCGCTCTTCGGCTGCACCGCGACCTCGTTGCCGAGATGCGCGCGCGCCTCGGCCGTCAGCTTGCGCGGGTCGATGAAGAGGTCGACCTTTCCCTCCTTGTCGATGATGGCGTAGCCCAGCGCGAACGGCGTGCGCGGCACGTCACCGCCGCGGATGTTGAGCAGCCAGGCAAGCGAATCCGGCGCCGAGATCACCGCCGCGTCCTGCCCCCGTTCCTTCAGCTTCTTGGCGATCAGCTGGCGCTTGTCCGCGGCGCTTTGCCCGGAGTGGCGCGTATCCTGCGGCCAGATCGGCGCGATCGGCTCCGGCGGCTGGTCCGACCACGCTGCGTCCAGCGGATTGCGGTCGACCGCTTTCAGCTCGGCCCCTGCCTTGCGCGCCGCTTCGCGGTAGCGCTGCGCGGCATCCGGCGTGGTGAGCCAGGGATCGAAGCCCAGCACCTCGCCTTTCTTCAAATTCGCGGCGATCCAGGCTTCGGGTGGCTCGTTGACCAGGTGCTTGATCTCGAACAGCTTGGCATCGACCTGTTCGCGCACCTGGATGGTGTAGCGCCCGTCGACGAAGATCGCAGCCTTGTCCTTGAGCACGATGACCAAGCCAGCCGAACCGGTGAAGTTCGAGATCCAGGCCAGCCGCTCGGCCCGCTTCGGCACGTACTCGCCCTGGTGCTCGTCGGCCCTGGGAACGAGGAACCCATCCAATCCTTGCGCCACCAGCTCTTTTTGCACTGCAGCAAGACGGGTTGCGATCGGCTCACGCGCGCGGCCCCTCGCCCCCTCGGCCCAGCTGGTATGGGCGGCATTCAGTCGGCGCTTGGTATCCTCGTCGGCGCCGGGTGCGACCAGGGCGATCCAGTCGTCCGGACGCTCTCCCTCGGGCGCGGCCACGCTCCCGTCGAGCAGCTGCTCCAGCTCTGTTAAAGTCATGTTAATTTTGAGATTTTGTAACGCTGAGGCGACTGCCTGGGAGCGCGTTGCATGTTCGTTCATGAAGCTGCCTACTTTCCGTCCTAAGAGCGTCCCGAAACCGCCTCGACCAAGGTCAGTTATCCTAACTAAGCCATGCAAATAAACGGATCATTAGGAATTTCGTATGCGCTTCCCGCATTACTGCAATGCAGCACAGACCCCTCCAAAACCAACCCGTTAATCTCTACATTCTTGCTCGTGATTACCGGGCAATGCAGCCCGGTCGAAACAATCGGATGACTGAGATCATGTATCGGACGACTGCAAATGAGAAGGTGGTGCTTGGCCGCGCGAATATGCCGGAAGCGACCGCCCGTAAGACCGGCTTCGGCGCCATCGCGGTGTTTGCGAAGCACGCCATCAACGCGGTGCGCCGCACCGTGGAAATCTCCGCCATTGCGCGGGAACTCTCCGCGCTGACGGATCGCGAGCTGGCCGACATCGGCCTGACCCGCGCCGACATCCCGGCGGTGGCCCAGCGCAGCGCGACTGCGCCGGTTGCACCGCGCCTGTCGGTTGCCTTCGGCGAGATGCTCCATGATCTGCTGGTCGCCCCGGTCACGCTGTGGAACCGGCGCCGGGTTGCCTATAGCGCCCTCAACGCGCTCGACAACCGGATGCTCGCGGACATCGGCGTCGCCCGTGCGGAGATCGCGGACGTCGTGAATGGCATGCACAAGTCGTTGTCCTACCCGGCGGTGTCGCTGGATGTGGTTTCGCCGATCACGGCCTGGAACCGCGCCCGGCAGACCGCCAACCAGCTCTACAAGCTGGAGGACCGCATGCTGCTCGACATCGGCGTGGTCCGCGGCGACATCGAGTGGCTGGCGAGCGAAGTCGCTCACAAGGCGGTCGGCGCTGCCAACCGCAACCAGCCGACCGGCCACACGCCGCGCGCGGCCTAACGAGATCTGCTCGACGTCCCCTTTGCGATTGCGGGACGCCTCACATCACCGGCGGTTCGCGTAAGCGGCCGCCGGTTTTCTTTTGGCTCTAGATCTTCACACTGTGGGCGAAGATCGTCTTCAGCCGCGGCACGGCGAAATCCACGAATGCCCTGACCTTGGGCACCGAAAGCCGCCCTTCCGGCGTCACGACATGCACCGGCATGGCAGGAGATTCGGCCTCCGGCAGCACCACCTTCAGCTTTCCGGCGTGCACCTCTTCCGCCACCTGGTAGGAGAAGGCGCGCGTCACGCCATACCCCTCGACGGCCGAGCCGACAGCGGCCTCGACTGTATTCACGATCAGCCGCGGTGCGATCGGTATCTGCCTGACATCGGAACTGCCGTCGCTTGGCGCGAAGTCCCAGGCATCGATCCCGAACACCGTCATGGCCACGATCGGATGAGCAGTGAGATCCTCGGGCTTCTTGATCGGCGGCTTGGCTGCGAGATAGGACGGCGCAGCGCAGATCACCTGCCGCACCTCGCCGACCCGGATCGCGATCAGGCTGGAATCCGGCAAGTGGCCGATGCGCAACGCGACGTCGATCCCTTCTTCCACCAGATTGAGCCTGCGATCGATCAGCAGAAGCTTTGCCCGCACCGCTGGATAGAGATCGAGATAGGCATCGAGGATCGGCCGCAGGATACGCGCGCCGCTGACGACGGGCCCGCTCACATTGAGCGTGCCGCGCGGCGCGGCGCTCTCGCCGGCCGCCAGCATGTCGGCTTCCTCAAGATCGGTCAGGACGCGCCGGCAGGCTGACGCATAACGCTCGCCGGCTTCGCTGAGCTTGATGGTCCGCGTGGTGCGGTGAAGCAGCGGCGTACCGACATAGCTCTCCAGGAATGCAATGGCGCGCGAAACCGCCGCTGGCGACCGGCCAAGGCGCCGTCCAGCGCCGGCCAGGCTGCCCTCATCCAGGGCAGTCACGAACACCCGCATCGCCTCGATCCGGTCCACGATTATTCCCCTATGCGCAATAGTCCATGTCGAATGATAGGCATTCCAACGAAAACTGCAACGACCTACCTTTGCCCTCAGCCGCACTGGGCGGCACCTAGAGAACGAGGAACCCCATGAGCGCAGATCGCAAAGTTGCCCTGATCACCGGCGCATCGCAGGGAATCGGAGCAGGATTGGTCCAAGGTTTCCGGGAGCGCGGCTATTACGTGGTCGCCAATTCCCGGTCCATCAAGCCGAGCAGCAGTTCGGATCTGGTCACCGTTCCCGGTGACATCGCGGATCCAGCGGTTGCCAAGCGGGTTATCGACACCGCCATCGAGCGTTTCGGCCGGATCGACACGCTGGTCAACAATGCCGGCATCTTCATCGCCAAGCCGTTCATCGAGTACACGGCCGAGGACTTCACCGCCGTGATCTCGGTGAACGTGGCGGGCTTCTTCCACGTCACGCAGCAGGCCGCCGCGCGCATGCTGAGCCAGCATGCGGGCCACATCGTCAACATCACCACGACCCTGGTCGACCAGCCGATCGCCGGCGTGCCCGCCGCGATGGCGTCCTTGACCAAGGGCGGTCTCGATGCCGTCACACGGTCGCTGGCGATCGAATATGCCGACAAGGGCATTCGCGTGAATGCGGTCTCGCCCGGCATCATCAAGACGCCGATGCATCCAGAGGAGACCCACGCGTTTCTTGCTAAGCTGCATCCGATGCAGCGCCTGGGCGAGGTGCGCGAGATTGTGGACGCGGTGCTCTATCTCGACAATGCGGCGTTCGTGACCGGCGAAGTGCTGCACGTCGATGGCGGCCAGCACGCCGGCCGCTGGTAACCGGAGGAAGGCACATGCCATACGTGAACATCAAGGTCACGCGCGAAGGTACGACGCCGGACCGCAAGAGCGTCACCGCCGAACAGAAGGCCACGCTCATCAAGGGCGTCAGCGAGCTCCTCCGCGACGTCCTGAACAAGCCGCTCGATACCACGTTTGTTGTCATCAACGAGGTTGAGATGGAAGATTGGGGCGTTGGCGGCCTGCCGGTCGAGGTTTGGCGCCGAAAGAATGCGGCGAAGGTCTAGCCGCACAAGGGAGGTCGGTGATGAGCAGCTGGCGTGATCGTCGCATTCTGGACTTGCTCGGCATCGACCTCCCCATCCTTCAGGCGCCGATGGCCGGCGTCAGCACGCCGCAGATGGCCATCGCGGTGAGCGAGGCAGGCGGTCTCGGTTCGCTCGCCTGCGCGCAGCTCAGCGTGGAGCAGACGCGCAAGGACCTGGCGGCGATCCGACAGGCGACAGCGCGCCCGATCAACGTCAACTTCTTCTGCCACAGGCCGCCGGCGCCCGAGCCGGCGCGCATCGCCGCCTGGCGCGCGCTGCTTGCGCCATACTATCGCGAGCTCGGCCTCGATCCCGATGCACCGATTCCCGAGAGCAACCGGGTGCCATTCGATGACGCATTCTGCTCGCTGGTCGAAGACGTGAAGCCGGAAGTCGTCAGCTTCCACTTCGGATTGCCTGAACGCGCCCTGCTCAATCGCGTCAGAGCCACCGGCGCCAAGATCATCTCGTCCGCCACCACGGTCGCGGAAGCGCCCTGGCTGGCGGAGCGCGGCTGCGATGCCATCATCGCCATGGGCCTGGAAGCCGGTGGACACCGCGGCAATTTCCTCTCCGACGACATGGCGCGCCAAGTCGGCACTTTCGCGCTGGTGCCACAAGTCGCCGATGCCGTGAAGGTGCCGGTGATCGCAGCCGGCGGGATCGCGGATGCGCGCGGCATCGTCGCAGCCTTCGCGCTCGGCGCTTCCGCCGTGCAGATCGGCACGGCCTACATGTTGACGCCGGAAGCCAAGCTGTCCGCGACGCATCGCGCCGCGCTCCGGAATGCGAGCGACGACGGCACGGTAATCACCAACCTCTTCACCGGCCGGCCGGCGCGCGGCTTCGTCAGCCGCCTGATGCGCGATCTTGGCGCGATCAATGCTACGGCGCCGAGCTTTCCGCTGGCGGCCGGCGCGCTGCTGCCGCTTAAGGCGAAGGCCGAGCAGGCTGGATCTGGCGACTTCACCAACCAGTGGTCAGGACAGGCCGCCGCTCTGGCCCGGGAAATGACCGCCGGAGAGCTAACACGGCATCTCGCCGCGGAAGCACTGGCGAAACTGGCAGTATAGGTTGCGTCAGGTGCGCGATCTGGGCGCACGCCTTGTCTTGCCCGGCTTCAGCACCAGTATCGACCAGTCACCCAGCCGCAGCCGGAAATCGAAGGCAAGGCCGACCGCTTCGTGTGCTGCCAGCACGTCCTTCTCCTGCTCCCGCAACAATCCCGACAGCACGGCGCGGCCACCCTTCCCCAGTACACGCGCAAGATCTGGCGCCAGCTCGATCAGCGGGTTGGCGAGGATGTTGGCAGTCACCAGATCGTAGGGCGCGCCGTCTCGGACCGCCTTGGCGCGGTACCCGTCCGATCTCAGAATACGAACCTGATGCGCCAGCTTGTTGACCTTTGCGTTTTCGCGCGCGACCCGCACGGCGTCCACGTCATTGTCGCTGGCCAGCACGGCAACGTTGCACAGCCGCGCCACACCGAACGCCAGGATGCCGGTTCCGGTCCCGACATCGAGCGGCTTCTTGAACCGGTGCGTCTTTGCAAGCTTTGCGACCGCGAGCAGGCAGCCTTTTGTGGTCTCGTGCCGGCCGGTGCCGAAGGCCATGCCAGCATCGATTTCCAGGCCGATCAAGTTCTTCGGCACCTTGCCCTTGAAGTGCGAGCCATAGAAGAAGAACGGCCCCGCCCTGAACTCAGGCAGGCCGCGTCGGCTCTCCGCCAGCCAGTCCTTATCCGGCACGCGGTCGATCTTCGCGCTATAGCGACCGAGTGCCTTAAGCGCCGCCGCGACATCGCGCGCCGCCGGCTTCGCATTGCTGATAACCTCGATCAGCCAGCCCTTGCCCTGGTCAGTCTCGAAGCTCGATATCGCCTGGCCGAGCGGCTCAAGCGCGCTCTCCAGTCTTAGACGCGCTTCGTCTGCTGGCTTGTGATCGAGTTTCAGCTGAATTGACCAGAGTGGCGCCTTCGCCGCCTGCTGCACGACCTTCCCCCACCAATCCGCGCTTGCCTACCCCGCCTGCTCCGCTGGCATGACGAAGCTGGCCATCACTTTCTTCACGCCGGCCTTTTCGAATGCGATCTCCAGCTTGTCGCCTTCGGCGTGCAGCACTTTGCCGTAGCCGAATTTCTGATGAAAGATGCGCGCCCCGCTTGGATAGCGGCCGGTGCCGGTCTGCACGACGGCCTCGGCGCTGACATCGATCAAGGTGCCGCTGCGACGCCCGAACCCCTCGCGCAAGGGGGCGCGGCCCCAGCCTGACGGCGGGCCCATGTAGCGCTCCGAGGGACGGAACAGCTGGTCCTCCGCGCGCTCGATATGCGCCTTGGGCAGTTCGGCGATGAAGCGCGAGGGCAGCGCATTCTGCCACATGTTGTGGATGCGCCGGTTGGCCGCGAAGGAGATGTAAGCCCGCTTGCGTGCGCGCGTGATGCCGACATAGGCGAGCCGGCGCTCCTCCTCCAGGCCCTTGATTCCGTTCTCGTCCAGCGAGCGCTGCGAGGGGAACAGCCCTTCCTCCCAGCCGGGCAGGAACACCATGTCGAACTCCAGCCCCTTGGCGCCATGCAGTGTCATGATGGTGATCATCTCGCCGTCGCTGGCGGCCGCGTTCTCCATCACCAGCGAGACGTGCTCGAGGAACCCGCCAAGGCTTTCGAACTCCTCCATCGCGTGGATCAGCTCCTTGAGATTCTCCAGCCGGCCCGGCGCCTCAATGGATTTGTCGGTCTGCCACATCGCGGTATAGCCGGATTCATCCAGCACGGTCTGCGCCAGTTCGGCATGCGGCGTGGCCTCGGCAAGATTGCGCCAAGTCTCGAAATCGCGCACCAGCTGCCCCAGCGAGCGGCGCGCCGCCGGCTTCAGTTCGTCGCTCTCGACGATGCGGCGCGCGGCCTCGGGCAGCGAGACGTTGAGCGAGCGCGCCAGGTCGTTGATCTGCTTCAGGGTCGCATCGCCCAGGCCGCGCTTCGGCACATTGACGATGCGCTCGAAGGCGAGGCCATCATCCGGCTGGTTGATCAGGCGCAGATAGGCGAGCGCGTCGCGGATCTCCTGCCGCTCGTAGAAGCGCGGCCCGCCGATCACGCGATAACGCAGACCGAGCGTGATGAAGCGCTCCTCGAACTCGCGGGTCTGGTAACCCGCGCGCACCAGGATGGCGATGTCGTTGAGCGACACGCCCTTGCGCTGCAGGCTCTCGATCTCCTCGCCGATCTTGCGCGCTTCCTCCTCGCCGTCCCACACGGCGGTCAGCCTTACTTTCTCGCCCTCGGCGAGGTCGGTCCACAGGGTCTTGCCGAGGCGGCCTTCGTTCTGTGCGATCAGACCGGAGGCGGCCGCGAGGATGTGTGGTGTCGATCGGTAGTTCTGCTCCAGCCGGATGACCTTGGCGCCGGGGAAGTCATGCTCGAAACGCAGGATGTTCTCCACTTCCGCGCCGCGCCAGCCATAGATCGACTGGTCATCGTCGCCCACGACGCAGATGTTGCGATGGGCCTGCGCCAGCAGCCGCAGCCAGAGATACTGCACCACGTTGCTGTCCTGGTACTCGTCGACCAGGATGTAGCGGAACTGCTTCTGGTAGCGCGCCAGGATCTCCGGCTCTCTGCTGAACAAGGTGACGTTGTGCAGCAGCAGGTCGCCGAAATCGCAGGCGTTGAGCGTCGCCAGGCGCTGCTGGTACTCGCGATAGATGCCGAGAATGCGTCCGCCGCCCACTTCCGCCTGCTCGGCCGCGCTCACTTTCTCCGGCGTCAGGCCGCGGTCCTTCCACCGCTCGATGATGCCCAGCACGACGCGCGACGGCCATTTCTGGCTGTCGAGGCCTTCCGCCTGGATGATCTGCTTGACCAGCCGCAACTGGTCGTCGGTGTCGATGATGGTGAAGTTGGGCTTGAGCCCCGCAGCCTCCGCGTGCTGGCGCAGGATGCGCGCCGCCAGCGCATGAAACGTGCCGAGCCACCAGCCCTCGACCGGTCGGCCGATCAGGTGGCCGACACGCGCCTTCATCTCACCCGCAGCCTTGTTGGTGAAGGTCACAGCCATGACCTCGAATGGCCGCGCCTTGCCTGTCATAAGCAGGTGCGCGAGGCGCGTGGTCAGCGCACGCGTCTTGCCGGTGCCGGCACCGGCCAGCACCAGCACTGGTCCATCCTGCGCGAGCACGGCTTCGCGCTGCCGCTCGTTGAGGCCGGCGAGATAGGGAAATTTCAGATCGAGATCGGGAACGGAGTCGGTCATGGCGGACCTTATACACGCGGGCAGGGCGGCTTGACAGGGCAAGCCGCGTGGGTCGAAAACCCTGGCAAATCCAACATCTTCTGATGGGAGGTGCGCATGCCGAGCGCCGCGGAAACCATTGCTCTGCCAGGTGCCATGCCGGGGACCCAGCGCCAGCTGCGCGTGTTCTCGTTCGGCGAGCCGGGTGCCAGGCCCAAGGCCTATCTGCAGGCGGGCCTGCATGCCGACGAGCCGACCGGCATGATGGTTCTGCGCGAACTCTGCAAGCTGCTCGCAGCGGCGGAAGAGGCTGGCGAGATTACGGGCGAAATCATCGTCGTTCCGATGGCCAATCCGCTCGGCATCGACCAGGCGCTCAACAGCGCCATCATGGGCCGCTTCGAGCTGCGCACCGGCGCCAACTTCGACCGTGCCTGGCCTGACCTGGTGACGGGCCTCGCCGACAGCGTGCGCAGGTGCATCGGCAAGGACTCAGTCGAGAATGCCGAGCTGGTACGGCGCGAGCTGAAGCGCCGAATCGCTGCGCTGCGAGCGGAAAGTCCGATCATGGCGCAGCGCATTGCTCTCGCCCGACGCGCCTATGACGCGGACCTGGTGGTCGACCTGCATTGCGACGACGAAGCACTGAGCTACATGATCGCGCCCGATGAGCTGTGGGACCATGCCAAGCGTTTTGCCGCCGATGTCGGAGTCCATTCATTGCAGCCGAACGGCGACAATTGCGGCGCCCATTGCTTCGACGAGTGCTTCTTCGAACCATGGCGGACCTTGCGGAAGGAATTCGGCGATCCGATGCCGCTGGCGTGCCATGCCTTCACGTTCGAGATGGGCGGCGTTCTCGATGTCGATCCAGCGCAAGCCACCCGCTACGCCCAGGGTTTCTTCCGCTATCTGCGCTGGATCGGCTGCGTTGCGGGTGCGGCAGCAAAGCGCCGCCCGAACGGGATCAACGAATTCCGCGCGTTTGAGATGCTCGACAGCCCGGCTGGCGGACTCCTGCTCTACTGCCAGCAGCTTGGCGATTGGGTTTCGCCCGGCGACGTGCTGGCGGAGATCGTCGATCCGACCGCGCCCGATCTCGAGAGCAAACCGGCGGTCATCAAAGCCAGCATGAAAGGCTGCGTTGTCTCGCGCCGCCTGTCGCGCCAGGTCGCCTTTGGCGACTTCGTGGTGATGCTCGCCGGCCACGAGCGGCCGGCGAGCGGCAAGTTGAAAGCTTTGCTGGACTGAATTGCCTCAACGCAGGCGGCGTCGCGTCACTCCGCCAAAGCGCTCCAGTCCGGCATCACGCAGCAGGTGATCCGACAGCTTCTCCGTTGACAGAATGCGCCGGCGCCTTGGCGCCAGTGCCGCCCGCAACCTTACCAACCAATTCGTTTCACCAAGCTCGATCCTCGTGGATCGCAGCGGTGTTGAGTACCGAGTCACAATCTCTCTCCTTCCGCCCGCCACGCGGCGGGCGGAACCAATGGTGTCCCCACACTTTGTCGTCTTCGGCCCTTATCGCGGAGCCTTCGCGCCGAACGCCGATCGGTTTTCCAGTTCGGATTCTTCATGTCTGCGGCCGGGCAGCGGGATCAGCATCGAGACCCGCCGGCGATAGTTGCGATACTGGTCGCCAAACAGGTTGATGAGGTCACGCTCCTCGAAAAAGATTCCGATGAAGATGTAGGCGGTGGTTCCCGCGGCAAGCAGCAGGTGCCCCATCGTCATTGTCGGGGTTGCCCAGAAGCCGATGATGAAGCCGAGATAGAGCGGATGCCGGACACGCTTGTACAGGAACGGCGTGCGGAATTGCGGCTCCGGCAGCTTCCAGCCCATCAGGCGGGCCACGACCTGCCGCAGTCCGAACAGCTCGAAGTGATTGATCAGGAACGTGGACGTGAGCAGGATTGCCCACCCCAGCCAGAACAGAGCATGGATCGCACCGACCGCAATCGGATCCTGGACCGACCAGATCACGTCCGGCATCGGCCGCCACTGCCATAACAGCAGCGCCAGCGCGGCGGTGGCGAACACCACAAAGGTGCTGCGCTCGACCGACTTCGGCACGATCCGCGTCCACACTTCCTTGAAGCCCTTGCGGGCCATGACACTGTGTTGAATCGCGAAAATGCCAAGCAGCACGAGGTTAACGACCAGGGCCTCAACCAGCGGTCCAGGCGTGCCTGAATCGACAGTCTTCGGAACGATGAAGTTTCCGACGAACGCAATGGCGTACGCGAATGTAATCAGAAACCCTACATATGCGGCTGCGCCATACAGTACAGCAATGAGCCCTCCCATGATGGTCTCCTTTCGTGTGGGGGAGCGAGACCTCTAGTCTCGGGGGATCAGCAGACCTGCAAGCCGAAATCAAAAGACCGTCAAAAGCACAACATTTCCTGTGGCAATCTCCACAATGGAGGTATAGAGGGCTCCCCGTGTGACCGGCTTCACTGACCGGCAAGTTCCACAGCGATAGATGGTAAAAGCGAACGGGTTCCGATGTCGCAGATTCGTGTGCAATTGCTCGGCGGCTTTGCCGCGTCCGGTGCGGACGGCGCTTCGCTTGCCTTGGCGACCCGAAAGGCGGAGGCGCTGATCGCCGTGCTTGCTTGCCGGCCCGGCGAAAGCCAGCCGCGCGAACGGCTGACAGCTCTGTTGTGGGGCGACCGCTCTGACCGGCAAGCGCGCCACAGCCTGAGTCAGACCTTGAGCTCCATCCGAAATGCGATCGGAACCGATCCGTTCACAGGTGAGCGCGAGTCGCTCTCCGCCTCACCCGACACTTTGCACGCCGACGTCATCGATCTAGTGCGTCTCGCCGCACGCGGTGATCTCGACAGCTTGCGAGCGGCCGCGGATCTCTATCGGGGCCCGCTGCTCGAGGGATTCAGGTTGCGAGAGGCTGGCTTTGACGAATGGCTGGTCCAGGAGCGCTCGCGCTTTCACCAGCTTGCGCTCACTGTCCTGACGAAGCTTGCCCAAGCCGAAGCTGACGCTGGTGATATTACCGCTGCGGTCTCGGCACTTGAACGCGCATTGACCCTCGATCCCTTGTCGGAAGAACTTCACCGCCGGTTGATGCAGCTACAGCTTGATCGCGGCGTGTACAATGCCGTGGTTCGCCATTACCGGGAATGCAGCGAACTGCTGAAGCGCGAGCTCGGCACGGCGCCCGAGCCCGCGACGACTGCGCTCTACATGGAAGCGCGCGCGAGGCTCAAGGCCGGGCCGATGATGAATGGGCAGTCATCGGTACCCGACGATCGGGTCAAGGACGCCGCACCGGACGCAAAGCAGGACATCCGGTTCTGCATGACGTCGGACGGAGTCCGGATTGCCTATGCGACCGCCGGTGAGGGTCCCCCCTTGGTCAAGACCGCAAACTGGCTGAACCACCTCGAGTTCGATTGGCAGAGCCCGGTCTGGCGTCATCTGTTGGACGCCCTGACCGCCGAATTCCGTCTCGTGCGCTATGACGAGCGCGGCAACGGACTCTCCGACTGGAAGGTCGAGGATTTCTCGATCGAAGCCTTGGTGCGCGACCTGGAGACGGTTGTCGACGCAGCCGGCCTCGATCGGTTTCCCCTGCTTGCAATTTCTCAGGGCTGCGCCGCCGCAATCAGTTACGCAGTACGGCATCCCGAACGCGTGACGCGACTGGTGCTACACGGCGGCTACGCCAAAGGATGGCGCCAACGCGGCAACCCCTCCGAAATCGCCAAGCGCGAAGCGATGCTGACCTTGGTGCGGGAGGGTTGGGGCCAGGACAACCCCGCCTTTCGTCAGATCTTCACATCCTGGTACATCCCGGATGGCAGCCTCGAGCAGTGGCGCTGGTGGAACGATCTGCAGCGGATCTCGACCTCGCCGGAAAATGCGGCGCGACTGATGATCGATCTCGGCAACATTAATGTGACTCGCCTGCTGCCGCAGGTCAGGGTCCCGACGCTCGTCCTGCACAGCGTCGACGATGCCGCCGTACCCTTCTCTGCGGGGCGCGAATTGGCGACCGCGATCCCCGGGGCCAGCTTCGTGCCACTCAACAGCCGCAACCACGTGATCCTCGAGCAGGAACCCGCCTGGCCGCGATTTCTCGAGGAAATCCGGAATTTCCTTCGCGGAGATGGCGACGTATCCCGGCGGCGTTCGGCGGGATGAATGCTCTCCGAATGGCCTTTGCGCCAACTTGACTCTTGCAGCCCCGGCGGGGCGTAATCCGCCCATCCTTCCAATCCAAAGAGTCTTTTTTCTCATGGGCAAGATCGTTCAGCGCATCAATCTGGATTCGATGAGTCCGGGCACCGAGCGTTTTGTAAAAGCGCATCGCTATGGCAAGGCCGGGGCGCGGCCGAAGGCCTATCTGCAAGCCTCGCTGCACGCCGACGAGATACCAGGCATGCTGGCCGCCCATCACCTGATCAGCCTGCTCGACGACGCCGAAGCACGCGGCGACATCAAGGGTGAGATCATCGTGGTGCCGGTCGCCAATCCGGTTGGCGCCGGCCAGGTCATCAACACCACCTTCGCCGGCCGCTACGACTTCCGCAGCGGCGTCAATTTCAACCGCCGTTGGCCCGACCTATCCCAGGGGCTTGCCGCGAAGGTGAAGGACAAGCTTGGCAAGGATCCGGATTCCAACGTCGCGATCGTCCGCCAGGCGCTGGGCGAGATCGTCGATCAGATCTATGCGGTGGGCGAGAATGCGAAGCTGCGGCGGGAGTTGATGCGCCTCGCCTATGACGCCGACATTGTGCTCGACCTGCATTGCGACGACATCGCGCTGCTGCACGTCTACACCACGAACCAGTTCTGGCCGCGGGCGCAGGATCTGGCGGCAGAGCTCGGCGCGCGCGTCGTGATGCTGTGCGACGATTCCGGCGCGGCCTCGTTCGACGAAAGCTTCTTCCTGCCCTGGCACCGGCTGCAGAAGGAAGTCGGTCCGGACTATCCGGTGCCGGCACCGGTCCTCACTTCAACGGTCGAGTTCCGCGGCCAGGCCGATGTCTATGACGAGCTCGCGACCCAGGACGCGCGCGCTTTGTTCCGCTTCCTGCAACGACGCGGCCTGATTGCCGGCGATCCGGGACCGCTGCCGGAGCCGAAGGCCAAGGTCGCCAATCTCGACGCCTGCGAGATCCTGCGCACGCCGAAGGCCGGCATCATTGCCTATCGCAAGCGGGAGGGCGATGTCGTGAAGGCCGGCGACGTGATTGCCGAGATCGTGGATCCGCTCGCCGACGATCCCAAGAAAGCGCGCATTGAGCTGCGCTGCCAAGCCGAAGGACCGATCCTTTCCATCCGCGCCATGAAGGCCGTGGCGGCTGGCGATACCGTGGCCATGATCATCGGCGACAAGCAGCTGCCCAATCCGACCGGCCTGATGCTGAGCGACTAGGAGCATGGCCGATATCACCGTCTTCGGTGCGGCCGGCTCCGGATCCGTCCCGGTCGAAGCGGCGCTGACTCTGCTCGGTATTCCATACGAGTTGGTGGAAGCCGTCACTTGGCAGGATGAGGCGGCGCGCAAGCGCGTCGAAGCCGTCAATCCGATGCGGCAGGTGCCGGCGCTCGTGCTGCCGTCCGGCGAGATCATGACGGAAAGCGCCGCGATCCTGATCCATCTCGCCGACCTCCAACCGGAGGCGCGGCTGGCGCCGCCGATCGGCGATCCCCGCCGCGCGCAATATCTGCGCTGGATGGCCTATGTCTCGTCCGCGATCTACGCGCTGTTCTGGATCAAAGGCGACCCGATGCGCATTGCGGCGAGCAAGGAGGATGCGCCGCGCGTAATTGACCGCGTGCACGACCGGATCGCCGAGTGCTGGCGAATGATGGATCAGCAGATCTCGCCCCAGCGCTACATCCTCGGTGACGATCTCTCAGTGCTCGATCTCTATGTGACAGTTGTGTCGCGCTTTGGACCGTGGCGTACGCGTTTCTACCAGACCGCGCCGAAGATGGCCGAGATCGTCCGCCGCGTCGATGCCGACCCTCGGCTCACAGACTTCTGGGCCAGGCGCTTTCCGTTCGTCGAGGGATGGGAGCGGTAGGCTAGCCCCGCCGCTTGTTCCCGATCGCGATGCCGCGCCCTGCTTCGGGTGGACGCGGGAGCTTGTCGTGTTCCGCCTTGATCTCTCCCAACCGATCGAAGAACTCGTCCGGCATCTCGGCGACCCGGCGCTCGTGAAAGTTCATGAACAGCAGCAGCCATTCACAAGTCGCGGCGACACTACCGTCCGTCTTGCGCATAATGTTGAACCAGCGGATGCGCTTGCGGTCGAAATCCAGCAGGGTGGTCTCGACCGAGAAGCTCTCTCCCAGGAACAGCTCGCCCTGATAGGTAATGTGGTTCTCGGCCGCGAAGGTCGTAAAACCGCGCCGATGCACTTCGGCGAAATCCAGGCCCCAAGCGCGATAGATACCATAGAACGCGTCATCGAACGCCTTGAGATAGAATGCCACGTTCATGTGGTCGTTCTCGTCGACCCATTCGGGCAAGACCTTGAGATCGCTCCACACAAACGGGGCGGGAATGGACATCTGCTTCCTCTGGCGGCTGATGAAACGATACACGCGTGCGCTGCAACATGCCGGGACGTCTGCTGAACGGTCAAGCGAGATGGCCCCAGCCGGCGCGGTCTCCAGCGAAACTCCATTCCGCCCCTGCGGATCGACGGCCCTCCCGGCAGACTGACCTGCCCGTGCGCGCTCGCGCCAGCACCCTGTCGCGATAGTGGCAAGATTATGACCTAGCGGTTGACTCCGCTTGCGCAACGGCCCTAGGTTTCGCCCAAGGCAGCCCGGGAAATTCTAAACAAGATCAAGGCTGTCCGACCTTCTAATGGGAGACTGAAACAATGAAACGTCGACTTTTGGGGGCCGTTGCGGCGGCCGCGCTCGCGTTTGGCCTCGCGAACGCAGCCAGCGCCAAGACCCTGGTTTATTGCTCCGAGGGCAGCCCGGAGAATTTCAATCCGCAGATCAACACGACCGGCACCAGCTTCGACACCGCCTATCCGGTGTTCAACCGCCTGGTCGAGTTCAAGCCCGGCACGACCGAGATCATGCCGTCGCTTGCGGAATCGTGGGACGTCTCCGACGACGGAATCACCTACACCTTCCATCTGCGCAAGGGCGTGAAGTTCCACGCGCGCGGCAGCTTCACGCCGAGCCGCGATTTCAACGCCGACGATGTGATCGCCACGTTCAATCGCATGTGGAAGGCGGACGATCCGTACAGCAAGGTCTCAGGCGGCGCCTACGACTACTTCAACGACATGGGCATGCCGGACCTGATCAAGTCGATCGACAAGGTCGATGAGAACACGGTCAGGTTCACGCTGACCAAGCCGGAAGCGCCGTTCATCGCCAACCTCGGCATGGACTTCGCGGCCATCCATTCCAAGGAATACATGGACGCGATGATGAAGGCGGGCACACCCGAGAAGGTCGACCAGGAGCCGATCGGCACCGGCCCCTTCATCTGGGCCAACTACAAGAAGGACGATCGCATCATCTACAACGCGAACGTCAACTACTTCCGCGGCAAGCAGCCGATCGATCGCCTGGTGTTCTCGATCACGCCTGATCAGGCGACGCGCGAGGCCCGCTTGGAAGCCGGCGAATGCGACGTCATTCCCTATCCAAACCCGGCTGACATCGCGAAGCTGAAGGCCAACCCGAACCTGCAGGTTCTCGAGCAGGAAGGCCTCAATGTCGGCTACCTGGCGATGAACGTGAAGAAGCCGCCGTTCGACAACGTCAAGGTGCGCCAGGCCATCAACATGGCGATCGACAAGCAGGCGATCCTGGCGGCGGTCTATCAGGGCGCCGGTAAGGCGGCGAAGAACCCGATCCCGCCGACGATCTGGTCCTATGACGATTCGATCCAGCCCTATCCGTACGATCCGGAGAAGGCGAAGGCCCTGCTCGCCGAAGCCGGCGTCAGCAACCTCCAGACCGACTTGTGGTACATGCCGGTGCAGCGCCCGTATAACCCGGACGCCAAGAAGATGGCCGAGCTGATGCAGGCTGATCTGGCGAAGATCGGCGTTACGGCGGAACTCAAGACCTTCGAATGGGGCGAGTACCGCAAGCGCCTGCAGGCCGGCGAGCACCAGATGGGCATGCTGGGCTGGACCGGCGACAATGGCGATCCGGACAACTTCATGGGCGTGCTGCTGTCCTGCGGCTCGGCGCGTGAAGGCGGCCAGAACGTCGCCAAGTGGTGCAACGAGGACTTCACCAAGCTGATCGACGAAGCCAAGGCGACGTCGGACGTGGAGAAGCGCACCGCGCTCTACAAGCAGGCGCAGGAAATCTTCCACGACCAGGCGCCGTGGGTTCCGATCGCCCACTCGCTGGTGAGCATGCCGATGAGCAAGAAGGTGATGGGCTACAAGGTCCACCCGCTGGGCACCCACATCTTCGAAGGCGTCGATATCGAAGAGTAGTTCGCGAGTTTGTCCTCTGGGGCGGGGAAAGGAGACTTTCCCCGCCCCTCCTCTTTGAGCGATAGTCCAATTCATGCTTCGCTTCATCGTGACGCGCCTGGGCATGGTGATACCGACATTTCTCGGCATCATCTTCCTGACCTTCATCCTGATCCGCCTGGTGCCGGGCGATCCGGTCGAGGTCCGCGTGGGCGAGCGTGGCATTTCGCCGGAGCGCCATGCCGAACTGATCCATCAGATGGGACTGGACCGTCCACTCTATGTGCAGTTCTTCGACTATGTCGGCGGCGTGCTCAAAGGCGATCTGGGTGTTTCGGTGATCACGCAGCGGCCGGTGATGACCGAGTTCCTGACACTTTTTCCGGCGACCGTCGAGCTCGCGTTCTTCGCGATGCTGTTCGCCACCTTGGTCGGATTGCCTGCCGGCGTGCTCGCCGCGGTCAGGCGCGGATCGGTCTACGACCATGCGGTGATGGGCACCAGCCTCACCGGCTATTCGATGCCGATCTTCTGGTGGGGATTGCTGCTGATTCTCTTCTTCTCCGTGAAGCTCGGATGGACCCCGGTCGCCAAGCGACTGTCCGACGACTACTTCGTCGATGAAGTGACCGGCTTCATGCTGATCGACACTTTGCTGTCGGACGAGAAGGGTTCGTTCCTCGACGCGCTCGAGCATCTCATCCTGCCCACGATCGTGCTCGGAACCGTGCCGTTGGCGGTGATTGCGCGCATGACGCGCTCCGCCATGCTGGAAGTGTTGGGCGAGGACTACATCCGCACCGCCCGCGCCAAGGGCCTGAGCGCTTATCGCATCGTGGCAGTACACGCGCTGCGCAACGCGCTGGTGCCGGTGGTGACCGTCATCGGCTTGCAGGTCGGCACCCTGATGGGCGGCGCGATCCTGACCGAAAGCGTGTTCTCGTGGCCCGGGATCGGAAAGTGGCTGGTGGAATCGATCGGGCGCCGCGACTATCCCGCGCTGCAGGGCGGCGTGCTGGTGATCGCCACCTTGGTCATGGCGATCAATCTGGCGGTCGACCTCCTGTACGGCGTGCTCAATCCGCGCATCCGGCACAAGCGGTAGGAGCGGCGAGATGACCGATACGACCCTGTCCGCAACCCCAGTCACGCAGACCATTTCGCCCACGAAAGAGGTCTGGCTCTCCCTCAAGGCGAACAAGGGCGCTTTGGGCGGCCTGATCGTGATCGTCGCGCTCGTCCTGGCCGCCGTGTTCGCCGATTTCATCGCGCCCTATCACTATGCCGAAGTGTTCAAGGAGTGCGTTGCCCAGCCTTGTCCACCGATCTGGCAGGAAGGCGCCGACCCGCGCTTCGTCCTCGGCACCGATGCGGTGGGACGCGATCTGTGGTCCCGCCTGGTTCATGGCGCGCGCTATTCGCTGTTCATCGGCACGATCGTCGTGACGATCTCGTTGGCAGCGGGAATTCTGTTTGGTCTGCTGTCCGGCTTCTTCCGGGGGACCGTGGACATCATCATCATGCGCCTGATGGACATCATCCTGTCCATCCCGAGCCTGCTGTTGGCGCTGGCCATCGTCGCCATTCTCGGCTCCGGCCTGCTCAATGCGATGATTGCGGTCGCCATCACCTATATCCCGCACTACGCACGCCTCGCCCGCGCCGCCGTATTGACGGAACTGCCGAAGGACTATGTGACGGCCTCGCGCGTCGCGGGCGCTGGCACATTGCGGCTGATGCTGAGCGTCGTCTTGCCGAACTGCCTTGCGCCTCTGATCGTGCAAGCGACTTTGAGCTTCTCCACCGCCATCCTGGACGCGGCGGCGCTGGGCTTTCTCGGCTATGGCGCGCAGGCGCCGACGCCGGAATGGGGCACCATGCTGGCCGACGCTCGCAACCTGATCCGCTCTGCTCCGTGGGTGGTGACGTTCCCCGGCATCGCGATCCTAGTCACTGTGCTCGCCTTCAACCTGCTGGGCGATGGACTGCGCGATGCCCTCGATCCCAAGCTGAAGCGCTGACCGTCATGCCCTTGCTCGAGATCCGCAACCTCGCGGTCCAGTTCCAGACCCATCGCGGACCGTTCCGCGCTGTCGACGGGATCGATCTGACGCTGGACCCCGGCGAGCTGTTAGGCGTGGTGGGTGAATCCGGTTCCGGCAAGAGCGTCACCATGCTGGCGGTCATGGGCCTGATCGCCTGGCCGGGCAAGGTCACCGCCGACGTCATGCGTTTCGACAATATCGACCTACTGTCGCTGTCGGACGGCGAGCGGCGGAAGATTGTCGGCAAGGACATCGCCATGATCTTCCAGGAGCCGATGACCAGCCTCAATCCATCCTTCACGGTCGGCTACCAGATCATGGAGACGCTGGCGGTCCACGAAGGCGGATCGCGATCGGAGCGCAGGCGGCGCACGATCGAGTTGCTGGAACAGGTCGGCATTCCCGCCGCCGCTTCGCGCCTCGACAGCTTTCCGCATCAATTGTCCGGCGGCATGTGCCAGCGCGTGATGATCGCAATGGCAATCGCCTGCAATCCCAAGCTGTTGATCGCCGACGAACCGACGACGGCGCTTGATGTCACCATCCAGGCGCAGATCCTGGACCTGCTGGTGTCGCTGAGCCGTGACCGCAACATGGCGATGGTGCTCATCACTCACGACATGGGCGTGGTCGCGGAGACCGCCCAACGCGTCATGGTCATGTATGCGAGCCAGCAGGTGGAAGAGCAGTCCGCCGATCGGCTGTTCGAGCATCCCCGCCATCCCTACACAGCGGCCCTGCTGGAGGCCCTGCCCGAGCGCGCTCACGATAAGCGCCTCAACACCATTCCCGGTGTCGTGCCAGGAATCGCCGACCGGCCCGCCGGTTGCGTGTTCAATCCGCGCTGCAACTTCGCGCAGGAGCGTTGCCGGGTCGAGCTTCCCGCCCTGGAGGCGAAGCTCGGCGCGCGCGTGCGGTGCCACTTTCCGATCGGCGGGGGAGCGTCGTGAGCGCCCTAACCGCCCAATCCGCTGTACCTGCCACCGCAGCCAACCCGGTCCTCGAGGCGCGCGACTTGCAGCGCCACTACCGGATCGGGCGCGGATGGCTCAAGGCTCCTGCTGTTCTGAAGGCAGTCGCGGGCGCCAGCTTTTCGCTCACCGCGGGCCGGACCCTGGCGGTGGTGGGCGAGTCGGGCTGCGGCAAGTCCACGCTCGCCCGCATGGTAACGATGATCGAGCAGCCGACCGAGGGTCACCTGACGATCGACAGCGTCGACGTGGTAGGCGCGAGCAAGCAGCAGCTGCACACGCTGCGCCCGAAGGTGCAGATGGTGTTCCAGGACCCCTATGGGTCGCTCAATCCGCGCAAGCAGGTCGGTCAGATTCTGAGCGAGCCGCTGGAGATCAACACCGGCAAGTCCGCCAAGGAGCGGACGGAGACCGCGCGCGCCATGATGGCGCGGGTGGGCCTACGGCCGGAATTCTACGCCCGCTATCCGCACATGTTCTCCGGCGGACAGAGGCAGCGCATCGCGATCGCGCGCGCCCTCATCCTCAATCCCCGGATCGTCGTTGCGGACGAACCGGTTTCCGCACTCGATGTTTCGATCCGCGCCCAGGTGCTGAACCTGCTGATGGACCTGCAAGCCGAGTTCAATCTCGCCTACCTCTTCATTTCGCACGACTTGAGCGTGGTGCGGCATATCGCTGACGAACTGATGGTGATGTATCTGGGCCGGCCAGTCGAACAGGGGCCGAAAGAGGCGATCTTCGCGGAACCGCGCCATCCCTACACGCAAGCGCTGTTGGCTGCGACGCCATCGGTCGATCCCAAGACGCGGTCGAAGCGCCTGACGGTGAAGGGCGAGTTGCCATCGCCAATCGATCCGCCGCCGGGCTGCGCTTTTCATCGCCGCTGTCCGTTCGCGACCGACTTATGCGCGCAGGAACGTCCGGAATTGCGCGCCTTCTCCGGTCGCATGGTCGCCTGCCACCACGCCGAAAAGACTCTTTGACGTCCCGATTCGGGGTTCGCGAGCCACCTGGCCGGCGATGTTCACGCGCTTGTGCTCACGAATAGGACTGACCGTGCCCACATTTTCGGTGCACAGGGATTGTGCCGTCCGATCGCTGAATCGCCAGATTGCGCCGCCTCGAAGTCGGTTACGAAACATGGTTTACGACCTGCCGGGATATTTTTGCAACAGACCAGAATTCAGCCTCCCAAATGGTCGGTGACGGCCTATGGCCTAATCCCGGGAGCTATGCTAACTCATCGCCGGGGCGCGATAATCTGGGTGCGACCGAACTTTTGCCAGCGATAAGTTACGAAGGGTTAACTTGCGCTGTGTGACGATCCGGCCACGCGTAGAGTGCCAGCGTCTCGAATGGTGGGGATTTGGCGGCAGGGGGTCGCCGGATCGTGGGGGCGGTGGAAAGGCTCGAGAAGAGCCGGGCCAAAACTAAGGGCCGACTGCCGACAGAAGGTTGATCGAATGATGCCGCACAAGAAATCGACGTTTCGCGTAGCGCTGACCGCAGCGACGCTGGGCCTCTCCGTGCTCGCCAGCGGTTGCGCAACCAAGCCTGACCCCAGCGACGAGGCTGCGGTCGAGGCTTACAACGAAGCGAACGATCCGCTCGAGCCGATGAATCGTTACTTCTTCGAGGTCAATCAATTCCTCGACGAAATCCTGCTGAAGCCGTTTGCCGGATGGTATCACATTGCTCTGCCCGATCCGGCCGAAGACGGCGTTCGCAACTTCCTTCGGAACCTCAAGTCGCCGGTCATCCTGGCGAACGACTTGTTTCAGGGCCAGTTTAGCCGCGCCGGAACGACCGTTGCGCGCTTCTTCATCAATTCGACCATCGGCATCGGCGGCTTCATCGATGTCGCGAGCATGATGGATCTGAAGTACCACGAGGAAGATTTCGGCCAGACGCTCGCCGTCTATGGCGCGGGCGAAGGACCTTATCTGCACCTGCCGATCATCGGTTCGGGCAATCCGCGCGATTATGCCGGTCGAATCGTCGATTACGCGCTCGATCCGCTGACTTGGGTCGGCTATGCTTATAACGTGTCGGCGATCAACACGGCGCGCGCCGGCCTTGACGCGATCGATACGCGGGCGCGCAACCTGGAAGCGATCGATGAGCTCAAGAAGGGCTCGGTCGACTTCTACGCGACGGTCCGCAGCCTCTACCGTCAGCAGCGGAACGACTTGATCCGCAACGGCGAGAGCGAGCAGCAGGCGTCGCAGATCACGACCGACGATATGATTCCCGAGGACGGAGAAGCGCCGGCGCCATTGAAGCCCGCGCAACCGGAAGACCAGGTCACCGTAGCGGAGTAGTCATGCTTACATCGATGTCGACCCGCCGGCTGCTGATCGCCGCCGGATTGGTGCTGTTCGGATGGACTGCCGCGCCGGCCGTGCAGGCCTCCGCCGATCCCGCTTCCTTTATCGAGGAAGTCAGCAACAAAGCCATCACGGAGATGGCGCCCGCGTCCACCGAGACCGACCAGGAGCGCGCTGCCAAGCTGAAGCCATTGCTCGAGCAGTATTTCGACATGCCGGCAATCGCGAAATACATGCTTGGCGCCTATTGGCGCAAGGCGACGCCGGAGGAGCAGACCAGCTTCACCAGCGTGCTGACCGATTTCCTGGCGCTCGCCTATGGCAAGCGGTTCGCGACCTATACCGGGCACGAGATGGATATCGGGCGCGTGCGCGACGAAGGCGACGGCCGCACCACGGTGTTTTCGACCGTCAAGCTGCCGAGCGGCGACCCCGCGCGTGTCGACTGGACGATCGAGCAGGACGGCGACACCTACAAGATCGCTGACGTGAAGGTCGAGGGCTTGAGCCTGGCCGATACCCATCGCCAGGAATTCGCCTCGGTCATCAGCAGCAACGGCGGCAGCGTCAGCAAGCTGATCGAGGTGCTCAAGAAGAAGGTCGGAAACACGGCTTCCGCGACCAACTGACCTCGGATCGCACTGAATCAGAAAAGGCCGCGGATCGCTCCGCGGCCTTTTCGTTTGAGCGCGATGGTGCTGTTGCTAGGCGGCCTTGGCCGAAGCCTCCAGCACCTGACCGATCGTCTTCTCGAGGATGTCGAAGCCTTCCTCGATGATCGTATCGGGCGCGGTCAGCGGCATCAGGAACCGCAGCACGTTGGCGTTGACGCCGCAGGAGAGCAGCACCAGGCCGTTCTCACCCGCCTTGTTCACCACCTGCTTGGTCAAATCGGCGTCGGGCGTGCCGTCTTTCGTGATCAATTCGCACGCCACCATGGCGCCAAGGCCGCGGATATCGCCGATGCGATTGCCGAAGCTGTTGCGTTTCTTCATTTCGGTTAGGCGCTCGATCATCCGCTTGCCGATAACGTTGGCGCGCTCGAGCAGGTTCTCCTCTTCCATCACGTCGAGGACCGCGTTGCCCGCCGCGCAGCCGATCGGCGACCCGCCATAGGTGCCGCCGAGCCCGCCGGCCGCCGGTCCATCCATGATCTCCGCCTTGCCCGTGACAGCCGAGAGCGGAAAGCCGCCCGCCAGGCTCTTCGCCATGGTGACGATGTCCGGCGCCACACCGGAATGTTCGACCGCGAACATCTTGCCGGTGCGCGCGAAGCCGGTCTGGATCTCGTCAACGATGAAGACGATGCCGTGTTTGTTGCAGATCTCGCGCAGCGCCCGCATCAACTCGAACGGCACGATGTTGAAGCCGCCCTCGCCCTGCACCGGCTCGATGATGATGGCGGCGACGTTGTCCGGGCCGACATCGGCCTTGAACAGTGTCTCCAGCGCCTTCATCGATTTCTGCCAGCCGTCTTTCTCGCCGGTCTCCGGGAACGGCACGTGATAAACGTCGGTCGGGAACGGACCGAACCCGACCTTGTACGGCTGGTACTTGCCGGTCAGCGCCATGCCCATCAGCGTGCGGCCGTGGAACGCGCCGGAGAAGGCGATCACCGCCGAGCGCTTGGTGTGGGCACGCGCGATCTTCACCGCGTTCTCGACCGCCTCTGCGCCGGTCGTGAGGAAGATGGTCTTCTTGGGGAAATTGCCGGGCACCAGATCGTTCAGCCGCTCGGCCAAGCGGATGTACTGCTCGTACGGCGTCACCTGGAAGCAGGTGTGCGTGAACTTGTCGAGCTGATCCTTGACCGCCGCCACAACCTTCGGATGGCAATGGCCGGTATTCAGTACCGCGATGCCGCCAGCGAAGTCGATCAGACGGCGGCCTTCGACGTCCACCATCTCGGCGTTGGAGGCGCGCTCTGTATAGATCGCGTAGGCGTTGCCCACACCGCGGGGCACTGCGGCCATGCGGCGCTGGTGCAAACTGGCATTGCTGGTCATGCTCGACCTCTCTGACTTCCTGATCTGACGATGAGAGACCGGGCGGAGCGCCCGGCCGGAACCGGGGCCACTATATCAGGTCGATTTGCGCTGAACAGCATTGGGCGAGGGCCGGCCGCGGCCCGAGGTTGCAGCCGGTTTCCCACGCCGATTCAAGGATTTAATCCTTGGCTTGCGAAGCGCCGATGACAGCTATGCGGCTGCCACCAGACGCGCTGCGACACCTTTGCCATCGAGCACTGCGGACACCGCATGGACGACCGCGGCGACGCGGATTGCGGCCTGGATCTGCTCCGCGGTGAAGCCCGCCTTGCGCAGCTCATGCTCGTGCGATTCGATGCACATGCCACAGCCATTGACCGCGGAAACCGCGAGCGACCACAGCTCGAAATCGGCCTTCTCCACGCCTGGATTGGCCATCACGTTCATGCGCAGGCGCGCCGGCATCTTCTTGTAGTCGCCGCCCGCCAGATGGACGAAGCGGTAATAGATGTTGTTCATGCCCATGATCGCCGCGGCTGCCTTGGCGGCGTTCAGCGCAGCGGGCTCCAGCTTGGCCGCGAACTCACCGGTGACCGCCGCGATCACCTGCGGCTGGCGCGACGCCAGGGCCGAGACGATGAACGTACCGGCCAGCTGCTGTTGGGTCAGCGTAGTCTCGGCTGCGAGGCTCGACAGGTTGAGCTTCAAGTCCTTGGCATAGTCGGGCAGCAAGGTCTTGAGGGATTCGAGTGACATGGAATCACCTTTCTGAAAGTGCCGCCGCGGCTCGCATGAAACCGCGGCGGAAATTACGATCCGCGCTTAGGCCGCCTTGAGGACGTCCTCGCCCTTCTGCCAGTTGCAGGGGCACAGCTCATCAGTCTGCAAGGCGTCGAGCACCCGCAGCACCTCCTGCGTGTTGCGGCCGACATTGAGGTCGGTCACCGAAGCGAAGCGAATGATGCCCTCCGGATCGACGATGTAGGTCGCGCGCATCGCGACGCCCTCGTTCTTGTCCAGGATGCCGAGCCCGGTCGAGAGTTCGCGCTTGAGGTCGGCGAGCATCGGGAACGGCAGGTCTTTCAGATCCGCATGGTTCTGGCGCCAGGCCAAATGCACGAACTCGCTGTCGGTCGAGACGCCATAGACCACGGCGTCACGGTCGTTGAAATCGCCGTTGAGCTTACCGAAAGCCGCGATCTCGGTCGGACAGACGAAGGTGAAATCCTTTGGCCAGAAGAACACGATCTTCCATTTGCCGGCATGGCTCTTGTCCGTGATTCGCTCGAACGCCTTGTGCGGGTCGATATCGACCACGGCGTTGAGATCGAAGGACGGAAACCTGTCTCCAACAGTCAACATGATGCTGTCTCTCCAAAAATGATCGTTGCAGTTTGGCCCCTGGTCATTCCCGGGCGGCTCTCCCGGACCGAAAGATGTGGTCTTTCGCACTTGCAGTAAAATGAATTAATCCTATTATATTGATCGATGCCTTCGATCATACATCTCCCCAGCCTCAAGCAGCTCCGTTACCTGGTGGCGCTGGAGGAACATCGCCATTTCGGCAAGGCGGCCGCTGCCTGCTTCGTCTCGCAATCGACCTTGAGCGCCGGGCTGAAAGAGCTCGAAACCGCACTCGATGCCGAGCTGGTGGAACGCAACAACCGAACAATTGTCTTCACCGCTCTGGGGTTGGAGGTGGTGCAGCGCGCCAAGCGCGTGCTGCGCGAGGCGGAGGAGCTGGCGGAGCTCGCTGCCAAGGGACGCGAGCCTTTGAGCGGGCGGCTGCGCCTGGGCGTCATTCCGACCATCGCGCCTTACCTGCTGCCGAAGACCCTGCCCCATCTGCGCAAGGCCTATCCCAAGCTTCAGCTCTATCTGACCGAGGATCTGACCGGTCGGTTGCTGACGCAGCTGGAGGATGGAGCTCTCGACCTGGTTCTGATGGCCCTGCCCTATCACGCGGCCGAGGTCGAGACCCTGCCGCTATTCAAGGACGGCTTCCATCTGGTGACGCGCAAGGACAATCCGCTGGCGCAGAAGAAAACCATCACCCTCGCCGATCTGAAGGACGCCAACCTGCTGTTGCTGGCCGAGGGCCATTGCCTTCGCGACCATGCGCTGGCGGCCTGCCACCTGCCGCAAGCGGAAGGCGGCTTTGCGGGGGCCAGTCTCAATACACTGGTGGAGATGGTCGCTGGCGGCCTCGGCGTGACGTTGCTGCCGGATATGGCCGTGCCGGCGCATGTGCCGAAATCGGGAGAGCTGATTGCGCGTCCGTTCGACCGAACGGGTGCCGGGCGTCAGATCGGATTGGCGTGGCGCACGACTTCCAGTCGCGGCACGGAGTTCCGGGAGTTCGGCGCGGCCCTGACAAAGGCCGCCCGCACCACAGGGATCGCCGTTACCTGATCTACTTTGCGCGCTTGGCGCGTTCGGCGGCGAGATCGATCACGTTGCCTGTATGGGCCGTCTTGGCCTTCGTGGCCTTTTCCTTGGCGGTCTGACGGCTGAAACCAGGGCCTTCGCCATAGCGATTGAAGGGCCGCTCGCCCGACTTGAGGCGAACGTACGCGAGGACCGTTTCTTCCTGGTCTGCGTGATATTCGCTCATGTGATCCTCGCTGTGCTGGGGGCAAGGGGATTGCCCGTCAGCTTCAGTAGACCACTGAAACTGCAAATAAATGGTTATCGGCCGGTTGCGGCAGCGGCCTAGGCCGAGCGACCTAACCTATTGGCGGACCAGGGGTTTATACTTGATCCGGTGGGGCTGATCGGCCTCTGCTCCCAGCCGCTTGTGTCGGTCCGCTTCATAGTCCTGGTAGTTGCCCTCGAACCATTCCACGTGGCTGTCGCCCTCGAAGGCGAGAATGTGGGTGGCAATGCGGTCCAGGAACCAGCGGTCGTGGCTGATGATGACCGCGCAACCGGCGAAATTCTCCAAGGCCTCTTCCAGTGCGCGCAACGTGTCGACGTCGAGATCGTTGGTCGGCTCGTCGAGCAGCAGCACGTTGGCGCCGGACTTCAGCATCTTGGCGAGGTGCACGCGGTTGCGCTCGCCGCCGGACAGTTGTCCGACCTTCTTCTGCTGGTCGGCGCCCTTGAAGTTGAAGGCAGCGACATAGGCGCGGCTCGGCATCTTGGTCTTGCCGAGTTCCACTTCGTCGAGGCCGTCGGAGATTTCCTGCCACACCGTCTTGTCGGGGCTGAGGCTGTCGCGCGACTGATCGACGTAGCCCAGCTTCACCGTCTCGCCGACGCGGAAGGACCCTGAATCCGCCTTCTCCTGACCGGTGACCATGCGGAACAAGGTAGTCTTGCCGGCGCCGTTGGGACCGATGACGCCGACGATGCCGCCGGGCGGCAGGCGGAAATTGAGATCCTCCATCAGCAGGCGGTCGCCGAAGCCCTTGTTCACATGTTCCGCTTCGATCACCACATTGCCCAGGCGCGGGCCTGCGGGAATGGTGATGGCGGCGCTCTCCATCGCCTTCTCGTTCGACTGCGCCAGCAGCGATTCATAGGCCGTGACGCGCGCCTTGGACTTGGCTTGGCGCGCCTTCGGGCTTTGCCGGATCCATTCCAGCTCGCGGTCGAGGGTGCGCTGGCGCGCCGTCTCGGTCTTCTCCTCCTGCTCCAGGCGCTGCCGCTTCTGCTCCAGCCAGCCGGAATAGTTGCCCTCGTACGGGATGCCCTTGCCGCGATCCAGCTCCAGGATCCACCCGGCCACATTGTCGAGGAAATAGCGGTCGTGGGTGATGGCGACGACCGTGCCCTTGTATTCCTGCAGGAAGCGCTCCAGCCACGCCACCGATTCCGCGTCGAGATGATTGGTCGGCTCGTCCAGCAGCAGCAGGTCGGGATTCGAGAGCAACAGGCGGCACAGAGCGACGCGCCGCCGCTCGCCGCCGGACAGCTTGCTCACGTCGGCATCGCTTGGCGGACAGCGCAGCGCATCCATCGCGATCTCGACCTTGCGCTGGATATCCCAGGCGTCGGCGTGGTCGATCTTCTCCTGCAGCTCCGCCTGCTTTGCGAGCAGCGTGTCGAAGTCGGCATCGGGATCGGCCATGGCATTCGAGACTTCCTCGAACTCTTTCAGCATGGCTGCCGTCTCGCCCACGCCTTCCATGACGTTGCCCAACACGTCCTTGGCGGGATCAAGCTGGGGCTCCTGTGGCAGGAAGCCGACCGAGGCGCCGTCCGCCGACCAGGCTTCGCCGGAAATGTCCTTGTCGAGGCCGGCCATGATCCTGAGCAGGGTCGACTTGCCGGCGCCGTTGTGGCCGAGCACGCCAATCTTCGCGCCCGGCAGGAAGGACAGCCAGATGTTCTCCAGGACCTTCCGCCCGCCCGGATAGATCTTGGTCAAACCCTTCATGACGTAGATGTACTGATAGGCAGCCATGCCCGCTCCGCTCTTGCGATTTCGGTGAATTGGGGCCATCGGGCCCGCAATCGGATGCGGGGTTTTAGCTCAGCGGGCGGGCGGCTTCAATCACCGCGATTCGGGCCATCTCACCGCGAATTGTGCCGCGATCGCGCCTGGGTCGCCGGGCCGCTCCCGACTCTCCTGAGCTCGAGCAAGCCGCATCTTCACGTTCTTGGCGATCATGGGCGTCCAGCCGGGCCGGGCCCGCGGAGCTTGGCAGCCTAGCCGACCGGGTCGCCCAGCAGGTTGTTGACCAGTGGCACCTGCTCCAGCGCCCATTTCAGGTGGACACGCTCGGAGTAGCCGAGCGTTTTTGGATCAACGCGGTTGGAGAGTGGAACGCCCTGCTCGATGTCGGCAAGTTGCTGCAGCAGGATCTGACGCAACAGAATCTGATGGGCTTCGAGCAGCCCGTCGACGCAATCCTCGGTGACGTTCGGTCTGCCCCGCAGCGCATCAAGCCTGTTCGCCGTCGCGTGGTGCGGCAGTCCGTGACGGAGCGCAAGCACACGCGCCGCCGAGAAGATCGGCATGATGCCGTGCTTCTTCAGGTCCATGCGGCCAGACTGGTCCAGCTTGAACCGGCCTAGCCAGTTGATCGGCGTCTGCGCCTTTGCGGCGTTGAGGGACATGAGATGGAGGAAGGCGGTTGAGCCGGAGGCGGCCTCGGTCGCATCGGCGCGCAAGTCGACAGCGAGGCTCTGTTCGCCATAGACCGGCATTGCGTCGAAGAAGATGTCGGCATTCAGGATATCCTGCGGCCCGGTCCTGGTGAGCCAGTGCGACACCTGCTCGCGCCACTGCTCCACCGACTTGCACCATGCGGCGTTGCCGGCCATCACGCCCCCTTTGCAGAAGGGCACGCCGATCTCGTCAAGCACGGCATTCATGCGCTGACCGAACTTCAGGAGCCAGGCTTCCGCAGCCGGCTGATCGGATGCCTCGAACACGATCGCGTTGTCCTGATCGAGGGCGAGCAGACTTTCCCCGCGACCTCCCGAGCCAAGGACCATGACCGCGAAGCGCAGAGCCGGGGGTCTTGGCGACTCAACCGAGACCTCCCGTTCGGCGATCGCCGCGGCGCGGGCTGTCAGGCTGCGAACCTCGCCCGAGATGATCCCGGCGATGTCGCGGGCGTCGACCTCCTCCTGGACCAGGGTGCGCACGGCGCTCGCCAGCTTTCGCCAGACCAGCGCGAGCTCCTCAATGCTCGCCGCGTCGCCCAATGCATCCGCAAACGCGAGCGCCTCGTCCGCCTGCATGCGAAGAAGGTCGCGCTGGGTGATGGCGCCGACAAGGTCGCCTTCCGCGCTCACAACTCCCATGTGGCGATATCGTTTGCGCCGCATGCGCCCGAAGGCAATGTAGAGAAAGTCCGCCTCGGACACGTACTCGAGCGGGAACGTGGCGATGCTCCGCACCGGCTTCGCGAATGCCTCGGCGCCATCCCGGTCAACGGCGCGCAGGATATCGCGCTCGGTCACGATGCCGTGCGACGCCCCGGGATGGTCGCGTGCGATGAAGAGAGAACTCACTTTGCGGTTCGTGAGCAGTGCCAGCGCCTCGCGGATGCTCATCGACGGAGCGGCAAATTGCGGCGGGGCCGACATCACATCCCTCGCACGGTGCCGGTAGGGATAGCTGTCCGCCCGAGCGGCGACAACCACGGGCGAGACGGCATCATGCCACTCCGCCGCGCCGCTCTCGGGGCGCGAGGCGGCGAGCCTCCGGCAAGCGCCGGCGGCCTCCGCCATGGTGCGGATGGACCGGTCCCGCAGGCGCGGCAGAAGCGCCAGGAAGACTTCCGCCGTGAGCCGTGCGTCCGGCAAGGCGCGATGCCGGCCAACCACGGCGATGCCAAGCCAGCTCGCGACCGTTTCCAGGGAGTCGTCAGGCAGATCGGGCTTCAGCCGTCGCACCAGGTCACGCACGTCGAGGAACCGCGGCGGGCTCCAGGTGAGACCGGCGCGCTCGTGCTCGCGCTGCAGCATCGCGAAATCGAAACTCAGGGAATATCCAAGAACTACATGCGCGCCGGCAAAGTCGCGATAACGCTTGTAGACATCCGCGAAACTGTTCGCCGGCTTCACATCCTTGTCGGTGATGCCGTGAATGGCGGTCGATTCCGGCGGGATCGCTTCGTGGGGATTCACCAGGGAAGAGAAGCAAAGATCGGGGGCGAGCTTGCCGTTCGCGACGCCGATCGCGCCGATTTCGAGAATGCGGCCGCTGCGCACGTCCAGCGATGTGGTTTCCGTGTCAAGGGCGACGGCGGTCAGGGACCGCAGCGGGGTGCCTGCTGTCGCGACTGGATATCTCTGCCTCATGTGCCGCCGCATGGATGACGTCCGGCGGCCCAGTGCACCGGTACTGGACAGCCGAACCCGCGTCTCAACCCTAACAAGAATCCGGCAAAAGACAAACCGGCGCCGCGGCAGGGCCACAGCGACCAGGAGCCTAGGGCGTCCGCGAGAAGACCTTGTAGATGAATGCGGCCACTTCGCTCTCCAGCGGAAACGACAGCATCCCCATGACCGAATAGCCGAGCAGCCACGGCATCAGGTAGAAGCGCACCATGAAAAAGAACCACGCGACGAAAGCGGGCACCAGCTGCGGAATGAGGAAGCCCGGCGTGATCCACCGGAACACCCGAATCACAGGGTCGGTCGATCTGACAAAGAACCGCATGAAAAAGAAGCTGGACGTTTCGGGCAGGAAAAGGCCCATGGCGGTCCGCCCGATCAGCGTCCACATGATCAGCCCGAGCGCATAGTCGATCACGATGACCCACCACGGGAAGATCGTCAGCGCGTCAGCCATGAGATGAGGCCTTCTTCAAGAAGAACAGGGGCGGAAAACTCCGCCCCTGTTTGTCATTGGAACAGGGGTGGATTTCGCCACCCCTGCGCCTTACCGGTTTCTTGCTTCAATGCCCTGCGCTAAGGACCGTCTTGCCAGAGGGCACGCGGACCTCGTCCACCATGTCTTGGATCTCTTTCGAGGGTTCCTTGGTGGCAAGGCTGACCACGACCATGGCGACAAAGCTGACCGCCATGCCGACGATTCCAAAGCGGATGTCGTCGATCCCGAACCAGGGCGTCATGATCTTGTTGTACACTAGGTAGAGGTACACGGAACCCACGCCGAAGCCTCCCAACATGCCCGCGATGGCACCGGCGCTGTTGGCTCGTTTCCACCACACGCCGAGGACCAGCGGGAAGAAGAGGCCTGAGCAGGCGAAATCGAATGCCCAGGCCACCGCGCCCAGGATGCCCGTCAGCTTCAGCGCCGCGACGGCCGCACCGCCCGCGCCGATGAACACCAACAGGATGCGGGCGACGGTGAGACGCTTCTTCGTGCTCGCCGACGGATCGATGATCTTGTAGTAGAGATCGTGCGACAACGCGTTCGCGATGGCCAGCAGCAGCCCGTCCGCCGTCGACATCGCCGCCGCGAGACCGCCGGCCGCCACAAGGCCGGAGATCACGAACGGCAAGCCGGCGATTTCCGGCGTCGCCAGCACGACGATATCCGGCCGCATGAAGAACTCGTTCAATTGCAGGATACCATCGCCATTCTGGTCGGCGACTGCGAGCATGCCGACCGAGGACCAGTGCTTGATCCACTCCAGATTGGCAACGTCCGCGAACGGCTTGCCGATGATGGAGGTCGCCAGATTCGGATCGAGCAGCTGCAGCTTCGTCAGCGTCGCAAGAGCGGGCGCCGAGAAGTACAGCAGGAAGATGAAGATCAGCGACCAGCCGACCGAGCGCCGGGCCGAGCGGACCGACGGAGTCGTGAAGTACCGCATCAAGATGTGCGGAAGCGAAGCCGTGCCGCACATCATGCAGATCGCCAGGGATACCATCTTCCAAGAGCTCATCGCGTCGCCCGGCGCATTCTGCGGGGTCGTCAGAACCGACAAGCCCGCCATGGGCTCAGCAGGAGGGTTCAGCCCATACTGCGTCTGCAGTTCGGCGATGCGATGAACGCCTTCACCATAGGAGAAGTGCGGAATGATGCCGAACCCCTGCTTGTTCGACATCCAGATGATCGGCACCAGGTAGGCAACGATCAGCACGATGTACTGTGCGACCTGTGTCCAGGTCACGCCCCGCATGCCGCCCAGCATCGAGCAGATGAAGATTCCGAGCAGCCCGAGCCAGACGCCGACCTCGAATTTGATGCCGAGAGTCTGGGCCGCGATCGTTCCGGTGGCGTTGATCTGCGCCGTCACATAGGTGAAGGACGCCACCACCAGGATGATGACCGCAAAGAACCGGGCCGCGTTGCCGCCATAGCGGGTACCGACGAAATCGGGAACCGTATAGCAGCCGAACTTCCTGAGATAGGGCGCCATCAGCGAGTTGACGAGCACGTAGCCGCCTGTCCAGCCGACGATGTATCCGAGATAGGGATAACCGCCGAAATAGACGCCACCCGCCAATGCCACGAACGAGGCTCCCGACATCCAGTCGGCAGCGGTTGCCATGCCATTGTAGAGTGCGGGCACTTCGCGCCCGGCGACGTAGTACGCGTCGACTTCGGCCGTGCGCGATAGCCAGCCGATGATCGCGTAGATGGCGATCGTAAAGAGCAGGAATCCAATGCCGATCAACTCGGCGCTGGCGCCCAGCTTTTCGAGGATCGCCATCAGGATGAAGAAGACCAGGAAGCCAAGTGTGTACAGAAAGTAGACCTTGCCCAGGTTGTCGAGAAACCTCGGGCGACGGCCGGACGTCGTGTCAGAAGCCATGTGATCCCCCCTTACTCGTCGTGGCCGAATTCATCGTCGATCGCGTCCTGGCGCCAGTTCTGGATCCAGATCAGCGCCACGAATGCGATCAGCGATCCCTGGACGCAGAAATAATATCCCAGTGGAAAGCCCAGGAAACTCATAGAGTTAAGGGCACCAGCGAACCAGGGGATGATGATCCCGAACAGGACCCATAACGCCAGGATGATGTACGTCAGGGTCCGTGTTTTCGCCCAATGCATCTCGCGCGCAGCTTTGGTGTCTTCAGCCATGTTTCTGTTTCCTCCCACTAATGGGCTTCGCGAATAGCCCAACACCCCTTCTCCTAGCACTTCACATCTTCCATGATTCGGGCGCAAGGCAAATGGTGCCCGGGGACTCGGCGCCCATATTAGACTTTGGTAGTGCCCCGCCACGGTGGTTTGGTCAGATGTACCGAGTTTTCGCCAGCGCCAGAAGATTTCTCAGCCAGATCGGCATCCTCAGCCATCGGCGCTACGCGACTCGGATTTCCTCGGTCGACGACCTGCGTGAATTCACAGCGACTCGGGCGGCCTTCGTGTCGCAAAAGACGCTGTTCGGCTATGTCCAGACTCGCATGGGGATGGAATATTCGAAGGCGTTCCAGGAGAAAGTTTTCGCGAAGTCGCTGAACATCGCGAAAATGCATGTCTTTGCGGCCTGTCTGTCGGATCTCGTGATCTATGCCGTTGCGGAAGCGCTGGCTGGCGCCCGATTCGACGACGAGACTCGTTGCGCCATCGCGCGACACTGCTTTCGATCCGCAATCGAAGAGAACATGGAATTCGCCCCCACCTTGCATTGGGCCTCGGATGCCATCGGGGAATTCGATGTGCGGCTGGGCGACACGATCTGGGACGCTGGCGCCTTGATGCCGGAGAATTTCACGCGCAGCCCGCTTGCTCTCGTCCGATGGGCGCCGATCGCTCCCGAACTCAAGCGTCACGATACAGAAATCGTTGAGAACTCCATCAAGTTCACGTGGCTCGGCGTGCGCGAGGACTTCCGGCGCCGGCTTGATCGGGATGCAATTGCTGGCGACGTGACTCGGTGATCGAACTTTCTCGGCGACGTGCGCGCTTGCCGGATCGTGTCTCGACTGCTCCCGGCGAAACGGGCACGAACCAATCATCATGGGCGATCCGGACCGCCACGTGATGGAGCTGCATCAGCGCGGCTCATCTCAGTCGGGATATTCCTTTCGTTTCGGCAAATTCGCCTTCAGGCGGCGATGGGAAACACAACTCCCCCGGGACGCAGAGTGAAACGCAAATCATGCGGGCTATCTGGCGCAACCACATTCGAACTCACAACGTTGCTTTCCGAGAGTGATGCCGGCTTGACTTGGCGCATTGTTGAGGTCGGCAATGAAGGCGCGGTCGCACTCGTCGCATGTGGAGCCCTCCGGTGCAGGAACTCGAAGCGCTTGCCGTGTTGTCCGTCCGCCGTGCGTGCGGTTTCGGTGCCTTCGCGATCGCAACCTTGATGCTCGGCCTGGCCGACACGCCGGGGACTGCGTTCGCCTGGGGCGCAGTATGCTCCCTGTTGATGGCGCTGGTGCTTTATTGGAAAAGCGAGCAGGCGCTGACGCTCGACCACCGCAAGACCGAACTCTGGATGATGCTCCCCGAAAGCCATCGGCCGGCCCCCGGGGTCGCTGCGGCGGTTGTGCGCCGCGTTCTGCGCCGTACCTACCTGGATCATTGCCGAACGGCTCTCACCTTTGCCGCCGGCCTCGCTTTGCCCGCCATTGGTCTGCATCTTGCCGACTGACGTCCTGCCCGCCGGCACTGAAGCCAGTGGCAGCAGGTCGATTTGTGACGGGCCACACTGGGCCTAGCCTTGCTTCGCGCCTGCCAAAGATGCGATTCTCCAGCCATCCCGATGCCGGTGGGGTCCGGCGCCGGTGGTCCGCTGCGGCGGACAGGAGGGGTTGTGTCCAGACGAGCTATTAGATTTAATTCCTATCGGGCCTTCGTCGTGGCTGCCCGGTCCGGAATGTGTGCACGCTTCGAAGCGGCGCTCAGGAGTTGACCTGATGTCCAGCCCAGCCAGTCAGCAGCCTGCCGCTGCGCCTGTCGGTCCGGCGGGGACGTGGACCGATCCGCTGGAGTTTGCGGCGTCGCTCAGCCGGTCCTTTGCCGAAACCCAGGACATCAACGCAACCGTGCGCGAGGCGCTCGGGCAGATCGTCAAGCTGCTCCAGGTCGAGGCCGGTGCCATCTTCCTGCTCGACGAACTGCAGGACAATCTCATTTGCCGCGCCTCGGCCGGTCCGGTCGATGTAACCGGCCTGTCCGTGCCGCATGGCAGCGGGATCGTCGGCCGCGCGGTGGCCGAGGACAAGATCCAGGTGGTGGAGCACGCCTACCAGGATCAGGCATTCTTCGCCGAGGCGGACCGCAAGACCGGCTTCGTCACCCGCTCCATCCTGTGCGCCCCGATGAGCGTTGGGCACAATGTCATCGGCGCGGTTGAGGTACTCAACAAGCAGAACGGCAAGCCGTTCAATGCCGAGGATCAGAACCTGCTGCGCGTCATGGCGGCCTCCTCCGCGCTCGCCATTTCGAACGCGCGCATGGCCGACCGTCTGGTGGCGCAGGAGCGCCTGCAGCGCGAAGTGGAACTGGCATCGGACATCCAGCGTCATCTGCTGCCGACTGAGGATGACGAGAGTTCGCCGATCTGCGGCTTGTTGCGCCCGATCCAGGAAGTCTCCGGCGACTTCTACGATCATTTCGAACTGCCGGACGGCACCATCGCTTTCGCGATCGGCGACGTGTCTGGCAAGGGGCTCAACGCTTCGCTGTTGATGGCCAAGACCGCCAGCCTGTTCCGTTGCCTGGGCAAGACGGTGCGCGACCCGGCTCGCCTGATGTCGATCCTCAATCGCGAGATCTGCGAGACCGTGAGCCACGGAATGTTCGTCACCATGATTTCCGGCCTCTACGATCCGGCGACCGGGCACTTGCGTTTCGCCAATGCGGGGCATCTACCGCCACTGCTGCGCCGCCCGAACCAGCGTTCGATCGAAATGCCGGCGGACAGCCCGCCGCTCGGCATCCTGCCGGCCTCGAAATACGATACCGAGGAAGTCGACCTCGATGGCGCGCAGTTCGTGCTGTGCACGGACGGCGTCACCGAGTTCCGTTTCGGCGAGGAGGAGCTCGGCACCGAAGGCCTGGACATGCTGATCGACACTGCCCGCGGCAAGCCGATCGCCCAGCGCCTCAACGCCGTGGTCGAGGAACTGCAGCGCGCCGGCTGGCGCTCGCGCGACGACCTGACGCTGCTGGCGATCGACGACGCGATGGCTGCGCGGCGCTGGGAGCAGCATGCGGAGAGCGAGCGCGCCAGTCCGGAATCCAGCGACTTCCTGTTTGGCCTGTCCTTTCCGGCCGACCCGAAGCGGCTGAGGCTGATTCGCCCCGCGATTCGCGCCGCCGCCGAAGCATGCGGGTTCGACCAGAACGAGACGGAGGATGTCCTGCTCGCGGCGGGCGAGGCGATCGAGAACATCATCGTTCATGCCTACGAGAACCGCCGGGGCGAGATCGCGCTGGCGGTTCACCGGATGCCGGACGGCCTGATGCTGCGGATTCGGGATTTTGCGCCGAACGTCGATCCGGCTAAGATACAGCCGCGGAAACTCGAGGATGTGCGTCCGGGGGGGCTTGGGACGCATTTCATTCGCGCTGTCATGGATGATGCCAGCTTCATCCCCCTACCGGATGGGGAGGGCAACCTCTTGGAACTGGTCAAGCGCAAGAGGTAGGGCATGGCTGTCACAAGCATCACCGAACAATCCGGCCGTACCGTCATCGCCCTTTCCGGGGAGATCGACATGGAGGAGGCGCCGACGGTGCGCCGTACTTTGCTCGACTGCCTGAAGCAGAAACGGGACATCCTGGTCGACCTGAGCCAGGTCACCTATATCGACTCGTCCGGCATCGCCAGCCTGATCGAAGGCCTGCAGACCGCGCGCAAGCAGAAGAACGACCTCGCGCTCGTGTCCGTCAGCCAACGCGCGCGTCGCGTGCTGGAGCTGGCGCGGCTCGACAAGGTATTCACCCTCCACGACGATCTGGCCACCGCCCTGGCCGTGACGAAGAGCTAGAGCATCCATGGCCGCAGTCCTCAGAGTATTCGAAGCGATTGGCCGGCGGACTGCAAAGGGCTTCGACGAATGGGGCTTCGGCACGGCCCTGCTGATTGAATCCGTGGTCTGGATTTTTATCGGCCGGTTCTACCGCCAGCCGGTGCGCTTCACCCACACCTTCGCCGAGATGATGCGCTTCGGGATCGCCGCGCTGCCGATCGCGACCTTGCTGGCAGCGACCATCGGCCTGATGCTCGCGATCCAGAGCCTTTATTCGCTCGGCCTGTTCGGCGCGCAGAACTTCGCCTATATCGGCATCGCCCTGTCCGTCACGCGCGAGTTTTCCCCGCTCATCATGGGTATCCTGATCGCGGGACGGTCAGGCTCCGCCATCGCGGCGCGGCTTGCCACCATGACCATCAACCAGGAAGTCGACGCCCTGCAGGTCATGGGCATCAATCCCGTGCGTTTCCTGGTGGCTCCGATGCTGATCGCGCTGGTCGTGATGCTGCCGTGCATCACGATGTGGGCCAACCTGGTCTCGATCTTCTCCGCGGGGCTATATGTCTCGATCGACCTCGACAAGTCCTTCGGTTCCTACATGCACGACACGCTCAACGTGCTGAAGACCGACGACGTCTGGCATGGCGTGAACAAGTCGTCCTTCTTCGGATTGCTGATCGGACTGATCGGCGTGATGAACGGCGCCGGCGTCACCGGAGGCGCGGAAGGCGTCGGCCGCGTCACCACCCGGTCGGTGGTCCAGGCCATCACCGCGATCGTCGTCTCCGACATGGTCATCGTCTATATGAGCACCCACTGATGGCTGTTGCCGCTGCGCCCGAACCTGAGACCATCTGGAAGCCCAGCACCGCAGAGCTGGAGAGACGACCCGTCGTGATCGAGGTCGATCATCTCGACTGGTCATTCGGGCCGCGACAGGTCCTGTTCGACGTCTCCATGAAGGTGCATGAAGGCGAGATCATGGTGATCATGGGCGGCAGCGGCTCGGGCAAGACCACGCTGCTTCGCCACCTGGTCGGCCTCATGCCGCCGATCCCAGGCAAGATCAAGCTCCTGGGCCAGGATATCGGCGGCCTGAAGGCCCTCGACAAACTGGAACTGCGGCGCAAGATCGGCGTCGCTTTCCAGTTCGGCGCCCTGTTCAGCTCCATGAATGTCGCCGAGAACGTGAAGCTGCCGCTGCGGGAACTCGCGCATCTCGATGAGAAGACCATGGACATCATGGCGCGGCTGAAGCTGGAGGTCGTCAACATGTCCGGATTCGGGGGGTTAATGCCGGCGGAGCTGTCGGGCGGCATGGTGAAGCGCGCATCGATTGCCCGCGCCATCGTGATGGACCCGAAGCTGGTGTTCCTGGATGAGCCGTCATCCGGCCTGGATCCCATCGTCTCGTCGGCGCTCGATGACCTGATCCTTCGCCTGCGCGAAGCAATGGGCATCTCGGTCGTCGTCGTGACGCACGACGTCGAGAGTGCATTCAAGATCGGCGACCGGATCACGGTGCTGGACCGCGGGCACATTCTGGCTTGTGAGCATCCCGACCAGATCCGGGTCAATCCGAATGAGCGTGTGCAGAACCTGATCCATCGCCGCTCCGAACATGTGGAAGTGGATCCTGAGGAATATTTACGCCGGCTGGCGGGGGATTAGCGCCGGGCGCGAGGGCTGAGGGGAAACATCACTGATGCGGAATCACTTCATCAACTACACGACAGTCGGCGTATTCGTCGCCGCCATGATCGTGGCGCTGTTGTGGGCGCTGGCGCAGATCTCCGGACGGACCGGCCCCACTGACACCTATGCGGTCGTCATGGACAGCGTGACCGACATCGATTACGGCACCCTGGTCCGCTACGAGGGCTACAAGATCGGCCAGGTCGAGCGCATCGAGCCGGAATGGACCGACGGCAAGTACAAGTTCCGGGTCGTCATATCGGTCAAGAAGGACTGGAAATTCCCATCGGATTCGGTGGCGCGCATTTCCGCCTCCAGCTTCCTCGCCGGCAAGACGGTGGAGGTGTTCGGCGGCAAGTCGCCGCAACTGGTGGCGGTCGGCGGCGAGATCGTGGGCGGCCCGCCGGCCGACGCGTTCTCGCTGATGGCGCAGGTCGCCGGGCAGATCGGCGACCTGTCGGAAAATTCGCTGAAGCCGCTCATCGCCAACGTCAACGACATCATCACGCGGATCGGCAACAACACCGACACCAACCTCACCGAACTGTTCGACAGCCTGCAGGCGATCGCGAACGAAGTTCAGAGCAAGACCCCGAAGATCACCAATGACATTACGACGTTCACCACCCAGATGAACGCGACCCTACTGCAGGCGGACAAGTTCCTGGACGATCAGAACCTCACATCGGTGCGCGCCATCCTCGCCAACACCGAGAAGGCCACCAAGGATGCGAGCACCGCCGCGGCCGAGGTCAAATCGCTCGGACAGAAGCTCGAGAAGCTGGCCGACCAGGTGAGCGGCATGATCGGCGACAACCGCAAGAACATCGACAAGTCTCTTGCAAATCTCGAATACATCCTGCGTTCTGTGGCGCAGAACATCGATTCGATCACGCGCAACATCGACGGGACGGCGCGCAACATGAGCGAGTTCAGCAGACTTATCCGGCAGAATCCCAGCCTGCTCCTCAACGGAGGTTCGCCGGCGGCGGACCGCGGCCTGACGCCAGCCTCTTCGTCGGAGCAGTGACTATGCGCCTCATCCGACTGATTGCGCTGCTGCCAGTCCTCGTCCTGCTTGCCGGCTGTTTCGGTTCGGCGCCTCCAGTGCCAAAGGAGCAGTATTTCCGGCTGGTCGCGACGCCGCCCACCGAACAGATGTCAAAGAAGATTTCCGGCGGGATTGAAATTGCGCCGTTCACCGGTGAAGGGGTGATGACGGAACGGCCATTGCTCTTCACCGCCGATGACGGCCGCAAGCTGGAGCAGCGCAACTACGCCTATTGGACGGCCGCGCCACCGCAGATGCTGCGTGACCAGCTGGTCGCCTATCTGCGCGAGACGGGAGTGGCCGACGGCGTCCAGCCGAGCGAGCTTCGCGTGGAAAGCGACTATGTGGTACGTGGGACCATCAAGCGGCTGGAGCAGCTGGTTGGCAATCCGTCCGGGGCCGTTATCTCACTCGAGTTGGCGGTCCTCAAGAACAGCAGCGGCAAGCTGCTTCTGAGCAAGGTCTACACTTCGGAGAAGCCGACTTCGGGCGACAAAATCGACGATGCGGTGGCTGCGCTGAATGACGGGCTGGACGATATCTTCGCCGCATTCGCGCACGATCTTGCCGGCGCGAAGCTCTAGAGCGCCGTAGGCCGCGTCGCATCCGGCGGAAGGCCTATGCGGCCTTCAATTCCTCGGCAATGAAGTCGATGAAGGCCTCGCAGCATGGCGTCGGCGCTTCGTCGTGCACATGAATCGCGATCTCCGACTTCGGCAGCGGCGGCAGGCCGTCCGCTTCGCCCAGCTGCCGCATGGCGCCCTGGAAGCAGGACCCCTCGATGGCGGCGAGTCCAAGGCCGCCCTGGACGGCGGCCAGCATCCCGGCGGTGGAAGTGCTCTCGTACACGATCTCCCAGCCGATTCCGGCCCGGTCGAGCGCACGCAGCGATGCGCGCCGGATGCTGCAGAAGGACGGCAACGTCGCGATCGGGAGCGGCCGGTCGAGCCGTAGATCAAAGCCGGGAGCTGCCACCCAGATGATCTGATCGCGATAGAGCAGATCGCCGCCGGTGAACACCTTGCCGCGAGCCACGATGGCGACATCGAGGTCGCCTTGGTCGAACGCCGGTCTCAAATCGGCGCTGAGGCCCGTTCGCAGCTCCATCTTGACGCCCGGCTGCAAGCGGGCAAACCGCCCCAGCGCATTGGGCATGAGCCTGGGGATGGCATAGTCGGCAATCCCTATCCGCAAGCGTCCCTCGGCGGAGGTGCCGCGGATACGACCGACCGCCTCGTCATTGAGGTCGATCATGCGGCGCGCATAGCCCAGAAACATCTCGCCCGCTTCGGTCAGGGTGACCGAGCGGCTGGTACGGTCCAGCAACCGCCGGCCCAGCCGCTCCTCAAGGTTACGGATGCGCACGCTGATGCCCGACTGGGTCAGGCCGATCAGCGCCCCCGCAGCCGTGAAACCGCGCGTGTCGGCCACCGCCACGAAGCAGCGCAACAGATCTGAATCCAGGTCGATCCGGGCCATCGATCTATGATAATTAGTCATGGATCATATATCAACAATTCGTTTCGATAATGGCCGGGAAGACCCCACTTTCCTGATGAGAGCTCTTTGGAGAACTCCGATGGAACGTCGACAATCCCCCCTCCGGAGCGGCCAGCAATTGAGCCTGGAGCAGTTCGACTACTACTTCGCGCGGGCTCGAGCGGAACGCGCCAAAGCCATAGCCGAATTCTTTGGACGTCTTGTGGCTTGGCTTGCAGGTCTCGCAGCAGGCTTATTTAGCCAAGCGCGCCCAGCACGCGGCCGCAACGACAATCACTGCCAAGCCACCCGATGATCTGACGGCTCGACGACCGGCCTCTCTCTTGACAAGGCCGGTCCGCCAATGAACTAACGTCGCACCGGTGTCATCGCGCCCAGGGCGCCACAATGGCGCTCTCGGACATCAATGCTGGGGTGACGTTGAATTCCATCGAGCAGTTGCTGAAGGCGGGTCGACGCATGCGCAAGCGGCTTGCGCCGTTCGGCTCGGCCGCGCACGAACGCGCGGCTCCTCCTGAGGCATCGTCGAGTTCTTCCGAGCTGTGCGGCCGGTTTCGGCGGTTGGGTCTTCCGTTGCCCGCGATCCGGTCGGTTCATGCGCGTGTTTAAGACTGCTGCATGCGTGGCTGTTTCCGGCGCTCCGCTGGCCAAGCGCCGCATCATGCGAAAACTCTCGACCCGCATCGTGAATCTGTTCTGGCGGATTCGCGTGATGGTCAGCGAATTCCGCTCGCGCATGGAGGAGCCGCGACTATTCAACGCCGCATGCAAGCGGCCAGCCACTCAAAGCTCAACGCGCGGCAGGGGACGCATCTCCGGCGCAAAGCGCGGCACGAACGGATTGACCGGCGGAAACAGTTACTTTTCGACAAGGAAAGAAGACCGGCCATGGTGGATGGTGGAGCTGGGAGCGGATTGGCCGATCCATTCCATCCGGATCCACAATCGTCGCGGCTGGAAAAGCGCGAAAACGGCTTTTCTTCAGGTCTCGATCTCACCCGACGGGCTGGAGTGGGATGTCGTTCACTACGGCCTCCATCAGTTCGGCACTCTCGCGTCGCACCAACCTTTGGTCATCCGACTGCTGGAAACGCGCGGCGGCCGCTTCGTAAAGCTGGAACTTCCCCACGGCGGTCAGCTGACATTTAATCAGGTCGAGGTCATGGTCGCGAAGCGCCATAAGGCACTCCGCCGCGTTGCACGCCGCTATGGCTTCATCTTTGAATGCATGACTTCGCTCCGCATGAGGCGGCACGCCAAGCCATACTCTGTCTGCAATGTGCCGAGTAGTTTCGACGGACGGGTCGAAGCGTTCCACGTCAGCTCCAAAGAGGGGCGCTTCGGCAACAATGTGAAACAGATCGGTTGCGCAGTGTCCCTTGCCCAGAAGCTTGGAATCCCGCGCGTATATCTGACAAGCTTTCCGATGTTGCACATCGACCGCCCTATCAGTGTCGGCGACGTGACCATCTTGCCCGAACGACATCTCACCAGCGACAGGCCGAAAGGCGTGCTGCGCGGAACCTTCTATTCCACCCACCCCTTCGGCTCAGCCCTGGGGGAGCGCGGATACTATGACATTGCGAGAGCGGCCCGGGCAGTGGGGCAACCCTTGTTTCAACGCACACTGGCGCCGCCAGCCTTGGTACCCGGCGCGGCCGATCTTGCGATCCACCTGCGTTCCGGTGACATTTTTGCGAAAGAGATTCCGCACAACGCTTATGTACAGCCACCGCTTTCCTACTACCGGCTCTGCGTCAACTTTGCGCGCGCTCATCTGGGCACCGAGCGCGTGATCCTGGTCTACGAAGATGAGGGCAACCCCTGCATCGGCGCTTTGAAGGCGTGGCTTGACGAGATCAACTTTCCCTATGTGGTTCATTCTCGGTCCTTCGCCGAGGACGTGGCGGTCTTGGCGTCAGCTCCTCACTGTGTCTTCGGCCGCGGCACCTTCGGCCCGGGAATCGCGATCCTTTCGAACAAGCTCCACACCGTGTTCTACAGCTGGCTCCAGCCGACCCTGGCCGAGATATCCAAGATCGTCGAATTCCGGACGGTCAAGGTGGAGGACGCCGCAGGCGCCTATATCAAAGTCTTGGAGTGGCGCAACACGCCGGAGCAGAGGCAGATGATGCTGGACTACCCGATCGAAAATCTACGGCTCGTGGCGGACTGGACTACTGGCGGATAGCCGCCATGTTGGAGAGGAACCATTCGTAATAGCGCCGGAGGCCGGCCTCGAGCGTGGTCGGCGCCTGCCAGCCAAGCGCCTTCAGCGCGGAGACATCCATCACCTTGCGCGGCGTACCGTCGGGGCGGTTGGCATCGAAGACAAGGCGGCCTTCGAACCCGACTGTGGCGCGTACCAGCTCGGCGAAGGTCGCGATCGAAACATCGCTGCCGGTTCCGACATTGACGTGCGCCTCGCCTGAATAGTGCTGCATGAGATGCACGCAGGCGTCGGCAGCATCGTCGACATACATGAATTCCCGCAGCGGCCGGCCGGTGCCCCACACCGCGACCTCTGCGGCACCTGCCAGCTTCGCCTCGTGAAAGCGGCGCAGCAGGGCTGCCGGCACATGACTGTTCTGCGGATGGAAATTGTCCCCAGGCCCATAGAGGTTGGTCGGCATGGCCGAGATGAAGTCGCGTTTGTGCTGGCGGCGATAGGCTTGGCACAGCTTGATGCCGGCAATCTTTGCGATCGCATACCATTCGTTGGTCGGCTCGAGCGGACCGGTCAGGAGCGCCGACTCCGTCATCGGCTGTGCCGCCTCGCGCGGATAGATGCAGGAGGAGCCCAGGAACAGCAGCCTCTCGACCCCGACTCTATGAGCCGCGTGGATGACGTTCATTTCAATTGCGAGGTTCTGGTAGATGAAGTCCGCTGGATAGGTATCGTTGGCGTGGATGCCGCCCACGCGCCCAGCCGCCAGGATGATGGCATGCGGCCGCGCTGCTGCTAGCCAGTCCTCCGATTCTGCCTGTCGCGTCAAATCCACCGCATCGCGACCGACCGTGAGCACATCGCAATCTTCATGCGCCAGCCGCCGCACGATGGCGCTGCCCACCATGCCGCGATGGCCGGCGACCCAGATTCGTTTACCGGAGAGGGGATAGAGGATCACAACACGTTCGCTGTCATTACGCGCGCAGCACTCTAGCATGGCGCACGACACCTTGCTGTGTCACGGGGAAATATGACACCTCGATGCCGCGAGTCCTGGGAACTTTGTATCTGGCCGAATGGCGTTGCCGCAGCACCCGGCGGCCAGTGCTCGGAGATCGGGGGAACCGCGGCGGGATGCGCGAGGCGCGAGGCGCGACGGTAGATAGGGCCCTCCGCTTCGCCTCGCCAGCATTCATTCTGCTGAGGGAAGGCGATGTCGAGGGCCCGGGGCCGCGCCTGCGGGCGGTCGATCCAAGGGGACGAGGTCGTCCGCTCCCGGCCCGTCCTCGCTCTCCGAACCGACGCTGATCGGCTTCGGAAGCAAGGATTGGTCAGGGCCGGTTAAAGGGCTCCAAGCTTGACCAGGAACTGATTGACGTCGCCCGACAGCGTCTCCGAGTTCTGCGCCAGTTCGCTCGCGGCCTTAAGCACCATCTGCGAATGCTGGCCCGATTCACCGGCGGCCACCGTGACCTCCTGGATGTTGCGGGCCACTTCCTGGGTTGCAGCGTTCTGCTGCTCGACCGCGGCGGAGATCGCCGTCGTCACTTCGTCGATCGAACCAATCTTGGACGCGACCTGACGGATGGCCTCGACAACGGAGCCGGTGGCGCCCTGGATGGCCTGGATCTGACCGGCGATCTCATCAGTCGCCTTGCCGGTTTGGTTCGCCAGCGACTTCACTTCGGACGCGACAACGGCGAAGCCCTTGCCCGCTTCTCCGGCGCGCGCCGCCTCGATCGTCGCGTTCAGCGCCAGCAGGTTCGTCTGGCTCGCGATCTCGGCGATCAGCTTGACGACATCGCCGATCTTCTCCGCCGAGGCGTTGAGCGTGCCGACCAGATTGTCGGCCGATTGCGCCGAGGCGACGGCCTCGCGCGTCACGGCGGCGGCGTGCGACGCCTGACGCGAGATCTCGCTCACCGAGCCCGTCAATTCCTCGGTGGCCGCAGCGACCGTCTGGCTCTGGTGGCTGACCTGCTCCGACGTGCTGGTCAGGCTGCGCGCGGTCGCCTGCAGCTCTTCGGCTGCGCTCGCCACCGTTTGGGCGACGCTCTTGACGCTGTTCGCCAGAGCGAGATTGGCGGTCTCGACCGACCAGGTCAGCAGCGGGCCCTGATACTTGCCTTCCTTGTCGCGGATCGCCGACACCCGCAAGTCGAGCGTCTCATCCCCAAGCTTGATCTTAGCCCGGTGAGGAAGCCGGCTGCCGTCCTGCAGAATCCCGCGCTGGTGCGCCGGGTTCTTGTGAAAGACGTCGATGGTCTGGCCAACCATCTTGTCGGCCGGCACCGGCAGCAGCTTTTGCAGCGTGCGCAAGGTCTCGGTGCTGGTCCTGTTGATGTAGTTGATCTTGAAGTCCAGATCGCACGTCATGATCGCGATCGGCATCTCGTCGATCATGTGGCGCAGGCGCGTCTGCTCGTTCTCCAGTTTCACCTGCTCGGTGACCAGTTCCCAGGTCAGCATCGGCGCCACGTAGCGGCCGCCATCCATGATCGCCGTCACAAGCAGGTCCAGGAACTCGCCACCGATAGAGATGCGGGCCCGATACGGCAGGCGGCGCGGGTCGCTCAGGATCTGGCGCTGGTGCGCAGGGTTCCGGTGAAACACGTCAATCGACGTGCCGACCAGGTCCGCCGCCTTCACCGGCAGCACATGCTCGATCTTCTGCAGTGTGCTGACTGTCGACTTGTTCACGTAGTCGATGACAAAGTCGTTCAGATTGCACGTCATCACGTTCACCGGCATGTCATCAACCATCTGCCGGAAGCTATTCGATGCGCGCGAGCGCGCCGGACGAAACAGCATATTCATGGCAACAACCTCATTGACCGGACTCTTGGCATTTCCCCTTCACCTGCCAAGCAGCGCGCCCAACAGGTTGTGATCGGATGCCGAAAAAATGAGGCAATAGTGGTTAAAAAGCTCTCAAGTAACTTAGGACTATTGTACAGAATCCAAATATTCGCAGTAGGAATTGAAATCAATTTCTGAGATGTTACGGATCTACCTACAGTACTGCTGTTTTCGAGGCAAAGTATACATAGGCGCAATCCGCTAATTATTGAGTAGTGCTAATTACACCCGTTCGATTCTCGCTTCGGGCGCCCCCAGCTTTAGGATGCGGGTGAAGCGATCCCAAGTACGATCTGCATGCATTCTGGAGCTTCTGCAAAGGAGTCATGGATTGAAGGTGGTGGCCGATATCTTCTTGGATTGCGGCGGGGCGATGCAGTAACGTCCGTCGCGCAAGCCTCCGACGAGTCGGTTTCCGGGCTATTGCCTTCCGAGGTTGATGAGAGTTCTAGCTTTTACGCCATTGTACCTGCCCGTCGCAGGGGGCATCGAAATGCTGGTTGCCGATCTGAGTGCCGCCATGCGAGGCTGCGGCATCGAGATGGCTGTCGTCACAGACACGATCGGCGAATTGCCCCGATTCGATGTCATTTCCGACACGCGCGTCTACAGGTTGAGCCTGGCGAAGTCCCTCAGGAATTCCAACCTGCAGGACACCCTGGCAAACATTCACGAGATGTCTCGTATCATCGCCGCGGAGCGTCCCGACATCCTGCATGTCCACTCCGCGACCCAGGCGAGCGTTTTCTATCTGGACCGGATCTTGAGAAAGCAGGGATCACAGGTCCCGTTGATCCTTACCCAGCACGGTGCCTTGGAAGAGAGCGATAAGACGCAGGTCACGCGCCGCATGATCCTGGAAGCCAGGTTGCTGACCGCAGTGTCGCATGCCGCCCTGGTGTCCGCGACTGAGTTTTCGGGGCGGACTGCTGACTCCCGAACAATCTACAATGGCATTGCGATGCCTCCGGAATTCCTCGCAAAACGCAGGATGCCGCCGCGTCACAAGTTGCTGTGCGTCGGCCGGATGCAGCGGGAGAAAGGCTTCGATCTGGCCATCGACGCGCTGGCCGCGGTGCGCAGTCGCGGCATCGACGCTGAGCTGACGCTGGTCGGCTACGGCGAGGACCAGCGTCGGTTCGAGGAGCGGGCGGCAGCGCTCGGCATCTCACAGCGCGTGGCATTCCTGGGAGCGCTCGACCGCATGGAAGTCAGGCGGTTGATGGCGGAAAGCTCGATCCTGCTTGCACCATCGCGGACGCGAGAAGGTTTCTGCCTGGCGGCCGCGGAGGCGGCCAGTGTCGGAACGCCTTGTATCGTATCGAATGTCGGCGGTCTGCCGGAGACGGTTGAACACGAAGTTACCGGTTTCGTGGTGCCGAACGAGGAGCTCGGATCGCTTGTTCGATCGATCATACAACTGCTCTCGGAGCCTGGGCTCTGGTCTCACATGAGTGGGCGAGCCTATGAGCGATCGAGGGCGAGGTTCAGCCTCGACCGGTGCGTCGACAGCTATGCAGCTGCCTATCGCGAAGTGTTGGAGAACAGCAAGAAGGGCCAGAAATGGGATTCCGCATAGACTCGAATCGCGTCTCGCACGAACGGCTCCAGGATGAAGTCATCATCATCAATGTCGCAACAGGCTCCTATTTCTCGGGATCCGGCACGGCCGCGGACCTTTGGACCCTGATCGTAGCCGGTGCCTCACTGGACGAGATCGTCTCCACGCTCGCCTCCGCCTACGGAACGGACGCCGCCAGCATCAGAGGCGATCTCGAGACTTGCATCGCAAAACTGATTGATAGTGGCGTCATCGATGGTGCCGATTCCGCTCCGGCCGCGGCTGCCGAAAAGCTCCCTGATCTGCAGCGTTCGTCCTGGTCGCCGCCCGTGTTCGACGAGTACACGGACATGTGGGATCTTCTGCAGGCAGATCCGATTCACGATGTCAGCGAGACCGGATGGCCATACGTGCATCCACGGCCTACACTGTGAACCTTGCAGTCGATTTCGCTGACCGGGTTGCAGATCGGGCGCGCGCAGCTTTGGAGCAGGCGCCCCGTAAGGAATTTTCGATTGGCAATGCGCGCTTCAATATTCTGGCAACTTCGCTCGGGCACGAACAGCTGAGCCGGGCTTTTTTGTCCTCTGGCAATGGAGAGACGAGCGCAACCTGTCATTCGATATCGGTCTGGGACGGCACGGATCCGCAGCTCGGGCCGCCGGATCGCCCGTGGGGAGATACCGGCCATGAACCGCTTGGTGTGGTTACCACCTACTCCGACGATCGGTTCCGCTGCGCGTTCGACATCCACACCAGTTCATTGATCGTCTACGATCGCGAGCAGCATCGCTCGTACACGTGGTACCCGGATATTTTGTCGTTGCCGGCCTGGGCCAAGGCTTCTCCCTTCCGGATTCCGCTGTCGTGGCTGCTCAACCAGCGCGGCATGCAGATGGTCCATGCGGCGGCAGTTTCCATCAATGGTCGCGCCGTTTTGCTCGCCGGCGCCGGCGGCTCGGGAAAGTCGACCACGGCGCTTGCCTGTGCGCTGGCTGGCATGGGGTATCTTGGCGATGATTACTGCGCGATTGACCCGCAGCGACGGACGGTCCACATGGTCTATCGCACGGCGAAGGCCCTTCCCGGCACCCTGCGGATGCTTCCGCGCCTCACGGAATGGGTCGTCAATGCGCACAAGATCGCGGAAGAGAAGGGAGTGATCTTCTTCGACCAGCGTGGCGTCGATCTCGTCCATTCTGCGGATCTCACCGCCATCTTGCTTCCGCGCGTCTCGACCGACGGTCGGACCTGCGTCGCCGCTGCGTCGCGCGCGGAGGCCATGCGCGCATTGCTGCCGAGCACGGTCGGGGGGTTGATGGGCGGAACGGAGTTCACGCCCAAGGCGCTGCTGAAGATCGTTCAGGATCTCCCGGCCTTTGCTATCGACCTCGGCATTGATCTGGCCTCGGTCGTCGATGCGGTCTCGACCGCTATTGAAGAATGATGAAGATGGCGAACGTTTCAGTCATCATTTGCGTCCGGAACGGAGAGGCCTATTTGCGCGAAGCTCTGGACAGCATCTACGCCCAGAACCTGAGCGATCTCGAGACGATCGTCATAGACGATGGTTCGGAGGATCGCACGGCAGAGATCGCACGTAGTCATGCCATTCGCGCGCAGGTGATCACCAGGCCGGCCAGCGGCCATCCAGCTTCTCTGAATGCGGGGCTGGACGTCGCGAGCAGAGACTTCATCGCGTTTCTCGACGCTGATGATGTCTGGCCATCCACCCGACTGCGGGACATGGTAGGCGTCTTCGAGAGCGATCCAGGTATCGAGATCGTCTGCGGGCAGATCGTGAACACCAACGAGCTGCTCGAACCGAAGCAGCCACCATTCACGACACGCCAGCTGACCTGCAGTCTGGTGCGCCGGCATGTCTTCGCGAAGGTCGGTCGCTTCCGCACCGACGTGACGCATGCATCGAGCGTCGACTGGACGGTTCGGGCAGCGGTCATGGGCATTCCGATGAAGCAGCTCGATTCCGTCGTCCTTCTGCGGCGAATCCATGCTGACAACATGGGTGTGCGCGATGTTTCGCGCGGCAGGCAGGATCTGCTGCGTGTTGTCCGGGAGCATCGTGCGCGGACGAGGAATGCCTGATTTCACGCTGACCGACCGCGAAGCGAACCTGCTCCATGCCGCGTTGTCCGCGGACCGGACGACCGCGGCTGCCGCCTGGAAATCCTGGACCGATTCGGTGGTCCTTGAGGAGGCCCCTCATGCGGAGCTGCGGCTGCTGCCGGCGGTCCACGCCAACCTCTCGAAAGTCGCGCCGGACCTCCCGCTCCCGGCGAAGTTGCGGGGCAAGGTTCGGGCCACCTTCACATACAACCGGCTCATCAGCCACGAATCGCTCCCGGCGTTGCGGGCGCTGACGAGTGCCGTGCCAATCATGGTGACGAAGGGTGCGGCATTCTGCACGCGATTCAACGCCTGGTCGTTCCGGCAAACCGGCGATATCGACATCCACGTTCGGCGCCGCCAACTACGCCGAGCCGTCGATATCCTGACTAATCTTGGATGGGTGCCGAAATATGGAATGACGGCGGCCACCTTGAAGTACCGAACTCCCCTGCGCAGGAACAGCTGGAACCTGACCAAGGGAAAGGGCGACATCGATCTGCACTGGCGCCTTCTCGACTCTGCCGATGCGAAAAACGTAAGCCGCAGATTCTGGGATACCGCAGAATCGATCGCGTTCTTCGGCGTATCCGTACTTATGCCCTCGCCGGAGTTTTCAATCGTCGGTTCGCTGCGACACGGTTTCGCGGAGGGTACGCGTGCCGATGCGCTACAGGCGCTGGTCGATTGCTGGCACTTGCTGCCGGTCTGCGATCGGAAGACGCTTGCGGAGGTGATCTCGATGACGGGAACTGAGGCGTTCGCCGGGTCGCTGGCGACGGCATTCAGTAACGCGAAGTTGCTCGGCGAACCTGTCTTGAAGTTGCCAAATGCCAGGTCTTCGCCGAACCCATCCGACCCAGCCACGTTGATGGTCCGGCGCGACAAATTCGTAATTCGGCATCGCCGTCTTTACGATGTGTGGGAGAGGCTTGGTCGCCGGTGCACGCTTGAGCGTCTGATTCTTAGGCATTTCGGTCCGCTCTCAAGACCCTTGGCCCAATCAACTGCATCTCGCTCGGACTACGATCTGCGCGACTGCTCCACGGTGGACGAGATCGGCGGCCCGGGCTGGGGATGGCCCGAACCCGAACACACCTGCTTCTGGTCCGATCAAGCCGACAATCGTCTGCTCGTGAATCTGCCGGACATGCGGGACTACGTCGCCGTTTTCAGCGTTTCCTCGGTGGCGAGGCACTCGCCCAATCCGAACGTACTGGTTGTCGTCAACGGCCGTAAGGCGCGCAAGCTCAGCTTGCGATCCGAGAACCGAACCAAGTTCGCCTTTCTGATTCCGCGCTCTTATCTTTTCGGACCTTGGATCGAGATTTCCTTCAGGCCTGATCGCTTCGGCGCCAAGCCGTTTTCGGCTTATGGCGAGCGCCGATGCCTTCCCGCCGTCAGATTGCAGATCATCGCCCCGGAACGAGTCGCCGCCGTTCTTGCGGTGAGGGATCCGACAAATCTGCAACGGAAGGTCGATCGCGGGGAGGAGCCGTATTGCAGCAAATTCAAGCGCGTCGAGATCAAGATCCGGGAGTCCACGCTCAGGGGTGATCCTCGGTTGCCGGTCGACTTCGATCCCGTCTCATACATTTTGCTGCACGAGGATCTTCTGAACGCCGAAGTGGATCCCTACTGGCATTTCATCGCTTTCGGCAAAGGTGAGGGGCGCGCATTCCTTTGAACGGCGATCACGGCTCGGCGACTTGGCCGGCTGTTAGTCGGCTGGAGAATTTCTGGCTGGGGCGCCAGGATTCGAACCTGGGATGGCGGGACCAAAACCCGCTGCCTTACCGCTTGGCTACGCCCCAGCAGACCCGCTGCCGGGCGGGCGCAAACATAGGGAAGCGACCCCCGCTTGGCAACCGCGCTTTGCGGCGGCGGCCGGCTCCTCAGGAGGCGGTCCGGCGACCTTGGCCCGCGCGGCGCGCCACCAGCATGCGCCACCCGAAGAAGCCGCCCGCCAGCAACACGCCTACCGCATCGGTCGCAACACTGGGGAAGAACAGGAGGGCAGCCACGCCAGCAGCAACGACGCGTTCCGCCCAGCTGATCCGGCCGCTGGCGAAACCGAAGGCGGCAACGCCCCAGAGCGCTACCGCGAGCCCGGCCTTGGCCACCACGTAGCCGACATCGAGCCAATATCCGATCCCGTCGATCCCCGGCGCCGGCTGCAAGAGCAACACGGGATCTGCGACGGTCAGGTAGGGCACGATGAAAGCCGGCAAGGCGATCCGTACCGCCTGGAACGCGATCTTCAACCCGGATTCCTTGGCCATCGGCGCGGCGGCAAAGGCGGCCAGCGCCACCGGCGGCGTCAGGTCCGCCATGATGCCGAAATAGAAGACGTACATATGCGAGACGAGCAGCGGCACCCCGAGATGCAGCAGGATCGGCGCCGCCAGCGACGAGGTGATGATGTAGTTGGGAATGGTCGGAATGCCCATGCCCAGGATCAGGCTGAATACCATCACCAGCACCAGGGCGAGCGGCAGGTTGTCCTGCCCGATCGACACCACCATGTTGCCGACGATCGTGCCGAGCCCGGTCAGGGTCATGGTGCCGATGACGATGCCGACCAGAGCGCAGGCAAGGCCGACCGGCAGCGCCTGTCGCGCGCCATCCGCCAACGCCCAGCGGCAGCCGATCAGGGCCTCGCGTCCCCGTCCGCTCAGCCACGCCGGAATGATCAACGCCAGCGTCACCAGCGCCACCGCCGCCGCGCTCAGCCAGACCGAGGCTGCGCACACCAGCCCGAGCGCAATCCAGAACAGCACGCGCAACGCGTTCGCCGGCAGGCCGCCTGCGATTGCAAGTCCCAGGATCAGCACGATGGTGAGCGCAAGCGCGACCGCGCCGGAGAACAGCGGCGTGAAGCCGGCGAACAGCAGATAGATCAGTGCGATCAGCGGGAGGACCAGGTACCAGTTCGCCTTCACCTCCGACACGAAGCTCGGCAGCTGATCCTTCGGCAGGCCTTCAAGCCCACGCTTGCCGGCCTCCAGATGCACCGACCAGAAGCTGGCGAAGAAATAGAGCATGGCCGGAATGATCGCGGCCTTTGCGATCTCGGCATAAGGCACGTCTATGGTCTCCGACATGATGAAGGCGACGGCGCCCATCACCGGCGGCATGATCTGCCCGCCCATGGATGATGTCGCCTCGACTCCGCCCGCGAAGGCCGGCGTGAAGCCGAACCGCTTCATCAGCGGAATGGTGAACTGGCCCGACGCGACGACGTTGGCGACGCCGGAGCCGGAAACTGTGCCCATCAGCGCGCTCGATGCCACGCACACCTTGCCGGGCCCGCCGCGCGCGCGACCGAAAGCCGCCACCGAGATCTCGTTGAAGAAGCGGATGACGCCGGCCCGCTCCATGAACGACCCGAACAGTATGAACAGGAAGATGTAGGTGGCGGAGACCAGGGTCGGCGTGCCGTAGATCCCTTCGGTACCGAACACCATGTGCTCGATCACCTGCGCGGTGTCGTAGCCGCGATGGTCGAGCGGCGACGGCAGATGATTGCCGAACAGGCAATAGGCCAGGAACAGTCCCGACATGATGGGCAACGCCGGCCCGAGCACGCGCCACACCAGCACGAACAAGACCGTCAGCCCCACCGCCCCCACCACCAGATCCTGCATCAGCAGATCGCCGGAACGCTCGACCAAGTCGAAATAGACCGCCCATTGATAGAGGCCGGCCAGAAAGCCGAGCGCACCCAGGATCGCGAGCAGCCAGCGGTCGAGCCGCCGTTCCTTCTTGCCGGCCATGCTGGCGCACAAAGCGAGTGCGGCAACCAAGCACAGGAACCCGACATGCATGGTGCGCAGCACCTGGCTTGGCAGGCCGCCCGCATAGCGCACCAGGATCGCATAGGTGATCGCCAAGGTGACCAGCGCCAGCAGCCCTTCGCGGACGTTGCGCCGCTTCAGCGCATCCCAGCCCACCTTGATTGCGCCAAGGACGAGGGCCGCCCCCGCCAGCCTTGCGAGATCGAATCCGGGCAGGAAGTCCTTGTCCAGCGGAATGCCGAAGCCGGTCACCAGCTGGAATGTCGAGAATGCGATCGAGACCCAGAACAGCAGGCGCCCTGTCCCGCCGGCCGAAAACAGATCCTGGTTCAGTCCGGATTCACCGAACGGCAAGCGCGCCGTGCTGCCGGACTCCATGTTGGTATCTTGATCTTGCGACATGGGAAAAGACGCGGGAGCGCTGTGCTGCGCTCCCGCTCCAAAGGCCGCTACATCACATTCTTCTCGGTAAAGTACTTGGCCGCACCGGGATGGATCGGCGCCGGCGATCCCTTGGCCGCCTTCTCGAGCTTGATGCCCTTGGCGGCGGCATGCGCCGCAACCAGATCGCCGAGATTGTCGTAGATCGCTGCGGTGATCTTATAGACCAGATCGGGCGAAAGATCGGCGCGCGTCACCAGGAAGTTCGGCACCGCCACCGTCATCACGTCGGCGGTCTGGCCGTCATAGGTGTTGGCCGGAATAGTCGCGGAGAAGAACGGATCGCCGAGCTTCTGCACGATCTCCTCCGGAACCGTGACCACCACGATCGGGATCGAGGTGGCGAGATCGCGGATCGATGCGACGCCGAGACCCGCGGACTGCAACGTCGCGTCGAGCTGGCGGTTCTTCATCAGCTCGACCGATTGGGCGAAATCGAGATACTCGACCTTGCCCAGGTCTTCGTATTTGATACCCGCGGCGCCCAGGATCGCGCGCGCATTGAGTTCGGTGCCGGATTTCGGCGCTCCGACCGAGAGGCGCTTGCCCTTGAGATCGGCCAGGGTCTTGATGCCGCTCTCCTGCGAAGCGACGATCTGCACGTAGTTGGGGTAGATCGCGCCGATGGTCTGCACCTTGTCGAGCGGGCTCTTGAATCCCGCATCGGCCGATCCGGCCACTGCGGCCGCGAGCGAATCGCCGAGCGTAAAGGCGATCTCGCCTTTGCCGGCCTGGATGAGATTGAGGTTCTCGACCGAGCCCTTGGTCGCTTGCACCGAGGGGCGTACGCCGTCGATTTTGTCGGACAGCACCTTCGAGATCGCAACGCCGAGCGGGTAGTAGACACCCGACGTGCCGCCGGTCAGGATATTCACGAAGTCATCGGCTTTGGCTGCGAGTGGCGCAAGGCTGACGCCGATTGCAACTACGCCGGACAGAATCCGGCGCCTGGTCAAGCTCTGCATCGTTTCCTCCCGATTCGTGTCACAACGGCTTGGCGCCGTTCGGCGGTTCTTGTCGCAAGGATCGTGCCACGATCAAAATGACGAGAAAACAACGCGCTTTCGTCTGGTTGCGCCTCAGGCTTGGCAGATTTCCGCCAAGTAGAATGGCACTTCGGCGGACGTCCGCTCCGCCTGCAGATCAAGATACTACGACGAAATGGCACGTAGACCGTATTTCTGGATCTTCTCGTTGAGCGTCCGGCGCGGAATGCCAAGCCGATCGGCGGCTCGCGCAGTGCTGCCTTCGCAAATCTCCAATGCGGCCGCGATCACCTGCCGCTCATAGTCAGCGACGAGCTCGCCCAAGCCTTTCGATGATGGGCCTGCATGGTTCAGAGTCTCAGTCGCGCCTTCCAGCGGCAGCCCTAAACTGAACCGTTCCGCCGCCGCTTTCAGTTCGCGCACATTGCCCGGCCAGTCCTGGGTCATGAGCAGCGCCAACGCCTCCGGCGTCGCGCTCCGGCGCTCGCGGCCGTGCAGCCGGCATGCCTCGACGACGAATGCATCGAACAGCAGCGGGATGTCCTCCTTGCGCTGACGCAAGGGCGGTACGCTGATCTCCACCACACCCAGCCGGAAATAGAGGTCGGCGCGGAACCGGCCGGCTTCGCTCTCCTTACGCAAATCCGTCTTCGATGCCGCCAGCACGCGGATATCGAGCCGGATTTGCTTGTTGGAGCCCAACGGTTCCACCACACGTTCCTGCAGGACCCGCAGCACCTTGGTCTGCAGGGCGAGCGGCATGGATTCGATCTCATCCAGAAGGACCGTTCCGCCATTGGCGAACTCGAACTTGCCCACGCGCCGCGCCGACGCTCCCGTGAATGCACCCGGCATGTGGCCAAACAACTCACTCTCGAAAATGGTCTCTGGGATCGCGCCGCAATGGATCGCGACAAATGGTCGTCCGGCGCGCGGTCCCAGCTCGTGCAGGCACCTCGCCACGACCTCCTTGCCGGTGCCGGTTTCGCCGCGGATGATGACGCTGGCATCCACGCTTGCCAGCTCGCGCACGGTCTTCTTCAACGCCGCCATTGCGGGCGAGCTGCCGATCAACCGGGCATCGATCGACTGGTCGCTCCCGACAGCGGAGCGAAGCCGCTGCACTTCGCGCACGAGTTTATAGCGCTCGACAGCACGGCGCACCACCAGCACCAGATGATCGGCGTCGTACGGCTTCTCGAGGAAATCGTACGCCCCCTTGCGCATCGCCTCCACCGCCATGGCAATGTCGCCGTGGCCGGTCAACAGGATCACGGGCAGATCGGCATCGAGATTGCGTATCCGCTCCAACAGATCGAGTCCGCCGAGCTTGGGCATGCGAACATCTGTCAGGACTGCGTCGAACGTGCCTTGCTGCAGCTTGGACAAGGCCGCCTGTCCGTCGGCGGCGCTGGCAACTTTGAAATCGGACAGACCAAGCCATTGTTCGACGGACGCGCGCATCTGTTCTTCGTCGTCAACGAACAGGATTGTGCCGGAACTCATTCCGCCACCTGCATCTGCCGGTCACGATTCTCCGGCATGAGTGGAATTTCAATGCTGAACACGCTGCCTGCCTTCTCGCCGGCCCGCGCCTTCAACGATCCACCCAGGTCCTCGATGATCGCACGCGATATGGAAAGGCCGAGTCCCAAGCCCTCGCCAGTGCGTTTGGTCGTAAAAAATGGTTCAGTGAGGCGGTGCGCATGCTCAGGCGCAAAGCCGCAACCATTGTCCGCGAATTCGATGCACAGCTTGCAGCCGGCCTCGTGCACGGTCACTTCAATGCGCGGCGCGTCACTCGCTTCGACCGCGTCGAGCGCGTTGCCAAGCAGATTAACAAAGACCTGCTCGAGCCGCACCGGGCTGGCACGCACCGGCGGCAGGCGCTCGGGCACATGGAGGGAGATGTCCGCACCGATGCGGCGGTTGCGGTGCTGGACCAGCTCGACCGCGGCGGACAGCACCTGCGTCACGTCAACTTGCTCCAGGTGACCTTTCTCCTTGCGCGCGAAGGATTTCAGATGCTGGATGGTGCGCTGCATCCGTCGCAGCAGGTCGCGTGCCACTTCCACGTTGCCGCGTACCGCTTCCACTTCGCCGCGCGCTGCCAACACGCCGGTTGCCGCCAGGTAGTTCTCCATCGCACCAACCGGCTGACTGACTTCATGAACGATGGCAGCCGACATCTGACCGAGCGCAGCCAGCTTGGCGGCCTGGATCAACTCATCCTGGGCAATCTGCAGATGCTCCTGGGTGCGCTTGCGCTCGTCGATCTCCTGCGCCAGCGTCGCATTCGTGGCTGCCAGCTCCGC